>NZ_FQUW01000035.1 GCF_900129285.1 Desulfofundulus australicus DSM 11792
TGCCGCAGCCGTTCGATCTGCCGGTCCAGATTGCCTGCGTCAGCCTGCTTTTTAGTGGATACCCTGGCATAGAGCACAACTGATTCCTGCCCGTCAGTCAACTGACCGGACTGCAGCAGCCTGTTAAGTTCGTCCATAGAGTACCGGCGCTGGCCTCCAGGCAGACGGACGGGCTTGATTAAACCGCGCTTCTCCCAGTTGCGCAAGCTGTTCGGATGAACGCCCAATTTCTTTGCCGCTTTACTGATGGTTAATAGTTCCATAATTTTATGATAACTGTTTTGTTATATTTTATCAATATTTGTTGGCCTGTTGGTAACTGCTACAAACCTCCTATGGTTACCCGTTACGTAAAAACCTGGGTAACGAAGGAGGTTTGCTTTTTATGGCGAAGGGAAAAGTTTTAAATATTAGCTTTTTGAAATTGCGGTTTGGGCGTACCCGAACAATTCTTTGCCATTCCCGCCGTTTTCCGGGTAAACCGCCAGGCCAAAGCGCCACCCTTTTTCAGCCACCCATTCCTGCAGCTTTTTTATTACTGTGGCTGCTCCTTCCTTATCTGTTAAGGGAAGTACCAGCGCCAGGAGGTTATCATCAAGCATCAGTACCTCGTCAATTTCACGCAGCTTTTTCTGCAGAAGCCTCTTTACACTTGCTGTGTTGAACCTGCCGGCTGCTGTTCTCTGCGCCAGTACCAGGGAAAATTTTGAATTTCCTCTTTTGGCGCGGTTAATTTCTAATCTAAGCAACCTTTCTAAAATTTCGCGGGGGTCTTCGCTGCGTCCAATAAGCCTTTCTACCCGCTGCAGTAATTGTTCGGTGCTGAAAGGCTTGCAAAGGTATTCGATGGCGCCCACCTGGATGGCCTGCTTAACCGTGGATATCTTTGCTTCAACAGTCAAAATCATCACCGGAACGTAACGGTAATGCGGGATGGCCTTTATTTTTTCTATAGTGGTCAGGCCATCGATACCGGGCAGGTTAATGTCTATAATAACAAGATCAAATGGATCGAGCCTTTCCCTTATTTTGACCAGGGCTTCTTCCCCGCTGGCCGCCTCTGCTACTTCATAACCGTTGTTTTCTAAAAGCCTTCTGGAATAAAACCTGGTTAATGCAGAGTCTTCCACCAGAAGTATCGATCCTTTGCTGCGGCTTAAAAACCCCACCCCGTCTGACTCCTGTAAGTCCAGATTAGATAACAGGGCCTTTTTTCTACATCAAAACAAAAAATTCCTGCATTAGAAAATATAGATCCTACCTTATCCGGAGGAGGTTTACATTTTACGGCGAAAGATTACAAAGGCAGGTGACAACCATGAGCCTCTTAAATAAATTTGATCATCTGAAGAAAATCCTAGAGAATCTGGATGGTTGTCTGGTGGCCTTTTCCGGAGGGGTGGACAGCACTTTACTGCTTAAAGTGGCCCGCATGGTATTGGGGGAGGAAAAAATCCTGGCGGTTACGGCTACCTCGGAAATTTATCCTGCGGGTGAGGTGGAAGAGGCAAAAGAGCTGGCCCGTTTAATCGGGGTAAGGCATCTTGCTGTTTCCGTAAGGGGCCTGGACAACCCGGTGCTGGCCGCCAATCCCCCGGATCGCTGCTACCACTGCAAGAAGGAAATTTACGCCCGGCTGTGGGAAGTGGCCCGTACCCACGGCCTTAATTGCGTGCTGGACGGCGCCAATGCCGGGGATGCGGGCGACTACCGGCCGGGACTTAAGGCCGCCCGGGAGCTGCGGGTCTGCAGCCCCCTGATGGAAGCGGGTTTGACCAAGCAGGAGATCCGCGCCCTGTCCGGCCGGCTGGGCCTGCCCACTGCCGGTAAGCCGGCTTCCCCCTGCCTGGCCACCAGGTTCCCCTACGGCACTCCCATCACCCGCCAGGGGCTGGCGCGGGTGGCCGAAGGGGAGAAATTTTTACGGCAGCTGGGCATACCGGAGCTGCGGCTCAGGGATCACGGCAACCTGGCCCGCATAGAGGTGCCGGGGGATTATTTCCCTCTCGTTATCCGGCATTCCGGCAGGGTTGTTGAGAAACTGAAGCAGCTGGGTTATACCTATGTGACGCTGGATATACAGGGCTTCCGGAGCGGGAGCATGAATGAGGCCTTAAACCTGTGAATCTTCCCGGCAGGTGGGCCAGCCCCGGGAATGGTCCGTCATTGGGGATTCCGCTCTGGAAGCGCTGCTCTGGATGAGCCGGTAGAACTTTTCACTTATTTCTTCCAGGGGCTCGCTATTTTTAAGCGCCTCCAGCCACTTCCGGGGGATGGCCTCGAAACCGTAATATGTTCCGGCGAGGCCCCCGGTGACTGTTCCGGCCGTATCCGTGTCGTCACCCCGGTTGACTGCCGCGATGAGGGCGTCTTCAAAACTTTCGGTGTGCAGGAAACACTGCAGCGCTGCGGCCAGGGTATCCAGGGCGCTGCCGTGGGGGGTGACCTCCGGGGCGCCTTCCTGGATGTGGCGGATGATGTACCAGAAAAACTTGCTGGGCTGGATGTTCAATTCACGGCAGTGCTTGTCCGCCAGCTGGAGAGCCCGGGTTATCGCTTCCCGTTTGCTTAAACTCCTGCAGGACCCCAGCAGGTAGATCAGGAAGTTGTAGAAGAGGCAGCAGGTGGCTCCCTCCTGGCTGTAGTGGGTCATATAGGCAATCTGGACCGACCACCTGGCCATGGCCGGAAGATTGCCCCAGTAGCCGAAGGTCACCGGCAGGGTGCGCATCAGGCCGCCATTGGAGTCGAGCTTATTTAAGGTTTTGGCGGTCAGGCGGGAGGCTTCATACCAGTTGCCCGTCAGCAGGAAGTTGCGCAGGGACATCAAGGTGGTGTTGCCGATATCCCGCGGCCCGGACTGGTACCAGCGGATGAACTGGCGGCCTGTTTCTTCAATGGGGGAAGTGGGATTGGCCAGGATGCCCCGGGCTACCGCCAGGGTCATCTGGGTATCGTCGGTATATTCTCCGGGTTCCAGGTTCAGCCAGCCCCCGCCGACCATGTCCTTTAAGACGCCGTACTTTTCCCGGATTTCCCCGGCGCTCATGAATTCCGCCGGGCCGCCCAGGGCGTCTCCCACCGCGGCGCCGTAAAAGGCACCCTTAATAATGTTTTTCACCATGGTCACCTCCGTAAAGATAACGGTAGACCTGGTAGTTCCAGAGCACCTTGCGGATAAAATCCCTGGTTTCGGCAAAGGGGATCTGGTCCAGCTTGCTTTTTTCACCCGTCCAGCGCTGCTGTTCCAGCCACTTTTGCACGTTGCCCAGCCCGCCGTTGTAGGCGGCCAGGACCAGGATGGGATCGTTATTGAAAGTCCGGTGCAGGTCGGCAAGATACCAGGTGCCGATATGAATGTTGAATTCCGGGTCGAACAGCAGGTCCCGGTGGTAGTGGCTCAGGCCCAATTCCCGGGCCGCCCAGCTTCCCGTTTCCGGCATTATCTGCATCAATCCCCGGGCGCCCCGGTGGGAGGTAGCCCGGGGATTGAAGTTGCTTTCCGTTTTGATCACCGCTGCCACCAGGAAGGGGTCGACCCCATAGCTGGAAGCATACTTGAAAATCGTTTCCCGGTAGGGGAAAGGATAAATAAGCCGCCCCAGATGATCAAGGTTCAGGATGATGAGCAGCATCAAAACGAAAAAAAACAAGCGCACCTTAAAGCTTTTATCTTTTTTTACCTTGAGGTGCCAGGACAAATATGCATCACTCCAGATTGCAGCTTGCAGGCGGGAAAGTGCGCTGAATTTTCTTTGGCCCGCTATAAAAGCAATTCGCTCAACAGGACCGGGTTCCTGCAGGCTTTGCTGCATTAATACAGCTTGAACAGCCCCAGCAGGATCAGTATACAGCCGGGCAGGGCGGAAAAATGGCGGCCCAGGGTGGTGGCCCCGAACGTACGACCGGCCAGCAGGCCTGCGTAGGTGGTAATTATATGCCCGGCTCCCACCAGAAAGGCGGTGAGCATCAGGTCGAAGCCGAGCATGGAGAAGGCAAAGCCGGCACCAAAGGCGTCCATAGCCAGGGCCAGACCCAGCAGGATGGCTTCCCCGGCGGAGATTACGCCCGAGCGGTCCAGGTCGGCCCGGTGGGGTTCCCGCAGTACCTGGACCATAACCCCCAGGGTGCGGATCCTGATCTGGACCAGGGGCCGGGGTTCCTCTTCCCGTGCGGGTTCCCCTTCGTTATTTCCTTCTCTCATGGCCTGAAACAGTACCCATAGTCCGATGAGGATTAAGATAATCCCACCCAGATGCCGGGCGAAGCTTAAAGAGATGGCCCTGGCTAACAGGTTCCCGGCAATCATGGAAAGGCTGATGGCCGCAACCGACATCAGGCTGATGATCAGCACAGAAGAAAAGGGCAGCCGGATACCCCTTACACCATAGGCTACCCCGGCTGCGAAGGCGTCCATGTTCAGGGCAAGGGCAAAGATGAGGATGGTAAATAACTCCACTGACCGCTCCCTCCCAGGTGGTTTTTGGGGTCTCCTAACCATTTGTATGGGAGGGACGGTCGAATGGTGATTTGTTAGAGCCCTGGTTACTTCTGGCATCCGGGGCAGAAGTATGCACTGCGGCCGCCCAGGCGCAGGCGCGCGACGGGCAGGCCGCACCGGGGGCAGGGCTGCCCTCTTTTGCCGTATACCCGCAATTTTTCCTGGAAGCTACCCGCCTGTCCCGTGCCGTCCACGTAATCCCTCACGCTGGTACCCCGGCTGGCAATCCCTTCTTCCAGAACCTCCCGGATGGCCCGGAAGAGGGCTTCCGCTTCGGCCGTGGTGAGGGTGTTTGCCTGCCGGGCGGGGTGCAGTCCCGCCCGGTGGAGGGCTTCATCGGCGTAGATGTTGCCCAGGCCGGAGATGAATGCCTGGTTCAGCAGGAGGGGTTTCAGGCGGGTGCGCCGCTTTTTCAGTTCCTTTTTGAGGAAATCCACCGTAAATTCCCCGCTTAATGGTTCCACCCCCAGATCTTTCAACCCCCTGACGGCCTGCAGTTTTTCTGCCGGCACCAGCCAGAAGCGGCCAAACTGGCGCGTATCGGTGTAGCGCAGCTGGTGGGCGTTGCTCAGGTAGAAGACCAGGTGGGTGTGCTTGGGCCTGGGTGCACCCGGAGCGGTGTAAACCAGCTGCCCCGTCATGCGCAGGTGAACCACCAGCACCAGCCCCCGGGAAAGGGAGAGCAGGAGGTACTTGCCCCGGCGGCCCACATCCAGGATCTTTTTACCCACCACCAGGCGGCAGAATTCCCCCGGTGAGGGCGTTTGAATGATCTTGGGGAGGAAGATGTCCGCGCCGCGTATGGTAAGGCCGGTTAATCGCTCCTTCAGGGTGCGCTTGACCGTTTCCACTTCCGGTAATTCAGGCATTTGCTCCGCTCCTAAATTTTCTTTACCTCGTACCAGTTGGGCCCCAGCTTCATGTCCACCACCAGCGGGACATCCAGCACCAGGGCGTTTTCCATGTGCCTCCGGACCAGTTCGGTCACTTCCGCCATTTCTCCGGCGGGCATGTCGAATATCAGCTCATCGTGTACCTGCAGGATCATCCTGGTGGCCAGCCCCCGCTCCTTCAATTCCCGGTGAATGCGTACCATGGCCAGCTTGATGATATCGGCGGCGCTGCCCTGGATGGGCGTATTGATGGCCGTGCGCTCGCCAAACATGCGCACGCTGCGGTTGGGGCTGAAGAGATCGGGCAGGTAGCGGCGCCGGTTTAAAAGGGTGGTAACGTAACCTTTTTCCCGGGCCTCCCGGATGGTGCGCTCGATGAATGCCTTTACTCCTGCGTAGCGGGCAAAATAGCTTTCGATGTACTGGCGGGCTTCCTGGCGGGAAACGTTGATATCCCGGGCCAGGCCGAAATCGCTGATGCCGTAGACAATACCAAAGTTAACCGCCTTGGCCCGGCCCCGCATATCGGTGGTAACCTCGGTAACGGACACGCCGAAAACCTCGGCGGCCGTGCGGGTGTGGATGTCCTCCCCCCGGCGGAAGGCATCCAGCAGGTTGGGGTCCTTGGCCATGTGGGCCAGCACCCGCAGCTCGATCTGGGAGTAGTCGGCGGTGAGAATGAGGTTCCCTTCCCGGCCGGGTATGAAAACTTTCCTGATCTTACGCCCTTCCTCCAGGCGGATGGGGATGTTCTGCAAATTGGGGTCGGAACTGGAAAGGCGGCCCGTGGCCGTCACCGTCTGGTGGAAGGTGGTGTGCACCCGGCCCGTTTCGGGATTGATCAGGGCGGCCAGGCCGTCCACATAGGTGGACTTCAATTTCATCAGCTGCCGGTATTCCAGCACCAGGGGGACGATGGGATGGGCCCCGGACAGTTCCTCCAGCACGGAAGCATCGGTGGAGTAACTGGTTTTTGTTTTTTTAATGACCGGCAGCTCCAGCTTTTCAAAAAGGATGTGCCCCAGCTGGCGGGTGGAGTTGATGTTGAACTGTTCCCCCGCCAGCTGGTAGATCTGTTCCGCCAGGGAGGCGATCTTTACCTCCAGTTCCCGGGACATCTCTTCCAGGTGCTGCCTGTTAATGGCCACCCCGGTCATTTCCATATCCGCCAGGACAGTTACCAGGGGCAGCTCCACCTCGTAATACAGCCTCTCCATCTCCGCCAGGCGCAGTTTTTCGGCCAGCAGTTCCGACAGCCGCCAGATGGCATCGGCCCGGGCTGCCAGGGCTTCCTCGCCCCGGCCGGGCAGGACGACCTTTAAATGCTCCAGGGCCAGGTCGGCCAGCTCCTGGCTGGCCGCGGCGGGGTTGAGCAGGTAGGCCGCCACCATGGTGTCGAAGGCCAGGTTGTTTATAGTGAGGCCGTACCTGTGCAAAAGCCACAGGGCGCTCTTGCCGTCGTGGAGGAGCTTCTCTATACCGGGGTCGGCCAGGATATCTCCCAGAATCTCCAGGGCCGCCTGCCCGCCGGCGGGACTCTCCGTTCCCAGGTAAAAAACGGACAGTTCCGGGCTTTCACCGGGGGATTTCAGGGCCACGGCGGCTGCTGCGATACCTTCCCGGCGGGTTCCGCTGAGGGCTACGGCCACCCTGCCCGATTGCCGGCTCAGTTCCACCAGGCGGCACAGCTCCTCTTTCCCGGTCAGGTGCCGGAAGTTCACCCGGTAGGTTTCCACTTCCCTTACGGGATGCCCGCCTGCCTCATCCTCATGCTGCCCCAGTTCCTGCCTGATGGCCCGGATCAGGGTTTTGAACTCCAGCCTGCTGAAGAGGGCCAGCAACCGGTTATAGTCCGGTCCGGGCCAGCGGAGGGCGCCCACGTCAATCTCCAGGGGCACCTTTCGTTCTATGGTGGCCAGCTGCTTGGATAAAAGGGCCTGTTCCCGGTAGGGACGTATTTTATCCCGCAGGCGGGCCGGCAGTTCGTCCACGCGGGAGATTATTTCTTCCAGGCTGCCATATTCCTTGAGCAGGGTCCGGGCCGTCTTCGGTCCTATTCCCGGAACACCGGGGATATTGTCCGACGTGTCCCCCACCAGCCCCTTGTAATCGGGAAACTGGGCCGGAGTGATGCCGAAGCGTTCCCACACCCGGCCCTCGGTGTATTCCTCCAGCTCACTGATTCCCTTGCGGGTAAGTAAAACCCTGGTCAGGGGCGAGACCAGCTGCAGGGAGTCCTGGTCGCCGGTGACGATGATGCTGGCTATCTTCTCCCCTTCCGCCCGGCTGACCAGCGTCCCGATTAAGTCGTCGGCCTCATAACCCTCGCATTCCAGCACGGGTATGTTCATAGCCGCCAGCACTTCCTTGATCAGGGGGAACTGGGGACGAAGTTCATCGGGGGTTGCCGGCCGGTGAGCCTTGTATTCCCCGTATTGTTCATGGCGGAAGGTGACCCTGCCCATGTCAAAACACACGGCCACCAGGCCCGGTTGCAGTTCTTTTATCACCTTTAAGAGCATATTGGTAAAACCATAGACGGCATTGGTTACCAATCCCTGGCTGGTGGCCAGGTGGGGTATGGCGTGAAAGGCCCGGTGGGCCAGGCTGTTGCCGTCCAGGACTAAAAGCGTGTTTTCCTGCAAAACTGTACACCTGCCTTTATTAAATTATTTCACCGTAGATATATCCAATACCTCCCTGAATTTCTGGCTCTTTTGCGGCTCCCCGGCAGGATATTCAGCCCGGCGGGGCGAATTGCCACATATGGATCTTGCTTGCCATTTGAGGTGAATACCTTGCGCACCAGGCTTGTTTTTTTACTGGCGGTATTTCTTTTAATCCTGCCTGCCGGTCCAGCCGGGGCAGAAGGGGAGCTGTACCGGGAGGAAAAAGCGGTAGCGGAAGTGATGGACTACCTTTACCGCTACCATATTGCCCGCCCCGATGCCCAGCAGTTAATGCAGGGGGCCATTGACGGCCTTTTGAACAGCGTGGGCGACCCCTACACGGAGTACTTCAGCGCCGGGGAACTGGAGGATTTCGCCCGGTCCCTGGAGGGCAGCTTTGCCGGGGTGGGCCTGGAGCTGGAGGCCTGTTTTCCTTACCCCCGGGTGTCCGGGGTGTTCCCCGGTTCCCCGGCATTCCGGGCCGGGATCCGGGAAGGTGACCTGATCGTCCGGGTGGATGGGGAAGAGACTTCCGGGCTAGATCTTGCCCGGGTGGCGGAAAAAATCCGCGGGCCGGCCGGCTCCCGGTTGTGGCTGACCGTCCGCCGCGGCGGCTCGGATTTTAACGTGGAGCTCACCCGGGAAGTGATGAGCAGCCCGGTGGTGGAAGGAAAAATACTGGCCGGGAATATCGGTTATGTGAAGGTGCATGTTTTCGGTTCCCGGACGGCCGGTGAATTCGGCGCATTGATGCGGGAGTTCCAGTCCAGGGGGATCGGGGGGTTGGTCCTGGACCTGCGCGGCGATCCCGGCGGTTACCTGCAGGCGGCCGTTGACCTGGCGGGATACTTTTTACCTTCCGGCCAGGTGGTGGCAATTACGGTGGACAGGAATGGTCGCGAAGAAGTGTACTCCACCGCCGGCGAGAATCCCGACCTGGACCTGCCCCTGGCGGTTCTTGTCGACGGCATGAGCGCCAGTGCGGCGGAAGTTCTGGCCGGGGCGCTGCAGGAATATCACCGGGCGGTCCTGGTGGGGGGGCGCACCTACGGCAAGGGTGTGGCCCAGGCCATTGTTCCTCTGGAGGCGGGAGGGGCGCTGAAAATAACCATTGCCCGCTTTTTAACACCCTCCGGCAGGTCCATTGACGGCCGGGGTATAGAACCCGATCGCCAGGTTTCCGTTCCTTCCCTGCAGCTGGTGGCCGCCTGCCAGGAACTCCAGCCTCACCTGCCGCGCAGTGTGACTTTCAATTTTGCGGGCGGGGTAATGGTTGACGGGGAAAGGGTGGATGCCGCGGTGTACCCCCTGGTTGCAGACGGGGAAATTTACATTCCCCTGCGCTTTGCCCTGGAGGCCCTGGGATTCAACGTGCAGTGGCATCCCGATTTGAAGCAGATATCAATCCGGACCGGTAGCCGGGAGCTTATCCTGGAACCGGGTTCAAAGACCGCCTTTGCCGGGGGGAAAAATTTTAAATTGAAGAATCTTACCTGGCGGGAGGGGAATATATACCTGCCCGTTTCCCCCCTCTCCCTGCTGGGAATAAAGGTGCAGCATGACGCAGGTCAACTTAAACTGGAATTATTGCCGGATGAAGCAGGAATAATGATACCCGTGTTGAATCACTAAGAATAAACTGTAATAAAGTCTATGCGTAACCCGCGGGCCAGCTTTCTGCCGGCAAAGGGGGTGTAAAGAAAATGGGTCAACGTCTCTGTCCTTGCGGGAGCGGTAAATTGTATCGCAACTGCTGCGCTGGAAGCGATAAGGTAGTTTTCCTGGAACAGTACAGGTGGCGGCGTATCGGCCATGAGCTGCGCCGCAAGCTGGGGGAATTTGCCGACAGCCAGGATTTTGCTCGGGAGGCGCTTAAAGCTCAGGAACTATATCTGAGCTGCCTGGATCCCGAACTGGTTGACCGGGATGATGAATTCACCATGGAAAGGTGTTTTGAGTGGTTTATCTTTGATTACATTCTCCCCAGCGGGTTAACCATCATTGAAACCTTCCGGCAGAACCCCGAACTTTCGGAGAGGGAACAAATCCTGCTAGAGCACTGGGCCGCGGCGAGAATTTCCCTTTTTGAGGTGTTGCAGGTTATACCCGGGAAAGGAGTCGTGCTGCGGGATCTCCTGCAGAAGAAAGAGTTCAGGGTGCATGACGTAAATGCAACGGTGGAACTCCAGCCAGGGGCCATCCTGCTGATGCGGCTGCTGAAGGTAGGGGATGAATACGAGTTCTCCACCAGCGGGCTCGCTTTGCCGGGTTTTTGTAAAGATATCCTGCTCAAGAAGCTGCGCCGGGATCTGAGATCTTACGCCCGGAAGCGGAAAGCAACTGTCAAAGAGGTTCTCAATGACTACCTGAAGGAGCACTCCCATCTCATTAACAGCATGGTGGTGGAAATGGGCTTTAACTATGCCCTGTCCTGCCTGGTTGAGGATGGAGGTGACGAGACCGGCGGCGACTTCCTGGACAGGATTTCGGCCCGGATTGCCCAGCAGATCACCGAGGCCATCCTGGACGAATATTACGACCGCTGGATCGATAAACCCGTTCCCGCCCTGGGCGGTAAAACTCCCCGTGAGGCCTGCCTCACTGCCGAGGGCAGGGCCAGGCTGGAAGAAATGTTCCATGAGCTGGAACTGGTGGAAACCCGGCGGGAATTAAACGGGGAGCCCTCATACGATCTCCAGAAAGTACGCCGCAAGCTGGGCCTTCTGCCGTCCGGTCCCGGTACCGGTGACGGAGAGGAACCGGCGGGGGAGCATTTTAAAACTCCCGAAGACTACCAGTGGCCGGCGGTAACCCATGCCAATGTGGCCAGGGGGGTTGTGGAAGACCTCCGGGAGAGGGGTTACGATCCGGGCCAGGTGCAGGGGGCCCTGCACCTGTGGCATGACTACTGTTCCAGGGTACGGCCCACGTTCCGCAAGCCCGAGCTGTGGGTGGCCACGGTGGTATATGCCATGTCCCGCCTGGAGTGCGATCACCGGATCAGCCAGCACGAGCTGGCCAGGCAGTACGGCGTGGCGGCCTCGAGTATTTCGGCCAATTTCCGGGCCATGTGCCGGGCGCTGGACCTGGTGGCCTACGACAGCCGGTATTCCACCCGCAGGTCGCCGCTTACCGGCTTAAAAGAAACAGATCCGCTTCTGGCTCATATCCTGGATAATCTCAAGCTTTAACTCCTGGAGGAGCAAATTACAGGGGCAAGAAAGGGCGGGTTTGGTTTCCCGCCCTTTTTTCAGGTGGAGGGATATCGGGGTTGGATTACCTTTTTTCTTTGCTGGAGGTTATCGTTGAATGGACGGTTGATTTTATTTCCAGGCTGGGTTACTGGGGAATCGCCATCGGCATGGCCATTGAAAGCGCCAACGTACCCCTTCCCAGTGAGGTCATTCTCCCCTTTGGCGGCTACCTGGTATCCACGGGCAGGCTGGATTTCTTCTGGGCGGCAATGGCCGGCACCATTGGCGGCACGGTGGGATCGATCATTTCGTACCTTATGGGTTACTGGGGAGGGCGCCCCTTTTTAATACGTTACGGGAGGTACTTCGGCATCTCCCTGCGGCATCTAGAGCTGGCGGAGATGTGGTTTCAGCGTTACGGTGAAGCCACGGTTTTCTTCACCCGGCTGATGCCGGTGGTGCGCACCTTTATTTCCCTGCCGGCGGGAATTTCCGGCATGAACTTCCCCCGTTTCGTCATCTACACCTTTTTGGGTTCCCTGCCATGGAGCTTTTTCCTCACCTATCTGGGTATGAAAATGGGCCAGCACTGGCAGGACCTGAAATACTGGTTCCACCGCCTGGACGTGGTGGTGCTCCTGGCCCTGGTTGCCCTGGCGGTCTACCTGTGGTGGCGCAAGCGGAGGAAGACAATCTATTAATGATTTTTTAAATTGCTAACGATACTTCCTTAAACCAGCCACCGGCGGGCTGGTTTTTTTTGCTTTCATAAAGCGGCCGGCTGCCGTGACAGAATAAGGGGGGGAAAAAGAAGGGAAGGGATTGCCGTGCGCCATTTCCTGCTCATTCTGTGCCCGGTACTGCTGTTGGGCCTGCTTTTTCTCCCCGCTTTTCCCGCGCCGGCGGGGGCCGCTCAACCTTCCGTGACGGCGGACGCGGCCGTGCTCATGGATGCCGGTACCGGCCGGATTTTCTACGATAAAAACGGCCTGCAGAGGCTTGAACCGGCCAGCCTGACCAAAATAATGACGGCCATTATTGCCCTGGAATACGGCCGGCTGGGAGATGTGGTGACCGTGAGCAGCAATGCTGCGGCCGTGGGCATGGGTTCGATACTGGACCTGCGGGCCGGTGAAAAGATAACCCTGGAAAACCTGCTTAAGGCAGCCCTGATCATGTCGGCCAATGACAGCACGGTGGCCATTGCCGAGCATGTGGCCGGCTCCGAAGAGGGATTTGTAAGGATGATGAATGCCAAGGCGCTGGTCCTGGGAGCTGTTCATACCCGCTTTGCCAATACCAACGGCTATCACGACCCGCAGCATTACACCTGCGCCCGCGACCTGGCGGTAATAACGCGTTACGCCCTGCAGAACCCCGTGTTCAACCGGATTGTGTGTACCAGGGAAACCACCATCACTTTTTGCAACTCCGGGCGCAGGGAAACCATATATAACACCAACCGCCTCCTGCGGGAAGGCAGATACCCGGGCATTGACGGGGTTAAAACCGGTTCTACCCCCCGGGCGGGCAACTGCCTGATTGCCTCGGCCACCCGGGGCGGGCGCCGGTTGATTGCCGTAGTCCTGCACAGCGACAACCGCTACCGGGATGCGGCGGCCCTTCTGGACTACGGCTTCAGCGAAGTTTTGCGGGTGACCCTGGGCCGCAGGGGAGAAGAGGTGGCCCGGCCGGCAGTGGCCGGCAGGCTGGCCGATAAGGTTCCCGCCATTCTGGCCGCGCCGGTGGAGGTCGAGCTCACCCGGGATCAGCTTTCCCGGGTGAGCAGGGAAATTAAACTGGTACCCGGGCTCACCGCTCCCATCCGGACCGGGCAGAAAGTGGGCGAAGTGATCTACCGCCTGGATGAAGTGGAGCTGGGCCGGGCTGCCCTGGTGGCCGGCCGGGATGTGCCGAAAAAAACCTTTTTCCGGCGCTGGTGGAAGGCGGCGGCCCTGCCGGCAGGCGCAATTCCCGGCCTCCGGCAAATCACCCCTTGACATCCTCGCCGGTTTGGGCCATAATATAGATGTTATCACGTGAGGGCGGGTAGTTCAGTGGGAGAACGTCTGCTTGACGCGCAGAAGGTCGTAGGTTCAATTCCTACCCCGCCCACCAGTAAAATCAAGTGTAGTCGGCCCATCATTCGCCTTCCTGAACGGAAGGTTTTTCTTTTGCCTTCAGGAAGGCCGCCCGGGGCCTGGCCTCAGGACGGGACAAAATTTACGACAGGAAAGCAACTTTTTCGTTTCAGAGAAGGATCCTGCGCCGGGAAGTAGAAAGAAAATCCAAAAATACCGATGGTACGAAACCGTCTCACAGAAAGGCTGTAGAAGAACCGGCTATTAGATAGGCAAAACTGCCGTACGGCAAACAGGAGTTCTCGGGCAGGTGTTGTAAGCAGGATATTTCGTCAATTTCGTGGAAAGGGGAAGCTGATGCAGCTCTACGGAGAACTAAAATATTTACAAAAACTTCAGGAAACCATGAGCCGGGCTTTGGGACTGTCGGCCCTGATCGCTTACCCGGACGGGCGCCCGCTTACCGAAATCACCAACCTGTGCTCTTTCTGTGCTTTAATAAACAACAACCCGGAAGGAAGGGCCAGGTGTGCGGCTTCACGGGCGGCCTCGGTCATAACTGCCGCGAGCGCAGGGAAGGCGGTTACCCACACCTGCCATGCCGGGCTGGTGCACCTGGCAACGCCTTTAAATGTGGCGGGGGAGCTGGCGGCAGTGCTGGTGGGCGGCAGTGTGGCGCTGCAGGAGCTTGCAAAAGAAGCAGTGCTGCAACTGGCCAGGGAAACGGGCATTGGCCACGAAGAACTTCTGGCGGCGGCCGTAAAGGTACCCGTCTGGAGTGAAGAGCGGCTCCTGGCCGCCACGGGGATGATGCAGGCAGTGGCGGAGACCGTAGCCCGGCTTCTGTACACCGGGCAGGAACTCCAGAAGAAGGTGAACGAACTTACAGCCCTTTTTGAGTTCAGTAAAACTGTTTCCAGCAGCCTGGAGGTGGCCGAAGCAGCCCGGCAGGGGCTGGAGGCCGTGCTGAGGCTGACCGGGGCCGCCGGCGGCTCGGTGCTTATGCTGGACGAGGCGGAGCCGGGGTCGGCAACCGCCGAAGTGGCGGCCGCCCTGGAGCCGGACAACGGGCCGGGGATTATTCCCGCAGGGGAAATAATAGCCGCGGTCGGGCGGGAAGCTGCCGCTGCGCACTTTGACGATGAAAAAAACGCGGCCGAAGGAAAGCGGCCGGCAGTGGCGGTACCCCTTACGGTCGGGGGCAGGGTGACGGGGGTGCTCACCCTGGTGGGCAGGCCGGGAGGGCAGCACTTCACCGGGGAGGAAACTGTTTTCCTGACCACCCTGGGTACCGCTCTGGGCCTGGCACTGGAGAACGCCCGGCTTTTCCGGAGGGTTCAGGAAAGGGCGGCCATGCTGGAACGGCTGCTCGAGGTAGGACAGGTGGTGTCGGGCAGTTTCGATGCAGACCGGATCATTGAAGCCGCTCTGAGTGGCGTGCGGGATGTGCTGGGCGCCCGGTGGTGTATACTGCGGCTGCTTGACGAGAAAACCGGTGACCTGGTGCTCAGGGGCAATGTGGGCATGAGCCCGGGGTTGCAGGCGGAGACGGGCCGTATCCGGCCGGACGGCAACCTGCTGGGCGAGGTGCTCCAAAAGGGGGAACCTGTGGTCGTGGAGGACCTGGCCAGCACCGTGACGAGCGCGCGCCTCCCCTACTCCGTGCCCGAGGTGCGGGCACTGGTTGTCGTGCAGGTGAAAACGGGTGGAAAGATCCTGGGCACTTTAAAGATCTATTCTCCCGTGCCGCGGCGCTGGTCGGAAGAGGAAGTCGAATATCTGGTCATCATTGCCTCTCAACTGGGCCTGGCGCTGGAAAACGCCCGCCTGTATTCCTCGCTGCGAAAATATTACCTGAATGTCGTGCAGGCACTGGCGGCTGCCCTGGAGGCCAGGGACGTTTACACCAGGGGTCATTCCCTGAGGGTGGCGAAACTGGCGCGTTTGTGCGCCCGCATTATGGGACTTAGTGCCGGAGAACAGGAACAGGTGTACATGGCCGGGCTCCTGCACGACATCGGCAAAATTGGCGTCCGCGAGAACATTCTCCTCAAGCCGGGTCCCCTCACTCCGGAAGAAAGGAAAGAAATGCAGGGTCACCCCGAAATGGGGGCCAGGATTCTGGAACCGGCCGGGTTTCCGGTCGAGGTAACGGCGGCCGTGCGGCACCACCACGAAGACTACGGCGGCGGGGGGTACCCGGACGGGCTATCAGGGGAAGAGATTCCGCTCCTGGCACGCATAATCCGCGTGGCCGACGCATACGACGCCATGATCTCCGCCAGGCCCTACAGGAAAGCACTCACCCCGGACCACGCGTTCAATGAACTGAAGCGGTGCGCGGGCAGTCAGTTTGACCCCCGGGTAGTGGAGGCTTTCCTGCGAATACCCCGGAGTGAGATGGAAGATATTGGGGGGGGTAGGAACACTCCTGTCTCTCCTTGGAGAAATTCTCTTTTTGTTCAAGCAAGTGCGGTGACGGTCAGGTTCAGATCAAAAACTTCTTAGGGGAAAATGTCACCGTTTTCTTCCTGCAGCATTTTAAGGAAAATTTCCACCAGGTGAGGGTCGAACCGGGTTCCTGCCCCTTGCTTGAGTTCTGTCATCACTTCCTCGGCGGACATGACTTTTTTGCCGGGCCGCACGGCGGTTATGGTCTCGTAGGCGTCGGCTATGGCAAGAATGCGGCTTAAGAGATGGATTTCTTCCCCCTTTAAACCCTGCGGGTACCCCCGCCCGTCCCACCACTCGTGGTGTTGCAGGATTAGCTCGGCCACCTGGGTAAGCCCGGGCGAGCACCTTGCAATCCGGTATCCTGCTTCGCAGTGGCGTTTCATTTCTTCCTCTTCCTCTTTTGTTAGGGGTTCATTTTTTTGCAGGATGTGTTCCGGAAGGTTCACCTTTCCAATATCGTGCACCTCGGCCAGCAGGAGCAGGTTGTCCATCTCCCCCGTGGAAAGGCCTGCTGCCTTCCCCAGGCGCAACGCTATTTCCTTAACCCGCCTGGCATGCCTTTCGATGTGGGGGTAATTCCTGAAAAGCGCTGCCATAAGGGAACGGCCGATATCGTACCTCTCTGCAGCACAGCGCTGTAACTTGTCACGGTACATTTCATCGTCTGCCTGCTTATAAGCGTCGTAAACGGACCTGCGGGGGTTCTCCGTGACACCCACCCCGGCGGAAATGCTGAGCGGGATGACAGTGTGACCCCTGTTGAACTTCTCCCGGGTTTCCATTAAAATCGAGCAGGCTTTTTGGGCAGCTTCCCTATCTCTTGCCGGCAGGATGACGGCGAACTCGTCGCCGCCTACCCGGAAGGCTTCTTCTCCGGGGAACACTTCGCGGATCAGGGCGGCAGCCTTTTGAAGCAACTCGTCCCCCTGCCTGTGACCCAGGCAGTCGTTGACCGGCTTCAACCCGTCTACGTCACACACAATGACGCTTACCGGCCGCACACCCTCTTCATCCAGCTGGCGGATTTTCTGTTCGAAATAATTGCGGTTGTAAAGACCGGTCAGGCTGTCAAAAATGCTCAGACGCCTGAGTTCTTCTTCCATTTGCTTTCGGCTGGTTATGTCTACAAGCATGCAAAAAACCTCTTCCACTTTTTCGTCCTGCTTTACTGGAACCAGGGTTAAAAGCACCCACCGCAGTTCTCCCCCCGGCGTTTGAATCTGCCATTCCCCGGGCCCGACAACCTGACCGGTTTCCCACGTCCGGGTCAGGAGCTTTTGAAAATCGGCCGCAGGCCTGATCCGGGTGAACCAGTCCCCGTCCTTTAGCAGTGCACCCTGGCCGAGGATTTTCTGCACTTCCCGGTTGTAGTGTAAAATCCTTCCCTCCCGGTCAAAGGATAGGGCACCCACCATGGGCATGTTTTCGAAAACCAGCCGGAAGCGCTCTTTCAGCTTTCTGGTTTTTCTCTCCCAGATGTGGAGCTGCAGAATATTTGCCAGCCGCCCGGAAAACACGTCCAGCAGGCGGCGTTCGTTCTCCAGGAAATCTTCGTTTCTTTCCAGGTAAAGATTCCCGAGGGAGGGTTCCCCAGTTCCTTAAGATAGACCCTCCCCGGACCCCGGTTTTGCCCGGGCTGTTCCTTGAGAACGTTTGCTTTGTTCTGGCCGAAGCCCCAGGTATAGCAGGTTGGACTGCCCTGTGTCGTCTTGGAGGACAAGGGCTGCCCGCTGGACCCCGAAAAGCCGCACAGCTTTTTCTATTACTTCATCAAAAAGATCTGCTTCTGAACCGGGCCATTTAAGCGAGGAGATTTCATACAGAAAGGCCAGCTCCAGCGCACTGGAGTTCATCGAGAAGATGTCCCTCCTATGGCGATAAGGAAAGTTTTGTTGTGGAAGAGTGGGGGGCCGCTGGAGCAACTGCCCACTTCCCCAAACGTCAGAAAACCCGCTACCGGCAACTCGCCCAGTGTATTCCGGATCGCTTCCAGTTCCCGGTCCGCATGTTCTCCCATTAACAGAAAGTGGGATACGCAGTTGAAGATCAGGGCAAACCCGGGAAATTTCACAGAATTCCTGGCCTGCACTGTTGCTTCGAGGGCCGCCCGGATAAGGCTTTCGGGACTGGTGTAGCGCATGAGGTAGGCCACGGCACGGTAAGGCACTTCTGTGACAAATTCAATCGAATCGTTTGCACCCAGTTTGAAAGGATCGCGGATAATGAATCTTCCGCTCAGATCCGGTACCCCCAGCGGGTGGCGGACGGCGCAGTCGGGAAACTTTTTGCCCGTTATCCCCCCGAGCCGGCGCGAGTAGACCTGAAAGGCCGGCTGCTCGTCAATTTCAAAGACAACCTTGCCCTTTGTCCTGGTGATGAGCAGCGGAGGACCGAAAGGCTCCCAGCCGTGACCGATGCCGGTAGCAAAGGAACAGCCGGCAACCAGGGCTGCCGCTACCGCTCCGCTGGCCACGCCGGTTTCGGTCATCTGGTATGTCCTGAAAAAGCGCATATTATCTCCGGTTCCCCCGCCTGCATATGTAAACCGGGGGCCCAGTACGTCGTAAATACCGCGCAGCATGCGCGCAATGTTGCCCGCCAGGCCATCGGGAAACACAAATAAAGTGCCTTCATCCAGAGCCGGCCCGCTTAAGAGTCTTTCGGCCAGTTCCCTGCCCGTTTCGTCAGCCCGTTCGCTCAGCATTTCCACCAGGGCCGTTCTGGCTGTGATCTCTTCGCCGGCCAGTGTCACCACTTCCACACCCTGCTTTTTAATCCCTTCTGCCGTGATGATTCCTGCTCCGGACGCGCCGACCAGTTTTGGGGTTCCCGTTTCGGCCATCACTGTTTCGAGGATCTCTTCCTGATTGTACCCTTCGGTGGTAAACAGAAATGTGATGGCGGGCGGTCCCGATCGGGCCACGGCGAACCGTGCCGCCTTCCTTGCGGCTTCCCGGGAGTCCGGATGTAAACTATACCCCACACCCACCTTCATGCGCACAGGACTCCTCTCTTTTCCAGTCCGGCAACTAGACAAGGAAATTTTCTGCAAAGGTTTGAAAAACCCTTCCCGGGCCGTAACAAAAAGAGGAGTCCCTTTGCAGGCGGGCTCCTCTCATCCTTGGGCTTCTTACGGTTCGATCCTTGTTCCCAGGAGCTTGAGGAATTTTGCAAGCCACTCGGGGTGGGCGGGCCAGGCTGGTGCGGTGACCAGGTTATTTTCAACGTAAGCGCCGTTTACATCTACATCCACCCATTTGCCTCCTGCATTTTCCACTTCGGGTTTTACCGCCGGGTAGGCCGTGCAGGTTTTCCCATGGAGCACACCTGCCGCCGCCAGTACCTGTATGCCGTGGCAAATGGCGGCGATGGGCTTGTTTGCTCCGGCAAAGTGCCGGACTATTTCCAGCACCGCGGGATTCAGTCGGATGTACTCCGGCGCACGCCCGCCGGGTATCACCAGGGCGTCGTAATTTTCCGCCTTCACTTCATCAAAAGAAGCATTCAGGGTGAAGTTATGGCCGGGCTTTTCGCTGTAGGTTTGATCCCCCTCGAAGTCGTGCACGGCTGTGCGTACTTTTTCCCCGGCCTTCTTTCCGGGGCAGACCGCGTGAACGGTGTGCCCGACCATCTGCAGCGCCTGAAACGGCACCATTACTTCGTAGTCCTCCACGTAATCGCCGACAAGCATCAGAATTTTTTTGGCACCCATGTCTTAATTAACCGCCTCCTTTTATAAGCATTAACTGCCTATTAAGACCATCCGTCGGGCAGGTTAGTTTTTCCTTCCCTGCACTAAAACAAGCGCAATCCTGCCAGCAACCTTCATTCCGGTACCGGCTGGTCATCCCACCGCGCCTTTAGCTCCCGGTCTTCGAGAAACAGGGAAGCCATCAGACCCCCCGTCAAAAGGATGGCTCCGATGAAAAATCCGTGGGTAATGCTGAGAGAAAAAGCATGTTTCAGCAGGGACAGGCGGGGATCGCCGGGCATCTGCATCAAACGGCCCAGGACCTGACCGGGGTCAACTTTTGCCGGTGCACCGGGTGGCAGAAGACCTGCCAGGCGGTGGCTTAAATCGGTCAAAACAATATTGCCGGTGAGGGCGCTGCCAAAAACGCCGCCAATACTGCGGAACAACTGGGAAGCGGCCGTAACTGTTCCCAACTCCGTGCGGCGCACGGTATTTTGTACGGCCACGGTAAAGGTGGGCATGGCTATACCCATTCCGGTACCGCTGATAATCATGCCGGCGACGACCATGGCGTGGGTGGCATCAACAGGCAGCCGCCCCAGGTAAAACATGCCGGCAGTGGCAACGGCCAGGCCGGATACGGCGAAGATTTTGTAGTGCCGCAACCGGGAAATCAGTTGCCCGCTGACCACCGCTGCAATCATGACCGAAAGCATCATGGGCGTGAGCAATGTACCGGAGTATGTCGCGCTTACACCCGTCACGATTTGCAGGTACATGGGCAAATAAAGGGTAATGGCAAACATACCCAGGGTAACTAAAAAAAGTGTTATGGTAGAAACAACGAAAATGTTGTTCCTCCAGAGCCAGGGTGGGAGTAATGGTTCTTCAGCCCGGCTGTCCGCCAGGGCAAAAAGGATACCGGACACTCCTGCCACTGCAAAACCGGATAACACACGGTGGGTGGTCCAGCTCAAATCCTGCTGGGCAAAGGTCAGTGCCAGCAACAGACCAACCAGGGAAACAGTCAATAACGCCGGACTCCAGTAGTTGACCCGTGGTTTATGTGCTGCCCGGTAAGGCGGCAGGGCATAAAAAAGCAGGACCAGCGAAAGGAAACCGAAGGGGGTACTTACGTAAAAGACCCAGCGCCAGCTCCAGTGGTCCGTAATCCACCCGCCGAGAGTGGGACCCAGGAGGGTGGCCAGGGCAAATACGCTCATCATGATTCCCTGCCAGCGTCCCCTCTGGGCCGGAGGGAAGAGATCCCCGATGGTAATGGTATTCATGGCCATTAGCATGCCGCCGCCCAGGCCCTGCACGGCCCGGGCGGTAATGAGCCAGTGCATACTATGGGCCAGCCCGGAAGCCCAGGAACCCAGTAAAAAAAGAGTTACCCCGGCCAGGAAAAAAGGCCTCCGTCCCCACAGGTCGGAGAACTTTCCGGCCAGGGGTACCACCACGCTTGAGGTAAGAATGTAGGCGGTGGCCAGCCAGCTATAGAAGTCCAGTCCACCCAGATCGGCAACTATCCGGGGCATGGCGGTGGCTACCACTGTTTGGTTTACGGCAGCCGTCAGCATGGTAATCAGGAGGGCTACCAGGAGCAATTTTCTCTTATCGCCCTTCAAAACTCTGAGCACCCCAAATTCACCTTCCTGTCCGGTTAATATGGATTACTTAAGAACGTTAAATATTATATCCCTAAAGTATATAGAAGGCAATAGTATTTCAATTTTTGTGGTACATCTCGACTTATATCAAAGCGGTTTTGTTGAGTCCATGATGTCAATAATATAATCTTAATTTTTGATCGGCTCTCGGAGCAGGTTGCAGGCCCGCAAAACAAAAGCCTGCAAATTTTTTGTTCTTCTGTGGAAAACTTAACCTGAAAAGGAGGAGTTAGCCTGTACTGGGTCGAATTTTGTTCATAAAAAAGTTGCGCCCGGTTTTCATGCCAGGTGAGGATTGGACCGGGAGGTGGAGCATGGAACATATATTTCACTACTATGCTCATACGCCAAATGCGCAGAAGGTTTGGCACGATCTGGTCTCTCACCTGCAGAAAGTAGCTGAGCAAGCGTCTGCCTTCGCCCGGCCCTTCGGCGGTGAAGCCCATGCTGCCTGGGCCGGCCTCTTTCATGACCTGGGGAAGTTCAATACCTCCTTTCAAGAATACCTGCAGGCGCAGTACCGGGGGGAAAAATATCCCCGCGTGCCGCATGCCGTGTGGGGGGCCGCCCTGATTTACTGTCTTTTATGCAAAAGGGCAAAAGACCCGGAAGGTTGGAAGGATGTTGCCCTGCCCGTCTGCGGCCACCACTCCGGGCTTGCCGCTGCCGGCCGCCTGGCTCAGGATCTGGAGGAATTCTTGCAAAAGAACTCTGAGTCTCTTTCGATATTTTGCACCCGGTTTTTACACTGGGTGAGAATTGAAACGCTGCCCAAGCTGCCCCCTCTTCGTTCACTCCCCGCCCGGGACACCCGCCGCGAATTTTTCATCCGTATGCTCTTTTCTGCCCTGGTGGACGCGGATTACCTGGACACGGAGGCGCACTTCGCTCCGGAGCCGGCACAGGTGAGAAGAGGCTGGCCGGAAATCCCTGAACTCTGGACCCGGTTTGTGAAAAACCAGGAGTCGTTTCTTGCGACCCGGGATGCAGATACTCCTACAAACCGGGTCCGCCGCGAGGTTTACGAGTCCTGCCTGCGGGCTGCCGAAGGTCCTCCCGGCGTCTGGCGCCTTACCGTGCCCACCGGCGGCGGGAAAACGAGGAGCGGCCTGGCCTTCGCCCTGAAGCACGCTGTGTTGCACGGCAAGCGCCGGGTGGTTGTGGCTATTCCTTATACAAGCATTATCGAGCAGACGGCGGATGTTTACCGGAAGATACTGGGGGATGAAGCCGTCCTGGAACATCACAGCCAGGTGCCCGTACCCGAAGACGAGGGACAGGACCCATTGGCTTTGCGGCTACGCCTGGCGGCCGAAAACTGGGACGCTCCGCTGATAGTTACCACCACTGTTCAGCTTTTTGAAAGCCTTTTTAGCAACTGCCCTTCCCGGGCACGCAAGCTGCACAATCTGGCCCGGAGCGTCATCCTTCTGGACGAAGTGCAGGCCCTGCCTCCCGAAGTCCTCAAGCCTACCCTGGATGTTTTGAGGTCACTGGTGGAGGACTATGGCGTAACCCTGGTCCTTTCCACCGCCACCCAGCCGGCCTTTGACGATACGCCTTACCTCCGGGAGTTTTACGGTCTGGAGGTGCGTGAGATCGTGCCCCAGTACCGTGAACATTTCCAGCGGCTGAAAAGGGTGGATTACGAGCTGCGGGAGGAACCGCTCTCGTGGGAGGACCTGGCGGGTGAGATCCGGGAATTGCAGCAAGTGCTGGTGGTCCTTAATTCCCGCCGGGATGCGCTGGAACTGCTTAAGGCCCTGGGCGACTTGCCTGATGTGTTTCACCTTTCCACACTCCTCTGCGGGGCCCACAGGCGCCGGGTGCTGGCTGAAGTATCGTGCCGGCTGGAAGAAGGAAAGCCGGTGCGCCTGGTCAGTACCCAGGTGGTGGAGGCCGGGGTGGACCTGGACTTCCCGGTTGTTTTTAGGGCGGTAGGGCCCCTGGACCGGGTGGTCCAGGCGGCCGGAAGGTGCAACCGGGAGGGGCGGTTGGCCAAGGGGCGGGTTGTTGTGTTTGAGCCGGCTGAGGGCAGGGCTCCCCGGGGGTCGTATAAAGCGGGTCTGGAAAAAGCCCGGCTCCTTTTAAAAGGACGCCCGGCCGAAAGCCTTCACGATCCGGAACTCTACCGGCAATATTTCCGGAGGCTCTTTGCGGATGTGGACCTGGATAAGAAAAGAATTCAGGAATATCGCCAGGTTCTGGACTACCCGGAGGTGGCCCATCTTTACCGCCTGATTGAGGAGGAGATGGTTTCGGTAGTCGTCCCGTACGGTGAGGCTGGTGAGCGGCTTGAGGAGTGGATGAAGCAGCCGGGCCGTATGACCTGGCGGCGCCTGCAGCCCTACCTGGTCGGCCTCTTCCGGCACGAGGCGGCAAAGTTCAAAAAAGAGGGCTTGCTGGAGCCCCTCGGGGAGGGATTCTACCGCTGGAACGGGGGATACGACGAGCGCATGGGGCTGGTGGGGCCCGTTTACGACCCCGGCGACCTGATTGTTTAAGAGGTCGCTTGGTCACGGTCGCCCCTGTCCTGGTTGACGTCGTTTCACCCCGCATAGAAGCCGGGTTAGAATTAAACAAGCAATGCTGTCCCATGCCGCACCGTACAGCGGGGTTGCAGCCGGCCTCTGTGCCTGGTGATAATTGAAACAAACATGGGGGTGTTCAGGTGGAGCGTACCGGAATGGTTACGGTTAAAGTGTGGGGGGACTATGCATGCTTTACCCGTCCGGAATTTAAGGTGGAAAGGGTGAGCTACCCGGTCATGACCCCTTCGGCGGCACGGGGGGTGCTGGAGGCCATTTTCTGGAAACCGGAGTTCCGTTATGAGATTAGAGCTATTGGCGTCCTCAATATGGGGAGCGAAATGGTAATTCTGCGCAACGAGATAGACCGGCGCCAGGGAAGCAACCCATTCTTTGTGGAGGATGCCCGCCAGCAGCGTTGCAGCCTGGTGCTTAAGAACGTGGCCTACCTGATCCGGGCGGAAATGTCCCTGCAGTCCTGGGCCACCGATCCGGTCTACAAGTACCGCGACCAGTTTAACCGCCGCGTGGAGAGGGGTCAGTGCCACCACCGGCCCTATCTCGGCACCAGGGAATTTGCGGCCTTTTTTGCACCTGCCGGAGAAGGTGACCGGCCGCAGCCGCTGGACATGGACCTGGGGAATATGCTTTTAGACATCGCCTATGTGGAAGACCCGTCCCGGCCGGAGATGGGGTTCGTCCGCCACGGGCCGGGCGGCGCGCGGCGCGCCACCGGCTATCACCGGGCACTATTTTTCCCGGCCCGCCTTGAGGCCGGCTGGCTCAGGGTCCCCCCGGAAAAGTACAGGGAGCTTTACCGGCTGGAGGGCGAGGATTATGTTTAGGGAACTGGTAGAGCTGGGGCGCGATCTGGAAGCCCGGGGTAAGCTTCCCCCGGTTGGCTTTTACTCCTACACGGAGCCTATCCGCTGGGTGGTGCACATCTGGCCCGGGCCGCCGCTTAAAGTTTGGCTGGAGGAGGTTGAGTTGACTAATAGACCCCGGCCGTACGATCCGGGTAGGACATCAGGGTTGAGGGCTTTACCACTTGTCCACGAGGCCGGCTACGCCCTGGGTGCTTCTAAGCAGAAAAATGGCTCGGATAAGCGGGTGGCCGAAAAGCACCGGGTGTTCCGGGAACTGCTTGAAAAGTTTTTGCGTTCGCCCCTGGTGAGTGATCCCGCACTCCGGGAGGCGGCGGGCTGGGTGGCGGAGGTCCTGGAAAAGCGCCTGGTGCAAGACGACCCGCGTTTTGGAGAGGTTCAGTCTAAGGACTGGGTTTCCTTTGTGCCGGAAGAGGGCCCCCTGGCCGGGCAGCACCTGTTCGAACACCCCGAGGTTATGGCCTTCTGGGTGGCCGAGCTTGAGGAGCGGTGCTTGGCGCACGATAAAAAGGGGAAGCCGGTGGCCAGCGTAGGTGAGTGTGCGATATGCGGGTCTACTGGAGCACTTATCGGTAAGCTTCCCCTCCAGGTGAAGCTGCTTAGAGGAACTGCCCCCCTTCACTGTTTAAACGAAGATGCATTTGTCTCTTACCTTACCGGACGGAACATTTCTAAACAGGTCCACCTGGGTCTCTGCTTTGCGTGTGGCGATACCGCATCGCGGGCCTTTGACTACCTCTCCAACAACCCCCGGCACAGGAAAAACCTGCTACGGGACAAAAACAAAGCTGACAGCCTGGCCAATCAGATAGCCGTTTACTGGCTTAAAGCTCCTGCTCCCCTGCAGGTGGGGGATAGGTCCATAGATCTGGAAGACCTGCTGGCCAGCCTGGGATCTCTGATGGTCGAAGAGCGAACACAGAAGAAGGTTCAGGCTCCTCCCGCCGATCTGGCCCAGCTGGACCGCCTGCTGGAGCTGCCCTGGAAGCCCGGAGCAGCCGGTTTGATGCTGGATGCCTACGCTTTTTACCTGGGGGTGCTTTCGCCCAATGTGGGACGGGTTGCCCTCCGGGAGTGGTTTAGTGTTTCTCTGGAGGCTTTAAAAGAAAACCTGAGACATTTCCTGCAGGCACTTATCCTGGTCTCCCCCAAGGGAGACGAGTTTCGACCGGTATCCATAGCCGTCCTGGCGGAGGCCCTGGATTTGCCTGATCCAAATTTGACTCGGGGCCTGCTTCGGGCGGCCTACCTGGGATACAGGCCTTCAGATGGACTTTTGGCCAGGGCGGTCCCGCGACTGCGGGTTCTCTGGACCAAAGGGAGGAGGGATAGGCCGGACGAGGAACGGCAGCGGCTTGAGCATATTCAAGCCCTGACAGCTCTGTTAAAGCTGGTGATCTCTTACGGAAAGGAGGATGCCGTGAACATGGAAGAGCTGGATTTTCGGCGTAGCTCTCCGCCCTACCTTTGCGGTCGGCTGCTGGCTGTTTTAGAAGAGGCTCAGCAGCGGGCGGCTAATTTTAAGCTGAACACTACTCTGGTGGACCGTTTTTACGGGGCGGCCTCCACCGCGCCGGCCTCGGTTTTCGGGAACCTTTTGCGCCTGAGCACCACCGCTCACCTGCCCGAGGTCGGGCGGGAAGTAAACCTCCTGGTGGAAGAGATCCTTTCCCGGCTGGACAAGGCCGGGGGGTTTCCCAGGACCCTAAACCTGCCCCAGCAGGCGGAGTTTGCCCTCGGCTTCTACCACCAGCGGGCCTATTTCCGTGCCGGGCGGGGCAAGGGTAAAGCCAGTGAATCCAATCAGGGAGGGAAAATTAATGAGCGCCCATAACAGGCTTGAAGCCGTCTGCGATCCACAAAAGCGTTATGAATTTGTCTTTCTTTTTGATGTCCGGGACGGTAACCCGAACGGCGACCCCGACGCCGGGAATCTACCCCGGGTGGACCCGGAGACTATGCATGGATTGGTCAGTGATGTTGCTTTGAAGAGAAAAGTAAGGGACTACGTACAGGTTACGAAAAATATTCCAATTTTCATTCAAAGCAAGGTGGCGCTGAACACTTTAATTAAACAGGCGGGAGAAGCAAGGGGTGTTACCGAGAGCCGGGTACCAAATGAAGACGTGCGCAATGAGCTCTGCCGGCGGTATTACGACATCCGCATGTTCGGGGCCGTGCTTTCCACCGGCGACCTGAACGCCGGGCAGGTGCGGGGTCCGGTGCAGATCACCTTTGCCCGTTCGGTTGACCCGGTGCTCCCTCTGGATCTGTCCATAACCCGTAAGGCCAGAACCACCGAGGAGCGCATGGAGTCAGGGGAGACCGAGATGGGCAGAAAACCCCTCATCCCCTACGGGTTATACCGGGCCCACGGATTCTACAACCCCTTCCTGGCCGAAGGGACCGGCGTATCGAAAGAAGACCTTGAACTTCTCTGGGAGGCCCTCCAGTTTCTCTTTGAGCTTGACCGCTCGGCTTCCAGGGGTGAAATGGCGGTGCGCGGTCTCTTTGTTTTCCGCCACGAAGACAAGAAGGGCAACGCCCCGGCACACAAGCTGTTTGAGCTGGTAAAGGTGCGGAGGCAGGAAGGTGTGGAAAACTCCCGCTCCTTTGTGGACTATGTGGTCGATGCCCCTCCTGAGGGGGCGCTTGACGAGATGGGTTTTGCCGGCGTTACCCTGGTCCGGCTGGTGTAAATATGCTCTGGGATGACTCCGAATCCGTCCCCATCAGTGCGCTGCAGCACTACGTATACTGTCCCAGGCAGTGCGCGTTGATCCACCTGGAACAGGTTTGGGAGGAAAATCTCTTCACTTTACGGGGGCGGCGGACCCACGAGAATGTGGATCTGCCCCACGACTACACTGCGGAAGGAGTTCGAGTTGAGCTGGCCGTCCCCCTCTGGTCGGAGCGTCTGGGGTTAATCGGCAGGGCGGATGTGGTCGAGTTCCTGCCGGACGGCACCCCCTATCCGGTCGAGTACAAGGCCGGTCCCCGGCGGGCCAGGAGGGCTGACGAGGTGCAGCTCTGCGCCCAGGCCTTGTGCCTTGAGGAAATGCTGGGACGACCCGTGCTCCGTGGAGCCCTGTACCATCACGGGTCACGCCGGAGGCGGGAGGTTCGCTTTACGCCCGAACTTCGTTCGCAGGTGGAAAGGGTGGTCCTGGACGTGCGACGACTGCTCCAGATCGGCTCCATGCCCCCGCCGGCGGCAGATAAACGCTGCCGGAACTGTTCCCTGGTGGACGCCTGTATGCCCTTTGCCCTGCGGGATCTCCCTGCCTGGCTGGAGCGTGAATGGAAGTGATGCATCAACTACTTAATACCCTGTATATTCAAGCCCAGGGCGCTTACATACACCTGGATCACGATACGCTCAAGGTGGAAGTCGAGCGGGTTCAGCGGCTCCAGGTACCCCTGCACCACCTGGGCGGACTGGCCGTTTTCGGCAACGTACTCTTAAGCCCCTTTTTGATTCACCGTTTTGCCGAGGACGGCCGGAATATCGTCTGGTTTGACCAGAATGGCCAGTTCCGGGCCCGCCTCGCCGGGCCGGTATCTGGCAACGTCCTTTTGCGGCGGGCCCAGCACGAGGCCTACGGGGATGCGTGCCGTCGTAAGGCCCTGGCACGCCGCTTTGTGGCCGGTAAGATTAGAAATGCCCGCCACGTGCTGCTCCGGGGAATGCGCGATAACCCGGAACTGGCCTGCCGGCTTGAACCGGCCGCCCGGGAGCTGGAAACGGCCCTGAAGGAAGTGAACAGGTCGGAGGACCTGGATGAATTGCGCGGAATCGAGGGCCGGGCCGCCGCTGTATACTTTTCGGTATTGAGTTCGCTCATCCTGGTGGACGATCCCGCCCTGCGCTTTGAGATTAGAACGAAGCGGCCGCCCCGGGACCCGGTGAACGCTTTGCTCTCCTTTGCCTATGCCCTGCTGGTCAATGACTGTGTATCGGCCTGTGAAGGGGTGGGGCTTGATCCCCAGATCGGCTACCTCCACGCCCTGCGCCCCGGTCGGCCTGCTCTGGCCCTGGATCTAATGGAGGAGTTCCGTGCCTTCCTGGCAGACCGGCTTGTGCTGACGCTGCTGAACCGCCGCCAGATAACGGAAAAGGATTTCCTGGAGCGGCCGGGAGGTGCCATCCACCTTACCGACCGGGCCCGCCGGACCTTTTTAGAGGCCTATCAGAAAAGGAAACAGGAGGAGCTCACCCATCCTCTGCTTGGTCAACGGGTACCCGTCGGGCTCCTCCCCCACATCCAGGCGCGCCTGCTGGCGCGACATCTTCGCCAGGATGCGGCCGAATACGCGCCGTTTGTTGCCCGATGAAGCGGATGGACATCATCGTTGCCTACGACGTGAATATGGAAAGCAGGGAAGGGCAGGCCCGTCTGCGGAAAGTGGCCACAATTTGCAAGAACTTTGGCCAGCGGGTCCAGTATTCTCTCTTTGAGTGCCGGGTAACACCGGCTCAGCTCGAGGAACTCATTTACAGGCTCCGGAAAGTCATCGATGAGAAACGGGACAGCCTCCGCATCTACATACTGCATGGCGGCAGGGAGGGTTCCCTCAGGGTTTACGGCCAGGACCGGTATGTGGACTTCGATGGGCCGCTGATTCTGTGAAGGCCCTCGCGGGGCGTGGCGAAATTCGGGCGGTGTAAGTGTGGTATTAGGCTTTCATGCCGGGTAAGGATTAAACAAAGATGGTGGTGCGCGGATCCCCAGTGGAGCTACAAAACCCGGATGTATCGCGATTCGGCATTCTTACGGCCGGCCGGGTAATTACAGGAGCCCCAGCCGGTCAAAAAATCTCCGGTCTACCCGGTTCGCGCTACGTGGTAGCTAACACCGCACAGGAAAAGAACTTATGCGCGAACTGTTGCACCCGGCTTCCATGCCGGGTGAGGATTGAAAC
>NZ_FQUW01000066.1 GCF_900129285.1 Desulfofundulus australicus DSM 11792
TCATGTCAAGATAGGCAGAAGGGTGCTATTCCGGCGGACCAGCATTTTAGCCTGGCTGGAGGCCCAGGAGCAGGCCAGCGTGCGGCGGGAGCCAGAGTCAGTGGGGAAGATTCGTCGGCTGAAATAAGGGGGATGGCCATGAAACCGATCCCGTTTGATCTGGGTGTGATTATTAAGAAAGACGTTCCGGTGGTTAGCAGCCGAAAAGTGGCGGAAGTGTTTGGAAAAAGACATGATCACGTTTTAAGGGCAATCGAAAACCTAGAGTGCAGCGAGGAATTTACTCGCCTCAATTTTGGGGTGAGTTACTACAAAGACAGCTCCGGAAAAAGAAACAAGGAATACTACATGACCCGTGATGGCTTCACCTTCCTGGTCATGGGATTCACCGGGAAGAAAGCGGCCCAATTTAAAGAAGCATATATCCGGCGTTTCAATGAGATGGAGCAACAATTGAGACAACGTGCTATTGGTAAGGCTATCCGCCGGACCCTGACCGATGCTATCAAAGAATCGGGCCTAAACACCCAATTGAAGGGCTGGGCATATAAATCAATCACCGATCTGGTTTACCGGGTTGCCATCGGCTGCACTGCGGCGCAATTTCGGAAGATGCACGGGCTAGACAAAGATGCGAACATCCGAGATTATCTTGATACTTACCAGTTGGCCCGGATCAGCCAGGCTGAGAAATTGGCCCAGGCGCTGACCGATGCTGGAGCGGATTACGACCACATTAAAGCGGTGTTGGAGTTGACTTTCGCCAGACCAGTGCTTGTGGAGGCCGCCGGGCGCTGATCCGACGGCCCCGGTGAAAGGGTGGATGCCAATGTGACAATCCGACCATTAAAGTGGCAGCACTTTGACGCGGTAATCCGTAACGCTAAAATCAGCCTTCCGGCCCGTGGGCTATTCGCCATCCTGATGAGTTACGCGGACGAGCAGGGGGCGTGCTGGCCGAGCCTTGAGAAGCTGATGGCCGACACTGGCTACAAAGAACGAGCATTGCGAAACCTGTTAAACGAACTAATCGAGAAAGGCGCAATTACAAAGATTAGGCGAGGCAGAACTCTCACCAACCTTTACAACGTGACCGGCATTGTGGTGCCTGTCAGTGACCGGCATTCTGGTGCCGGTTACTCAAGTGACCGGCATTCTGGTGCCGGAGTGACCGGCACTACAGTGCAGGGTGACCGGCATTCTGGTGCAATCGAAAATGCCATTCCGCCTTACAGCCCCAACGGCTGCGGGGATCGGAACAGCCCAATTAACAGGTTAGAAGGAACAGATCCAGATCTACTTACTACGCCTTCCGGCAAGGAAGCGGAATTTATTTCAGTCTTAAAGACCATCAAGGGGTATCCACTAGATCTGGAGAAAGACCTCTCCTTTTACCAGAAATTACGGGAGTTATTTCCCGACGTTAACATTATCGAAGAAGCCAAAAAGTGGGCGGTTTACAAAATGGATAAGCCCCTAAAGAAAAATTCCAACCCACGCTCTCAGTTTAGGAACTGGCTGGAGATAGCTTCAAAAAAACAAAAGGAGGTTAAGCGACACAATGATGGTAGCAACAAAAAAATTAAACCCGTCGCAAAACCATCAAGCGACTTCTCTGACTGGCTTGGATAAAAACTGGCTACAAAAAGTTTTCCCAGTACTCGCAAATTGGCCTGACGAGGCCATAGCTGAGCATAAGGCCATTTTGATGGAAGCTGCCGACCATGCCTGGGAGCGGTGCAGATTTGATCGGCGAAATCCCGTTTACACATATAGAGAACCCACTGAAAAACCGGGCGAATTCCGGGAAGCTACATGCAGTGAATGTTTCCGCAAGTACAAGACGGAGTTTAAAACCCTGATGCGCGAGGCTGGCTTCCCGAAACGCTTCCTTTCGTTAACCCTTGACCAATTGGACAGCAGAAGTAAGGTGCAAGAGTACCTTGAAAATTTCCCAGCATTGAAGGAACAAGGCAAAGGTTTATTAATTGCTGGCAACGTGGGAACCGGTAAAACTCAGCTCATAGTTTCGCTTGCGGTGGAGTTGGTCAAACGCTATTTGGTGGCTGCGAGGTTTATCACATGCTTTGACCTTTTAAAGCTGTTCAAAAAAGCTTTAACCGATTCCTGGGCGGCTTCCGAGCTCACTGAGCTCCAAGAGGCAGAACTCGTCATCATTGATGATATAGGTTCGAGCCGACTAAGCGAATTCGACCAGGCGGAACTTGCGAACTTTATCGACAAGCGCTATCAGGTGATTCGCCCCATCGTCATCACCACGAACCTGAGCAAAAAAGATCTCGCAGAATTTATTGGAGAAAGAAGCATTTCCCGGGCTGGCCCCCTAATTATGGAGATTATGCCACAAAAGATTCGGCTTTCATTAATTTGCTCATAAATACCTTATGGAACTCCTCAGGGCTCAT
>NZ_FQUW01000050.1 GCF_900129285.1 Desulfofundulus australicus DSM 11792
GAAGGTTGATTCCTTACCTGGGGAAGGAAAAGGGATGACTGATGCGGTGAAGCGGCTCTTCAATCGGTTGGAAGGAAAGATTCCCGTTCACAACGGGCTGACCCGTTTTAAGCAGGAATCGTTTTATTCCGTCTGGCACGAGTTGAAGCAGCTCGCTTTATCAAGCAGGTGACCCCGTTTAGCCGGTGTCGGACAAACCGGTAGGCCGTACCTAACAGGTCGCGGGAGGCGTCCGGCACTCAAGAAACTTGAGTGCTGGACCGCGAAATGGTCAACATTGATGAAGGCGCAAGCCGGAAGTGCCTGTTACGCGCAGTTCTCCCGTCCGGGTGGGACTCCCGGGGCCGAGGTCTCCCTGTCGCTATAGCCTGCTCCCAGGGGTAGGCAAATCCAATCCAGAAAGGAGCGAAAGCCTGGTCATGGGGAGGCCGGGTTCACAAAAACTAACAATTGTTAGGTATTGTGAGCTTTTTTGAACCAGGGTTAAAAGTGACCATCAGTCGAAAAATTGCTGGTTTTCTTTCCCAGGCTTCCTGGATCCGCAAAATGTTTGAAGAAGGGGAGCGGTTACGCGCCATTTACGGCGCTGATAAGGTTTATGACTTTACCCTGGGTAATCCCGACGTGGAGCCCCCGGCATCCTTTAAAGAGGAGCTACGCAGGCTGGCTGCAAACCCCATTCCGGGTATGCACCGTTACATGAGCAATGCCGGCTACGAAGAAACCCGCCGGGCAGTAGCTGAAGTCCTGGCTGAAGAAACGGGGTTACCTTTCCGTGCCCGGCACGTGATCATGACGGTAGGTGCCGGGGGAGGGTTGAACGTAGTATTGAAAACCCTGCTGGACCAGGGTGACGAGGTCATTGTCCTGGCTCCCTACTTCGTTGAATACCGTTTTTACGTGGATAACCACGGCGGAATAATTAAAGAGGTAACCACCGGGCCGGATTTCCAGCCTGACCTGGCAGCCCTGGAAAAGGCCATTACCCCCAGGACAAAAGCAGTAATTATCAACTCACCCAACAACCCTACAGGGGTAGTCTACGGTGCCGGCTGCCTGGGGGAACTGGGAAGGCTTCTGGATAAAAAGGGCGAAGAACTGGGCACCACCATCTACTTAATTTCCGACGAGCCTTACGCCAAAATTGTTTATGACGGACTGAAGGTACCCAGCGTGTTCCAGTTTACCCGTAACAGTATCGTGGTAACTTCCCACAGCAAGGACCTGGCCCTTCCCGGTGAGCGCATTGGTTATGTAGCCGTCCACCCGGATATCAATGAAGGCGACCTGTTGCTGGAGGGCCTGGTTTTCTCCAACCGCATCCTGGGTTTCGTCAATGCACCCGCTCTGATGCAACGGCTGGTAACCGGGCTGCAGCGGGAAAAGGTGGATATTGCTGCCTACCAGGAAAAACGCGATCTGTTATATAACCATCTGGTGTCCCTGGGCTTCGAGGTGGTAAAACCCCAGGGGGCTTTTTACCTCTTCCCCCGTTCACCACTACCCGATGACGTGGAGTTCACCAGGGTTGCTCAAAAATACAATATCCTGGTGGTACCGGGGAGTGGCTTTGGCCTGCCCGGCTACTTCCGCGTCTCGTACTGTATAAACAAACAAATCATCCTCAATTCTTTCCCGGCCTGGGCGCAACTGGCCCGGGAGCTTGGCCTTTCCTAAAAAATTTAAGGGCGGCTGCCACCTTTCACAGTGGCAGCCCCCAAAAATCAAAAGCTCTGCTCCTTCAGCAGAGCCGGACATCAATTTACTCACCCGCTATTCCTCTACCAGCATCAACAATTTTTCATGCATGTGCAAGTTCAGCTGACGCATGACACTGCGCAGGGTCTCCGGATCCTTTAAAACCAGCCCATCGGCCCACCGCTCCAGGAGGTACTGCACAAATTCCATAAAACCGCTGGCCAGGGTCAGGGTATACAGTTCCCGGTAGCGGTTGTTATCCGGCTGGCAACCTGTACCCAGGCTCTCTTTATGGGTTAGTTTGAAATTGCTCAACTCCTTCTCTTCCCTGGTCCAGGAAACCACCCCGTCAATAACCTGCACCTCTTTACCGCAGGTATCACAAATAAATTTAGCCAAATATAACCCCTCCCTTAATTTTCCCCCAACACAAGCCTGATTTCCCCTTAACCCAGTCTTTAAAAACTATTCTTTTCAGTTTATATTTAGATATAAAAGACCAAACTCCTGCCCTGATTGAAGATGGAATTTATCCGAATAAAATCCAGGAATAAAATTAGCGGGGAGGCCAGTTCATGATCAGGCGCGGGGTGAAGGACAGGTAATCGGCACTGCTGAGGTAAAAGTTAATACCCCAGGCCTGATCGGGCAGGCGGTAGCGGCAGGCCCGTGCGTGCAGGTGCCCGTAAACCACATGCTTTATGCCGTATTCCTGGAAGATTTCAATAAACCCGCTATATTCGTGTTTTTCGTTGGTCGGCATGTAATGCATCATGACAATGATTTCTTCCGCAGTTCCCTGAACGCTGTCCAGTGAATTCCTCAGGCGGATCAGCTCGCGCCTGTAAATTTTCATATCCTCTTCCTTAAAAAAAGCACCATTGGGACACAGCCAGCCCCGTGTCCCGCAGATAACCAGATCTCCCAGCCGGACGTGATCATTCTGAATCAAGCGCAAATTGGGAGGAGCCATTGCCCTTACCCGGGAGATGCTCTGCCACCAGTAATCGTGGTTGCCCTGGACGGCTACAATGAGCCCCGGCAGTAGCCCGAGGAAATGCAGGTCCGGCCGGGCTTCCTCCAAACGCATGGCCCAGGAAATATCTCCACCTACCAGCACCACATCATCATCGGTAACGATCCGGGTCCAGTTTTCGTAAATGCGGGACGCATGGTTGGTCCAGGACTCATCCACTTCGGACATGGGCTTGTACTCCGGGCTATCCCCCCAGTTAGCCGGATCCGGTATCCTGGAAAAGGATAGATGCAAATCGCTGATAGCATATATTTTCATTTAACCTTCACTCTCCCACCCCGTTTATCTGCTCCCGGGCAGGCTGGATCAGAGGGGGGACTTTAAACAAAAGGGGTGTAACCTGTGAATGAGTATAAACTTGTGGTGGTCATCGAAACCAGGGAACACGTTTACATCCGGCTCTTCGTTAATAATGTCCTTGCCAATCCCGAGGGCTTAATCCGTTTAAAACACGCAGAACTGGATCAGCTCTTTCGCGATCTTTTCAAGGGTTCCAGGGGAAAATGCATCAAATGTTACTGCCGGTATTCCCGCTGACCTAGGTTTTTCTTCGACACATCGGCATGAACTCCTGCTCCTTTTGAAGGGAAAGTAAACTTTCTGGAAAAAACAGGCCCGCCGGGGCGCGGGCGCCCCTGAAAACCCGCGCGGAATTATCAGGGGCGGTTTCCAGGCAGGCAGAAAACTAACCATGAATTAACGGCGGCAGGCAGCGAGTGCAAACCCAGAGACTCTCCCCCCGGTAACGGCAGGGGAGCAGGGGAACATGTTCTTCGCTGTTCCCGCAGCGGAAGCAGGTCTGGGTAAGGTATGTCTTCTCCTTGTTCTTTAAATGCTCATGAACGGCCTCCCCGGAAAAAGCCGGGGCCTCCCGCTCCTCAATGGAAAGAGCACCCACCGGGCAGACGCCAATACAAAATCCCGCGCCATCACATAATTCTTCCCGCACCACTTTGGCCTTACCATTTATAATTTGAATCGCTCCTTCGGCACAGGGAGTAACGCAAAGACCACAACCGGTGCATTTCTCTTCATCTATACGCACGATTTGACGTTTGGGCATAAAAGGAACCTCCTCTTTTACTTTATAATTTATTTCCTGCCAATAAAATAACTCATCCCCGCCGCGAAATACTGTGCGTTTTCTCCCGGGGCAGCTGTGAGTATTCTCACATGGGCAGGGTGGTCTAATCACCCGCCATGCCCCATATATATAAAACGGTCGCCAGATTTGCTGCCCCGGGCAGCCTGATAAACCAATTATCAAGCAGGTGAAGTAATGCAGAAACGGCAGGAAATAATACGTATTTTTTGGACGGCCTGTGCCCTGTTATTTGTTCTGGGCATGATTACCCGGCCACAGACTGTTTTTGAAGGGGCCATTTTCGGACTTGGCACCTGGTGGAATATAGTATTCCCTTCCCTCCTCCCCTTTTTTATCGTCTCCGAATTGCTCATGAACTTCGGGGTCGTTCACTTCATGGGTGTTCTCCTGGAACCAGTCATGCGTCCCCTCTTTAATGTCCCCGGTACGGGTTCTTTTGTCCTGGCCATCGGCTATACCAGCGGCTACCCCATTGGAGCCATGGTTACCGCCCGGTTGCGGGCTCAAAAACTCTGCACCAGGATTGAAGCAGAGAGGCTAATGTCTTTTACAAACAATTCCAGCCCCCTCTTCATGCTGGTGGCTGTGGCCGTAGGCATGTTTCATAACGCCGCCCTTGGACCCCTTATTGCCGGGGCCCACTATATGGCCAACCTCACCCTGGGATTGTTGCTGCGTTTTTACGGCCGCCATGACCCGGAGATACTCCCCCGCCCCGCAGGTGAAAAGAACACCTGGATTTTAAAACGGGCCCTGGATGAGTTGCTTGCCCATCAGGGGCAGGATAAGCGGCCACCGGGTCAGATTATTGGAGATGCCGTAAAAAATTCCATCAATAACCTTTTAACCATTGGAGGTTTCATCATACTTTTTGCCGTTATAATCAATCTGCTCACCCAGGCCGGCATTATTTACCTGATAGCCAGGGCCCTGGGACTGGTACTGGTACCCATGGGCCTTTCACCGGCCGTGCTCCCCGCCCTGGCCAGCGGGCTTTTTGAAATGACCACGGGCACCAGGCTGGCATCGGAAGCGGCTGCCCCTTTACTCCACCGGCTGGTTGCTGTAGCCATGATTCTGGCCTGGAGCGGCCTGTCCATCCAGGCCCAGGCAGCCAGCATGATCGCCGGAACCGATATCCGCATGAGACCTTTCATTATGGTACGTATAGCCCATGCCATCCTGGCCGCCTTTTATACCTGCCTGCTATTCGGACCGGCTACGGCCCTAAACCAGTACCTCATCCAGCCTGTTTTCGCGCCGCTTTTTGCAGCTCACCCCATTTCCGCCTGGAGCATCAGCTTTCTCTCGCTTCTCATCCTGTTCGTTATCCTGGGCCTGATGATATTCCTGGCGCTAATCTTAATCCTGCTCACCCGGTTGCGCATTCTGATCCTCAGACCTAGATAATCTTGACATTTTTTCTGGTAATTGCTTATAATATTTATAAAGTGCATATGTAAATTCTGGATAAAGGGGGTTTCCCTACCGGGTTTAAGTAGGCAGCGGAATAATAATCCCGGTAGAAGAAAACCTGCCGGGATTATTATTTTTTCAAAGGGAGGTGTCAGAGTGAGAATTGCTATGTTGCACTGGGCTTTCCCGCCCATTATTGGTGGTGTGGAAAGCCATCTGGCCATGCTGTGCCCGGAGCTCAACCGCTACGGGTGCCAGGTTAGCCTGCTCACCGGAGCTACCCGCGAAGGAGATATGGAATATACCTGGCGCGGGCTCAAAATTTACCGTCACAGGTTAATGGACCTGAACAGCCTGGATGAAAAAGAACTGGTAAACAGAAAAAACGATATTCGCCGGCTAATTGTTAAATTTATCCAGCAAGTTCACCCTGACATTATCCATGCCCATAATATGCACTACTTTAGTCCGGTTCATCTGGAAGCTCTCCTTGAGGCCAAGAGGCGCTGGGGAATCCCCCTGATCCTGACGGCCCACAACGTCTGGTCCGATTCCCTCTGGGAAGAAATGTGCCGTTACGCCAGCGAATGGGATGCAGTAATTGCCGTAAGCCACTACATTAAGCAAGAACTGGTTAAGGCCGGTTTTCCTGAGGACAGGATTACCGTTGTGTATCATGGCATAGATCTGGAGAGGTTCAGGCCTCCCGGTGAAGAAGACCTGCAAAAAGTACGGGAAACTTACCCGGAAATTGCAGGGAAAAGAGTCATTTTCCATCCGGCCCGCATGAGCTACGACAAGGGATGCCATATCAGCATCAAGGCTTTCCAGCTCATTAAAGAACAATTCCCGGATACCATGCTGGTGCTGGCCGGTACGGAAAAAACCGTTGACTGGGGCAGCAAGCAACCTGAACATGTATCCAGAATCAGGAACCTGATAACCGAAACGGGTTTGGAAAAAGATATATTCATCCGCTTTTTCCCCTGGGATGAAATACCGTTGATGTACCAGGCCGCAGAAATTTGTGTTTACCCTTCCTGCTTTGAAGAACCCTTTGGCCTGGCCATGCTGGAATCCCTGGCCACAGGCCGCCCCATCGTGGTCAGCCGGGCCGGCGGTATGCCCGAGGTAATTCAGGACGGCGTGAACGGTTTCGTGGTTCCCATGCACGATCACGAATCGCTGGCCCAAAAGTGCTGCTACCTGCTGGCCAATCCTGACCGGGCCCGGAAAATGGGTGCCACAGGGCGGCAAATGGTGGAAAAAGATTTTACCCGTGAGACTATGACAGCCCGTACACTCCAGGTATATGGCAAGGTACTGGCCTCTTACCTGCGCAGGCAGGTACAAATCGTCTAGGAGGTAAGGCGGTGCTTGACATAACCCATATACCGGGGTTAGCCACCCGGACCAATTTTTCCCAGGAAGTACTAAAAGAAGGTGAACTTTTCTTCATCTGTGGACCCGAGGGGGAGGTGTCCCGGGAACATAACGGCGGGTTTGGTCTTTATTACCGGGACACCCGCTTTCTCAGCTGCCTGGAACTGGGGTTGACGGAAGGAAACCTGCTCTTCCTTTCCTCCTCCATTAAAGATAGCCATTTTGCCCAGTTTGAACTGACCAACCCGGTGCTGGAACGGGATAACCACATAATCCCGGCAAGTACCATTCATATCCGTGCCCTGCGGGTTCTGGATAACGCCCTTTTCCAGAGGTTAAGGCTCATCAATTTTAACCCCATGCCCGTTATGATTACCCTCCAGTTTACCCTGGGAGCCGATTTTCGGGATATTTTTGTGATCCGGGGATTTGAACGCAAGGAGGAGGGGGAAGTTTTTACCCCACAACCCACCCAGGAAGGCATCCTTTTTGGGTACCGGGGAAGAGATAACCTGTGCCGTTACACCAGGGTTTCCTTTTCTCCTTTCCCTGACCATGTGGATGTAGATAAAGAAAAAAACCTGGCCACAGCACGCTTTTCCCTTACCCTGCCCCCGGGGCGCAAGGTTTACCTTTACATGCAGGTGAAGCCATTTATTGGTAATAAGCCCGGCGCCGCCATCGGCAGGAAGGGAGCTATCACCGCCGGATTCAGCCGGGCGGTGCGTAAAACATATACCCTTTATGAGAAATGGAAGCAGCAGTGTACCCAGTTTAAAAGCGACAATATTTTTTTAAGCAACATGCTTCGCCGTAATGTCACCGACCTGTATGCCCTGTGCACAGATTATCCCGATCTGGGAACTATTGTTCAGGCCGGCATCCCATGGTATGCCGCTCCCTTCGGACGCGACGCCCTGATTACCTCCTGGCAGGCCCTCATTGTCAACCCGGACATTGCGGTAAAAAGCCTGTACTTCCTGGCCAGCCTGCAGGGGAAGGAGGATAATCCCTGGCGGGATGAAGAGCCCGGGAAAATACTCCATGAACTCCGCCGGGGTGAGCTGGCCGCCTGCGGGGAAATTCCCCATACACCCTATTACGGCAGTGTGGATGCCACTCCCTGGTTCATCATCCTCCTTTCCGAAACCTACCGCTGGACTGGAAACAGGCAACTGCTAACCGATCTCGCGGAAAATCTTTTTGCCGCTGTAAACTGGTGCCGCAGGTACGGGGATATGGACGGCGACGGGTTCATAGAATATGCCGTACGTTCTCCCCGGGGGCTGACCAACCAGGGGTGGAAGGACTCCTGGGACGGGGTTATTGACCCCCGGGGCAACCTACCCAGCGGACCTATTGCCCTGGTAGAAGTACAAGCCTACTACTACCTGGCCTTAAAGAGGGCTGCAGAAATGGGCCGCATACTCGGGAAGGACGAATGGTCCCGGGAACTGGAAGAAGAGGCCCGGGCTCTCAGGCGCAAGTTCATAGAAGCTTTCTGGATGGAAGATGAACAATACCTGGCCTATGCCCTTGACGGGGACAAAAATCAAATTAAAACCATTGTTTCCAACCCGGGCCACTGCCTGTTCACCGGTATTCTTCCCGAAGAAATGGCCCTGGCGGTAGCCCGGCGGTTGTTAAATAACGATATGTACTCGGGATGGGGCATCCGCACCATGAGTAAAGTTATGGGGCCCTATAACCCCATGAGTTATCATAACGGTTCTGTCTGGCCCCATGACAACGCCATTATTGCTTACGGGTTACGTTGTTACCGGCAGTTTGATTTACTGGAAAAGGTTGTTACCGGCCTTTTTGAAGCAGCCATGTCCTTCCCCTATCACCGCCTGCCGGAGGTTTTTTGCGGTTTCACCAGGCGCAGGGACGGCGGTCCCGTACATTACCCCACCGCCTGCGATCCCCAGGCCTGGGCCGTGGGAACCATGCCCCTGCTCATACGCACCCTGCTGGGCATTTCCTGCTGGGGCAATGAGGTTCATGTAAGCGCACCCCAGCTACCCCCCTGGGTTCAGGAGATTCAAATCTGCAACCTGTCTGCAGGTTCTGGAACGGTTGATCTGGAATTTACCCGCAAGCAGGGGAAAGCCTACTGCGGGGTCCTGCGGGCCACGGGGAATACCCGGGTGATTATTGAGAATTAAAGGAGGTGGCAGTTGTGTACAGCTACGGCAGAAGTTCTGCCCAGCTGGCTGTGGTTTCCAACCGCGGAGCCTATACCATCCAGGAGAGTTATGATCGCCTGGTTACCAGGCGCACGGTAGGAGGGCTGGCCTCGGCAGTAGAACCGGTTTTGCACGCCCAGGGCGGAACCTGGATCTCCTGGTGCGGGCGCATCGACAATTCGGGTAAGGACCGGGGCGCAAAGTTGAGCATCCCACCGGGGGAACCACGCTACCATCTCCAGGAAGTTTTTCTCTCTACCGAAGAACATGATAACTACTATCACGGCTTCTGCAACGCCTGCCTCTGGCCCCTTTGCCATCAGATGACCGAACGCTGTTCTTTTGAAAAGGCCTACTGGGATGCATACCGCCGGGTAAATCAAAAGTTCGCCCGCATTACAATGGAAACCAGAAAGGAAATTTACTGGGTACACGACTTTCACCTGGCCCTGGTACCACAGCTTTTGCGGAACATGTCCGGAAGTGCCACCATAGCCTTTTTCTGGCACATCCCCTTCCCCCCACCCGACATATTCCAGATTCTCCCCTGGGGGCGCCAGGTTATTTATGGCCTCCTGGGAAGTGATCTTATTGCCTTCCATACGGCCCGGTACGTCCAGAATTTCTTCGACACCGTCGCCTGCTATTACCCGGCCAGAATTTATCCGGAGCAGGGTTTGATCCGCCTGCATAACCGCCGCATCCTGGTTCAGGCCATACCGGTAGGTATTAACTGCCACCGTTTCGAACAGCTGGCCGCCGATCCCGCGGTAAGGGCCAGGGCGGAAGAAATACGCCGTTCCCTCGGCGCAGAAAAAATACTGCTGGGTATAGACCGCATGGATTATACCAAGGGAATACCCGAGCGGATACGGGCTATGGCTTATTTTTTAGAAAAATATCCTGAATATTGTGGAAGGGTTACCCTCTTACAAATTGCCGTACCCAGCCGCAACGGCATTGGTGAATACGGTGTTTTAAAACAGGAAGTGGAAAGGCTGGTAGGAGAAATCAACGGACGTTACGACAGGACATACGGAGCCGTACCGGTGCGGTACCGCTACCAATCCCTGGATCAGGCGGAGTTAGTGGCCCATTACCTGGCTGCCGACGTTCTGCTGGTGACAGCTTTAAGGGATGGCCTCAACCTGGTAGCCAAGGAATTTGCCATCTCGCGCATCGATGGTAAAGGGGTGCTCGTATTAAGTCCCTTTGCCGGAGCAGCAGAAGAACTTCACGGAGCGCTTCTGGCCAATCCCTTTGAACCCGCCCACCTGGCAGCCAAAATTAAAATGGCGCTGGAGATGCCCCCCCAGGAGCAGAAAAATCGCCTGGAATCTTTACGCCGCACAATCAAGAACCGGGATGTGCGCTGGTGGTGGCAGAGCAACCTGAAACTGGTCAAGAGCCTGGTTTCGGGCCTTTCCCCGGCAAGCACCAGCGCGGCCAACCTGTAATACCGGGAGGCAGATCCCGGTGGGTGTAAATTTGCCCCTGGTCACACCGGAAACACTGGCTGAGAAGATGGCCGGGGCACCCCGGCTGCTGCTCATGCTGGATTATGACGGCACGCTGGTACCCATTGCCCCTACCCCGGATCAGGCCCGCCCCAAACCGGAGCTGATATCCGTCCTGGGAGAACTCTCCCTTTTACCCGGACGGGTGGTGGCAATTATCAGCGGCCGCAGGCTTTCCGAACTACAGGAATTAATTCCCCTGGCCGGGCTGCACCTGGTTGGTGCTCACGGTGCGGAAATACAGGAAGCCGACGGCAAAGTACACCGACTGTTCAAAGATCAGCGGGCAAAAGAAATTATTTCAGAGCTGGACGGAATAGCCCGGGAATGTATTGCCAGCCGCGGGGGGTTCCTGGTGGAAAACAAGGGTATTTCGCTGGCCCTGCACTACCGCCAGGCTGATCCCTTCCTGGCCCGGCAGGTGATAGATAACTTCATCAAAAAATTTTCCTCCCTTCCGGATGCCAACCGGCTGGAACTTATGCCGGGCAAGAAAGTGCTGGAGGTGCGCCCCCGGGGAATCAATAAAGGACTGGCGGTAAGATACCTGTGCCGGAAACACGCGGGGGCACTTCCGGTTTATATTGGAGATGATATCACCGATGAGGATGCCTTCAAAGCACTGAAAAACGGGTGCACCATTCTGGTCAGCCCCCGGCCCCGCCCCAGCGCAGCAAGCGCCCGCCTCCCTTCACCCCGGCATGTGGGTAAAATGCTATCCCTCTTGCTTGCCAAAAACAAATTAAAAGTTCGTTGAAAAATGCAGGCCGCCAGCGGTATGCTTTCCCTGCTCACCGGACATGATAATTTTAACCGACACCAGGTTCTAAAGTGGGTGAGATGATTTGGCGGACCTGCATGCTTTTTTTCATCCCCGGACGGTAGCCATCGTCGGTGCATCCAACAAGAAGGGTAAAATTGGCAACGTGCTGGTCAGGAATATGATCGACTGTGGTTACCCGGGCAGGATATACCCCATTAATCCTAAAGCAGAAGAGGTAGAGGGACTTCGCTGCTACCCCAGTTTAAGTGCTGTCGGGGGAAAGGTGGACCTGGTGGTAATCGCTGTCCCGGCCGCCCGGGTTATCAACGTGGCCCGGGAATGCGGCCAGGCCGGGGTTAAAAACCTGGTGGTAATTTCGGCGGGATTTAAGGAAGTGGGCAGGGAAGGATTGTTACTGGAAAGGGAACTTACCGGCATTTGCCGGAAATACGGTATGGGTCTTTTAGGCCCCAATTGCGTGGGCATGATCGACACACACGTCCCTATAAACGCTTCTTTTTCAGCTGTTTTTCCACAACGGGGCAATATCGCTTTCATTTCCCAGAGCGGGGCCATGCTGGTGGCCATTCTCGACTGGAGTCAGACCATCGGGCTGGGCTTCTCCCGCATAGTCAGCCTGGGCAACAAGGCCGATCTCAATGAAGCGGATTTCATAGCGGACGCAGCCGATGATCCCCATACCAGGGTCATCCTGTGTTATATCGAGGACGTAGCCCGGGGCCAGCAATTTTTACAGGCAGCCAGGGCAGCCGTTCGCAAAAAGCCGGTGATAATCCTGAAGAGCGGGGCCAGCCAGGCGGGAGCCCGGGCTGCCTCTTCCCACACCGGAGCCCTCGCCGGCAGCGACCTGGCCTATGAAACAGCCTTCCGGCAGTGCGGCATCATCCGCGCCCGGAGCATGGCCGAACTTTTTGACCTGGCCGTTGCTTTCGCCCACCAGCCTGCCCCCGGGGGGAACCGGATAGCAGTGATCACCAACGCCGGGGGGCCCGGCATTGTAACCACTGATAACATTGAAATGAGCGATCTGGCCATAGCCCGTTTAACAAAAGAAACCGCCCGGGAGCTAAGGTCAAACCTGCCCCCGGAAGCGGCCATTTATAACCCGGTGGATGTTCTGGGCGATGCCGGGGCCGACCGTTACCGGTTTGCCCTGGAAAAGGTTCTCGGCGATCAAAACGTGGATGGTGCGGTGGTCCTGGTATGCCCCACCGCAGTTACAGAACCAGAGCAAACCGCCCGGGCCATCATTGAGACTCACCGTTCCCATCCGGAAAAACCGGTACTTGCCGCCTATATGGGCGGTAAAATCCTGGCAGAGGGAGCCAGGCTCCTGGCAGAAGCAGGAATACCCTGTTTTACCTTTCCCGAACCGGCCGTTAAAGCCCTGAGCGGAATGGTACGCTACGCCCGGGCCAGGGAACTGCCGGCAAAAGTAGAGGAACCTGCACCGGAGGGCATACAACGCGAACCGGTCAGGGAACTGTTTCAAAAGGTACGCCAGGAAGGCAGGCTAACTCTCCTGGGCAGCGAAGCCAGCCAGGTAGCCGCATATTACGGGATCAAAACCGCCCCGATTATTCTGGCTACCAGCCCCGATGAAGCAGCAGCCAGGGCACAGGAAATAGGTTTCCCGGTGGTTATGAAAGTAGCCTCCCCGCAAATTTTACACAAGTCGGACATCGGGGGAGTAAAAGTGGGTATAAAAACCCCCCGGGAGGCCCAAAGAGCCTTTATAGATATAACCGAAAACGTGCAGCGTTTCCTGCCCAGGGCGGTAATTCACGGAATAGAGGTCCAGAAAATGATGCCGCAGGGAACGGAACTGATCATTGGCATGACCCGGGACGTGCAGTTCGGTCCTTTAATTGCTTTCGGGCTGGGCGGAATTTACGTCAACCTTTTAAAAGACGTTTCTTTTCGCCTGGCTTACAGCCTGACCAGGGAAGAAATTCAAAAAATGTTGACCGAAACCAGGGCCTATACGCTGCTGAGGGGATACCGGGGTGAAAAACCCAGGGATTTAGAAGCAATTATTGAAATGATTGCCCGCACGGCCAGGCTGGTTCTCGACTTTCCCGAAATTGCAGAAATGGATATTAATCCTGTATTTGCTTACACCGACGGGGCCTGGGCCCTGGATATAAAAATAACCATTTCGTGAGGTGAAAGCAGTGAAAAACCTTTACATTATGGGCACTGCCGGTAGCGGAAAGACAGCCCTGGCAGTGGGGCTGGCCCTAAAATTAGTTGAGCAGGGATACAGGGTTGCTTACTTCAAGCCGGTGGGTCACACCACTGGTTTCAGGGAACAGCATGATGAAGATGCCCGCTTGATGCAGGAAGTGCTGGATTTAAAACACCCCCTGGATATGATCGTTCCTTTTATAGCGGGGCCGTCCTACCTGTCGGGGTGCCGGCAGGGTGACGTGCTGGAACGGGTCCTCTTTTGCTACCGGCAGGTAAGTGCCGGGGCTGACGTGGTGCTTATCGGGGGAGCTGCTTTCCCTCACATTATGGGCTGCTGGGGCCTGGACGCTGCTACCCTGGCCAGGAAGCTGGAAGCAACGGTCCTGTTCACCATCCGTATTGAAAACGACTTCAGCCTTGATAGGGCCATTTTCTTTAACAGGTACCTGGCACAACAGGGTATCCAGGTGCTGGGAAACATTTTTAACAACGTTCCCCGCCCCTTGCTGGCCAAGACAGAGGGAATTTATAAGGCCATCCTCAATGAACAGGGATACCGCACCCTCGGCATTATCCCCCAGTGCCCGGAATTATCTTCGCCAACCGTAATGGAATTTTACGAAACTCTGGGTGGGGAAATACTGGCCGGTGAAGAAAATATGAACCGCCTGGTAGAGGACGTAATTATTGGGGCCATGACCATTGAAAGCGCTCTCGGTTATTTACGGCGGGCACCCAATAAAGCCGTTATAACCGGTGGGGACCGGGCTGATCTTGCCCTGGCAGCTCTGGAAACCAATACCTCGGTGGTAATACTCACCGGCGGGCTATACCCGGATATTAAAGTTATTGCCCGGGCGGCAGAAAAAAACGTACCATTAATTCTGGTACATTACGATACTTTTACTACCATTGAAAAGTTAGCCGAGGTCAGCCGGCACATTCGCCCGCGGGACCGCAAACGGATTACCCTGGCCAAAGAAAATGTGGAAAAATATTGTGACTTTACAGCCATCTTGCAGGTCGTGGGGGATTAACCCTGAGCGGACCGGGTATTTACATTACTGTCAACCCTGACTCCCCTTAATTCTGCCCGTCCATTGCGGATCTGGGTCATAATTTTATCCAGTTCTTCTTCCAGGCCTTCCAGGATTTCATCGGCATATTCCCGCGCACCCTGCTTGATTTCCCGGGCCACCTGCTCCGCCCGCTGGACAATTTCATCAGCCATTGCCCGGGCTTTCTTTACCACTTCGCTTTCCTCTGCCTGTTTTTCCAGCTGTTTCTGGGCGTCTTCCAGAAGACGTCCCGCTTCCTTACGGGTATCAGCCAGTACTTTTTCCCGCTCCTGGAGAAGCCAGCGCGCCTGGCGCAATTCTTCAGGCAAGGTGGTACGGATACGGTCCAGGTAATCCAGTAACCGGTCTTCATCCACCATCACCCGCCGGGTCATGGGTATGCGGGGACTGTTTTCAATCATCTCCTCTATCTCATTTAGAATGTGCAACAACTCCACTTTTACCCCTCCCTAACCGGTCGCCCGAGGGCCATAAATTTTTCCCTCAACTTTTGCTCCACCACGGGAGGTACCAGATCACGTACGCAGCCGCCAAAGTAGGCCACTTCCTTTACCGCACTGGAACTGATAAAGGAATATTCAGCCCTGGTCATGAGAAATAAAGTATCTATTGAGGGTACCAGTTTTTTATTGGTCAGGGCCATCATAAATTCATTTTCAAAATCCGAGATAGCCCTTAAACCCCGGATGATTGCCTGCGCACCAAGATTTTTGGCATAATTAACAGTCAGACCGTCAAAAGAATCAACAACCACATTATAGTAGGGCTGTAAGACCTCCCGCAGCATTTCCAATCTTTCACTAACAGTAAAAAGCGGCTTTTTACTGGTATTACGGGATACCGCTACAACCAGCTGGTCAAATAAACATGCTGCCCGCTCAATTACATCCAGATGCCCGTTGGTTATAGGATCAAAACTTCCTGGATAGACTGCGATGCGCAAAAATTAATCCTCCTCTCCGGCAAAACCGGGCTGGTAATAAAATAAAAGCACTGTATCTCCTACCACATGCCGGCGGCACTGCACCAGCCCGCCCACATGAACCGGGCTTTTCAGCCGCTTGCTGCTTTCGGCTACTATAACACCGCCGTCCGCGAGCAACCCGTAACGATCGATTGCCTCCAGGGTGGGTATCTCCAGGCCCTGTCCATATGGTGGGTCCATAAAAATTATATCAAAACGCTGCCCCTCCAGTTGCTTTAAAACTCCCAAAACATCCTGCGGCAGCACTTCCGCTTTTCCGGCCAGCCCTACCTGCATAAGGTTATCGCGAATGGCCCTAACCGCCTTCCTGTCCCGCTCCACAAATACAGCCCGGGCCGCGCCACGGCTTAAAGCTTCAATGCCCACATTACCCGTGCCCGCATAAAGATCCAGGAAACGAGAGCCGGGTACCCTCGAGCCCAGAATATTGAAGAGGGATTCCTTAACCCTGTCGGCAGTGGGCCGCCCGCTCCATCCCCGGGGGACTTTCAAATTTCTTTTCCTGGCAATTCCAGCAATGACCCTCAAACTTATACTTCTTCCTCCGTCTCATCAACGCAAATATTATAGCATATTATACCAAAAAAATCGATCAGGCAAAATATGTAGGATAGCGTCAAGTCACTGTAGGAAATAAATCGAAAAGGAGTTACGAGTGCCAACCGCCACATGGGCTTTAGGCTGATTTGATTGCACGTAAAATCTGAGCAAGACTAGTGGTCGGCCCTTTCAACGCTGGAATATTGCCCAACGTCTCAAACGGTGGCCGCTCCAGCAATTTCCGCTGCTGTTGTAGACTTGTTTGGCATACTTTGAGAACAGTTACCGGTTTCCCGAGTTGTTTAAGGTATTGCTCTTTTATGTTAATGCCGTTGGCTTTCAATACTCGAATTC
>NZ_FQUW01000026.1 GCF_900129285.1 Desulfofundulus australicus DSM 11792
TGCAGTCCCTCCCCCCGGAAATTGATCATTTGGGCGTAGTGGGTATGCTTGGCCACGTCTACACCCACAATTAAGGTTTCAGGTGTGATCATGGCAAGCTTCTGGGAAAGGGGATTGTACATCGCTGATCCCTCCTGGTATTGGTGGTTTTGGGTTTTGGCATTTACACCATACCAGGATTTTTTCTTTCCCTCAAGCCCCACTACTCCTGTTTACAGGAATGCTACCTATGAGGAATTGAAACTATTTTTTTGAGAACTTTAGTCATCTACCTATGAGGGATTGATCCGGAAAGGGGGGAAAACCTGGTCAATAGGAGGGTCGGGTTCACAATAACTAACCGTTGTTGGGTATTGTGAGCTTTTTGAGCCAGGTGAACGGGGATGACGGTAAAGGAAGGTTATAAGAAAAGATATGAAACGGGCGATACTCCCTGGGATATTGGCAAACCTGATTTTAACCTTATTCAGACTGTGACTGCAATGGCCATAAAACCATGTAAAGCACTGGATATCGGTTGCGGAACTGGTGATAATTCCATCTGGCTTGCCCAGAACGGCTTCGATGTGACAGGCGTTGATACTTCGGAGATTGCAATAGGAAAGGCAGTAGAGAAAGCTTCAAAGGCCAATGTCCGGTGTACCTTTATGGTGATTGACTTCTTCACAAACAAAATTACAGGGGCGCCGTTTGGTTTTGCATTTGATAGAGGTTGTTTTCATTCATTGAATTCCGGTAAGGAACGGGAGAGCTTTGCGGAAAAGGTGGCCGCCCATTTGGAAGAAGATGGCCTGTGGCTGAGTATTATCGGCAACGCCGATGAGCGGCGAGAAGGCCCGGGTCCGCCACAGAGGACGGCCAGGGATATTGTTAATTCTGTGGAACCTCACTTCGAAATTCTTTCGCTCGTTTCCAGCCATTTTGGTTCCAACCGCCCGAACCCGCCCAGAGCCTGGGTTTGCCTGATGCGGAAAAGACGTTTTGTATAATTGGAGCCGCCGGAGCCGCCGCGAGTAAAGCCGGGGCACATCCCGGAAACACTTTATCTGTACGCTGGAGGGGAGTTTACCTCCCCTTTTTATTTTCCCGTCTTTCAGCAACTTACACAGTACCCGGAGTGCATATCCGCCATGTGGTTGTTAATTATTCCCTTTTTGACCACTGGATTGATAAATCAAAGATACAAATGATATAATTTTCATTGGTGACGTATTAAATTTTTTTATGGGTTCCCTGGTTGAGCTTGCAGGGTGAATGTTCAGGGTAAAAACATAAAAGAAAGGATGAGGTCATGAAAGATATTAAGGGCACTGTGCTGGAAGTTGTTCTGGCTGTTTTACCGGTTACTGTATTTGTGCTCATCCTGCAGGCAGTGCTCCGGTTACCTTCTCTGGTTATGGCGCAGTTTTTGATCGGGGTGGTCATGGTCACCATTGGCTTGATATTCTTCCTGGTGGGCATTCATCTGGGAATGCTGCAAATTGGTGAAGCCACCGGTTCGGCGCTCTCCAGAATTGGTAGGGTCTGGATTCTGGTCCTCTTCGGTTTTCTTTTCAGTTTTGTGGTGACTGTGGCCGAGCCGGATGTCAGGGTTCTGGCCACCCAGGTGGATGCAGTATCCGGGGGAGCCATTTCCAAAGATCTTTTAATTATCTTTGTCGCTCTGGGCGTGGCCATATTTGTGGGACTGGCCATATTGCGGGTGGTTCTGGGTGTTCCCCTGCGGCATCTTTTGCTTGCCAGTTACGCCCTGGTCTTTATCCTGGCCGTGCTGGCCCCCGCCGAATTCAGGGCCGTTTCTCTGGATGCCGGCGGCGTTACCACAGGCCCGATGACGGTGCCGTTTATTCTTGCCCTGGGTGTGGGGGTTGCATCTGTTCTGGGGGGTAGAAGCACTTCCGCCGATGGATTCGGCTACGTGGCTCTGGGCTCTGTTGGGCCCATCTTATCCGTGCTGCTGCTGGGAGTGATTTATGGTTGAATGAACTTAAAATATTTGACGGTTTTGGCCACGTTCTGCTGGAGGTGGCCGTTGCGCTGGCTCCTCTCCTGCTGTTATTTTTGATTCTGCAGGTCTGGTTGCTGAAGTTCAGCAGAAGGAGATTTATTAGAGTTTTAAAAGGTTTCGTGCTGACCTTCCTGGGGTTGTCCTTTTTCCTGCAGGGCGTTTACGTGGGTTTCCTGCCCGTGGGAGAAATAATCGGGAAAACCATGGGTAGCCTGGAGTTCGGCTGGTTAATCATACCGGCTGGTTTTTTAATGGGTTTTGTAGCTACGTTTGCCGAACCTGCCGTCCGTGTGTTAAATTATGAGGTGGAGAAGGCATCGGGGGGTTATATTCCCCAGCAGGTAATGCTTTATACGGTATCACTGGGTGTGGCCGCTTCCATTGCCCTGTCGCTGTGGAAAGTCTGGCTGGGAATTCCCCTGTGGTATCTGGTAATTCCGGGCTACGTGCTCGCTTTCATACTGGCGCGTTATTCTTCCCCTTCCTTTGTGGCCATAGCTTTTGATTCGGGGGGAGTGGCCACCGGGCCGATGACCGTGACTTTTATATTAACCATGGTTCTGGGCTTTGCCTCGGCTTTAGAGGGCCGTGATCCCTTAACCGAAGGGTTCGGGATGATTGCTATGGTAGCGCTTTCTCCCATTCTGGCAGTTTTATCTTTAGGTCTGCTCTTCAGCAGAAAGGAGAAGCAGGATGAACGCTATCATGCGGAAGTATAAGCTGTTGATAGCCGTTGTGAACTATGGCGTGGCCAGAAAGACGGTAAAGGCGGCAAAGAAGGCCGGGGCTGAAGGCGGGACCACTCTTTTGGGCGAAGGTACGGGGGGCCATCAAGTTTCGGAGATTCTGGGGATCGAACTAGAGCCGGAAAAAGAAATTATTCTTATACTGGTGGATGAAAGCAAGCTGGACGTTGTGCTGCAGGCCGTAATTTCTGCTGCCAGGTTGGATAAACCCGGCCGCGGGATAGCTTTTGTTCTCGACGTGAGCCGGGTGGCCGGTATCTGTCACCTGGGTACCCCCGCTGTACCACCTGAGCAGAATCCGGGAGGAATGGAAATGATAAAGGATGGCGAAGAGGTTTTATACGATTTAATTGTGACCATCGTTAACAAGGGTGATTCGGAAAAAGTGGTTGATGCTTCAAGAAAAGTCGGTGCGGAAGGGGGAACCATACTTTTCGGCCGCGGCACGGGAATTCACGAGAACGCCAGATTGTTCGGTATTCCTATTGAGCCTGAGAAGGAAATCATTTTAACTTTGATTGAACGTCCAAAGAGCGGCAAGGTTTTGGAAGCCATTGTCAATGAAACAGACCTGAATAAGCCCGGAAAGGGCATTGCCTTTGTTCTGGAGGTTGAGAGGGTGGCCGGTATTAATCGCCAGCTCAACAGGATGGTGAGAAAGATGCTTTCCGAAAGTAACCCGCGTTAGTATGTTATGTATAACCACCGGGCTACCTTTATTATCAACCCTCAGGGCCGCGTAGAATACTACTGCGTGTACCCCCGGGAAGTGGGTAGAAACGTGGATGAGATCATCCGCGTTCTCCAGGCCATTCAGTATGCTGCCGCCACGGGTGAAGGTGTACCGGCGCAGTGGCAGCCGGGCCAGCCGGGGATAAGGCGGGACTTTGAAAGGGTCGGGACGATATAGGGTGACGGGAAGCATTTCTCCCGCCCGGTTTTGCGGTGGGCTTTTTTTTACTCTTCACCCGGGTCATCCAGGCCCCATCTCCGGAGAAGGTGGTTCAATTTCAAGGTGAGGTAACCCAGGACTGCCGCCACCAGGCTGGGGACGTACAGGCCTGCGCCTATGCCCGTTCCCAGCCCGGCGGTTAGCCAGATGCTGGCGGCGGTGGTGAGCCCGCGGATATGATCCCGGTCCTTAAAGATAATGCCGCCGCCAATAAAGCCCACTCCCGTGACGATCTGGGCGGCAATGCGCGCCGGGTCTCCGGGCTGGTAGGGGTTTGCGCCGATTAAGGAAGTAAACCCGTAGCTGCTGATTAAAGTAAACAGGGCCGAACCCAGGCAAACCAGGGTGTGCGTGCGTATACCCGCCGGCTTATGGCTTATTTCCCTCTCCAGGCCGATGAAAAATCCCACTAAAAAGGCCAGCAGCAGCCTGGCAATCATTTCTTGCATGCGGAGCACCGGGCTTCACCCTTTAGATAAGTGTTTAACTGTATTATGATCGGCCCTGCCCGCCGGTTATGCGTGGGCCGGGTTTGAAAAAACGATGAAGCCCCCGTAATTTTCCCCGGAGGCTTCATTAGAACAAGGATGATCACTGCCAGATTTTGATGGCCACACTGATGCTAACAGCCAGGGCGGCCAGCGCAATGCCGACGGTAGCCCAGAAAAAACCTTTTATTTCTTGCCTTAGCGAGTTTATCTCCTGCCTTAAATTTGATTCAAGAGTTATCATTTCCTTCCTCAGGTCTTCTTCAACGGTTTTGATTTCCTTCCTCAGGCCTTCTTCGACGGTTTTGATTTCCTTCCTCAGGCCTTCTTCGACGGTTTTGATTTCCTTCCTCAGGCCTTCTTCAACGGTTTTGATTTCTTTTCTCAGGCCTTCTTCGACGGTTTTAATTTCCTTCCTCAGACCTTCTTCAACGGTTTTAATTTCTTTTCTCAGGCTTTCTTCAACAGCTTTGATTTCTTTTCTCAGGCTTTCTTCAACAGTTTTGATTTCCTGCCTTAACCCGTCTTCTGTCGAGGATAATTCTTTGCGCAATTCCCGCATTTCGGCCCGCAGGTCCCGTATTTCTCCCTGAACCCAGCTTCCCAGAAAGAACATTTGTCCGGCCTGGCGGTATTCCTGTTCATCGGAAGTGGCTGCTATTTCCCTTTTGACCTCTTCCACGGCTGCCACCTGCCTTTCACTTCCAGCATAGCAGGTAAGGGCGTTTCAGGCAAGGAAAAAGTCGGGCAGTATCACACCAATTCCTCGATCACCAGGTCCACAAAACGGAAGTTCACCGTGTCCACCAGGCCCCGGTTGGTTACCCGCAGTTCGGGTAAGACCGGCAGGGACAGGAGGGCCATGGTCATGAAGGGGGAGACCAGCGGGCAGCCCAGTTCCTTCCAGGCCCTTTCCAGGGCGGCCACCATTTCCCTCACTTCCTCCACCGGTCGTTCGGACATCAGCCCGGCTATGGGGAGGGGTAAGAGGGCCAGCACCTGCCCGTTCAAAACGGCCACCATGCCCCCGCCGCATTCGGCCAGGGTGTTGGCGGCCAGGGCCATGTCGGATTCATCCATGCCTACCACCAGCAGGTTGTGGCTGTCGTGGGCTACGGTAGAAGCTACCGCGCCGCCCTTCAGGTGAAAGCCCCTGACCAGGCCCAGGCCCATATTTCCCGGCCCGCCGTGCCTCTCGATGCAGGCCACCTTGGCCACGTCCAGCTCCACGGAGGGTCTGATTTCTCCGTTTTCCACCGGTATTTCCACCTGCCTGTGCAGGGTTCCCACTTTGGCCTCGATTACCTCCATCACCCTTGCCAGGACCCTGTTCCCCCGGGCGGCAATGGTAAAGTCGCCGGCGGTCAGCCGCCGCCGGAGGTGCACCGAATGGCGGGTCTTTTCCGTGTATGCGTAAGGTTTCAACTCGAAAAGCATCCGCCCTTTTTCGGCCACGATCACCCCGTCCACCATCACCCGTTCCACCTTCATCTCTGCCAGGTCGGGGATGAACAGGATATCGGCACAGCGACCGGGGGCTATGCTGCCCAGGTCGCGGCTTACCCCGAAGCACTGGGCGGTGTTGATGGTGACCATCTGGATGGCCCTTACCGGGTCCACCCCTTCCTGGATGGCCCTGCGCACCACGTGGTTCAGGTGGCCCAGGGTGAGCAGGGTTTCCGGATGTGTGTCGTCGGAAACCAGGATGGCGTAGCGGGAATCCAGGCGGTTTTCGGTGATGCTTTTTATGGTTGCCCTGACATCGTGCCAGGCCGAACCCTCCCGCATCTTGGCGTACATACCCAGGCGCATGCGGGCCAGGGCGTCTTCTTTCCGGGTGGACTCGTGGCAGGAGGAAATACCCGCGGCAATATAGGCCTGGAGTCCGGTTTCCGTTTCCGGGAGGGAATAATGTCCTGTGACGACCTTGCTGGCTTTAAGGGTGGCCTGTATCTCCCCGTGCACCAGGGGATCTCCCGCCAGCACACCGGGGAAATTCATCATTTCGCCCAGGCCAATGATTCCCGGCCAGGTCATGGCCTCGCGAACCTCTTCCGGGCCGATGCTGGCCCCGGCGTCTTCAAAGCCCGGTGCAGCCGGAACGCAGGAGGGCATGGTGGTAAACACTTTTAAGGGCAGCCCCTCCCCTTCCTCCATCATCTGGCGGATTCCCTCCATCCCCAGTACATTGGCAATTTCATGGGGGTCCATAAAGATGGCCGTGGTGCCGCAGGGTACTGCCGCCCGGGCAAACTGGGTGACGGTAACCATGCTGCTCTCCACGTGTATGTGGCCGTCCAGGAAGCCGGGCACCAGATAACGACCCCCGGCGTCGATTACCCGGGTATCCTTCCCGATGGTGTGGTCGGCCCGGCCCACCAGCACCACCCGGCCGTGTTTAATGGCCACATCCAGGCCTTCCTGTATTTCGGCGGTATGCACGTTCACCACCCGCCCGTTTTTAATTACCACGTCGGCCGGTATTTTCCCCAGGGCAGCCAGGGAAAGTTCGGCGGTAATTTCCCACAGGGGGCGCCGGTTTGGTTGGTAAAACATTTTTTCACCCCGCAAAAATGAAATGATTCCCCTCTATATTTACCGTGTGTGAGGGAATAATACCTGCAGGCAGGGCGAAAATTGTGTCATTTTCGGCAGGAGGATTGTTTGCCGGACTTTAAAAGTCAAGTTTTCAGCTGCGAGGAGGGGTTCTCTTGTCGGCGGAAAGGGATGAAATCCTGACCCGGAAGGTTCAGGAAGTTCTGGATAGCGATGTGCGTACCAGGGAATATGGGTTGAAGGCCGATGTGGTGGACGGTAAGGCGCGCATTACCGGCATTGTGGATACCCTGGCCGAGAGGGAGCAGGTGAGCCGCATCGTTTCAGCCATTGAGGGCATCCGGGCGGTGGAGAATGGTGTGGCTGTAAGCACCGACGGGGCCATTACCGATGATGATGTGGCCTTCGAGGTAGGTGAGGAGCTGGATGCGGCCGGTATCAACCGCCGCCATGTGGGGGTAAAATGCGTTAAGGGAGTGGTTTTTCTCCAGGGGCGGGTGGACAGCCCGGAAGAAATTGAAGCGGCCAGGGCTGCTGCCGCCAGAGCGCGGGGAGTGAAGGAAGTGGTCAGCCAGCTCAAGCTGCGCTCCCCCGGGGGTTATGATGATGAGAGCCTGGAAGCTATTTTCCACCACCAGGTGAACAACGACCGGGAAGATGAGGGAGAGGCCAGAATATTTTAAGGGGGATAAGCAGGCATATCCCCCTTTTTAAACTTCGTTAATCCGGAAGAGGTGAAATACCGTCTTTTTATCCCACCCCATATCCCAGGGGCAGTGGTAGCGATCCACCGTGTGGGCGTTAACCAGAGGGTAGCCGTGGGAGTCCGTCCCGACCACAATGGCAAAGTGCTCGATGTTCCCCTTTTCCTCGTACCCGATGACATCACCTTTCTGCAACTCCCTGACGGCCCCCCGCGGAAATTTGCTTGTCGGCTGGTTCAGCTCCGGGAAAGTGCCCCGGGCGAGCAGCCGGGCGCGGCCGCTGTACAGGAGCCAGCTGGCAAAGGCCTCGGTCTGCACCCAGGCCCGGCTGCCCGAACCACCGCCCTGTTCGTACCGGTAGTACCAGGTTCCATCCATGGGGAGCTTGCCCCCTTCCCGGTCTCCCAGACACTGGGAGACGAAATTGGTGCAGTCCCCGCCGTTGCCGTTGAGATCCCGGTAACGGGGATTGTACTTATGGTTGTTGCCCGCTCCCCAGGCCAGGCCGGCATACTTGCCCGCATACCGGGCTGCCCCCTCCCGGTCATAAATACCTCTGGAGCGGTTCTGGCTGGAACTGGAATTTACGGGTTGACCCGGGCAGGCAGCGCCGTCGGCGGGGGTGGGTACGGGTACCAGGGTATCATCACCCAGGCCGTCGGTATAAAAGTCCTTCTGGATCAACCACCGGCCGTTCTTTTTGGCCAGTTCCATCCAGTGACGGGTGCCAATACCAAAGCGGTTGACCACGGGAGTATCGGGATATACGTAAACCAGCTGGAGGGTGTGGTGAACCACCAGTTCCGCCCTTTCCCCATTGATCTGCGACCAGGGGATGCGAATTTCCGGTTTTGCTTCGATTATCCGCACCCCCCTTTTCCTGGCCCAGGACTGGATAAAATTCAGCTTGTGTTCTTCATGGGCCCGGGCCCACTGCCCCAGTTTGGTGGCGGTATCGTAGGAGGCCAGAACCGGGGCGGGATCGGCGCCGGTAACAATGGCCCGGGCACGGGCATTGAAAATTTCTTTCACCGCCTTTTCCAGTTCTTTTTGGGAAAGGGGAGGGGAAGTGGCCGTGCAGTTGGAAGCTCCCAGTAGAAAGACCAGGCCAACAATCATTAATGATACAGTAACTTTTTGCCACAGCATAACGGACCCCCGTTTTGTGAATTTTGCGCCGTTTATATATTTCCCCGGAAGGAAGAGTTCTTGCCCGGGTATCGGTGGTAAAATGTACACCAAAGCGCTTCACCACAGGGGCCATTTATCAGGAGCAGGTTACTTCCCGCAAAACGCTTTTCCAGGCGTCGGGGGATACCTCCCGGTACCTGACCGGGCCGTCAAAGTAGTCCCGCCCGGGCAGGGCCTGCTTACGCAGGATTTCCGGGCCGTTTCCCTGCAGGGCCTGGTAGAGGGTGAGGATATGGCCCGGCCCCAGATTTGTCTCCACCCCGCTGGTAAAAATCCACAACAGGCGTGGTAGTTTGAGCAGTACGGCCGGTTCGATCAACCTTGCCGCCAGGGCCCGGATCTCCGTCTGCAGGTCCATGCGCTGATTAGTATATGTTCCTTCGAACACCTCCAGGAGGGAAGTTTGCCTGCCGGCCATTACCACCGGCCCCAGGGCCTCGCTGGTACGGGTCAGGGTGGCCTGGCTGATATCCATATAGTGTTCAATGGGTATGCCGAACCGCTTTTCCAGGTAGTCTGTGATTCCTTCCCGCCCCGCCAGGTGATACAGTTCCTCCAGCGTTGCCACGCCCGAAATTTCATGAACGCGGGTGTTGATGGGGATGGAAACAATACCCACCGGTTTTCTGCACGGGGTGATGGCGACCAGGGTTACGGCTTTCAATTTGGGTCCGTCGGTCCAGAAGATAAGGGCGTTCTCGGTTTCCGGTTGCTGCTGCGCCCAGGCCTTAAAAGAAGAAGAAAAGCAGAATAGAGCCAACACTGCAAGAAGGGCGTACCGGAGCAATTTCCGGAAACTCAACGTTCCTTAACCTCCTTTGCCGTGCCAAATTTATTCTGGCATTCCTTTCCCTCTTTTATACTCCGGGTGATCTTGCTATTGACATGCGGGGAAAGGTGATTTATACTGGATGGTGATTTCTTTTAGTAGCAAATTAGCATATTAAAGTAAAAAAGAATTCGGGGGTGCTGGCAATGAAACTGCGTTTGGGCTTGCCCAAGGGAAGCCTGCAGGAAGCCACCTTTCAATTGTTCAAGCGGGCTGGCTTTAATATAATGGTGAGGAGCCGTTCCTACTTTCCCAGCATTGACGATCCCGAGCTGGAAGTAGTGCTGATGCGCGCCCAGGAGATTCCCCGCTATGTGCATGAGGGCGTGCTGGATGCCGGTATCAGCGGCCTGGACTGGATCATGGAAAATGAAGCCGACGTGGTGGAAGTGGCCGAGCTGGTTTATTCCAGGCAGACCACCAACCCCATCCGGCTGGTTCTGGCTGTGGCCAATGATAGCGACATCCGGACGGTGGCGGATTTGCAGAACAAGCGGATTGCCACCGAGCTGGTCCGGGTGACCAGGAAGTTTCTTGCCCGCCACGGTGTGGAGGCTTATGTGGAATATTCCTACGGGGCCACGGAAGTGAAGGTGCCCCACCTGGTGGATGCCATTGCCGATCTCACGGAAACCGGCAGCTCGCTTAAGGCCAATAACCTGAGGGTCATAGCCACCATTCTGGAATCCACGCCCCGCCTCCACGCCAATAAAAAGGCCTGGGAGGATCCCTGGAAGCGGGAGAAGCTGGAAAACCTGGCCGTACTCCTGCAGGGGGCGCTCCGGGCCGATGCCAAGGTGGGGTTGAAAATGAACGTGCCTAAAGAAAAGCTGGACGATATTCTGGCCCTGTTACCGGCCATGAAGCACCCCACCATCTCCCAGCTGGTGAACAGCGACTGGTGTGCGGTAGAGGTAATTATGGACGAAAAGAAGGTGCGGGACCTGATCCCGGCCCTGAAAAGAAGCGGGGCCCACGACATTATTGAGTACCCACTGAACAAGGTTATTCCCTGAGGGATATGCCCGGAAGGCTAGCGGGCCGGCTGAACTCCGGTAGAACTTCCCCGGTACGGGGAAGTTTTTATTTTTCGGCCGGCAGGTTTAGCAGAAAATTTTTAGAATTTTATAACCGGGGTATTTTTTTTGAGGGGAGGGATCATCATTGCCCGCCAGAAAACAGGATGTGCTGGACAGCATATTTTATCCCCACAGTGTGGCTGTAATAGGGGTTACCGGTTCCAGCGACCGGGTAGGATACAACCTGCTGCAGAGCATTATCCACGCGGGATTTCAGGGCCGGATCTACCCGGTGCACCCCCGCCTGGAGAGCCTGCAGGGGCTGCCGGTATACCGTTCCCTGGAAGAAATACCTGAACCCGTGGACCTGGCGGTAATCGGGGTAAACCAGCTGGCCACCCTGGAGGTGGTGGAGCAGTGCGGCAGGAAAGGGGTTAAGGGGGTTGTCTGCATTGCCGGCGGCTACAAGGAGATGGGGGAAGAGGGAAAAGCCCTGGAAGAGCGCCTGGTGGCTGCGGCACGGCAGTATGAGATGGAAGTGGTTGGCCCCAATACCCTGGGCTTGATCAATACCCGGGCCAATTTAAATGTCACTTTTTATCCCATGCAGCTACCCCGGGGAAAAGTTTCGTTTGTTACCCAGAGCGGGGGCGTGGGGCTGACCATACTGCATAAGGCCGTGGATGAAGGACTGGGGATCAACAAGTGGGTGGGGGTGGGTAACCGGAGCACCCTGGAGATAAGCGATTATCTGGAATACCTGGCCCGGGATGACAGCACCGCGGTCATAGGTGTTTTTGTGGAGGGCACCGATGATGCCCGGCGGCTGGTTCAGGTGGCCGGGGAGGTGGCCCGCCACAAGCCGGTGGTTTTTTATAAGGTCGGGCGTTCCGGTGCGGTGAGCCACGCCGCCCTAACCCATACCGGGAGCATGGCCGGCAGTTATCAGGTGTACAGGCAGGTATTGCAGCAGTTCGGCCTCCTGGTGGTGGACAGCACCCTGGAGATGGTGGCTGCCTGCAAAGCCCTGGCCATGGCACCCATTCCCCGGGGGAACGGCGTGGGCGTGGTTACCCATACGGCAGGTCCCAGTATCGTGCTGCTGGATGAGATAAGCCTGCGGGGAGGGGTTTTCCCTGCCCTGGCCGGAAGTACCATGGGCAGGATTAAAGAAGTGCTGGGTCAGAACCCCCCGGTAGTGCTCAAAAACCCCCTGGATGCGGCCGGGCAGGGTATGCAGGCGGCAAATCTGGGCCCGCTGATGGAGGCGGTGCTGGACGACCCGTGCATCGACATCCTGGTGGCCGTATACTGCCTGCATTTGAACTGGCGCTGCCCCACGGTGGAAATTTTAGATGCCCGGGAGCGCAGCGGTAAGCCGGTGGTGGCCCTTTATATATCCACCGGGGAAAAAGTTAAGGAAGAGAGGGAACTCCTGCACTCCCGGGATATTCCCGTCTATACCACTCCCGAGGAGGCGGCGTGGGGAGTTTCCGCTCTCCTGCACTATGCCCTGCAGAGAGGGGGAATCAGGCGGTGAATGTGGCAGAAATGCTGGCTGCAGCCCGTTCTGCCGGGCGCCGGTATTTATGTGAGGATGAGGTAAAGGAGATTCTGCAGCGGGTTGGTGTACCTGTAACCCCCTGCTATTTGGCCCGCAGCGAGGAAGAAGCGGTGGCGCGGGCTATAGAGGTGGGTTATCCCGTGGTATTAAAGGTGCGCTCCCCTTTAATTGCCCATAAGTCGGATAGCGGTGGAGTGGTTCTGAACCTGGCCAACGGCTACCAGGTACGCCGGGCCTACCGGCAGATCATGGACAGGGTCAAGGGAGTGGATCCCGAGGCTGCGGTTACGGTGCAGCCCATGGCTTCCCCCGGCCGGGAGGTGATTGTCGGTTTTACCGTCGACCGGCAGTTCGGGCCCGTGCTCATGTGCGGTTTCGGGGGTATCTTCGCGGAAGTTCTGGGTGATGTCAGCTTTCGACTGGTTCCCGTAGAGCCCGACATGGCCCGGGATATGGTCCGTTCCCTGCGGGGATACCGCCTGCTGGCCGGTTACCGGGGTATTCCCCCTGCTGATGAGGGGGCCCTGGTGGATATACTGGTGAAGGTTTCCGGGCTGGCCGCCGCATTTCCGCAGATACAGGAAATGGACCTCAACCCGGTGGTGGTTTACGAGCGCGGGGCGCTGGTTCTGGATGCGCGGGCGGTGCTGGCCGATTGAAATTCAGCCCGGCTTTTTCCATATCCATTAATATCCTTGTCAGAAATGAGCAGAAAAGTATATGCTATAGTATATGCTATATTGAAGAAAGGTCGTGGCCTGACAATAACAGGGGAAGAAGGTTGATCCGGTGATACCATTGCGCGACAGCATCCGCCCGCGGCGAAGGCCCTTTGTAAACTGGCTTTTGATTCTAACCAATATCTGGGTTTTCTTCTTTAAAGAGCTGGGCCTTTCCCAGGCGCAGTTAAACGAACTATTCTACAACCTGGGGGTTATTCCCGCCCGGGTGGTTCACGCCCTCCAGATCGGGGCGCCGCTGGACCCGCTTTTACTGCCCTTTATTACGTCCATGTTTCTCCACGGAGGTTGGGTGCACCTGGGGGGCAACATGCTATACCTGTGGATTTTTGGTGATAACGTGGAGGACCGCCTGGGGCACTTGCGCTTTTTAATTTTTTACCTGCTCTGCGGTATGGTGGGCAGCCTGTTTCATATTCTGGCCAATCCCACTTCCCCCGTGCCGGTGATCGGGGCCAGCGGGGCCATTGCCGGAGTGCTGGGCGGCTATTTTGTTACCTTCCGTCACTCGAGGATCCTGGCCCTGGTTCCGGTGTTCTTCTTCCTCACCCTGATGGAGGTACCGGCGGTAATTTTTCTGGCCCTGTGGTTTATCATCCAGCTCTTTAACGGTGCGGCTTCCCTCGGCGGGGTGGTCAACCCCGTGGCCTGGTGGGCCCATGTGGGCGGTTTTGTGTCGGGGATGATCCTGATGAAGCTCCTGGCTCCCCGCAACCGCCTGCGCAACAACTATCCCTGGTGGTAGGAATACGCCGGCAGGAACGCTGCCGCTAAAATATGAGAAGCAGGGGGCATCCCCTGCTTTTTCTAACGGGCAAAAACGTGGTTGCCTATCCGGGTGATAATCGGCCGGGACCAGACCCAGGTGCTCTGTGCTTTGACCGGGTTCCAGTAATAAAGGGCGCCGCCGGTGGGATCGTGGCCGCTGATGGCCTCCTGAGCCGCGGCAATGGATTCCCTGGTAAGGGGCCGCATATACTGGCCGTTGGTCACGGCCTCAAAGGCGTCAGGCTGGTAAATCACGCCCCGGATGGTTCTGGGAAATTCCCCGCTCTGAGTGCGGTTTATGATCACCGCTCCCACCGCTACTTTCCCAATATAGGGTTCGTCGGCCGCTTCACCTTCAATTACCCGGGCCATCAGGATCAGGTCTTCCCGGCTGATACTGGTTCCGCGGGAAACCTGGCTGCTGGCCACCTGCTCCTGGTGGGCTATTTTTTGGTCCGCCTGCGGGGCGGCGCCACCCACCACCGGCAGGACTGCCAGGACCAGGGCAAACATGACCATAATTCCAGCAGTGGCCTTCAAAGCCATTTTATTTTCTTTAAGCCAGAGAAAAAAAGCCATGGTTTCCACTCCTTCCGTCGTTTCTCCCAGGCTACTGGCGAGTATAGCGCAGGTTGGCGGTATAATCAAGCGTTAAATTATGGACCCCCTGGCTGATACTGCGTAAAGCAGGGCTCCCAGGGCGATGGTGGCCGGCAGGGTAAAAGTCCAGGCCAGGATAATCCTGGCCACCGTGGGCCAGGAGACGTTGCCCGCCCCCCGGGCCAGACCTGCCCCGGTGATGGAGGAAGAAACGACGTGGGTGGTGCTGACGGGCAGCCCCCACAGGGTGGCTGTGAAAATGACCAGGGCCGAGCCCATATCCGCAGCAAAACCCGCGGGCGGGTTGAGGTGGGTGATGCCCCGGCCCAGGGTGCGTATGATCCGCCAGCCGCCGCAGGATGTTCCCAGGGCCAGGGCTGCGGCCGACAGGACTTTAACCCACAGGGGGACCACAAAATTATCCTGGTACCCGGTAAGAACCAGGGCCAGGGTGATTACCCCCATGGTTTTCTGGGCGTCGTTGGTACCGTGGGAAAAGGCCTGGAAGGCAGCGGCCAGGCGCTGCCAGCGTCTGAAGCGGTGGTCCCGGCGGGGGCCGGCCCGGCTTCCCGTCAGGTACGAAACGAGCAGCATAACCGTAAAGCCGGCAACCAGGGCCAGGGGCGGGGAGAGGATGAGGGCCTGCAGAATGGTGGTCATGCCCGCCAGGTTAACCCCCGGGGCGCCTGCTGCAGCCAGGGTGGCACCGGTCAGGGCACCCACCAGGGCGTGGGAAGAACTGCTGGGTAATCCCCCGGCCCAGGTGAAAAGATTCCAGAGAATGGCCGCCAGCAGGGCGGCCTGGATGGCCCGGGGGTACTGGAAGAGTACGGCAGTATCCACAATGTCCCCGGCGATGGTCATGGCCACCCCGGTGAAAGTAAGAGCCCCCGCGAAGTTCATGGTGGTGGCCAGAAAAATGGCCGGGCGGGGGGCCAGTGCGCCCGTGGCCAGGGAGGTGGCCACAGCATTGGCCGTATCGTGGAAACCGTTTATGAAATCAAAGGCCAGGGCCAGGCAAATAATAGACAAAAGAACCTCACCCACCGGATCACCCCTTGGGTTTTTAGTAAAACATATTAACCAGTCAGTGGTATCATTACCTTGTATTCCCCCGGGTGGTCATAAAAACTGCCGGCGGGGTTCATACTTTGTAGGGGTTTAAAAAATACGGGAGGTGGGATAATGGCGAAGGATATTTGTGTGGTGGGCATCCTGGTGGATGGGCGGGCGGAGAAGGCACCGGAAGTGCAGCAGGTGCTCACCAGGCACGGTTCCAGGATTTTAAGCCGATCGGGAATTCCCGACCCCAGCCGCAGGCGGGGGATCATCACCCTGACCATGGAAGCGGACGATGATGAGCGCAGGATGCTGGAGCAGGAGCTGCAGCAGATCCAGGGAGTGGTGGTGAAGTCCGTTGCCCTGGGACCCTCCCTGACGCAGGTTTCCGGTTAAAAATCCCGGTTTGCAACCGGGATTTCATGTTGCCTCCCAGGCTTTCGCCCTGTGCATGTTCTGACGCACCTGCTCTTCTGCGTATTTAAAAAATTCCTCCAGGTCGGCTTCCACAATATGCCGGGCGGTTTCAATAAGCCGGGCTGTCCGCTCGATATCGATGCGGATACGGTGCTTGAAAAACATCTGCACGTCGTATTTGGCCGCCAGGGCGCGGGGATCCAGGCGGGAGATTTCAATGTAATAGGGGAAGTTATGGATGCGCTGGTACAGCCGGCGTGGTTCCACTCCGTAGAACGGGGCCACCCGCCGGCTGATTTTGTCCACCAGGGCGGTATTGCCGAAGGCGGCGGCCAGTGCTTTACTGTAAGAGCCGTTCCTGCCGGTAATGAGCTCGATCCCCATCTCCACGATGTTGTGGCTTTTCCACCAGCCCAGGGCCGGGGGCAGGTTGCAAGCCCTGATGGTTTCCTCTACCAGCGGGCGACCCTTTTCAAAGCAGTAGCCCCGCTCAAAGTGAAGATATTTTTCGTCCCCGTAATAATCCAGGCCTTCCGGGTTGATGCCGTGGGTCATCACCCCCAGGGCAAACTCTCTGAGCTGGGGATCATCGCCCAGGACGGCCAGCAGTTCCGTTCCCCGGCCGTGGCTGTCGTCACGGCCGGGAACCAGGGCAGCAACCATATCGGGGAAAATACTGCCCAGGGCCAGGGCTTGGGAAAGCTTCCCGCACACTCTTTCGGCAAAAAAAACATGGGTTTGCGGATACAACCTCATTACCCCCACCGGGCTGAATGGTTGGTGGATCTTTTTCTACCCCCGGGCGGCATTTTCCTACCCGCAAAAACAAATTTTAGCCTACCACCCTTTGAGGAAGAAAAAGACGGCGCCGGCCAGGAGCAGGGCCAGGGTCAGGGCCAGCCCCCGGATCTGCTTTCCAGCCCGGGCAAGCCCTTTTTCCAGGTGCCTGATGCGCTTTTCCAGTTCCTCCGCTGCCGAGCGCCACTCCCGGTAGCTGTCGTGGAGGGCGGTATTCAGGCTGATTACCTGGCCGTCCAGCTGGTGGAAACGTTCTTCTGCAGGGGCAACCAGGCGCTGGCGGATGGCCCTGGCCAGGGAGTCCACCACCTCTTTTTCCCTGCCCTGTGCGGTGGCCATGTTTAACCCTCCTTTGCCTGGTGAATGGCGTCCCGCAGGGCGGTAAGGGTAACCAGGGGGGCTTCCGTCACCCTGGTTTCCAGCTGCCCGAGCTGTTCTTTGATTTCCCGGTAAAAGGCGGCCTGCTGTTCCTGCATTTCGCTTACGTTGCGGGCCAGGCGGTTCATTTCCTGGGTCAGAGGTTGCAGCAATTTTTCGCGCATGGCCAGCAGGATTTCCTTCATCAGGGCCTGGAGTGCTTCATCCCGGGTCGTTTGCCTGGCGGACATGGGGATACCTCCTTAAAAACTTTATATCTGGTTAATAGCTTTTTTAAGCAGGTTCAGGAAGCGGTTGACTTCCTCCTCGGAATGGCGGTGGATGATGTCTGTGACCTCTTTTTCCAGTTCCTGCAGCAGGTTTTGCCTGATCTCATTGCCGGTCTGGCTGCTGATCTCCCGGATAATACGCTTTAACCTTTCCTCAAGGATGCGGGCGTTCTCCATATGCGATAACCTCCAGGTCGTTTCAGGATCAGGCGGATATCTTCCAGTTCCCGGATGTATTTTTCCAGCAAACGTCCCACCGGGGGTGATTCCCGTGCTTCCACGGCCAGCAGCTCCCCAATCTGGTCAATGCGGCGCAGGAGTATTTTTTCGCCCCGCTGGATGAGAATGGCCTGCTCGAGCTGGCGTAAAAGCCGGTTAAAGGCGAGGTTTTTCCCGTCCTTGAGGGCATCCAGGGCGGAAATAAAGTGGATTTCCCGGGATGCTGCCGGGGCCAGTTCCCTGCGCAGCCAGGTGGCCACCCGTTCCCTTTCACTGAGATTTAATGTATCGGCGAAGTTAACCACGTAAAAACAATTATCCCGTTGTCTTTCCGGGGGGATTTCCTGGCGGAGGAATTCCCTGTGGACCGGGGAGAGCATATGCCGGCCGTTGAAAAAGATCAGGTGCAGGTCGCTGTTACGCAGCCATTCTGCCACCTTCCTGGCGTAGCGGGTGTGTACAGAATCTATTCCCGGGGAGTCCACAAAGGTAGCCAGCTTGAGCATTTCCGCCGGGTGGTGGATGTCTATCGCCTCGATAAGCATGGCTTCTTCGGGGGTTATCATCAGCCGCCTGAATTCTGCCAGCTCGCCGGGATCTGCCAGGTGGAAGACCTTTTCCCGGACGTGGTGAAAATGCAGGCGTACCGCTGTTAGTGCCCGGGCGGCCCGCTTCAGCGAGATGGGGCGGGTGATGGCCGGAACGTGGTTATAAATGTTCCCCGGAAGGGCCGGCGGGCGGAAAAGATTTTGAGTTTGGATCAGCAGCGCCGCCAGTTCGGCCGCGTTAACCCGTGAATATCTGCCCCCGGTGCAGGCCTCCATTTGCCGGAGGTCTTTCAGCAACCCGGGATTATTGAGCCAGCGGTACAGGGTGACCAGTTCCTCCCGGCAGAGGTAGGCGTTCCCTTCTTTTTCTTCCACCAGGAAGAGGGTTAATTCCCGGGGATAATGGATTACCGCTACCTTTTCCGCCCCGTGATGCAGGCGGACAAGGGTGGATGTGGTGGATTTATCCTGGGCCGGTAGCAGTTCTTCCTGCATCAGGGCGTTGAGAAAGGTGCTTTTTCCCGAAGAAAAGGGGCCCCACAGGGTAACATAAAAGCGGTCGCCGGCCAGGCTCCCGGCCAGCTCCGCAAGGCGCTCCCTGGTAGCCGGCGACTGTAAGAACGGGGCTTCCAGCAGGCGCTGCAGCAAATTGAGCAGGCGCTCTTTGAGTACCGGAAAACTGACGGCCTGCCACGTATTCTCCATGCCGGCGGGTGATGCTGCGACAGCCGGAACTTTCCGGTTATATGCGGCCAGCTTTTCCCGGATCTCCAGCCGTACCTGCTGCAGGGATGCAAACAGCTGGCTGGTTTCCAGCGCGTCACGGGCGCGTTCGTAAATGCTCCAGAAGGCATCCAGGAAAAGCCCGTCTTCCCCGATGGCCAGGGTTCCGGCCAGCTGGCGGGGTATGTGCCTGTCTTCCCCGGAGAAAAACTTCTCCAGTTCTTTCAGGATAATGAAGGCCAGCTCCACTTCCACGAACAGGCGCAGGTTTTCAATACTCTCCGCATCCCTGGTGTTCAGGTAGTTGACCGGGATTTCCCGGCCGAAGATTTCTCCCAGGGCCTCCCGGGTGGCTGCGAGGGCGCTGCCGTCAGGGCGGCCGCAGTTACAGTTGATCCAGAAAGAGATCCGTTTGGAGCCGGGGCGGGAAAGACTCCCTTTCAAGCGGTGCAGTAAGAGCCGGTCCTGTTCGTCCATGCCCCGCTGGTGGAAGAGGTAGAGGATATGATCCGCTGGGGCAAGGGTTTTTTCAACCAGGTGGCTCTGGCTGGCGGCATCCAGCCCGGGGGTGTCGATCAGGGTACATATTCTTAACCACGGGTTGGGCAGGGTAACATCTACCCGGCCGGCATGGATGTCCCCCCGGCGCAGCAGGGAGGCCAGCCCCTGCCGGGAGTGGACCGGCTTGAACCTGCCTGCGGATACGGAAAAGGCCTGGCCGTGGAAGAAAAAGATGGGGCAGGGAGTGGCCGGCAGGACGTCCACCGGTGAAATATCTTCCTGCAGGAGGGCGTTGATCAGGGTGGATTTTCCTGCATTACGGGCTCCGGCAACGGCAAGGAGGGGTGAAGGTTGGGGCGGGAGATACTTCTTCCGCAGTTCACCAATGCGCTTTAAAGGGTGGGGTCGCTGCCGCGGGTTTTCAGATGGAAATGTCCCGTTCATTTCAACACGCTCCCCGGATATTTTGGCCGGTCCTGGCCGGGCCGGACCGTCCACCTGCCTATCTGCTATATATTAGCATCGGGGGATAAATATGACATGGGGAGACCCGCGGCATTTGTAAACTTACGGCGGGGTAAGGGCGGCCGGGGGAATGGAAGGGTTTAAGCGCTGGAGCCGGTTTTCTGCAGGACCTCAAGAACGTGTTTTGCCCGGCGGTCATGCTGCTGGATCCTGGTGAAGAATTCAATCAGGAAGCGCCGCACCCTCTCGTCCCCGGCCAGGGGCGGGCGGCGCAGGTGCCGGATGAGCAGGATAATGGACTTCAAATGTTCCACCAGGGCCCGGTCGGGACTGCCCGTCAGCTCCATGTGGCGGATTTTTTGCATGCAGGCCTGGCTTATTTCCGGCACCGTTTTTCCCTGCAGGTTCTGTAAAAAAACAAGCAGCTTGTGGACATCCGGGTTTATTTCTTGCACTGAAAACACCTCCTGGCAGTGAGCGCTAGTGAAGGAGGGAGGGGAGATTGATAAATATTTCCAGTAGAAAGAGCAGGACAATGGCCAGTTCCAGCAGCACGGATTGCTGGTTGACCACCCGGTTGCTGAGCAGGGTATAATTCTGCATGATGAGCGAGAGCTTGCGCTGGATGCTTTCCACCCAGGCTCTGGTGCGGAATACGGCCAGGGCGGCGCCGTATACCCGGGCATAGAAAACGTCTTCGGTTACTTTGAGAGAGTTCTGAATTCTTTCCAGGATCTCGTTAATATCCACCACCAGTTCCATCAGGCGGTTCATGATGTGCCGGTAATGCCCCATGCGCCTCAAGACGGTAACCTTTTCCGCCTCTTCAATATCGCCGTACATTTTACCCATTTCTTCGCTGAGCAGGTTATCGTAGTAACGGAGCTCCAGGAGCTGGGTCAGGGCAAATTCCAGCAGGTCGGGAATGTCGTGGCTGCCGGCCGCGTCGTATACCAGGGCCGAGGCCCAGGTAATGATGGTGAGGTCATCCGGGCCGTAGGAAAAGGAATGCTGCAGGGTTTCCCGGCGCACCTGCGGGCTTACCGGTTCAGATTCGGCCAGTAGCAGGGGCACGGGATCCCATTCCCGGTTCCATTCCTGAAAGAAAAACAGGATGTAATCCTCTTCCGCCCCTTTAAATTCCGGGCGAACCATGGCCCTGCTCAGGCTGCCTGTTACCTCGGCCAGTTTCTTCTTAAATATATCTTCGGTAATTCTGTCAATAACTTCATCCTCACCTAAAGATAGGGCGAGCTCCTTGATTTCCCGGTAGCTGTACCCTTCCGGGAGTATTATTTGCATGCACAGGCTGACTACCCCCAGGTCGTAGACCTTGCCCGTAAAACGGGCGTGAAAATCCTGCTGGCCCAGCCTGATCCATTCTTCTCCCAGTTCCACGGTTACGGGGGGGTTGGGGATATGCACGGACATCAACCGCGCCCGGGAGATGCGCAGCCTGGAAGTGGGCTTGGTATGAGCCAGTGACTGTTCCACAATTTCCAGGTTGATCTCTTCCGCCACGTCGTACAGACGATAAAGCCAGATGGAATTGGGCATTTGCGAACAACCTCTCCCGCGTTCATGGCTGCCAGTTTAAAAAATATTATACCCTTGACAGGAGGGCTTTGTAAGCCGTATAATAAGAAATGCGATGTCGGAGTGGCGGAACTGGCAGACGCGCACGTTTGAGGGGCGTGTGGGAAACCGTGCGGGTTCGAGTCCCGCCTCCGACACCAGAATTATATTCCCTGTCTGGCTTCTGTAAGCTTTATGTTACAGGGGCCTTTTGTTTTGCAGCCCTTCCGTGGACTGTTCCGTCCACGTTTCTTTTTCTCCCGGCTCGTGTTTGCGGGCCTTGTGAACAGTTCGCCTAGCTATTTGGTTGCTTTTCCGTGCTTGTGAAAAACTCGCCAGCCGAAAAGGGCCGTTGGCGGGAAATTTATTTTCCACCTTACCGGTCTTATATAAAATAAAATTAATCCCGTCAGGTGATCCGAAAGGGGTGGTTTGCATGCGGGAATGGATTCAGCACCTGGTGACGAAATACCTGGAAGAACCATTCTGTCAGGTTGAACTGGCGCGTGCCGAGATGCTGAAAAATGAGCAGCCCGGGCCAAAGCTGCGCCTGGTGCGGGGGCAGCAGAAAAAGTGCTACCCGCGCAGCTTGTCAGGGGAAAGCCATTCCGTTTCCTTGAACGGCTAAAAAGCATGATAATATTATCTATAAGATAGATAATAAACCTGCACTGATGGTCCGGTTCGAAAAGGTGGGCTCCCCACGAAAGGGGAGCCCATCTTAGCTAAATTGGTAATCAGATAACCACCGCCCGGTGTAAGCACATAGTTAGTTTAATCTTCCATATTAGCTGGTTGATTAACTTTTAAGCTTTCGGGCTCATTGTATTCCTCTTTGGAATGGAGTATACCGGACGAGGTCGCAGGCTTACGCCAGAGGCCGGGAATGGTTACCTTTATTCTATCCAATAGGGTTTGTGAAGCAAGGAGGCCGGGGTTCCCGACTCGAATAGCGTCGTAATAGCTTCCAATAGTGGATTCATAGTTTTCCGCACCGTAAATCCAGACCGAACCCAACCAGATTTTCATAAGGGGTTGTGTCCCGGACCATTGAGTAACCAAAATTTCCAAGTCGTTATGATATAAGGATACTTTGCCTTCCGAGGTGTCAACATAAATTTGAATTTTTGTCCACTCCCCCGGAGCCAGGCGCTGAGTACTGTACCGGGCGGGTTCAAAAAGCCCGAATGCCAGCCCGAGATACCTATCCCTGTTTACTACCACGGTTATCTCACCGGTGGGAAAATCCAGAGAAGCCAGGGTGGTGGCCGCACCGGTAATGTCCTCTATTTTGGTATAGAATTCAACGACAATCTGATCCCTGTAAATTGGAGGATTTAATTTATAGCTCAGGTATGGAGCCAGGTACACGTTCCTTCCCACTCGGACCGAGGTGTTATCAAATACCCCCTGGTCGTCAATCCATTTGGCGTCTAAATACTCCCAGTCCCCTAAACCTTGCTCAAAATTTTCTTCAAACCAAACTTCCACAGGTGGAGATGGCTTGGGACGATAATAACATAATATCATAATAAGGGTAATAATCATTATAGCTAGAATTGCCAAAAGAAGAAATTTCTTTTTCTTATTCAGTTTCATGTCTGAAATTTTTTCTGTATTGTGGTTATCCGACATTTATCTACCTCCTTTTTCTAAAAGTAAGTATCCGAAAAGGGGCACGAGAGACGCGAGAAGTTCGATACGGCAAGGGCATTAAAGGAAAAGGGACCTAAGCATTCTTTATTACAATATGATATTGCCGGAATTAATGCCACCATAAAACAAGAAAAATAATACTGGACAGGGTAAAACCCCATCCAGTGTTGCTTATTTAACTTAAGCCACTGCTGTTTCAATGATTGTAATTACAACTCGGTAGGCGGCGGGGAGCCCTGGATCATTGATGGTGATTTCACTGTTTTTCACAGTGGCATCGGTGGAACCAACATCCCCGGATGCCGTTTCAGGAACATCAAAAGTACCCAGGTTACCTATTTGTACACCATTCGCATCAAATACCTCAATTACGTAATTAAAAGTGACAGTTTGCGCAGCATCAACAGTCTTTGTGGTATGAAGGGTGTAGTTTAGGTAGTAGTTTCGGGTCTTTTGGTCATAACCGGTGACCTGAATGGCGGTGGGAAAACTTTCACCGGATACATAATGGAAGCCTTCCCCTTCATAGGAGTTCTGTACCGGTTCTTGAGCCCATACTCCCGGTACCGAAGATAACAGCAACATCAGCGCGGCAACAAAAGCCAGTAAGAACTTTCTTTTTCTCATCCACATCCCCCCTTATATTGGATTTATTATCATTTTATGACATACACCATTAAATGGTTACTAAACAAACATATTTGAACATATATAAAAGGCAATTTAAAAAATGCTTATAACAGCGGGAAGAGTTGGAAAACCAGCTGGAGCATGTCACGTCACTCTAGGGTAATCGCCTGGCAGGTAAATTGCTGCTGCCACCAGGCGGTCTCCGCGGGCAACGCCATCAAAAAGAATGTAAAATTTTAATAAAAATCCCCAAGGCAGCAGGGCTCCCCACGGAAGGGGAGCCCACCTTATTTTCCGGCTGGCGGGCAGGGATCAAGCTTTCCTGCCCGCAGGTAGTGATGTATGAATATGTCGTGGTGGAGGAAATAGGGTTCCTCAATGGTCACAGGTATGGTTTTGACGGCAAGCAGATGAAAGTATTCCGGCAACCTTTTCTCCAGAAAGTCAAAGGTGGCCGGGCGTCCCGGATGGGAGATAAGAAGCTGGCCTCCCGGTTTCAAACAGCGGGTGAAAATTTCAGCCAGGAAAGGGTAAAATTTGGGGTCGTAGAGGATGTCCGAGCCTATAATCCAGTCGAACTGCCGGTCTGTGGTAAAATCCCGCCAGTCGGCCAGCAGGTAATACGCCTCTTTTACTTTTTGCAGAGCGGCGTTGGCTTTGCAGAACTGTAAAGCTTCAGGTTTATAATCGGAAAAGGTTACCCTTGCTCCCTTGAGCCCGCAGACCAGGCCGGGCAGGCCGGTTCCCGCACCCAGCTCCAGGACGGTTTCGCCGGAAAAGGGAACGTTTTCCCAGATATATCGGGCCAGTCCCCTGGCTGCAGGCCAGATTTCAGCCCACAATGGAATGTTATCTTCATCCGCGGGGTCGGTGATGAGATCCTCGACGTTCCGGGGTACCAGGAGGGGCAGGGTCAACCCCGGCAGGAAAATGGTGACTTCCCTGGCGGATATGTTTAATCCGGGCATTTGTCCGGCTCTCCGGGGGGTGTTGAAAGTTTAAGACTGGTTTCTTTTCAGTACCTGCAGCCAGCTTTCCCTTTCCAGGAAGCTCCCCTCCACATTGTTTTCCATTTGCAGGAACATCTTGTAGGGTACGGCAAAAGAGAGCAGGTCTTTATCCACGTGCTTGCGTGCCGAAATGTCGGTCAGCCCTATTACCGCCCGGGGCTCTTCCGACCTGCCCTCGGCATAAGGGATGAGGAAAAGGGTATGGCAGCCGGCACCGAAGGGAGCTATAACATTAAGCCTGCCGCCGCCCTCGTAATTGGCCAGGACGGTTAAGGCGGAAAGCTGGTCGGGATTGGCCAGGAAAACAACAACAGCGGGAGTTTCGTCCGGACTTACCTCCGGCAGGGGCTTGAACACCACGTAGGTGGCAGGTACCTCGGTGATGGGCAGGGAGTCCACAAACTTCCTGGCCATTTCCGGGGTTTTCAGGTAGCGCTCCCCTTCTTCCAGGGCCGGCATATTGCGCACCAGGTTTTTCCCCACCTCACTGCGGCAGAAATCCTTGTTGCCGGTGGAGAGAAAATATTCGATACCGCCGGGGAAATTTTTATACTGGTTGCCAAATCCCAGCCCCACCCCGCCGCCGAGGCAGCCGAAAGTTTTGCGGTCGAATACGGCCGTGCGTCCCCTGGCAGCCGCAGTGAACATGGCCACCACACAGCCCCAGCGCCCCTCTTTGAACTGCAGGGCGCCTTCCGGCTTCTCATCGGTTAACAGGATTGCCACCGGAGAATACCTGAGCTTTAAGGCTGCGGCTATTTTGCTTTGCATAAACCTCGCCTCCGGAGAAAATTTTAAGAAAGGTTCTACATCGATGGCCGGATTTCCTTTCGGGAACTACCCCAGGGTTAGGGATGTATAATACCTCCGGGTTGATTTTGGCCATAAAAAGATAACCTTCTCCGTCCGCTAGCTTTTCTGCCCCCCCTGCTTCCAGAGCAGGAACTGCTGTAATGCTTCCCCCCATGTGGCGGGTACGTCTTTGCGAATGCGTAAGACTTTCCCCTTCGCCATAAAACAATAAACCCCCTTCGCTGCCTTAGTCTTTCCGAAGGCGGCAGCCGGAAGGGGTGAATCCGGTAAGGTTTGCGACCCTTTTTAACACCACCGGATTCGCACTTTTTGAGTGGCCGGTGGTATTTACTACCAGAACCGCAACCCCTTGATTTTCCTGCTGGTGCCGAAGGCGGGAGTCGAACCCGCACGGGGTGTGAGCCCCACCGGATTTTGAGTCCGGCGCGTCTGCCAGTTCCACCACTTCGGCATACAGTACTTTAAATAGTAGCACATTGCCGGTGAATTGTCAATGCCCCGGAGGGCGGGGAGGGCGGGGGTCCGGGGTGGTTTTCAGCGGCTGTTCTTGTGCCTCGGTTTTGGGAGTAATTTGAACCGGGAACGAGCAGGATTACCTTTTCCATTTATAGAATTACTCCCCGGGCAAAAAAGTCACATTTTGCCCGGTGGGAGTGGATCCTGTTGCACCCGGACGTTCGGGATTTGGATGAGCGGGAATTGATAAAACGTTCCGCCGCGGGTAATCTGGAGGCCTTTTCAGAACTGGTGCGCCGTTATGAGAAGAAGGTTTTTACCGTGGCCTACCGTTTTACCGGCAACTACAGCGATGCTTCCGATCTGGCTCAGGAAGTTTTTATCAGGGTTTACCAGGCCCTGCCACGTTTCCGGGGTGAAGCCAGCTTCAATACCTGGCTTTACCGCATTACCGCCAACCTGTGCCGGGATGAACTGCGCCGGCAGAAGCGGCATAAAAAAACCTCCCTGGAGGAAATGACGGCCGAAAATGCCTGTCCCGGGCTGCCCGATGGTAACAGCCTGTCTCCGGATGAAATTGTGGAGCAGCGGGAATTTCAGGAAATGGTGCAGGCCTGCTTGAATGAACTGCCCGATGAGTACCGGCTGGTCCTGGTTATGCGGGAGATCCAGGGCCTTTCCTATGCTGAAATAGCTGCAGCCCTGGATATTGCCCAGGGGACGGTTAAATCCCGCCTCAGCCGTGCCCGTCAAGCCTTCCGGCAGAAGTTGTTCGGGCGGCGGGAACATTTCAAGTTCCTGAGCCGTCTTCTTGAGTAGAGGGGGGATGACGTATGGATTGCCAGCAGATACGGGAATATCTTTCGGCATACCTGGATGGTGAACTTGAATCCTCCCGGCTGGGGCAAATAAAAGCGCACCTGGAAGAATGTGCGGCCTGCCGCCGCCACTGGGAAGAGCTGCAGGCCAGCATGAAACTGCTGCGCGCTCTACCCGAAGTATCCCCCCCGGAATTTTTCAGGGAGCAATTGCTTCAAAGGCTGCCCGGCCGGCGCTTTACTCCCTGGTACGCCAGGTTCAGGCCGGCCTGGCTGAGATTTGCTGCCGCGGCAGTCATTCTGGTTGCTGTCCTTTCCCTGGCCCGGCTTGGGTCGGGCCAGATCATTCCCCGGGTTATGTGGCCCTGGCAGAAGGGCGGGGATAATGCTCCGCTGGTAGGCCAGGTTGACCGGGAGCGGGATGATGGCATCAGCAGCGATCTCCTTAAATCTTCCGGGAAGGAATCCGGATCTCCCCCGGGTGGGGAGGAACGCCGGGTACAGGCCGCGCCCGCCGGTTCTGCTTCGCCTGCGAAAACCGTGGCCGTTAAAAAGCTGCCGCAGATGGCAGGTGGTAATTATCCCGGCCAGGAGCAGCAGGCCGGTGGCGCCGTAAAAGATGAGCAACGTGGTGAGCGTCCAGTTCCTGCCCGGGAGCCCGCTCCCGGGCTATTCGTACTGAATTCGCCGCAGGCCCTTTCCGGAGAAAAGGAACAACGGGCAGCGGGTACCAGCCGTTCCGGTGCAAATGGGAAACTGCGGAAGGAAGACGGAGGCGGGGATGCCCCGGGCGCTCTTCCCCCCGGGCCGATGCTGGCCCCCGGCACTTCTCTACCCGGGGATGATATAAGTTCCGGCGTTAAAGCCGTGAAAAAAATCATGCTTGTGCTGGAAGTAAAAGATATTAATGAAGCCGGGGGGCGTATTTTGGAACTGGGGCAAAAATATAATGCTCCCGTCGAGGCCGGGGAGCAGTCTGAATTTGCATTTATCATCCCCGGTGAGGTGTGGCCCGGTTTTTTTAAGGAACTTGGAGCTATAGGACGGGTGAGGGAGTACCGGGTCGATACCCGCGACATTACGCCGGAATATGAAAAGCTGGAGGAAAAACTGGGGCTTCTCAAGGAAAGGGAGAGGGAACTTCTTGCTTTAAACAGGGAAGCCGATCCGGCGGAATTGGTGCAGGTGCAGGAAGAGATTAAAAAGGTAACAGAACAATTGGACGCGCTTTCCGAAAGCGCCCGGAAGATTACGGTCAGGATTGTGTTATGTACAAATTCTTCTTGCCAGCAGGACCAGTTGCAGGTAAAATAGGGTAAGACAATGTGGTGTGGTGTAGTGGGGAATAAGTTTGCAAAGGTATACCTATACTAGGCTTGACCGCCTTTAGTAGAAGGGAGGGAGAGGGGCTTTGCGGGAAAAAGTAGAAGAAGTCCTCAATAAAATTCGTCCTGCCCTGCAGCGAGACGGGGGCGATGTGGAACTGGTAGATGTCAGCGCTGACGGTGTGGTCAAGGTCAGGTTGAAAGGGGCCTGTGGCGGGTGACCCATGTCCACCTATACCCTCAAGATGGGGATTGAGCGGTCGCTCAAGCAGGCAGTTCCTGAAGTAAAGGAAGTAGTCCAGGTTTAAAGAAACAAAAAGCCTCTGCACGAGCAGGGGTTTTTTCTATAAATGGGGGTGATCCGGTGCAGGGTTACAGGGTGGCCGTATGCCAGATGGCCATTGATCGGGACAAGGAAAAAAATATCGCCCGCGCCCGGGAAATGATTGCCCGGGCCGCGGAAAAGGGAGCCAGGCTGGTGGTGCTGCCGGAAATGTTTAACTGTCCCTACGTGGCCAGGCTTTTCCCCCGGTATGCCGAGAGTTACCCGGAAGGTCCCAGCTTGCAGATGCTCTCCCGGGCGGCCCGGGAGGAGGGTGTTTACCTGGTGGGGGGGTCCCTGCCGGAGCGGGACGGCGACCGGGTTTACAATACCAGTTTTATTTTTGCACCCGACGGGCGGCTACTGGGGAAACACAGGAAGGTGCATCTTTTTGATGTGGAGCTGGCCGGCGGGCTGTCCGTTAAAGAATCCAGCACCCTTGGGGCCGGAAACAGGGTTACGGTCATTCCTGCGGAACTGGGCGGCCTGGGTGTGGCCATCTGCTATGATATCCGTTTTCCCGAGCTGATGCGGTTGATGGTGCTGAAAGGGGCCCGGGTGGTGGTAATCCCGGCAGCCTTTAATATGACCACCGGCCCGGCACACTGGGAACTGGTTTTCCGTATGCGGGCTGTTGATAACCAGGCCTATTTCATCGGGGCCTCTCCGGCGCGGGATCCCGGAGCCCCCTATGTGGCTTACGGCCATTCCCTGGTGGTGGATCCCTGGGGGAAGGTGGTCAGCATGGCCGGGGAAGGGGAAGAAATCATCTATGCGGAAATAGATCCGGGTCTCATTGATAAGGTTCGCTCCGAACTCCCCCTGCTGCGCCACCGGCGAACGGATGTTTATGCCCTGGAGTTGCTCGTCCCCTGACCCTCTGGTAGAATAGATAAAGATGGGGTGAGCATATGTTAAGTTTTGGCATTGTGGGCCTGCCCATGGTGGGCAAGACAACCATTTTTAATCTGGTTACCGAGAGCGTTGCCCAGACATCTAATTTTATGACCGGTAAAACTGAAACCAATGTGAGCATGGCCCGGGTAAGGGATCCCCGGGTGGATTTTCTTTCCGGGCTGTACAGGCCCCGTCGTACTGTTTATGCCCAGATACAGTGCAGTGATGTGCCGGGGCTGGTACGGGGGGCCAGTGAAGGCAGGGGTGTGGGAAACCAGTTTTTGGAAGGTATCCGGGGAGTGGACCTGCTGGTACACGTGCTCCGGGCCTTTGTTAACCCGGATGTCCCCCATGTGGATGGGGAAATCGATCCCCTGCGGGATCTGGAAACGGTTAACCTGGAGTTGCTCCTGGCCGATATGGAGTTGCTGGAAAAGCGCATTGGCCGCCTGAAGTCCGGGAAGAAAATTACCAAAGAGGGTGCCCGGGAGCTGGAGGTTCTGGAAAAATGCCTGGCCGCCCTGGAGAATGAGGTGCCCCTGCACCAGGTGGAACTGGAGGAGGAAGAAAGGGCATTACTGCGCAATTATAATTTTTTAACTGAGAAGCCGGTAATTCTGGTGGTAAATACCGATGAAGGGCAGTTCAAGTCGCGGCAGTATCCTGGCCGGGAAGCTCTGGAGGAGGCAGCTGCGGACCGGGGGCTGAAGATCATTGAAATTTGCGGCCAGCTGGAAATGGAAATCAGCCAGCTTTCACCGGAAGACCGGGAGCTGTTTCTTTCCGACCTGGGAGTCGGGGAACTGGGATCGGAACGCCTGGTGCGCACTGCCTACGAGGAACTGGGCCTGATTTCCTTCTTTACCGTTGGTGAGGATGAGGTCAAGGCCTGGACCATTCGCAGGGGTACCAGTGCCAGGAAAGCCGCCGGGAAGATCCATTCCGATATGGAAAGAGGGTTCATCCGGGCCGAGGTGGTGGCCTTTGAAGATCTATACCGCCTTGGTTCCATGGCCAGGGTGAAAGAAAAAGGCCTGGCCCGCCTGGAAGGAAAGGACTATGTTGTTCAGGACGGAGATATCATTAACTTCCGCTTTAATGTTTAGGATGCAGGTTGACGGATGTTCCTGCCATAAAAACAAATATGGCCTTATAACCTCCCGCCATTTTTCTGCTGGCCCGGCGGGAGGTTTTTTGTGTGCATTTTCTTATCCCCGCCCGGGGGTATAATAGGAGAAAATGGCAAGCGGGGGGTTTTGCAATGGGTTACCGCGATCTTTTTCCGGACGAGCTGGCCGCCCGGGTGGAAAAGGCGGTGCAGCTCCTGGCTGACTGCACGGTTTGCGCCCGGAACTGCCACGTCAACCGGCTGCAGGGGGAAAAGGGTTTCTGCCGGGGCGGCCGCCTGGCGGCAGTGAGCAGCTGGGGGCCCCATTTCGGGGAAGAGGATGTCCTGGTGGGGCGGTACGGATCGGGGACCATTTTTTTCGCCAACTGCAACCTGGCCTGCCGTTTTTGCCAGAACTGCGATATCAGCCAGTACGGCGAAGGTGACGAGGTTACCGCCCGGGAACTGGCCGGGGCCATGCTGGAATTGCAGGAGGCGGGCTGTCATAACATCAACCTGGTCTCTCCCAGCCACTATGTGCCGCAGATACTGGAGGCCCTGTATATTGCCGCGGGTGAAGGTTTAAAACTGCCCCTGGTCTATAACACCGGGGGCTATGACGCCCTGCCCACTCTGAAGTTGCTGGACGGAATTGTGGATATATACATGCCTGACATTAAATTTGGTGATGATGAAATTGGTGAACGCTATACCGGGGCGGCCAGGTATTTTACGGTGGCCAGGCAGGCGGTGAAGGAAATGCACCGCCAGGTGGGGGATCTGGAAGTGGATGAGCGGGGCATTGCCGTACGGGGACTCCTGGTACGGCACCTGGTTATGCCCGGGGATCTCTCCCGTACCAGAGAAGTAATGAAATTCCTGGCGGAGGAAATTTCCCCCTATACTTTTGTAAATATTATGGATCAATATTATCCGGCTCACGAGGCCCGCCGTTACCCGGAGCTCTCCCGGCGGATTACCCGGGAGGAATTTCGCCGGGCGGTGGAAACTGCCCGGGAGTGCGGGTTGCGGCGGATTTACGCGTGAAGGGTGAAAATCTTTCCCCCCGGTGGTATAAAATACTCTTCCTGTGAGATACTAGGCCGCGAAAGGAGGTGGATATGATGCATCACTGGCGGATGACGGAAATGGAAAAGCTGCACATTATAGAGCAATTAAGGGCGGAAGAGTTGTGCACCAAGAAGGCCCGTTTTTACCTTACGCAAACCAGGGATCCGGCTATCCAGGGCCTGCTGCAGCAGTGCATTGACAAGGGGCAGCGCCACATCAGCACTCTGAACAACCTGCTCCAGGATGCCGGCCTGCCGCAGATGGCCCGGCATTAAAACTTATAAAAGATAAGGAGGTGTGGTCAGTGCAATTTTCCGACCGGGATATCCTGGCCGATATGCTAACCGGAACCAAGATGATCTCCACCGGTTATCACATGGCTGTGCTGGAAGCAGCCAATGACAGGGTTCGCAACACCCTCATTCATATCAACAATGAGGAAATGAACACCCAGAAGCAGATTTTTGACCTCATGCACTCCCGCGGCTGGTACCCCCTGGATCCCGTATTTACGGGCACGCCCATGGGACCGGAAGCCACCAACATCCGCGGGCCCGAAGGCCCCATGGGGAGAATGGCTCCAGGGATGGGACCCGCCCAGATGTAACCGTTCCCGGCTGCTGCCGGCGTTCGGCGCAGCTGTTGCTGAGTTTGCAAGGGGAGACCGGGTGTGGAAAAGCCCGGTCTTTTTATTTCGCCGGTTACCGGTTATTTATGTGTAAACAATCAAAAACAGTAGCTGGAAATGGCGTGGTAGTTCGGGGAGTCAGCAGCAATGATGGTGTTAACCTGCGGGAACATCACCGGGTCCGCGGGCTTTTTTCTTTCAGGGGATGACTGCGGGTTGGCCTGCCATTCCTGCATTTGGGGAACAATTTATGGCGTTTCAGAGATAAAAATAAACATCCTGCAATACTTTTGCATGGGTACTGGGGCAGGATGTGCCGCATGCCGTACAGCCAGAAAACCTCCTGGATAATTGTTTGCAGTAGGAAGGAGAGGGTAAGAGCATGGATGGCGTGGATTTAAGAAGCCTGGATGCGGAACTGGTGGAAAAGGAGTCGCGCATTAAAACCGGCGGAGCGCCCAAATATCACCGGAGCAATGCCGAAAAGGGCAAGCTCTTTGCCCGGGACAGGCTGAAGCTGCTCCTGGACCCCGATGCTCCCTTCTGCGAGGACGGGCTGTTTGCCAACAACCTGGCGGGAGACCTTCCGGCCGACGGGGTGATCACCGGAATTGGCAAGATTCACGGCCGCACCGTCTGTGTGATGGCCAACGACTCCACGGTGAAGGCCGGTTCCTGGGGCTGGCGTACGGTGGAAAAGATCCTGCGCATTCAGGAAACGGCCATGGATATGAAGGTCCCCATGATCTACCTGGTGGACTCCGCCGGGGCCCGCATTACCGACCAGGTGGAGATGTTTCCCGGCCGGCGGGGTGCCGGGGCCATTTTCTACAACGAAGTGAAGATGTCGGGCATGGTCCCGCAGATCTGCCTGCTTTTCGGACCTTCCGCCGCGGGCGGGGCTTACATCCCGGCCTTCTGCGACGTGGTTTTCATGGTGGAAGGCAATGCCAGCATGTACCTGGGTTCCCCCCGCATGGTCGAGATGGTCATTGGTGAGAAAACTACCCTGGAGGATCTGGGCGGTGCCCGCATGCACTGCACCGTCAGCGGCTGCGGTGACCTGCTCTGCAAGACGGAAGTGGAAGCCATAGAAGCCTGCCGCCGCTACCTGACCTACATGCCTCAGAACTACCTGGGCCGGCCGCCCAGGGCCCTGGAGGAGCCTCCCCTGGAGGGGCGGGATATCGCCGATATCATCCCGCCCCGGGAGAGCGAGCCCTTTGACATGTATGAACTGATTGACCGGATTATCGACCGGGGAACCTGGTTTGAAATCAAGAAGCTCTTCGCCCCGGAACTGATCACCGGCCTGTGCCGCATTGGCGGCCGGGTGGTGGGGCTGCTGGCCAACCAGCCCCGGGAAAAAGGGGGCGTGCTCTTTGTGGATTCGGCCGATAAGGGGGCCCGCTTTGTCACCCTCTGCGATGCCTTTAATATTCCCCTGCTCTTTCTGGCCGATGTTCCCGGGTTCATGGTGGGAGGATACGTGGAGCGGCAGGGCATTATCCGCCACGGGGCCAAAATGATTTCCGCCGTATCCGAGGCCACGGTGCCCAAGATTTCGGTCATTGTGCGCAAGGCCTACGGTGCGGGCCTGTATGCCATGTGCGGCCCGGCCTTTGAACCCGACTGCTGCCTGGCCCTGCCCAGCGCCCAGGTGGCTGTGATGGGGCCCCAGGCGGCGGTCAAGGCCGTATACGAAAATAAGATCAACGCCCTGCCTCCGGAAGAAAGGCCGGCTTTCATCCAGCAAAAACAGCAGGAATACTTAAAAGACGTGGATATTTACCGCCTGGCCTCGGAGCTGGTGGTGGATCATATTGTGCGCCCCGGGGACCTGCGGGCGGAACTGATTGCCCGCTTCAACCTGTATGAATCCAAGCGGCAGCAATTTTCCGAGCGCAAGCATCCGGTATACCCGGTATAAGGAGGTGCGGGGAGTGGCTTACGAAACCATTAAGGTGGAGCGGGGGCAGGTGGGGATTATTACCTTTAACCGGCCCCAGGCTCTAAACGCCCTGAACACGCAGATGGCCCGGGAGCTGGTGGCGGCCCTGGAGGAACTGGAACTGGACGACGGGGTGTTCGCGGCTGTTTTAACGGCCGAAGGGGACCGGGCATTCTGCGTGGGGGCCGACTTGAAGGAAAGAAAGAATATGACCCGAGCGGAAATGAAGAAGCAGAGGGAGCTGTTTGTGAGGGCCTTCGAGGCGGTGGTAAATTTCCCTAAGCCCCTGGTGGCGGCCGTCAACGGCTATGCCCTGGGCGGGGGATGCGAATTTGCCCTGGGCTGCGACTTTATCGTGGCTTCGGAGAAGGCAACCTTTGGCCTGCCGGAAGTAGGCCTGGCCATTATCCCGGGCGGGGGAGGGACCCAGCTCCTCCCCCGGATCATCGGGCGCGCCAGGGCCAAGGAGCTCATCTTCACAGGAAGGCGCATACCGGCTGCCGAGGCGTACCGGCTGGGCCTGGTCAACTACGTGGTGCCCCCGGAGGAGCTGATGACCAGGACCATGGCCATCATGCAGGAAATAGTCCAGAATGGACCCATTGCCCTGCAGCAGGCCAAGCGGGCCATCAACCTGGGGCTGGAGCTGGACCTGCATACCGCCTTCGCCCTGGAAGCCCAGTGCTACAATGTCTGCCTGGCCACGGAAGACCGGGATGAGGGCTTACGTGCCTTCAATGAAAAGAGAAAGCCGGTATACAGGAACAGGTAATTGAACCAGAACAGTGAAATTGAGGAGGAGGAATGGATATGGCGGAATTGAAATACCCCCGGAAGGTAGTTCTGGGTGAAATTACCGTGCGGGATGGCTTCCAGCATGAAGAAAAATTCATCCCCACCCTGGCCAAACTCTGGGTGCTGGAACAGTTGATTCTGGCCGGGTTCAAGCGTTTGGAGGTGACCAATTTCGGCAGCCCCCGGGGAATGCCCCAGTTTGCCGATGCGGAAGAACTTTTCAAGCTCCTCCGTACCAGCAAGAAGGTGCAGGATAAACTGCCCGGGGTGGAGCTGACGGCCGTGACCATCCGGGAAAAGGCCGTGGACCGGGCCATCCGCGCCCGGCAGGAAGGTTACGGTCCGGACCGCATTCTCATGATGGTTTCCACCTCCGAGTCCCACCAGATCAAGAACTCCGGCCTGGACCATAAAGCTTACTGGGCGGAAGTGGAGCGGTGCATTAAAAAGGCCCACGATGCGGGGATGAAGTTCAACGGCACCGTGAGCACCATCTGGGGCTGTCCCATTGAAGGGCCCACGGACATGAAAGCGGCCCTCGAGGTGACCAGGCGCTTCCTGGAGCTGGGGGCTGACGATATCGAGCACGCGGACCACGACGGTTCCGCCCCGCCCAACAGGGTGTATGAGTATTTTTCCATGGTCCTGGATGCCTTCCCCAATCCGGACCTGCACATTGCCCATTTCCACGTAACCCGCGGCTGGGGGCTGGCCAACGTGCTGGCCGCCCTGCTGGCCGGCATTACCCATTTTGAAAGCACCATGGGCGGCATCGGTGGCCAGCCGGCCAACTTCGTCGACGGGGTTCCCGTGGCCGGCACCGGTTCGTATTACTACCAGGACCCCAACATTGTGGGGCTGGTCTGCACCGAGGATATGGTGGTGATGATGGACGAGATGGGCATTGATACGGGGGTGGATGTGGACCGGGTGCTGGAGATAGGGCGCATGGTGGAGAAAATTGTGGGCAGGCGGCTGCGCAGCGAATGCATCCGCACCGGCCGCATTCCCAAGGGACCCACGGGACATAAGTAAAGCAAAGACGGAGTAAGGGCGGGCATAGGAAACCCTCTGCGCCGGGCCGGTGCAGGGGGTTTTTATTTCCCGGCGAAAGGGAACGGGTAACTTTCCGGCGAATTTATTCCGGTAGCAGAGTTAAAGGGGGAGGAATGTACCATGGCCAGGGGTAAAAAGCCCAGAAAAATTGCCATTCTCGGTGGTCCCGGGACGGGTAAAACAACCCTGTGCAAGCAGCTGGATGTGGATTACAGCATGGCCGGTTATATAAGCGACGTATGCCTGGAATTTGCCCGCTCGTACATTGCCTGGTACGGGGCGCCCCGGAGCATTTTTGAACAGTTCCTGCTCTATGAAGGACAAAAACGCCGGGAAGAGGAGCTTTCTTATTGCGATATTATTTTCTGTGATAACGCCACCATTTTGAACTACGTATACGGCCTGTTGAGCTGTGATTTCAAAAACCCCAAGGAAGTTTACGCTTTGATGAAATTATACGAATGGGCCATGCGCGACCTGCCCGAATACGACATCTTTTACGTGCCCCGGGAGTTTGATGTGGAAAAAGACGGGATCAGGTACCAGGATAGTGATTTTGCCGTAGTGGTGGACGCCAAGATTAAGAACTTCCTGGACATCATGAACGTTCCCTACACCATTGTCAGCGGAGACCTGGCAACCAGGGTGAAAACGGTTAAGGAAAAAATCGGCTTTGTGGAGAAGCGCAAGCGCTGCAGCAACGTCCATGAGGTAGCCCTGGCAAAAGAAGACGGTAGCTGTACGGTTTAAAGGGCCGGGTGAATCCTGCCGGCCCGTACGGGCGGTGGCCGCCAGATCGTTGCGGCCACCGCCGCAGCGCTTTCAGGCCTGAAAGCCGGTGGCCCGCCCCCCGGCCGGTATGGCCCCCTGCCGTGCAGGCCGGGTCAAGGTCCCGTTGCGGGTGGCATTGAAAATGGCCAGCAGGGTCACCCCCACGTCGGCAAACACGGCTTCCCAGATGGAGGCCAGGCCCAGGGCTCCCAGTCCGAGGAAGAATGCTTTCGTGGCCAGGGTGAGTACGATGTTTTGCTTGACGATTGCCCTGGTGTGGCGGGCGATTTCCACAGCCACAGCCAGCCTGGAAGGGGAATCTTCTATGAGCACCACATCCGCGGCCTCAATGGCTGCGTCGGAACCCAGCCCGCCCATGGCCACCCCCACATCGGCCCTGGCAATGGCCGGGGCGTCGTTTATGCCGTCACCCACAAAGGCCAGCTTTTGCCGGGCGGGCAGGCCGGCCCTGAGTTCTTCCACCCGGTGCACCTTTTCCTCCGGCAGCAGACGGGCGTGGTAATCATCCAGCCCCAGGGTTTCGGCTACCCGGCGGGCAGTTTCTTTTTCATCGCCGCTCAACATGACCACGTTTTTAACGCCCAGGGCTTTCAGCCCGGCGATGGCCTGGCGGGCGTCCGGCCTGATCTCATCGCCCATTTCCAGGTAACCGGCCAGGGTATGGTTTATGGCCACAAATACCGTATTTTCTTCCGGGCGGGGAACATGGCAGGGGATGCCCTCCTGTTCCAGGAGGCGTTTTCCCCCCACCAGTACGTTTTTACCCGCGACCCGGGCTGCTACCCCCTGTCCCGGGATTTCCCGGTAATTACTCACCCGGTCCGTGGGGATTTCCCTTCCCCAGGCCTGCCGGATGGACCGGGCTACGGGGTGGGTGGAATAGGCGCCGGCTGCTGCGGCACAGGCCAGAACCTCTTCCTCCTGAAAGCCGTTCAAGGCCTTCACCCGGTTCACCCGGAAAGACCCCCGGGTGAGGGTACCCGTTTTATCAAAAACGACGGTATGCAGGCTGGCCAGGGCGTCCAGGTAGCTGGCCCCCTTGACCAGGATTCCCTCCCGTGAGGCGCGGCCAATGCCGCAGGAATAAGACAGGGGAATGGAAATGACCAGCGCACAGGGGCAGGAAATGACCAGGAAGACCAGCGCCCGGTAAAGCCACTGGGACAGGGTGGCACCGGGGACCACCAGCGGAGGCAGAATGGCCAGCGCCAGGGCAGCCAGCACCACCGCCGGTGTGTAGTACCGGGCAAAGGTGGTGATGAACTTTTCCACGGGGGCTTTTCTGGCCGCCGCATTTTCCACCAGTTCCAGGATGCGGGCCAGGGAAGAATCCTTAAATGGCCTGGTTACCCTGATGGTCAGAAGGCCCTGGCCGTTGATCATGCCGGCCAGAACTTCGTCTCCTTTTTCCACCCGGCGTGGTACCGGTTCTCCCGTCAGCGCCGCGGTATCCACAAGGGATTCCCCTTCCAGGACCTCGCCGTCCAGGGGGATCCTTTCGCCGGGGCGGACCGCAACAACCTGGCCCGCCGTCACTTCTTCCGGCTGGACCTGCCTTATTTCCCCGTTAACCAGCAGGCTGGCAAAAGGTGGGCGGATGTCCAGGAGGGCGGCTATGGAGCGGCGGGAGCGGTTAACGGCTTTTTCCTGGAAATACTCCCCGAGGGAATAAAAGAGCATCACCGCCACCGCTTCGGGTAGCTGGTTAATGGCTATGGCTCCGAGGGTGGCCACGAACATGAGAAAATGTTCGTCCAGAAACTTCCCGCGGACAAGATTTTTTATGGCCTTTAACAGCACGTTCCGGCCGGCAATCAGGTATGCGACCAGGAGGATGGTGTACCCGGTCCAGGAAAAGGGGGCCGGGTGCAGGATTTCCTGAAAAATGATGCCGGCAGCCAGGAAAGCACCCGCCAGGCCGGTGAGGTACAGGTTTCTCCTGTTTTCCCCGTTCTCTCCCGGTATTCCCGGGCTACCGGTTCTTACCAGTTTTACCCCGGGTTTTACCCGGTTTATGGCCTGCCGCGCCTCTTCCGCCCTTTCCGGGGGTAAGTCCAGGGTGAGGTCGGTGAAGTTAATGGTAACATGCTCCAGGCCCTTAATCTGCTGCAGCGCGTGTTCTATCCTGGCTGCACAGCTGGGGCAGTCCAGGCCAACCAGGGTGTAGCGCATGGGACATGCTCCTTTCAACGTTCTTCCGCAAAATGCGCCTGGGCTTCGCGGATCAGGTTGACAATATGGTCGTCATCCAGGGAGTAATAAACCATTTTGCCTTCCCGGCGGTACTTCACCAGGCGCATTGCCTTCAGCAGCCGGAGATGATGGGAGACGGCTGGCAGGCTCATTTCCAGAATTTCCGCCAGGTCGCACACGCAGAGCTCCCTGTGGGACAAAAGATAGAGGATCTTGGTGCGGGTTTCATCTCCCAGCACCCTGAACAGCTCTGAAAGGCCGGCCACTTCCAGCACCTTGTCCTTTAAATCTCCGGTGGTTCCAGATGTGCAGTAGGTATCACAGATATCGTTGTTGGGAGAATGCCTGTTCGTAAGAAGCCCCCCTTTATCCATAATTAAATAATTGTTTAATTGAATTATATTTTTATTAATGGTTGTTTGTCAACCAGTTTCTTTGCAAGACAGGTATTCATTGCTCCCGCAACCGGGCTAAAGTAAAATTGATGCTGGTGGAAAGGAGCTGGTACCCATGGCTGAAGTTTTATTTGCGCTGGCAGGTCTGGCTGCCGGGGTGGTGGCCGGCTGGCTGCTGGCCGGCAGCCGCGTGCGTGCCCTGTCGGCCGAGGTGGTGGACGCCCGGAGCAGGGCGGCGGCCGCGGAAAGCATAAGTGGCGAGCTGCGCCAGCAGGTAGAGCAGTTGCAGCGGGAGTTGGCCGTTCTGCGCCAGCAGGTGGCGCAGGAACACCAGGCCAGGGTGAGGGCGGAAACATCCCTGGAAGAAGCCAGGAACAACCTTGCCGAACAGAAAAAGCTCCTTGCCGAAGCTACCGCGCGCCTTGGTGATACGTTTAAAGCCCTCTCCGCCGAAGCTTTGAAAAATAATAACCAGGCTTTTATCGAGCTGGCCCGCCAGGTGCTGGAAGGGGTGGTGGTGGAAGCCCGGGGCGATCTCCAGAAGCGCCAGGAAGCCATTGACGCCCTGATCAGGCCTCTGAAAGAAGAGCTGGCCCGTTACGAGGCTCAGGTAAGGGCCATGGAAAACGCCCGCCAGGAAGCATATGGAAGTCTGAAAAGGCAGCTGCAGGAACTCAGCCAGACCCAGCAGCTGCTGCACAGGGAGACAAGCAACCTGGTTAATGCTTTGAAAACTCCCCAGGTCCGGGGGAGATGGGGGGAAATAACCCTGCGCCGGGTGGTGGAGGTGGCGGGGATGTCCCCGTACTGCGACTTTGTGGAGCAATTTTCGGTGGAAACGGAAGGGGGGCGGCTGCGCCCTGACCTGGTGGTAAAACTTCCCGGAGGCAGGACGGTGGTGGTGGATGCAAAGGTTCCCCTGAAGGCCTATATGGAGGCCGTTGAAGCTGGCGACGAGCATGCGTGGCGCCTGGCCATGCAAAAACATGCCCAGGCTGTGCGGGCGCACATGCAGTCCCTGGGTTCCAGGGCTTACTGGAGCCAGTTTTCCTCCAGCCCCGACTTTGTGGTGCTTTTCCTTCCCGGGGAGTCCTTTTTCAGTGCCGCCGTGGAGCAGGACCGCCACTTGATTGAGGATGCCCTGGCCAGCCGGGTGCTGCTGGCCACGCCCACCACGTTGATTGCCCTTTTGCGAACCGTGGCTTTGAGCTGGCAGCAGCACCAGATGGCCGAGAACGCCCGGCAGATTGCGGAGGCGGGCATGGAGCTCTACGAGCGGGTGTGCAAGTTTGCCCAGCATCTGGCCAAAATAAAAGATGGCCTGCAAAAGGCCACCCAGTCCTTCAACAATGCCGTTGGTTCCTGGGAAAGCCGGCTGGTGCCGGGGGCCAGACGCTTAAAGGAACTGGGGGCTGCCATGCCGGGTAAAGAACTCTACCCGGTAACCCCGGTGGAGATCGCGCTGCGGGAATTGCCGCCGGAGCAGGAGCAGGGCGCGGGAGAGTGGTGACCGTGGCTGTACTGGTCCGGTGCAAGTTTGTTAAATATTACTCCTTATTGCAAAAAACTGTGAACACTGGAACTCCTTTCTTTTTTGCTTTAGTAGAAGCGAGGCTTGCAATATTGACAAATTCCCGGATATCGCAATCACTTTTTATTGCCGGTTGACAGTTAACCACACCTGCTGATGCTGTAATTTTCATCCCGCCGTCCCAGTTATAACTGGCGATGGCGTTTACTATTTTGAGCGCGTATTCTTTAACCGTGCTTGCAGGCCTGACAGTAACCACGGCAAACTCATCGCCTGCATAGCGGCACGGATAATCGAGTTTTTCATCAACATGGGCTTTTATAATATTTGCGACACGGTACAAAACTTCATCACCTATAATATGGCCGTATTTTTTGTCGACCTCCCCAAAACCATCCAGGTCAATGAAAACAATAGATAAGGCAATATTGTTCCTGATTAATTTACCGGTAATATAATATAAATATTCTGCCTTATTCAAACCGGTCAGCGTATCAAAATGCTTACCCAATTCATGATAGAGTTCCAGCTTGGTCACTATTCCCAGTAATTTCCCGTCTTCAGCAACCACAAGGCGCTCTATTTTATAGCGCTCTACTATTTCAGCCGCATCCCAGATGGAACACGAAGGCGTCACAGTTATCAAATCTTTGCTCATAGCATCAATGACCAGCCGGTTAGGGTGAGAACACCTTATATCCCTGGAAGTGATAATACCAACTAGTTGTCCACTTTCTATAACGGGTAGACAGCCGACTTTAAATTCATTCATCATCTCTGCCGCTTTTCTGACACTATCAAATGGGGAAGCAGTGATTATCCTCCTGTTCATGATATTTTCCACGGTGGTCATTATAAGTCCACCACCTTGTTTACCTGGACCACAATGTTTAACTGGGCTTTTATTACAGAATCTTCGGTGGCGATGGCAGAACACTCTTTCAAGATAATGGGCAGGAGTTTATCCTGCGGGATAAATTTAAGCAGTGATTTCTTGAGCACGGCAGCTTCAAAGACATCATGTTCCAGCCGGATGACCACATATTGCTCCGGGGAAAGCGCGTCCACCATTCGCTTCACCGCCTCTGGGCCAATTGGTGCCTTCTTGCCAACCACCAGGACATCCTGGATGGGCGGGATTTCAAATTCAGATAAACGGATGGAGATTTCGGCTTTCCTGCCAATTTCAAACGGGCGAGAAAACGACATTTCTCCGGTACTCATTCTTTTAATACCTTCCTTGTTAATTTTTAGGCGTTATTCTTTAATTATTTTTTGGCATTTATTCGTCATCAATTGCCGATTACCTTTAAAAAATAAAAATCATGCCATAAAGCGGTATATAAAAGATACGGCTATGTAGTCATGCAGAAGCTGACGCGATATCAGAGCACTTTGCGACAGGTAGTGGAAGTGATCAGCGCCTCACTCGCGCAGCTTCATCAGATGGTAGAGGGGCAGGGTCGAATAGTTACGACCGCCATATTACACCGGTTATTGTGCTGGATGAAATTCACCTGGCAGACGGTAAGGTCCTGGAGGAATTAAGGCTGCTTTTCAACTTCAAAATGGATTCACAGAATCCCTTTATCCTGATCCTGTCCGGGCAAACGCTGATCCGCAACAAATTGGCCCTCAATGCTAACAGCCCCCTGCGCCAAAGGCTCACCGTAAAGTATGTCATGCAGGGCCTTAAACCCGGCGAAATCCAGGAATACTGTGCAAGCCGCCTGAAAAACGCCGGCCTGCACGAGGAGATCTTTACCCCGCAAGCTCTGGAGGCCATTTACGCCATCACCAAAGGATTGCCCCGGCTGGTTAACAATCTGGTGACCAGCTGCCTGATCTGCGCATACGGCAGGAAACAAAAGCAGATTG
>NZ_FQUW01000004.1 GCF_900129285.1 Desulfofundulus australicus DSM 11792
CCATGTACAGCAGCAGCCGGAAGGGCATCAGGTAGTCCACCGTTGACTGCAGCTCCAGCAGAACGTAGAATATAACGTCGCCGCCTTTCGTCTTGAGCCGGTAGATGATGTCTGCTTCTTTCTCGCTGAAGTCCTGCAGGATATAGGACTTTTCCACCCGCACCAGGCTGTCTTCGTCTATGTTTTTCGTCCATTCCTCACGGACAAAGGTCTTGAGCAATTCCAGAAACGCCCGCTTGCTGGAGAGAAGTTCCCTGTATCCCCTGTCGTGGGTGTGGTGGGGCTGTCTTTTGTCCGGCACGGGTTCATTCCTCCTGTGGCTGTATTATACCACATCCAGCCGGAGATTGACATGAGGCGGAACTGAACCGATTCTGAATCGTACACCGGCAGTGAAAAGAAAAAGCCCCGCCGGCGCGGGACCGGGGCTCGATAAGTTAATAAGTTAAGTGCCTGGCACCGCTCACTGCATTTCGCTCCCCGGGCTTGCGCGCCCGGATGGAGGCGCTTACCAGGGCCCCTTCGTAGCCGGCCAATTGCCGCCGCACTTCCTCCGGCAGGGCCCCTTCCGGGAAGTCCGCCAGACCAAAGGGGCGGACCACCTCCATGGCTATTCCCTCAAAGCCGGCTTCCTCCAGCAGGCGGCGGTACTCTTCTTCCCCGGGTGCACCGGCCACACAGCTCACCCAGAGCTCGACATTCTGCCGCAGAACCGGGGGCACCTCCCGCCGCCACATCATGTCGGAAACGGCCAGGCGCCCGCCGGGCCTGAGCACCCGGAAAACTTCCCGGAGCACGCGGCTTTTGTCCGCGGCCAGGTTGATCACGCAGTTGGAGATGACCACGTCCACATGATTATCGGGCAGGGGGATGTTTTCCATCTCCCCTTTAATAAATTCAACATTGGTCACCCCGCTGCGGAGCTGGTGCTCCCGCGCCAGGGCGAGCATTTCCTCGGTCATGTCCAGGCCGTACACCCTGCCCGCCGACCCCACCTGCCGGGCGGCGAGCAGCACGTCCAGCCCGGCGCCGCTGCCCAGATCCAGGACCACCTCCCCCGGCTGCAGCCCGGCCAGGGTGATAGGGTTGCCGCACCCCAGGGAGGCTTCGAGCAAATCCCGGGGCAGCCCCTCCGTCTCTTCCGGGGCGTAATACGGCCCGCAGCCGCACCCGGCCGGTGAGCAGCAGCACCCGGCACTGCCGGACCGGGCTGAACTGGCCAGGGCGGCATACTTTTCCCGCACGGCTTTCTTCAAAACATCATCCACCACAGCATCCCCCTTTTACTTTCTGCACGGCTTCCGCCAGCCGTTCCAGGCTCCGGAGCACGCCGGCCCTCTCCTCCGCCGGTATCTCTTCCAGTATGGCGCGGGCATACTCCTGCATTCCGCGGCTGATGCCCTCCACCAGCTCCCTGCCGGCATCCGTCAGCACCAGCCTCAAACGGCGCCGGTCAAGGCCGTCCGCCTCCCTGCAAAGGAGCTTCTGCCTGACCAGGCCGTCCGCCACCCGGCTAACAGTGCTCAGGTCCAGGCCCAGCGCCGCCGCCAGGTCGCTGGGGGAGGCATCCCCGCCCTCCTGCCGGGAAACTTCCAGCAGCAGGTGGCACTGGGAGAGGGTGATCCCGCAGCAGCCCACCTCACTTTTCTCCAGCACACGCATCGCCCGGCCGAGTTCCCCCAGCAGGCGGCACAGCCGCGCGGCCATAGCTTCCATGTCCATCTGCCTCACCCTTTATATTGTATCATGCAACGGTTGTATTATGCAAGTATACCCCCGCAGGCCGGGGGCAAATTTCCAAACTGGCCGCGGGGCCTTTAAGGCAGGCAGCATGCCCCGGACAGGCAGACAGCGCCATAACCCGGTGAGAAAATAAAAAAACCCCTGCCTCCAGGCAGGGGGAGATACGGGAGGTTAACGAGCAAGATGCCTGGCACCGATTGCCACCTTGATCTGGTTATCTCCCTAACTGCTCCGCCGCAGCATCTTGAACATAAATATCCAAATTATAGTTTTCCTTCAGCTTTTGCCCCGAAGTGGCGGTCAGGCCGGCATCCACCCGCAGGGTGTAGGTCTGGCCAGCGGCCAGGGCATCGCGGGGCTTGAGCCAGAAGGTGGTGTAGCCGCCGGTTTCACCTGTGTTCACCTCGCCTACAAAATATAGCGTGCAGGGCAGCTCGGCACCTCCGGCAGTGAGCAGGTGGAAGTGGGAGGAGGTATTCCCATCTATCTTCACCGGCAGGTTGAAGTCAATCTGCAAAATCTGGCCCGGCTCCATAACGATCCCACCGCCACCGCCGCCCCCGCCCGGGGTGCCTGCACCCGCCAGCTGCGCGGCCACCAGATCCAGATCCAGGCGGCCGTAGCCGGCGTAGTCATCTTTCCCCGGCGGGCCAATATCCACGGCGCCCTTCTGGATTATCTCCGCCACCTGATCCGGCCCGGCACCGGGTAGCTGCGATTTAATTATGGCCGCAGCGGCCGAAACAAAGGGCGCCGCTATGGACGTTCCGCTGACGACGGTATATTCGGGATAAAAGGCATCGGTTGATAGAACATCCACTCCCGGTGCTGCCACCATAATTTCCGGCCCGTGATTTGAAAAATAGGCCACCCCGTCGCCCTCATCGCTGGCGGCCACGGCGATCACATGGGGCAAAGCCGCCGGGTAGAACACCGGACCGCCTTCATTGCCGGCGGCGGCCACCACCACCACGCCGCGCTCCCACGCATAGTCAACCGCATCGGCCAATGCCTGAGAGTACTGTGGACCGCCCAGGCTGAGGTTGATCACCTGTGCCCCACAGTCAACGGCGTGGGCAATGGCCTGGCTCACCCAATAGATATTAGTTTCCCCCAGCCAGTTGAAGACCCTCAAGGGCAGTATCTGTACATTTTGCCGCCCGGCGGTACCGGCAATGCCGGTGGCGTTGCCGGTGGCGGCAGCGATAACACCGGCCACTTCCGTACCGTGCCCGTCCAGATCCAGCGGGTATGAATCGTTTAATACAAAATCCCAGGCTCCATCAAGCGAAATGCGCCCCTGCAGATCTTCGTGATAAAAATCGATGCCCGTGTCAACCACGGCCACAATCACCGGTTCCTGATTTGGCGCCAGCTTATCCCATGCCCCGGCGGCATTGATCGTGTGCAGTGCCCACTGGTCAAAAAACAGGGGATCGTTTGGGACGTACATCATATGCAGGGGATAATTGGGCTCCGCATACTCTACGCGCCCGCTCCGCTTTAATTCTGCAATGGCCTCCTCCCTGTCTTTTACCCGGAGCAGGGACAAATCCCCTTTTTCGTGGATTTTTTCGGCAGCACATTTTTTGAGAAGCGCCTCTTTGCTTACTCTATCCGATGACTTTTTCCATTTCACAATAATCTCCCGGCTGTAGTCCCGGGCGGGCATATGTTTCTCCCGCTGGCGCCGTTCTTCAATCAACTGGCGGACAGTTTCTTTTAAGGCGTAGGCATGGCCGGCCACAGAAGGCACCTGCTCACTTCCGAACCGGTAAGCCTGCACACTCTTCGTCGTCTGGGCCGCCGCCCCGGGTGCATAAACGGCCATAAGCATCAGAAGAAACAACAACCCCGCCAGAAACTGATAATAGAATTTTTTCGCGGGCAAAGCATCATTCCCCCCTGTTGCATATTTCCCGAAACAACTTCTTTACCAAGCAAGGGACCATTTCCTTTAGCATTCTGAGCAAAAGGATGAGATTACAAAAGTAAAACGCTCCGGGGCCCCCCCAGGGCACCGGCCCTAACGCCGTTAACAATAATAAATTAACAGGTTAATTGCCTGGCACGGGATAGAAGTTTGTAAACAGCCACCGAAGAGATGCGAATATTTTGGCCTATTTCTTGCAACGTATATCCCTGCGCCAGTGCTTCCCTGGCGTACCAAACTTTATACGGCACCAGCGATCTTTTTCTGGATCCGCTCTTTATTTGCGCAAACTCTTCCATATTCACTCCGGAAGCCATGAGGATTTCATCCAACCGCTTCCTGGTGGGTACAGCCTGTCTTGGCTCAACCTTTAAAGCAAAAGATTCCCGGCCGATAAATGAAACATTCTCCCAGTCCTTATCATCATCCTGTTCCATAAGTAAGACATACTTTTTAAAGGCCCTCCCCGGATCGTCATCCAGGATGTCCAGCAGCTGCTTTGTATGTACAAATCCACTACCCTCTCCGCGATAATCAGCATCGCTGCTCCATTTATAATCAGCCACTCCCGTGCATAAACCAGCCCGGACAGGATTACGGTGTATGTACCTGACAACTGCCAGAAGATACCGCTCGTTTTCAATTGGGACGGCCTTATACCTGCTTTCAAAAACGTGGCCGGTCCGACCCCGCTCACGGTTGTAATACCGGCTGAAGCGGGTATTCAAACGGTGCATTACTTTGCTCAGGGGCTCTTTATTCGTACGGACGGCCAGGTGGAAATGATTGTTCATTATTACATAAGCAAAAATTTCCAGGCCGTCCACGTTAACGGCGTGCCGCAACTGCTCAAGCAGATACTCCTTGTGCTCCGGCATAATAAATATAAACTCCCTGTTGTTGCCCCGCTGGATTACGTGGTACATTGCGCCCTCAAACTCTATTCTTGGTCTCCTACCCAAAAAATTCACCCCCTGCCACCCATTGTAACAGGGGCCCACCAACCCTTCAACTATAAGTTAATAAGTTAGGTGCCTGGCACCACCTGCTTCTAACTTGAGTTATACCTAACCAAAAAGAGTTAAAAAAAACCCTCACGCCATACGGCATGAGGGCTCTGTTACAACTCATATCGCTAACGAATGTGCTTGTTGTGTTAAGAATCGTATAGCTGCTTGCTGTTTAGTTGGTTTATTCAGCATTTACTACATTTATAGTACCAGTGATACTGGTAATCACCTTGTTATTATCAACATTTATTAGCTTCACAGTCACATCATAAGAACCAGCTACACTGGCGCCTACGTACACGTCAGTGTCTGCAGTGTAACCCGGAGTTAGCATGAAGCCCGCCGGCGGGCCCCAGCCAACTTTATTAATGTCATACCACTGCTCACTGACATTATCGTATGCCCACAATTGGATATTATTTACGTCTACTGGAGCTATTCTTACCTTATCCCAGGTAACACTGGTATTATTAGTTAAGGTTACCTTTATTGGGGTGCCGTTTATAAAATTGTTATCACTACCGCTAGGTTCTTCAGTTCTTACAGTGTAGCTTTCTTGAAGCCCGGTATAGGTTAAGCTCGGAGCCACTGCTGTAATGTTAAGCAACTCATTATCTAACTCAATAGTTACATCATTTATTACTACTCCTCTTATGACAAAGGTGGCAGATCCTTCGCTAGCAACAACACCATTTTCAATAATACTGCTATTGTCAGTGCTAAAGAGTACATCAGTAATATTATCAGCAGTTACTGGTTGGTCACCCAACTTGCCAGTTACCTCAAAAGCTTCTTTTAAGCAATCAACAATATTTTGGCCAACGCCAACTGTCAAGGAAGATTTCGTAAGCTCAACAGTTGGCTTGGGAGTGGTATCAACTACTTCAAATGTTCCGCTGAAGACTGGTAGAGATCCTACTTTAATGGTTACATCGTAGGACTTACCAGCTTCGAAGTTAGAAGCATCAATTACTATGGTACTATCAACAATACTTACACCATCACTAACACCTTCAATTTCACCTGCAAGATATTCTACAACTTGATTCACTTTAACACCATTAGCGTCTACTGCGTAAACTTTTAGCGTCATTTGGCTTTCGTTTTCTTCAGTAGCTGGATCATTATACTTATTTAGCTGAGATTTAAATCCTTCCACAGTATAATCCGCTACTGCCCCGGCTTTTACCACAGTTACGTTGACAACAGCTTTAATTGTAGTTCCTTCTACGGCAAACTCAACGGTGGCAGTTCCTTCCTTCCCTTGAACAGGGTTAATAGTAAATGTTGCATTCGTACCAGTAATTGTTTCTGTAGTAGAATCCAGCGTTATAATCCCCGTTCCCGTCTTTACTGTAGCAGTCACGGTAGCATTGCTAAGTACAATCTTATCCCCAAACTGGTCCTTGAAGGTTAGTGTTACTGACTCAGGGGTAAGCAGGGAAGAGGACAAAGTTATATCAGTTTTATTCAGCTCTATAGCGCTAAACTTAGCTTGTTCCCCTACTGTGATTTCCACTGTTTCGGAGAAGTAGGTTACACCATTTTGACTAAACATGATTTTAACGGGAACTGTGCCAGTGGCTATCGGTGTCACGACACCAGTGTTTTTGTCAACAAGCGCTACGGTCTTATCAAGTGATTCGTATGTTACAATGGTATTTTCTAAAATATTGCTATTTTGCAAGTCGTGTTTATTCCCAAACTGGTCTTCTACCTGCAGGTAAAATTCAGGTGTCGTACCTGCCTTAACGAGTTTATTCTGTACATAACCTTCATCATCGAAATTTACAGATCCAGTAGCAAGTGTCCAATTCAGAAGCTTCGCTACTTTGGGTGTTTCGCCTTTAACTGTGATACGGTCACTTTTGATTACTGTTCCATCTTCGTTTGTGTACTTGATTACAACAAAAGCAGTTTCGCTGTTTCCAAGGGTAATTTCTCCGTTAGTGATTGGCACAGTAGATTCGAATTCTACCTGCACATCATCGGTAACGTCTAATCCATTTACATCATAGACTTTGTATTTAATAGCGGTTGGCACTTCGGCAGGAACAACCTGGTTAGTTGCTACTATTTTTGCTACTTCGGCAACTACGAATTTATATGAAGCAGTTACGGTCTCTTCACCAATGTTGAAAATAAAGTCATAGGTGTTTCCGCTCTCTAATGCTTCGTAAAATTCAATGGTAGCAACACCTTTTTCGATAGTTACAGCCTTAACATATTGTTTAGTATTGGTCTCAGTATTTTTAACTGTAACATCAGACTTAGTAAACTCTACATCCTCCTGATTGAATGTTACTTCAACAGTAGTTGGGTTAATCGCACTTACACTTACCACTTCCAGCTGCCCTGGTTCAGTCTCCACAGGTTTCTCGACTACCTGGCCGTTCTCTTCAACCATGTTGTGGGTGGGCTGAAGAGCTTCGCCCTGGGGTTCACTGCCACCCAGCACCGCCTGAACGGTATCGGCATAGCTACCGCCGTATTTGAATGTTGAATCGAAATCAACCTTTACGCCGGCACTATCATCTATAACAACTTTTTTATTGTTCATAAACGCCCATTGGAAGCTGTTTTTGAAGTGATTTGCCAGAGCCTGGGATGTGCCAAGTTTTGTATAGTCGTAGTTATAGACCTTATTGTCCTGGGCCGTAACCTTAACAGCCAGTGGTGCTGCATAGGCCACACTGGAAAGCACCAGCGAGAGCACCATCAGCACTGCCAGCACTGACCAGACTTTCCGCCTTGTTCTGACCATTCAATTTAACCTCCCAAACTGGAATTTGCTTAGTTGATTAAACACCCAGATCAACGACAGTGAACGTCACGGTTTCAGTTCCGTCCGGACCGCTGGCCACCACATCCACCACGTCACCAGCGCTCACACCCTGGAGGGTGGCAACCCATACTCCATTGCTTTGATTGTAAGTAGCCTGTACATCGCCAACGGTAACCGAGGTAACGTTCTTACCCGGTAGGATATAGATATAAGCATTGGTGCCGAAAGTTGCGCTGTAACTGATGTTGGAATTAACCGTATCAATTAACTGAGCTTCCCCGGGCTGAGGTGCGGGCTGCTCCTGCTTACGGGTGACGGTGATGTTGAGCTCAGACTCATCCAGCGTTCCGTCCAGAACGGCCCTCCACTCGGCGGGATTGGCCTCCTGCTGAACCGCCGGCTGGCCGTTAATGGAAACGCCTTCAATCAAATCCACCAGGTCGGGCTTGATAAATACCTTTACCGCTGTAACCCCTGCCAGTGGTGACGCGACAACGGAAGCTACTTCATCAGGCAGGACGGGTGCCGCTGCGGCATTAACTTCCACCGTCAGGTCATCTACTGTATAGATGCCGGACAGGACCACACGCCATTCCAGCGGGTTGGCCTCCTGTTTCTGCGCCGCCTGCCCGTTCACCGTTACCGAAGTCACTTCTTCCGCGTACTCGGCCTTGATAAACACTTTCACCGCCGTATTTCCGGCCAGGGAAGATGCTACAACATCTTGCACTTCCTTAGGCCACTTGCTGACCGTTACCACACAGGTGGCCGTCTTGCCGCCGTCCACCGTCTTCACGGTAATGGTGGCCGTACCTGCCGCCACAGCGGTAACCTTACCTGTGTTATCCACCGCGGCCACGTCGGGGTTGCTGCTGCTCCAGGTGACATTTTTGTTGGTGGCATTGTCCGGGGACACGGTGGCTTTCAGCTGGTAGCTTTCACCGACGTTCATGGTCAGGCTGGTTTTATCCAGGGTCACGCCGGTAACGGGTATGGTGGTCGACCCACCGCCGCCACCGCCGCCGCCACCGCCGCCGCTGCTACGGCGCACCACGGTCACTTCGCAGTTATCCTGGAAGCCGCCGTCCGCGGTGGTGACAGTGATGGTGGCCTTGCCCTCAGCCACGCCTTTAACGTTGCCCTGGTCATCCACGGTGGCGATTTTCTCGTCGCTGGTAGACCAGGTCACTTCCTTATTGGTGGCGTTGTCCGGGGTAATGGTAGCCTTCAGCTGCACCGTGGAGCCCACGCTGAGGCTCAGCGTATCCCTGTCCAGTTTAACGCCGGTAACCTTTATTTCTTCTCCCGGCACCTGCGGCGTCTCACCGCTTACCGCCCGGTCGAGAACCACCACGGTCTCCGCCCGGGTGATGGACCTGGCCGGACCGAAGGTGCCGTCGGCATAGCCGCCCATCAGGCCCTCAGCCACCACAGCGGCCACACTGCCCCGGGCCCAGCTGCCGATCTGGCCGGCGTCCTTAAACTTGGCCAGCACGCTTGCATCGCCGCTCCCCAGGTTCAGCAGGCGACCGATGATGGAAGCGGCCTCCTGGCGGGTGATGGGCTGGTTCGGCCGGAAGGTCCCGTCTTCATAGCCGCCCACGTAGCCGGCGCTCACCGCCGCGGCCACATCGTTGAAGAACCAGTCGCCGGACTTAACATCCTTGAAGCTGACTTCTGCGCCGCTACCTTCCACCTCCATGGCCCTGTTCACCAGGGCTACAAACTCTGCCCTGGTCACGGCATTGTTCGGCCGGAAGGTGCCGTCCTGGTAGCCGCGCACCAAGCCCTTATCAGCCCACTCCTCCACCTGTTTCTGCGCCCAGTGCCCGTTCAGGTCGGAAAAGCCGGCGTAGGCCACACCGGCCAGGGCCAGGAGCAGGCTGAAGACCAGAGTTACTGCCAGCAATCTCGACTTCATCGCGCGCTATTACCACCTTTCCTTATTGCAGCCTTTCCACAGCGTTTTCCCGTTCGCCTTCCACCGGGACATCAAATCTGGCTATCGTATGATATCATCCGTGCTTATTCGTTTTCTTCTCCTTCTTCCGGCTCCTCCAATCGCGCACCGTGATAATCCTGGCTGAAAAAAAGCTCGTCCACGGTGACGCCGAAGAAGTCGGCCAGTTTCTTCTCCACCTCCTTGCGGGGGTGGCGGTGGCCGCCTTCAATCATGGCGTAGGAGCTCTGGCTGATGCCCACGGCCTCGGCTACCTGCCGCTGGCTGAGGCCCATCTTGAGCCTCAACTGGTACATCTTTTCATTTCTCACCCCGCTCACCCTTCGGCTTGATGCTGAAAGGTCAGAACCTCCCCCCTTCCTGACGGCTGCAGCGCCGGCCGGCCCGTTTCAACCCCGCGGTGCCGGCCAGCTGCCGTCACCCTCTGACTATTACTATAATCACAAATCGCGATTGCTGTCAAGGGTCCACCGGTTAAAATTTGCGCCGAACGTAAATAATTAGTAGAAGGTTTTTATTTCTTACCACATTATGCGCTTGAACGGAAAATCCGTTTTTTATTTTCTTTCCCGACTTCACAAAACGTGTTAAATTACGATCGGGGTGAACCAACATGCCTTCCCTCGGCGAAAGGCTGGCCTATCTGCGCAATCAAAGGGGATTGTCCCAGGCGGAACTGGCCCGCCTGTTACATATGGGGCAGAGCACCATTGCCATGTACGAGAAAAACAGGCGCTCGCCGGACAACCAGTCTCTCAAACGGCTGGCCGATTTCTTCGGCGTTTCGACGGACTACCTGCTGGGGCGCACCGACCGGCCTTACGGAACCGGCGGAGAGGGTGCACCCGGGAATGCACCCCATGACGCGAAGCTGTATGCAGTTGCGGCCGACCCCCTGTTCGCCGGCCTGCTCAGGCAGGTACCGGACCTGACGGAGGAAGAAAAACAGTCCCTGGCCGAGCACTGGGAGTGGGCCCTGCGCTTTATAAAGAAGGAGAGGGAGCGGCGCAGGAAAAGGGAGGAAGGGAACCGGAAAGGATGACAGGGCGAGGACAGCGCCTCATCCAACGAGGAGTAATGATTTTTTTATCTTCCCCAACTTTTCAACAAAATCCGACTTAACCGTGGTTTATAATAAAATAAAATGAGAAATAGTTCAAGGATACGCTGGTATCCTTGAGAATGTTTCTGCCGAGCGGAGGGGTAGCCTTGAGTTCAGCCGTCCGGCTGGCCCTGGCCCTGATCAAGAAGTACCGTCTCGAGGGGCCACCGGGTGTTTACCAGCTGTACAGGATAGCCAGGAGCGAAGGGATCATCCTGACCCGCTTCCCGTTTAAAGGCCGGGTCAGGGGAAGATACGTGCGCACGGGGGACGGCATCGCGCTGCTCACGGTGAAAAAGGGGCTTTCCAGGCCGGAACTGAAGCACATGCTGGCCTACGGGCTGGGCCAGCACTGCCTGAATGTCACCAGCGGCATATACGTGGACGGGCTGACCGGGAGAGGGGAAGAAGAAAACGCCGCCGAAGATTTTGCCGCCCTCCTCCTGCTGCCCCCGGGGACGGGCAGTGCAGGGGTGGACTTTCTGAAGATTCATGAAGTGGCGGATGCCTTTCACATACCCGCACCCCTGGTGCGCCGCCGGTTCAACCTGGAAGAGCGGCTGGCAGGGCGCGAGCATGTGGTTCAGGAGAACGCCCCCTTCCCGGCAGGCGCCCGGCCGGCCGCCGGGAGACTTCAGGCATGATTACCCGGGAATCCTGCCGGGATTATCTTTCCCCAGCAGGGCCGCCGCCCGGGAGGCCCACACCGCGCCCAGCTCCACCTCCAGAAGCACCCCCGCGGGGGTGTCTTCCCGCCGCAGGACCTCCCCCTTTTCGTAGAGCAGGTTGAGCACGTCTCCCCGCCGGTAGGGCACCAGGAACTCCCGCCGCACCCTTTGATCCCTCAAGACTTCCATGATGAGTCGGCGCAGCTCATCCAGGCCCCGGCCGGTAAGGGCGGAAACCGCCACCGCCGGCCTGCCCGTCGGGAGCAACCAGGTTTCTTCAGCAGTTAAGCGGTCAATTTTATTGTAAACCAGGATGGTGGGCTTTTCCCCCGCCCCCAGCGAGGCCAGCACCTTTTCCACGGCCTTCACCTGGTCCGGGTAATCGGGGCTGCTCACGTCCACCACGTGCAGGAGCAGGTCGGCCTCCACCACCTCCTCCAGGGTGGCCCGGAAGGCGGCCACCAGGTGGTGGGGCAGGCGGCGGATGAAGCCCACCGTATCGGTGAGCAGCACCATTTCGTTGTTGGGCAGCACCAGGCGCCGGGTGGTGGGGTCCAGGGTGGCAAACAATTTGTCTTCGGCCGGGACACCCGCCCCCGTGAGGGCATTGAGGAGGGTGGACTTGCCGGCGTTGGTGTACCCCACCAGGCTGACCAGGGTCAGGGGCACGCCCTGCCGCCTGGCACGCAGCAGGGCCCGGTGCCGCCGCACCTCTTCCAGCTCCCGGCGCAGGTCGGTGATGCGCCTTTTGATGCGCCGCCGGTCGGTTTCCAGCTTCGTCTCGCCGGGGCCCCGGGTGCCGATACCGCCCCCCAGCCGGGAGAGTTCCGTTCCCCTGCCCGTCAGCCGGGGGTAGAGGTATTCCAGCTGGGCCAGCTCCACCTGCAGCCTGCCCTCCCGGGTGCGGGCCCGCCGGGCAAAGATGTCCAGGATGAGCTGGGTGCGGTCGATAACCCGCACCCCCAGTTCCTCCTCCAGGTTGCGCACCTGGGCGGGGGAAAGCTCATGGTCGCAGATGACCAGGTCAACCCCCAGCTCCCGGCAGGCGGGGGCTATTTCCTCGCGCACCTTGCCCCGCCCCAGAAAGGTGGCCGGGTCCGGCCGGCGGGCGCGCTGCACCACCCTGCCCACCACCTGCGCCCCAGCCGTGTCCGCCAGCCGGGCCAGCTCCTCCAGGGACTCCTCCACTTCACGCTCGTCTTCATGGGGCAGTTGCAGGGTTACAAGCAGCACTTTTTCGTAAGCAGGTAAATTTTGCATACGCACCAAACCTTCAAAGACTTTTTTCGGCATTGCACCTTATTTCACACCACAACCTTCACTTCCGCCCCGCAGTAACGGCACCGGTTCCCCTCCAGCCCGCGCACCTGCACCCGGTAGCCGGTGCGGCGGATGAGGATCTCGCCGCAGGACGGGCAGAGGGTGTCGCTGCCGTCCAGCTCCGGGGCGTTGCCGGTGTAGACGTGGCGGAGTTTTTCCCGGGCTATTTCCCGGGCCCTCTGCAGGGTTTCCAGGGGCGTGGGCGGCAGGTCGAACTCGAAATTGGGGAAATAGCGGGAAAAGTGCAGGGGTATATCCGGGTCGAGCCCGGCCACCCAGTCCACCAGGCGGCGGATCTCCTCTTCCGAATCGTTTAAGCCGGGAACCAGCAGGGTGGTCAGCTCCACGTGGCAGTGCCGGCGGGCGATCTCCACCGTGCGCACCACGGGCTCCAGGCGGCCGGCGCACGTCCCGCGGTAATATTCATCAGTAAACCCCTTCACGTCTATATTCATAGCGTCGATGAAGGGCAGGATCTGCCGCAGGGGCTCCTCGCTGACGTAGCCGTTGGTGACCAGCACGTTTTTCAGTCCCTCCCGGCGGGCCAGGCGGGCCGTATCGTAAACGTACTCGTACCAGATGAAGGGCTCGTTGTAGGTGAAGGCCAGGCCCACGTTGGGGTAGCCCCGGTCGACCTGCTCCCGGGCCGCGGCCACGGCTTCTGCCGGGCTCAGGTAGACCGTCCGGGGGTCGGCGTGGGCGATCTGCCAGTTCTGGCAGAAGCCGCAGCGCAGGTTGCAGCCCACGCTGCCCAGGGAAAGGATGAAACTTCCCGGGTAAAAGTGGTAGAGGGGCTTTTTTTCTATGGGGTCCAGGGCGCAGGAAGAAACCCGGCCGTAATTGAGGGTGTAGAGAACCCCCTGCCGGTTTTCCCGCACCCGGCAGAAGCCGGTACGGCCGTCCCTGATGCTGCAGAGCCGGGGGCAGAGTCGGCAGAAAGCACGCCCCCCCTCCCCTTTTTCATAAAAAAGCGCCTCCTGCACGCATAACCCTCCCTTACCCCACCTTCAGTGATACCTTTTCACTTCAAAACGCATGAGCTGAACCGGTTCGTGGGGGCCGATGCCCGCCTTCTGCCGGGCGATGGCCACCTGCTGCTCGGCCGTGTCCACCCCTTCCAGGTCGGGCAGGAGCAGCCCCTGCCGGCCGCCCGACCGGACGATAACGCCGTACTTTTTGGGGTCCAGTTCGGCCATGCTCTCCACCGGCTCCGGCTCCTGGAGCACGTCCACGGAGATCTCCAGTTCCGGCAGTTCGTCCTCCGTCACCGGGTAAAACCGGGGGTCCCGCACGGCAGCGCTGATGGCGTTCATGGCCACCTCTTCCACGATGTGCTTGTACTGGGGTGTGACGGTGCCGATACACCCCCGCAGCTGCCCGTGCTTGTGCAGGGAGACAAAGGCGCCGGCGCGGCGGGCAAACTCGGGCGGGATGTCCGCATCATCGTACAGCCGGGAGCGCCCGGCAAAGTAGTTTTCCAGGGAGCGCCGGGCCACCCGCACGAGATAGCTTTCACTGCGCAGGCGCTCTTCCCGGGCCTTTTCCTCCGCCGCGGCCAGCTTCTCCCACACCCGCCTCCCGGGGTCCGGACCGCCGGGAGCGAGGGCGGCCACCATGTACCCCACACCGAAAGGCCCCTCGTAGGAAAGGACTTCCCCCTTCAGGGCCAGCCCGTCAAAGGCGCCGAAGGCCATGATAATGGGCCGCAGGCCGCATTCCCCGGCCCGCTCCACCAGCCCGGCATCCAGGTTCATAATTCCCTCGATGTCGGCGGCCGCCACCAGGCGGGCGATTTCCCGGTCGAACTCCTGGCCCCGGGGGTCGTAACCGGCCGGCGCGTCCGGGGTCAGGCGGTGGGAGAGGTCGCCGCTGGCCAGGACGGCCACCTTTTTCCCCAGCTTCTCCGCCGCCCCGGCCACGGCCATGCCGAAGGCGTAGAGCAGGCGGTAAGGTAAGAGCCCCATGGCCACCGGTACCAGGGGCAGGTCCACGCCCGCCTCCCGCAGGAAGTACAGGGGCACCATGGTGCCGTGGTCCAGCTCCAGGTCCAGGCCGTAGCGCCGGGCCGTTTTCTCATCCACCCGCAGCACGGTTATGCCCCGCTCCCCGGCCCGGGCCGCTATTTCCTCCACCAGGGCGGGGTCGTTTTTTACCTCGAAACTCACCCCCCGGGCACCGAACCGCCTCAGGTCCCCCCGCAGCTCCTGAACCGCCATGATGGCGATGCCGTCCCTGAAAACCGGGCCGTGGGGAGAGATTATCACCAGCGTCTGGGCCCCGCTTTCCTTCACCCGGCGGCCCAGTTCCAGCATGGCCCGCCGGGAAGCCATGACCCTGTCCGCCTCCGCCCCGCCCACCTCGGGGATCATCACCGGGGGGTGGGGGCAAATACCGCCGACCATCACGGCCATTTCCAAAACACCTCGCTTCGCACGGATTTTTTCCTTAAATAATAATTATACCCTGCAGGGCGTCGCGGGGAATTGCATCACAGGGTCACGCGCCCGGCAGCGCCCATATAGATGAAAGAACCTCCCAGAAAAATCAGGAAAGCCCCGCAGCACACCAGGATGCCCCGGTAAACGGCCGGGGTCAAAAAGCGCCGGCCGCCGGCCACCGCCCCCGCCACCAGGCTGTACCAGGCCAGATCCGACAAAATATGGCCGCCGAAAAAGCTCACCAGCCCGGCAGTCCCCTGTTTCAAGGAGAGAACTATGTAACCCAGGCCCACCGTGGCCCACCAGAGCGTCCAGTAAGGGTTGGACAGGCTGACCAGCACCCCCGCCAGCACGGGGTGCATCCTCCCGGGGGAAAGGGGGCCGGGAGAACGGGTGGCGGAATGGCCCGGCGCGGCGCCCGGGGAAGAGCCGGCGCTCCCTCCCCCGGGATGGCCCGGCACACCCGCACCGGACCCCCCCCGCCCGTGAACCGCATCCCGGCTCCTCCGGGCCCGCCCGTTCAACGCCCAGCTCCACCCGGCCCAGCCAGGCATCCCGGGCCATGCCCCACCCCAGGTAGATCAGGAATATCCCCCCCACCACGGCGATGCCCCTGGCCACCGGGGGAGCGGTGATCAGGGAAGCCAGGCCCAGGGACAGGGCTACCACCAGGGCCCCCTCCAGCAGGGCGTGGCCCAGCACCACCAGGGGGCCGGCGGCAAAGCCCCGCCGGGCGCTCTCCCCAATGGTCACCGTAAGCAGGGGCCCGGGCATCATGGCCCCGGAAAGCCCCACCACGAAAGCCGTCGAAAAAATGGCCACCAGTTCCAATGCCATCCCTCCCGGGCAGAACTTCTCCCCCGCCGGCGGGAAGTCCTGCCCGGTGGAAAAATTATTTTAACCGCAAAAAATTTTTTACTTTACCCCTTGACCGGTAAGAAAAAATGGAATATTCTTTAATTGACTGAATGTTCATTCATTCCTAAAAAGGAGGAAAGGTTATGCGGCGCAGGATCAAGAAAGCGGCCGTGCTGGGTGCCGGCGTAATGGGCGCGGCCATAGCCGGGCACCTGGCCAACGCGGGCATCCCCACCTACCTGCTCGACATCGTACCCCGGGAACTCACCCCCGAGGAGGCCAAACAGGGCCTGACCCTGGAGCACCCCCGGGTGCGCAACCGCCTGGCCACAAAGGCCATTGAACAGCTCCTCAAGGCCAGACCGGCCCCCCTCTACCTGCCGGAAAACGCGGAGCTGATCACCCCTGGCAACCTGGAGGACCACCTGGACAGGCTGGCAGAGGTGGACTGGATCATCGAGGCGGTGGTGGAGCGGCTGGACATCAAGCAGGACCTCCTGGCCCGGGTGGAGAAATACCGCCGGCCGGGAACCATCGTCAGCTCCAACACTTCCGGCCTTTCCATCAACAAAATGGTGGAGGGCCGCGAACTGGAATTCAGGCAGCATTTCCTGGGCACCCACTTCTTCAACCCCCCCCGCTACATGCGCCTGTTAGAGATCATCCCGGGCCGGGACACCCTGCCGGAAGTGGTAGCTTTCATGAAGGACTTCGGCGAGCGGGTGCTGGGCAAGGGCGTGGTCATCTGCAAGGATACCCCCAACTTCATTGCCAACCGCATAGGCGTCTACGGCATGTGCGCCACCATCCGGGCCATGCTGGACACCGGCCTTACGGTGGAGGAGGTGGACGCCCTCACCGGCCGGGCCATGCTGCGGCCGAAAAGCGCTTCCTTCCGCACCCTGGACATGGTGGGGCTGGACGTGCTGGCCCACGTGGCTCAGAACATGTACGCATCCGTGGACGACCCGGCAGAAAAGGAATGCTTCGCCCTCCCGGATTTCCTGAAGGAAATGATTGCCAGGGGCTGGCTGGGAGATAAAGCCGGCCAGGGATTTTACAGGAAGGTGAAGGGTCCCGCCGGAACCGAAATTCAGGTCCTGGACTACAAAACCCTGGAGTACCGCCCCCGGCAGAAGGTGCAGTTCCCCTCCCTGGAGATGGCCAAAGCCGCCGGCAGCCCCGGTGAGCAGTTCCGGGCACTGCTTTTCGGCAAGGACAAGGGGGCGCAGTTTGCCTGGCGCATTACCAGCGAGGTGCTGGTTTACGCGGCTGAAAAGCTGCCCGAAATTGCCGGCGACATCCAGTCCGTGGACGAGGCCATGAAGTGGGGCTTCAACTGGGACCTGGGCCCCTTCGAGCTGTGGGACGCCATCGGCGTGCCGCGCATGGCGGAAAGGCTGCGCGCCGGGGGGAAAGCCCTGCCGCCCGTGGTGGAAGAACTGCTGGCCTCCGGCCGGACCTCCTTCTACGAGAAAAGGGAAGGCAAGCGCTACATCTTCGACTGGCAGACCAGGGAAAGCCGGCAGGAGCAGATCCCGGAAGGGGTCATCTTCCTCGCCCCCTTGAAGGAGCAGAACCGGGTAATTAAATCCAACCCCGGGGCCAGCCTCATCGATATCGGCGACGGCGTGCTCTGCCTGGAGTTCCACTCCCGGGCCAACGCCATCGGGGCCGATATCGTGCAGATGATTGATTATGCCGTAAAGGAAGTGGAGCAGAACTACGAGGGACTGGTCATCGGCAACTACGGGCGCCACTTCTCCGTGGGAGCCAACCTGATGCTCATCCTGATGGAGGCGGAAGACGAGGAGTGGGACGAGCTGGACCTGATGATCCGGGAGTTCCAGCGGGCCAATATGAAGCTGAAGTTCTGCTCCCGTCCGGTGGTGGCCGCGCCCCACGGTATGGCGGTGGGCGGCGGCTGCGAAGTCTGCCTGCACAGCCACCGGGTCAACGCCCACGCGGAAACCTACATGGGCCTGGTGGAGGTGGGAGTGGGCCTCCTGCCGGCCGGCGGCGGCTGCAAGGAAATGGTCCTGCGGGCCATGGAACTGCAGACCCCCGAGACCAGGATCAAGGTGGGAGGCGTCAACACGGTCCAGCCCCTGATCAACCGGGCTTTTGAAACCATCGCCATGGCCCGGGTGTCCACCAGCGGGCCGGAGGCCATCAAACTGGGCTACATGCGGCCCACCGACCGCATCACCGCCAACCGGGACCGGGTCATCGGCGAGGCCAAAGAACTGGTGCTGGAAATGGCCCGCCGGGAATTCCGCCCGCCCCGCCCGGCCACCATCCCGGCTGCGGGCACCTCCGGCTACGCCGCCCTGCAGCTGGCCGTGGAAACCATGCGCTGGGCCAATCAGATCACCGAGCACGACGCCAGGATCGCCAGGAAGATTGCCTACGTCCTCACCGGCGGCGGCGTAACCCCCGGCACCCCGATCACCGAACAGGATCTCCTGGACCTGGAAAGGGAAGCCTTCCTGAGCCTCCTGGGCGAACCCAAAACCATCGAGCGGATCCGCCATATGCTGGCCACCAACAAGCCGCTGCGGAACTAAACAGGACGGCTGCAGGCCGGTAGAGAACACGCATTAAGAATGGAGGGATCTCGGAAATGCAGGAAGCCGTAATTGTCAGCGCCGTGCGCACGGCGGTGGGCAAGGCCCCCCGGGGCAAGCTGAGGAAGACCCGCCCCGAGGATATGGCCGTAGCGGTGCTCAAAGAAGCCCTGGCCCGGGTGCCCGGGCTGGACCCCGCGGAAATTGACGACGTGATTTTCGGCTGCGCCTTTCCCGAAGCCGAGCAGGGCATGAACATAACCCGCAATGTCATCCTGAAGGCCGGGCTGCCCAACAGCGTCCCGGGGGTGACCGTAAACCGCTACTGCTCCTCCGGGCTGGAAGCCATCGCCATCGCCGCCACCCGGATCATGGCCGGCTTCGCCGAAGTTTACGTGGCCGGGGGCGTGGAGAGCATGAGCCTGGTGCCCATGGGCGGCAATAAAACCATGCCCGACCCGGGCCTCATGGAGATGATACCCGAGGCCTACATGGGCATGGGCTACACCGCGGAAAACGTGGCCGAGCGCTTCAACATCAGCCGGGAAGACCAGGATGCCTTTGCCCTGGCCAGCCACCAGAAGGCCCTCGCCGCCATCAAAGAGGGGCGGTTCAAAGATGAAATCGTCCCCCTGACGGTCACCGAAAGGATCCGCCAGGACGGGAAGCTGGTGGAGCGCAGCTTTATCTTCGATACCGACGAGGGAGTCCGGCCCGACACCAGCCTGGAAGCCCTGGCCCGCCTGAAGCCCGCTTTCAAGATAGGGGGAACGGTTACGGCGGGCAACTCCTCCCAGACCAGCGACGGGGCAGCCTGTGTAGTGGTGATGAGCGGGCGCAAGGCCGCTTCCCTGGGGTTAAAGCCCCTGGCCGTCTTCCGCTCCTACGCCGTGGGCGGCTGCCCGCCGGAAATCATGGGTATCGGCCCTACCGTGGCCATCCCCAAGGCGCTCAAGCTGGCCGGGCTGACCAAAGACCAGATCGACCTCTTCGAGCTGAACGAGGCCTTTGCCTCCCAGGCCCTGGCCTGCATCAGAATACTGGAACTGGATCCGTCCAGGATCAACGTCAACGGCGGGGCCATCGCCCTGGGCCACCCCCTGGGCTGCACCGGGGCCAAGCTGACCGCCACCCTCCTCTACGAGATGCAGCGCCGGCAGGCCCGTTACGGCGTGGTGAGCATGTGCATCGGTGGAGGTATGGGCGCAGCGGGAGTATTTGAAAGGGTATAACCGGAATATTCTTTTAAGGAGGTATTCTCATGCTGCAAAAGGGCGGCGCCTTTTTACTGGAAAATGCCAACCCGCAGGATGTATTCACCCCGGAGGACCTGACCGACGAGCACCGCATGATCCGGGACACGGTGGCCGATTTTGCGGCCAACGAGCTGGCCCCCCGGGCGGAAGAGCTGGAGCACCAGCCGGAAGGGCTGATGCGGGAACTGCTGCTCAAGGCGGGGGAGCTGGGCCTCCTCTCCGCCGACATACCCGAGGAATACGGCGGCTCCGACCTGGGCAAAATCGCCTCCATCATCATCACCGAAAACATTGTGGCCGGCGGCTCCTTCGCCCTGGCCCACGGCGCCCACACGGGCATCGGTTCCCTGCCCATTGTTTTCTTCGGCAACGAGGAGCAGAAAAAGCGCTACCTTCCCCAGCTGGCCACCGGGGAAAAAATTGCCGCCTACGCCCTCACCGAGCCCAACGCCGGCTCCGACGCCCTTTCCGCCCGCACCAGGGCGGTGCTGTCCCCGGACGGGAAATATTACCTGTTAAACGGGGAAAAAATGTTCATCACCAACGGCGGCATTGCCGACGTTTACGTGACCTACGCCAAGGTGGACGGGGATAAATTCACCGCCTTCATCGTGGACCGGGACACCCCCGGCTTCAGCCAGGGCGCGGAAGAGAAAAAGATGGGCATCAAGGGTTCCTCCACCCGCAGCCTCATTTTTGAGGACGCCCGGGTGCCGGTGGAAAACCTGCTGGGAGAAATCGGCAGGGGGCACGTGATTGCCTTCAACATCCTCAACATCGGCCGCCTGAAGCTGGGCGCGGGCTGCACCGGTTCGGCCAAGCTGGCCATAGAGCTGGCCGCCAAATACGCCCTGCAGCGGGAGCAGTTCGGGCAGCCCATTGCCAGGTTCGGCATGATCCGGCACAAGCTGGCCCAGATGGCCGCTAAAACATACGCCGCCGAGAGCGTGGTCTACCGCATCACCGGCATGATCGAAGAATCCCTGGCCGGCAAGTCCAGCGGAGCTGAAGTGGCCGCCGCCATCGAGGAGTACGCCATTGAATGCTCCATTGCCAAGGTGCTGGCCTCGGAAGTGCTGGACTATGTGGTGGACGAGATGGTGCAGATTTACGGCGGCTACGGCTACATCCAGGATTACCCCGCCGAGCGCTTCTACCGGGATTCCCGGATCAACCGCATCTTCGAGGGTACCAACGAGATCAACCGGCTGATCATCCCGGCCACCCTGCTCCGCCGGGCCGTGAAGGGCAGGCTGGCCCTGCTGCCGGCAGCCAGAGCCCTGGCCGGGGAAATACTCAACCTGCGGGCCGCCGTACCGGAGGATGACGGGAAACCGCTGGCCGCCGAGCGGGCCATGGTGGCCATGGCCAAAAAGCTGTTCCTGCTGGTGGGCGGCCAGGCGGTGGAAAAATACATGGATAAGCTGGCCAACGAGCAGGAAATCGTTGCTATCCTGGCCGACCTGGCCATCCAGATCTACGCCATGGAAAGCGCCATCCTGCGGGCCCTGAAAGCCTGGGAAGCCGACCCCGCAGGCGCGGAAACGAAGCTCAACCTGGCCCGTGTCTATGTCTACGATTCCTTCCCCCTGCTGGAAAAATGGGCCCGGGAAGCCATGTGCTTCCTCTTTGAAGGGGATATGCGGCAGACCCAGCTATCCATTGTCAAGCGGATGTGCAAGCACCAGCCGGCCGACCTGATCGGCCTGCGCCGGGAAATTGCCGGACGGGTGCTGGAAGCGGAAAAATATGTGGTATAATATTCCCAGTTGCGGGAAAGGAGTTTGCACGTGGCCAGGAGAAGCGGCGACAAGTACAGGGCCATTATTGAAGCGGCGGTAAAGGTAATTGCCGAAAACGGCTACCACAACGCCCAGGTTTCCAAAATTGCCCGGGAGGCAGGGGTTGCCGACGGCACCATCTACCTTTACTTCCGCAACAAGGAAGACGTGCTCATCTCCCTGTTCCGTGTGAAGATGGGCGAGTTTATCGCGGCGGCAAAGAAGGAGCTGGAAGGCTGCACCGGGGCGAAAGAGCAGCTGGCCCGCCTGATCCGGCTGCACTTCACCAGGCTGGAGGCCAACCGCCACCTGGCCACGGTAATGCAAATACAACTGCGGCAGTCGGACCCGGTCATCCGCCAGGGCATAACCGAACCCCTGCGGGCCTACTCCCGCCTCATCGAAGGGATTGTTTCCCGCGGCATGGAAACCGGGGAGTTCCGGCCCGACCTGGATGTGCGCCTGGCCCGGCAGATGATCTTTGGAACCATGGACGAGGTGGCCACCTGCTGGGTGATGTCCCACCGCCACTACAGCCTGGTGGCCCTGGCTCCTGAAGTCTACCGGCTGCTCTTCCGGGCCCTGGCGGCAAAGGATAACGGATCATCTTAAAAGGCGAAATAAGGGCCTGCTCATGCCGGCAGGCCCTTATTTCCCGGTTACACCCTAACTGATCTTATGGGAGGAGGAAACCGGCATGAACCCGAAAGCGGGGGACGTATTTTCGTGGGAAAGGACATTTACCGAAGAAGAGGTCCTTGCCTTCGCCGGACTCTCGGGTGACCGGGGAAGGCACCACATGCAGCGGGACGCCCGGGGTCGCCTGATGGTGCACGGGCTGTTGACCGCCTCTGTGCCGACCAAGATTGGGGGCGACCTCAACTATATCGCCAGGGAAATGTCCATGGAATTCCTGCACCCGGTATATGCCGGGGACACGGTCCGCTGCGAGGTAAAGATAACCGAAGTTACTCCCGGGGAAGGTTATACCGGGGTGGCCATGGAAGCGGTCTGCCGCAACCAGGATGGCAGGGAAGTGCTGGTTGGCCGCAGCCGCGGGATCATTCGTGAATTAATTTGGTGAGGAAGGCGTGATCCCATGGGGTTGACCATGGTCTTCAAGGCGCTGGGGGACGACACCCGGCGGGAAATCCTCCGCCTCCTGGCCCGCAGGGACATGACAGCCGGCGAGATTGCCCGCGCCTTTTCCCTTACCCGGCCCACCATCTCCCACCACCTGAACATACTTAAAGAAGCGGGGCTGGTTACGGACAAAAAAATGGGTCAGTTTGTCGTCTATTCCCTGAATACCACCGTCTTTCAGGATGCAACCGGCTGGCTGCAAGAGATAGTGAACAGCCTCCCCGGGCGGAACCGCAGTAACATAGAAGGGGAAATGCACTGTGAGAAATAATTACCGTGTCGACCGCCGGATGCTGCTGGGCGACTGGCCGGCGCTGTTTGTGCTGGCCGCCTTCCTGCCCCAACATTTTTCTACAAACATATTTCTACAGCATAATATTTAAATCGCTTAAATTTGTGGCAGGAATAACCTCCCGGACAGCCAATATTAAAACTTAGAGATTGTTGGCGCCAGCATGACATCAGTTGACGACAGAAGGAGAAATGCCCATGGCCGCAGACATAGTTAAAACTCCCTTCCTGGTTAACGAAATGGTGGTCTATTTCATTTCCCCGCAGGTGGCCCACGTGGTGGAAGTGGACTGCCGGATCGAGCTGACCACCACACCCGACAGCTGTACCTGCTGCTCCTTTCGCTTTCGCTCCCGGCTGGACCCGAACTACCGCTGCCGGCACATTGAAGCAGTACGGCAGGTGCTGGAAAAAGCCCGTCACGCCGGCCCCGGCGCTGAAAAAGTTATCTGCGGGCTTTAAAAGGGAAATAATATCCGGTAGGGAGGGCTTCAGGGCAGCGCAACTTTTTTGAGCCGGAAGTGGACAAACCCGGCCAGACCTGAAAAAAAGCAAGAAAAGCGCAGGTGTATGCAACATGCCGGCAAAAGTTTACCCTTTCCCCAGCGCGGAAGACCAGCAGGTGATCCAGACCGCCATCCACGTCTTCCTCACCAGCCAGACCGGGAAAGCCCGGGACACCATGCTGAAGACCATCCGGGCGGTGCTGGACCGCTACCGCATTTCCAGGTTTTCCTTTCCCGATTACGTGGTGGAAGCCACCCGCATGCCCGGTTATTCGGTGGTGCGGGCACGCAACTGTGTCGAGGGCACGGTCTGCCCCCAGTGCGGTGAAAAGCTTTACGGTCTTACCAGCAGGGTGCGCATATTAAGCGTCCAGGAACGCCGGAATTACCACCTGGTTACCTACGGCTGCCGCTGCGGGAAAGTTTTTGCCAAGCAGGAACAATGTTAAGGATGAAGACCATGGATGAAGACAATGGAGCGGGAGGGATGATAAAGCTATTCCTCCCGCTCTACCTTTGTGCAGCCTGCACCCGGCTCCCGCCGGGCCAAAGGCAGGCCGCCCACACCGGGCTTTAAAGGCGCCTTTTTTCTTCACGCCAGCCGGGGCTGGCGTGACCCTCCCGTATATCAGGCTCTGCCGAGCCGTTTAATCATCTCCACCATATTGCGCCCCAGGCGGCGGCATTCCTCCAGGGCCAGCAGGTCCTCATGCACACCCCGCTTCCAGCAAATCCTGCCTTCCTCCAGGCGGTCAAACATGGTCCCCATGGCCCCGCTGTTGCAGATGCCGCTTTCCTGGTCGCGGGTATCCACCAGGATCAGGCCCTGGGCCACCAGGAAGCGCTCCATAATGGCCTGGGCGTGCTCCTGCCCGCCGTTGCGCAGGCCGGCGTGGGTGACCGCCCCTCCCACCTTGCCGTGAAGCAGGTTCCGGGCCATGTGCATCCAGCGGGTGCGGTCGATAAAATTCTTCATCAGGCCGGTAACATTGGCCCAGTACACCGGGGAACCGAGTACAATGCCGTCGGCCGCCAGCATTTTTTCGGCCAGCAGGCCCATGTCGTCATCCTTGATGGAGCATTCCGTTTTGCCCAGGCAGCGGTTGCAGGCCAGGCAGGGCTTGATGTTATAATCAACCAGCTCCACCAGCTCCGTTTCCGCGCCGGCCCTGGCGGCTTCGTCCAGGACAGCCTGCAGCATGATGGCCGTATTCTTGCCTTTGCGGTGGCTGCCGTTAATGGCCAGGATCTTCACCCCAAATCCCCCTTTTTCAAATATTTTTGTAATTAATACCTTCGACCCGGCAGGCCTTGACTCCTGCCACACCAATCAGGGCTTGCAGCTGTTGCAGGGCTCGTATCCCGCATCCAGGGCCTCGTCCCGGGTGGCAAATTTCACCCGGTTGTCCGGAGCAATCTGGCGCCCGTACTGGCAGTCCGGGCGGTGGAATTTCCTGCTGCGGGCGTTGCCCAGGTAATAGGGCTCTTTGTCCTGCACCTCCAGGCCCCACAGGCCCCGCTCCTCTTCCCGGGCTTCCCGCTGCAGGCGGGCAAACAGTTCCGCATATTTCACATTGGGCGGGACGGTCATTACCTGGGCGTATCCCTTGAGCAGCAGCTCGGCGTTGAACATGCGGCTGCGGGCTTCGCTTTCCCCCGGCCCGCTCCCGCCGGGAGGGTCAAGCCAGACATAGGCCAGAAGGCGCCCGTAGTGGTCCCTTTCCTGCACATCTTTTTCCAGCCAGACGCGCTTCCCCTGCAGACGGCTCGTGGTATAGGCCGATGCCTCCCTACCGTACGGTTCCACCTCTTTAGTTGACTCGGGAGTATTCACGCCGATCAGGCGCACCGTTTCGCTCCTGCCGTTCTCAAGGCGCACCACCACAGTATCCCCGTCCACCACCCGGCTTACGGTGGCGGGCAAAAGGCCGGCAGTTTCCCCTCCCCGGCCCTGCCCGGCGGGGGAAGGCTCCTGGCTGCGGACCGGCGGCTTTGCAACCTCACCGCCCGTATCCGGGACGGCACCGGAACAGCCGGCCGCCAGCACCATCAGGGCTATAAGCAAAAATACAGCTGCTTTTACAGCTACTTTATATTTTACTGCCTGTCCAGCTGTAGATATCATCTTCAAAGCCCCTCCTGATAATCTCCTGCCATAAGGAAAAAAGTACGCGGGCCGGTACCCACCGGGAAAAGCAGGAACAGTCCAGAGTTCGCCGCTTTCCCGCCTGCTTCCCCGGTGAGGGAAAACCCGGCAGCCAGCCGGAAATAAAAGCCCCTTCATGATAATTACCCGGAGGATGCCGGCCGCTCCAGGAGGCTGACGCACTCCACGTGGCAGGTCTGGGGGAACATATCCACCGGCTGCACTTCCACCACCCGGTAGCCATACCCGGCCAGCAGGCCCAGATCCCGGGCCAGGGTCCCCGGGTCGCAGGATACGTAAACCACCCGCGGCACCGGGCAGCGGGCCAGGGTTTCCAGGACAGAGCGGTGACAGCCCCGCCGGGGCGGATCCAGCACCAGCACATCGGGTCCGCCGTCCCGGCGGAAAAGGCGGGGAAGGAGTTTTTCCACCGCTCCCTGGAGAAAGGATGCGTTGCCCAGGCCGTTGAGCCGGGCATTCTGCCGGGCATCGGCCACGGCCCGGGAAGACAGCTCCATACCCAGCACCTCCCGGGCCTGCCGGGCCAGGAAAAGAGCAATGGTGCCCACGCCGCAGTAGGCGTCCACCACCCGCTCCCGCCCGGTAAGGCCGGCATATTCCCCCACCTTTTCGTACAGGACCCGTGTCTGCACCGGGTTGACCTGGTAGAAGGAAGCGGCGGAAATCCGGAAGACGAGGTCGCCCAGGCGGTCGGTGATGTATCCCCTGCCGTAAAGGGTCCTTGTCCGTCCATCGTCAGGCTCCCTGCCCGGGAGGACGGCCGTTTGCTGGACGACCGTCGTTACCCGGCCGGTGCCGGCCAGCTCCGCAGCCAGCTTCCCGAGACGCGGGCGTCCGCCGCCGGCGGCCAGCACCACCATGGTTTCCCCCGTGGCCACGGCCCTGCGCAGGGTAACGTGAGAAATCAGAGGAGCCGGACCTTGTAGAAGCTCGTCCCGGTACTGGCCCAGCAGATGATCAATGATCAGCGCCAGTTCGTTCAGCTCCCGGTCCAGAATACGGCACCGGGTCCCATCACCCACCCAGTACCCGGGCGTGTGGGAGTCGGGAGCATAAAGGCCCAGGGCCGGCCTTCCTTCCCGGAGCATTACATGGAACCGCACCTTGTTCCGGTAGTGCCAGGGGTGGTTCATACCCAGGGCGGGTAGAACCCTTATCCCGCCCAGCCTGCCGATGCGTTCCAGGCTGTTCCGCACCCGCCCGGTTTTGTACTGAAGCTGGCACTCATAAGGCAGGTGCTGAATATGGCAGCCGCCGCAGCTGCCGAAAGAAGGGCATTCCGGGCGGCAGCGCGAAGGGCCAGGGTCTATCACTTCTTCCAGCCTTGCCCGCAGGTAATTTTTCTTTACCTCCACCACCGTAACCCGCACCCTGTCGCCGGGTACGGCCAGGGGTACGAACACCACCCGCCCCTGCCAGCGGCCCACCCCTTCGCCGCTGTGGCTGAGGTCTTCCACCTCAAGTACGACTTGCTCTCCGGGCTGTACACCAGGCATGGTTATCCTCCAGGCAAAATTTAGTCATACGATTACATTTTCTCCCGGCCAGCCCGCCCCGTGCGCCGGCCATTCCTTTTCCACATCTTCCTCTGTAAATATTTGAAAACCCGATTCCACCAGCAATGCCGCCGTCACGCCATGACCTGTTTTGACTTTCCCGCTAAACGACCCGTCGTAAATCCGGCCGTACCCGCAGGAAGGGCTCCGGGCCTTAAGAATGGCAGCCCGTATGCCGTGGTTCCTGGCGATCTCCAGTACAGCCCGGGCTCCCCGGATAAAAGCCCCGGTAACATCCTCCCCCTTGCAATTGACCACCCGCGCCCGCCCCTCCAGCACGTCCACTCCCGTACCGCCCTGTATTTCCGACGCCGGGCGCGGTACGGGCAACCCGCCCAGGCACTCCGGGCATACCGGTACTGCCCGGCCTTCCCTGACCAGCCTTTCCACCACCGCACAGGTCCGGGGCAACCCATCGTAGGAACAGGAATGCCCGGCCAGGCATGCGCTTACCATATACTTCACTCATTCATTCCCCCCTGTTATTTCCGGCAAAAATGCAGAAACACAACAAATCCATTGCGCAGATACCGGCATCGATATTCCGGGTCATGCCACCGTCCACAACCAGGCTGGCACCGCTTCCCGGCGAAAATTTCACCCCGGACACGGATCCTGCATACTTTTTCCGGCTGACCTTGTTCCCGCAGGCTTTTATCCATTCCCGGCGTAACCGGACCGCTCTGGAAAAGGCCCTGGGCATCCAGAAAGTACGCCCGGCCCCCGCATATCCCTTCTCCCTCTCCCCTTAAAAGCACAATGCTGCGCACGGCCAGTATGCAGCTATATATGACCCCCGGCACGCCCCAGCGCCTGTTAAACGAGCATAAGCTTTCTCCTGACCATCCTGCACGTTTAATTTAATGCCAGAAGATCCTGAAGGGAGGCCTGCAGGGCCATAAAAAAAGAAGTACTGGCTACATTGCCTTGAAAGTCTTTTAAACGACGCTTGTCAACAGCGCGTATCTGGTCAGGGAGTGCGCGGGTAACTTTGCCGTGAAAGGTTAATTCCGGTCGAAAAGAGGCGGGCCTGGCTCCTGTAGAAAGGGGAACGATTACAACGGTAGAAAGATAGTTAAATGGTTCATCGGATACCACCACTGCATAGTGAGACCCCCGCAGAATATGGCCCGTTCCTTCCAGACTAACTCTATAAATATCTCCTGGACGGGGAATTTCGGCAGGCATCAGAGCTCACCCCTTTCGGCCCGGGCCATTCTTTCTATATGTTCCGAAAAGTCTGCTTCCGCCCAGGCCGCGAGATTTTCTTCTTCCGCCAACCGGCGACACTCTTCCGCAAGCTTCTTCCGTTTTAGCTCCTTGACATACCGCTCTACCGCACCCCGCACGAAGTCGCTCAAAGTCGGAAATTCTTCAGGGTTGCGTACCTCCTCAATGGATTTCAGAAGACTGGTGGGCATGCGAATCGTCGTGCGAACATGCTCCATAGTTATCACCCCAAATGTCAGACATTGCTGCATACATTATAGCATACAATAAAGTATGATACAATACGGCCCGGAAAATTGAGGACATCACCCCCAACTGGCGGCGCCAGGCGGAAATGATCAAAAAAGCCCAGCCACCCGCAAATCGGGACGGCCCTGGAAATCAGTGTCCGGCCGCACCAGCCGCGGGTGGCTTCCCCACCATAAAAATTTTGAAAATAGGATCGCCTTTCATCCCCTCCCTTATGGGGGGACTTCCCGGCAGGATAGTTAAAGCCCGGCCCGGTCAACTATGGTTTCAGCCACTTCTTCAGCGGACTTGAAGGGAAAATCACCTGCTTTCAACAGTTTGCCGGCCTCACCGGCGGTCATCTTTAAGCCGCCAGCCTGGCATGTGGTTTCGGCTCCCTGGGGAAACGCCGCCAGCAACTCCTCAGGGGTGTGGATGGGAAAGGCCATGTTGGCCACCTGGTCGGTGTAATCGTTCAGCTTTTTCCCAAGCAGTTGAATAATCTTTAAAGAAATCTGAGGGTTTTTAAGTAAAACGGCAAAATCCTCCCTGCTGCAGGAGCACACGAAGGTGTCCTCCATTGCCTGGGCGCTCATGGTATGCACGGTATCCTCGAAGAAGGTGTTTTCACCGAACATGTCGTCCTCTTTGAGGATGTCCAGGATGATCTCCCTGCCCTCACTGGATACCTTAAACAGTTTCACCCGGCCGTATTTTATAAGGTAGATCGTGTCGGCGGGCTCCCCTTCCCTGAAGATAAACTCGTTCTTGCGATAAACCCTCTTGCGGGCCAGCGCGCCGATTCTTTCCCGCTCGGCAAAGTCCAGGGCTGAAAATATTTCCAGTTCCTTCATGCAGCGTATCTTTTTCATGATTTCCCTTCTTCCAGAAGCTTTTCCACTTCCCTGCGAAAATGTTCCAAATCTATGGGCAGTATTTCAACGGGCACCCGGGTATAATCAAAGAACTCCAGGATTTTCTCGTCGTCAACAGGGGTGATCCCGGTGTCCAGCAGCAGCATACGGTCATAATAACCGAAATTCTGCCGGGCGTCAATCTCGTCCCATTTCAAACCTTCTATGAATATCCTGCGCCAGTTCTCCAGCCAGCCGGCGGTCAGGTAAAAGTTACGGCCCCCGGCATCCAGCTCGGCCAGCCGTTCTCCCAGCAGCATCTCAATGCAGTTTTTGGCCCGGATGACCCGCCCGCCCCTCCTGGTCACCATCCGCTCCATTTCCGGGTGGCACTGGAGGCCAAATACCACGGCGACACTGTCTTCGTTCATGCCGTCCAGGGCCTGCACAAGGGCTTTTCCCAGTTTGTCAAAGTCCACGTGGAGCCCCGGTTCCAGGTAATGAATTTCAACTTCTTTTCCCTGCAGGACGTACTCCAATTCCTTTTCCAGAATGCCGCAGCACAAAATTTTTTGGGGCATACCTTTCCCTCCTGAAGATTTGTTCTTTATGATCAAAGCTTAACTCAATGTCCCTCAACCGTCTGTAAACTGTTTAACAAGCCCCGCCACCCCGCGGAAAAATTACGAGATTTGGTAATTCCTAACAAGTAAAAGCCCCGGGTGAGTGGCCCAGGGCTTCCCTTATTCCGGCTGTACTGATCCCGTTTCCTAGTCCGGCCAATAACAGGCCCAAACACAAAGAAGAATAGATCGTGCGGACCGGGGTTCAGGTTTCCTTTTGCCGGTTCTGCCGGTAGACCAGGCCCGAAGCCACAGCCACCAGTTCCCCCCGCTGGTTTTCCACGGTAATCCGGTACAGCCCCGTATGGCGGGTTAAATTTTCCTCCCTGGCCGTAGCCACCAGCTCATCCCCGGGAGCACTTTTCTTTAAATAGCTGATGTTCATATTTATACCCACGGCGGGCACACCCCGGGAGTTGCTGGCGGTGCCAAAGGCCACATCGGCCACGGTGAAAACAACTCCCCCGTGGGTAATGCCGTGGATGTTGGTCATCTGCTCCGTCACCTTCAACCTGACCCGGGAATAACCGGGCTTGAGCTCCACTATTTCCACCCCCAGCATCCTGGGGAATGGGTCGTTCAACAGCCATTCTTTTAAATCCTCGGGCAAAAAAATATGCTCATCGCCCATCTTCCCTATCCCCTCCGGTATTTCATTTTCCCCGGAACAGGCTTTATTCCTGCTTTTCGTTATCCAAAGGAAATCATGCACCTTTTAAAAAATGAAAACCTGGACGATTTCAAAAGTCTCGCCCAGGAATTTGTAGAAAAAGTAATCGTGACCAAGGAAAAAATTGAAGTGGTCTTTAAAATAACTGTGGATTTGAGTGGTGGAGGCGGGGGGATTCGAACCCACCGTCCGGAAGAACAGCCACAGGAGTTTCTCCGAGCGCAGGCTGTGTTTTGGCTTTCGCCCCTTTGGCGGCCACAGCCAGCCTCCGCAGGGGCTATCCCGTTTTGGTGTCCCGCCGGGCCTCCGGGAACCGTCCCGGCAGCAAGCCCGTTAAGTCGACACCCTGTCCCGCGTCACGGGCCGGACCCGGGCAGGATGTGGCCGCTAAATTAAGCAGCCAGAGCGTATTCTTCGTTGGCAGTTATTGTTTTTCCACCGTTTTACGGGCTGGTGGAACCCCGGCTCGCTTCTCCTGCCACCGCTTCCCCCGTCGAAACCTTTCGCCCCCATGTCACATATTACATCTTCCCCCGCAGGGCCCGCTCCATTTCCCGCTTCGCGTCCCGGGCGGCCATGTCCTCCCGCTTGTCGTACACCTTCTTGCCGCGGGCCAGGGCCAGTTCCACCTTGGCCTTGCCCCGGTCGTTGAAGTACACCTTCAGCGGGATCAGGGCCAGGCCCTTTTCCCGGCTCTTGCCCAGCAGGCGCAGGATTTCTTTCTTATGCATCAGGAGCTTGCGCGTCCGCTTGGGCTCGTGGTTGAAGCGGTTACCCTGGTCGTAGGGGCTGATGTGCATATTATACAGGAAAAGTTCGGCATTTTCAACGCGGGCGAAGCTGTCCTGCAGGTTGGCCCGCCCCGCCCGCAGGGATTTGACCTCCGTGCCGGTCAGGGCGATGCCGGCCTCGTAGGTTTCCAGGATGTGATAGTCATGGCGGGCCTTCTTGTTCACCGTAACCACTTTTCCCACCATGACCACCTCCTCAGCCGATAAAGAAAGCCCTACCGCAACTGGCCGGGCTGCAACCTTTTTCTTTCCTCAGTACCATTATAACGTTACGTCGCCATTTGTCAAGCGGGTAGTGCCAATTTCTGGTCAACCACTGGAAAGTGTTTCCCATGAATTCAACTGAATACAGTGTCCCGGGCGGCGGAAAAACGCTGGACCGCCCGGTTTTACAACCCCATCTCTTTGGCAATGGCCTGCATGGACTCCAGGCCGATTTTCATAAATTCTTCCAGGGAGAGGCCCATCTCGGAGCAGCTTTTGATCTGTTCCCTGCTGGCGCCCCGGGCAAAGGACTTCTCGTGGAAGCGGTTGAGAAGGAAGGGGACGTCAATGGCTGAAAGTTTCTTTTCCGGTTTAATGAGAGCGCCGGCCACGATGAGCCCGGTGAGAGGATCGCTGGCGTAAAGGGCCCTGTCCATCAGGCTCTGCCGGGGCAGGCCGTGAATATCATTGTGTACCCGAACGGCATAAACAACCTCTTCCGGCAGCCCTTCCCGGGCCAGCAGATCCGCCCCTTCCATGCTGTGCCGGGCCGGCTCGTCCTTCGTCCATTCATAGTCGATGTCATGGAGCAGCCCGGCCAGTCCCCAGAGCTCCTCATCCTGGCCGAAATGCCGGGCCAGCCCGCGCATGACCGCCTCCACGGCCAGGGAATGCTTAATCAGGTTGGGCGTTTTTAAATACCTGGTGAGAAGTGCATAGGCTTCATTCCGCGTCACTTTTCAGGACTCCTTTCCTTGTTTTTAACCGTTTTCTTTAACCGTCAGAAACTTGGCCGTGGCCCTGGCAGCCACCTTCCCCCCGGGGAGAATAAGACGGGCGGAAAGCTCCCACAGCCGCCCCCTGCAGCCCTCCTTCCACGCCTCCACGGTTACCGGCACGCCCACGGGCACCGGGAGGCTGAAGCGGGTAAGCATTTCCGCCGTCATGGCTGCAACACCGCGATGCCAGAGCCACTGGGCCATGGCCTCATCAAGCAGTGTGGTAACCAGGCCGCCGTGCAGCACACCATCCCACCCCTGGTGTTCATTCCCGGCCGTAAAAGTTGTCCGGCAGATATCGCCTTCGTGGGAAAACTCCAGGTGCAGGCCGATGGGGTTCCGGGGGCTGCACGCAAAACACATGCCATCACTTCGCCGGAACATGATTCAAGTCACCTTGCTTTCAAATACTGTGACCCTCCACACATTTTATATTTTACCAAAAATCTGCCATAACGAAAACAGCACTTTTCTTTATCCCGTGTTCATTGACATTTACCGCCATGAAAGTATAATTATAATTAGTTATAATTTTGGTTTTTTGGGTTCCCGGTGCGGGCTTTAATTTAGAGCAGGAGTGATAATCCCATGAACCTTACCCGGCGGCGTAAAGAATTCCTCCACAAAATCATCAACCTCTTTCATCAGACCGGCCTTCCCGTTCACTATGTTACCGTTGCCCAGGCACTGGGAGTCAGCAAGTGGACAGCCTACGATATCCTCAAAGAACTGGAAAAAGGAGAATTTTTAAACAGGGAATACACCCTGGACCGGAACGAGAAGGCTCCCGGCCGGTCAATGGTTGTTTTCCGGCCCACGGAAAAGGCCCTCAAACTTTTGTCCCCGCAGGAAGCAAAGGCAGTACCTCCGGATGACTGGTCGGCTGCCAGGAGCAGGTTGCTCTCCCTGGTTGCCGACATGAAGAACCTGAACCCACAAAAAATAAAAGAGGAACTCCTGGAAGAAATGGCAAGTATAGAACTGCCGGTGGTGTTCAGCGCCTATACCATAGCCCTTTTAATTACCCACATACACGAAATCAATGCCGGAGGAATGGCAGCCATGAAACACATCCTGGAAATGGCTCCCAGGCCGGAGCTGGTCCTGAGCCTTTTTGCCGGGCTGGCCATTGGTACCATGCTCAGGGGCATGAAAGATGCAGTTAATAACAAAATTCTCACCTGCATCCGCCGTTTTGAAGAGCATATATCCAGGTGTGACCATAACGAATGCAGAATTCTGGCCAGCTTTTTATCAGAAGCCCTTCATAGTTCAAAATAAATTTTTTTGCCATGCTTTTGGGTCTTTTGGGTTTATTAGGTCTCTTGGGTAATTGTTTGAGCCGCGAAGAAGCCGGTAAAAATTAAACAAAAGATAAGGACTTTTCCCGGAAACCTTTGGCTATATTTTTGGCTAGCTTGGGCTAGCTTTCCTGCTATCTAATTTGAGTTTAACAGATAAGGAGGTTGTTGTTATGTCCCCGGTTTCTACCAGAATGGGACGGGCTAAAAATTTCCTTGCCGCCCATCTTGCCCAAAACGTGCTGGGTTACGTGAGTAAAAACCCGGAAGCTAATTTCCCGCGCCTGCTTAACCTGGTTAAAATTCTCGCCATTCAGGAACGCCATAAAAACCAGATTGAAACTGTTGCCTCTTACTACCGGGAAAATCCGGCTATCCGGGAATATGTCCACAGGCTGGCCAGGAACCTCCATCCCAACGTGCGCAACCGCCTGTTGTACAACTGGTTCATGAACGCCATGATCTTCGGCATTCCCCGCCAGAGGAGCCTGTCCGCCGAGCTGGGGGTGAACATTCCCAATTTCATCCTGGTGGACCCCACCAGTGCCTGCAACCTGGCCTGTGAAGGCTGCTGGGCGGGCAAATATTCTCCCAGGAAATTAAGCCCGGAAAGGCTGGACCGCCTTTTCAACGAAGCCAAGGAACTGGGCATTTACTGGATTGTTTTTTCCGGCGGCGAACCACTGGTTTACCCGCACCTGTTCGACCTGATGACCAGGCATCGCGATATGGCCTTTATGGCTTATACCAACGGTACGCTGATTGATGAAAAGATGGCCGATAAAATCATCGAGGTGGGCAACTTCTCCCCGGCCATCAGCCTGGAAGGGTGGCGGGAACGCACCGACGCCCGGCGGGGTCCGGGAACCTTTGACAGGGTTATGCGGGCCATGGACCTGCTCAGGGAACGGGGTGCGGCATTCGGCGTTTCCATCACCATCACCAGGGAAAACGTTATGGAAGTCACCAGCGATGAATTTATTGATTTCCTTATTGAAAAAGGGGTTTTATACGGCTGGACATTCCATTATATCCCCATCGGCCGCAATCCCAACATAAACCTGATGGTCACCCCGGAACAGAGGGCCTATCTGGCCGAGCGCATACCCTACATCCGCACCCATAAACCCATTATGATTGCGGATTTCTGGAACGATGGTGAGCTGGTAGAAGGGTGCATTGCCGGAGGGCGTCGCTATTTCCATATCAATGCCGCCGGGGAAGTGGAACCCTGTGCCTTTGTTCATTTTGCCGTGGACAACATTAACGAAAAAAGCCTGCTGGAAGTCCTGCGCTCACCCCTGTTTGCCGCTTACCAGAAGCGCCAGCCCTTCCATGACAACCTGCTCCGGCCCTGTCCAATTATAGACGTACCCCGGGCCCTCAGGGAGATAGTAAAGGAATCGGGCGCCCATCCCACCCACGAAGGGGCGGAAACAGTGCTGCAGGGCATAATTGCCGCCCACCTGGATGAGCGCTCCCGGGAATGGGGCCGGGTGGCCGACAGGATCTGGGCAGAACGCCAGCAGTTGAAAAAAGCCCGGGAGCTCTCTTAACAGGTCAACGCGAAAGGCCGGCCAATGCCGGCCTTCTTTAACCTGCTGGTCGTGGTGAAAGGAGAGCGGGCTGCGTTCAGGCCACCAGCCCGCTCTCTCTTTTGCTTTCACCGGAATCGAAGGACAGGGCACGGCGGGGACAGGCGGCCACACAGGTACCGCATTTCAGACAATCGTTGTCCCCCACAAGACCTTCCAGCCGGTACTCATAGGGCTTCAGCTGCATCGGGCACGCCCGGGCACAGGCCCGGCACCCGGTGCAGGTCCGGCTGATGAAAAGGGGATTCTTGCCCCCGGAAAGCCAGTGAGCCAGCGTACCCATGGGGCAGATGTGACACCAGACCCGGGGATGGATAACCAGCCCCAGAATGATTCCCACCAGGGTCGTAATGGTGAGCAGCCGTACCAGGGCCAGTCCCATAGCCGCCAGATAACCCCGGGCAAGGTACCACTGGGTACCGATCATGGTAAATATTAAAAACAGCATAAATACCCGCACCTTCTGGCTGCGGAAAAAAGCGGGTATGGCTTTCCGCCTGGACAGGGGACGGATAAAAAGATCGAAAAATGCACCCCGGGGGCACATCCAGTCACACCAGGCACGCCCCCGGAAGATAGCCACCCCCACTGCCCCGGCCATGCACCCCAGGAGCAGGAACCCCAGCCAGGGGTAGAACCAGCCCAGGATGGCAACCAGGGGCAGGCCTGCCCAGGTTAAACCCTGTCTTAGTTTACGTTCTCTCAGCTTTTCTTTTAACACTGAACTCCTCCTCTCTTAACTTAAAGTTAAATTACGGGGATGCGGCCGTCCCTGCGGGACAGCAGCAACCTCTGTCTATACACATACCCCTAGGGGTATCTCATGTAAAATATTACTCCCCCTCTTTTGCAATGTCAATAGGTATTTTTCCTGCCCTGCCCTTGACAAAACAAAAAATTAATAGTAAACTTAAAATACCATACGGGGTATAGGGCTATGAAAGGGGACGCAAGATGGGGAAAGACCGGATTTACCGGCAGGAAGTGCAGGGAGATCTGCTGGCCCGCCTGAAACGCATTGAAGGCCAGGTACGGGGAGTATCCAGGATGATCCAGGAGCAGCGCAGCTGCGGTGAGGTGGTCATCCAGCTGGCGGCCATTAAGGCAGCCATCAGCCAGGTGGCCATGACCACCCTGGCCTGCCACCTGGCCGATGAACTTACGGAGGGTCTGGCGGAAGGCAAGGAGCTTAAAGATATTATGGCCGATTTCATGCAGATTTTCCGCAAGTTTACCTGATGTTATAACCCTGCTTTCTGCCACTACAGAACAGGAGCGTGATATTCATGGTTCAGGTGCATGTATCCGACGAAGCCAGGGATTATATCCTGCAGCAGACCGATACCATCACCCTGGTTATGGAACTCTGCGGCGGGTGAGGTGGCATGACCCTGGAGCCTGCCGTGTATGCAGGCCAGCCTCCTGATGTGGAAAGATTCCTCCGGACCGAAGCCAACGGCCTGAAGGTGTTTCTGCCCAAAAACGCCCGGGTTGCTCCGGAAGGGATCAGCATCGACATCACCGGGCAGGGTGCATGGCGCCGCCTGTCCATCCAGGGATTGCTCGGCTGAGCCGGAAAAAAGAAAAAAAAGCCCCTGCCGTCAGGCAGGGGTGTTTCTTTTTTAACGGGCGATATTGGCAATCAGCGGAATGATCAACAGGGCCACGATGTTCACGATCTTGATCATCGGGTTGATGGCCGGCCCCGCAGTATCTTTCAACGGGTCACCGACGGTGTCACCCGTTACCGCTGCAGCGTGGGCAGGAGTGCCCTTACCGCCGTACATACCTTCCTCAATGTACTTCTTGGCATTGTCCCAGGCACCGCCGCCGGCGGTCTGGAAGATGGCCAGGAAGAGACCGCTGATGATGGTACCCATCAGCATCCCGCCCAGGGCATCCCGGCCCAGGATCAGGCCCACAATGACGGGGGCCAGGACGGGAATCAGTCCGGGCAGGATCATTTCCTTCAGCGCACGGCGGGTAACGATATCCACGCAGCGGCCGTACTCAGGCTTGGCCTTGCCTTCCATGAGGCCCTTAATTTCCCGGAACTGCCTCCGCACCTCATTGACCACTTCGTAGGCCGCCCGGCCCACAGCACCAATGGCCAGGGAGGAGAACAGGAAGGGCAGGGCAGCGCCGATGAACAGGCCGGCCAGCACCCACGGGTTGTTGATGGAGAAGGTAAGCAGTTCTGCAGGAACGTAGTCCGCCAGGTGGTGGGTATAGTCGGCAAACAGAACAATCGCTGCCAGGCCGGCGGAACCGATGGCGTAACCCTTGGTCACCGCCTTGGTGGTGTTACCCACAGCATCCAGCGGGTCGGTGATGTTCCGGACCTCATCCGGCAGTTCGGCCATTTCGGCAATACCACCGGCGTTGTCGGTAATGGGTCCGTAGGAGTCGATGGCCACGATAATACCGGTCATGGAGAGCATGGACATGGAGGCAATGGCCACGGCATAGAGGCCGCCTTCATGGCCGCCACCAATCAGATAGGAAATAATGATACCCGCCACAATCACCAGGGCCGGGAGCACACCGGCTTCCATGGCCACGGAAATACCGGTGATGATGTTGGTAGCGTGGCCGGACTGTGATGCTTCAGCGATGGATTTTACCGGGCGGAAACTCTTGGACGTATAGTAGTCGGTAATATACACAATGGCCACGGTAACCACAATACCGATAAGGGCCGGCCAGAAGTAAGTGGAGTTGCCCAGAACGGACGTGGTCACAAACCAGAAGCCGATCAGGGACAGGATGGCGGAAGCCCAGAGTCCCTTGTAAAGAGCACCCATAATATTGGTGCTCTGGTCACCCATCCGTACAAAGAAAGTACCGATAATGGAGGCAATGATTGCTACAGCACCTAAAACCATGGGATAGATGACATACTGGGGCTGGTTGTCGAAAAGCAGGAATCCCAGAAGCATGGCCCCTACGGCGGTGACGGCATAGGTCTCAAAAAGGTCAGCCGCCATACCGGCACAGTCACCCACGTTGTCACCCACGTTGTCGGCAATAACCGCCGGGTTCCGGGGGTCGTCTTCGGGAATGCCGGCTTCAACTTTACCCACCAGGTCAGCACCCACGTCGGCACTCTTGGTATAAATACCGCCGCCCAGACGGGCGAACACACTGATCAGCGAACCGCCAAAGCCCAGACCCACCAGGGCCACCGGGTCTCTAAAAATGACGTACATGGCCGAAACACCCAGCAGGGCCAGGCTCACGCACATCATCCCCGTCACGGCACCGCCCTTGAAAGCTACCTGCAGGGCGTGGTTGATGCCGGACTTGGCCGCTTCAGCCACACGGGTATTGCCCCGGGTGGTCACGTACATGCCGATATAACCGCAAAGGCCGGAGAAAACGGCTCCGATGATAAAGCCAATTGCTGTCCAGTAGTTAAGACCGAACAGGATGATCAGGGCCACGACAATACCCACCAGGGCTATGGTCTTGTACTGCCGGTTGAGGTAAGCCATAGCCCCTTCCTGGATGGCCGCCGAAATTTCCTGCATGCGCTGGGAACCAGCTGGACGACTAAGTACCCATGAGGCCAGATAACCTGCAAACAGGATACCGATAATGGCAGCCACCAACCCGGCATAGGTCATCCACGACTGTTCCAAGAAAATTCCCCCCCATGGTTAATTTTTTAGATGACCGCTGAAAAAATACCCAACCTCCCTCTCCCGGATCACCTCCCCCTTCCCGTGACAGGCGCCTCCTCCACCTTTTTCTACTTTTTCTGGCCGGTGGCCGGCAACCTGTCAGAATAAGACAATGGGCTTATGTCCATAAGCCCAAAACCAGCGACGTTATGGCAAACAGCACAGCCATTATTGTTGTCAGCTTACTCAAAAATTCATCCAGGCCTTTCTTTTTACCAAACAAAACCTCCGCTCCCCCGGCAATGGCACCGGAGAGCCCGGCACTTCTTCCCGATTGCAGGAGTACCGTGGCGATAAGACCGAAACACAGGAGTACATGAATGGCTATTAAAACGCCCTTGAGCACCTGCTGGCACCTCCTCTTCCATTCGCTGTTATTATAGCACACATCATTAATAATTGACAATTATACACGGGTGATATTTGCGCAAGAGAAGGCTTTCAGGGCGTTACGACCGGGGTAAATGGCCGTATCTCCCAGCTCTTCCTCTATGCGCAGCAGCTGGTTGTATTTGGCCACCCGGTCGGTACGGGAGGGCGCCCCGGTCTTAATCATGCCGGTACCGGCGGCCACCACCAGGTCGGCAATGAAGGTGTCTTCCGTCTCCCCGGAACGGTGGCTGACCACCGCGGTGAACCCGGCCCGCCGGGCCATTTCAATGGCTTCCAGGGTCTCGGTGAGGGTGCCGATCTGGTTCACCTTGATCAGGATGGAATTGCTGGCCCGCAGCTGGATACCCTTCTTCAGCCGCTCCGTATTGGTCACATAAAGGTCGTCCCCCACCAGCTGTACCCTGCCGCCCAGGCGGGCGGTAAGCTTTACCCAGTTCTCCCAGTCATCCTCGGCCAGGCCGTCCTCAATGGAGAAAATGGGATAGCGCTCCACCAGCGCGGCATAGTAATCGATTAAGCCTTCCGCCGTAAACTCTTTTCCCTCCAGCACATAGCGGCCGTCTTTGAAGAACTCGGTAGCCGCAGCATCAATGGCCAGGGCCACGTCCTCACCGGGCCGGTAACCCGCAGCCTCGATGGCTTCTATAATTACCGCGCAGGCCTCCTCGTTGGAATCCAGGCTGGGAGCAAAACCACCTTCGTCACCCACAGCGGTATTCAAACCCTTTTTCTTGAGCACCTTCTTCAGATTATGGAAAACCTCGGCCCCCATCCGCAGGGCCTCGGCAAAGGTGGGGGCCCCTACGGGCATGATCATGAATTCCTGGATGTCCACGTTATTGTCGGCGTGCTTGCCGCCGTTCAAAATATTCATCATCGGCACGGGCAGCCGCCGGGCATTGACTCCGCCGAGATATTGATAGAGGGGCAGTCCCACCGCCTGGGCCGCCGCTTTAGCCGTGGCCAGGGAAACCCCGAGGATGGCATTGGCGCCCAGCCTGCTCTTATTGGGTGTGCCATCCAGTTCAATAAGGGTTTTATCCAGCATTACCTGCTCCAGAGCATCAAAACCGATTATCTCAGGAGCAATTTTTTCAATTACATTTTGTACCGCCTTTTGCACGCCCTTACCCAGGTAGCGGGACGGATCGCCATCCCTCAGTTCCACTGCTTCATGGGCACCGGTGGAAGCTCCGGAGGGAACGGCCGCCCGGCCCAGGGCGCCGCCTTCCAGCAGCACGTCCACTTCAACGGTGGGATTACCCCGGGAATCGAGAATCTCCCTGGCATAGACATCAACTATGGTGGTACTCATGCTTTTTCCTCCCCACAAGATTTTCCTTAAAATGGCCACGGCACAGTGGATAGATACCTACAACCGCATATTATTATCCATCCCAGCGTTCCAAAATCAGAGAACTGCCGGTCATCTCCGGAGGCACGGGAACTCCCATCAGGTCCAGCATGGTCGGGGCAATATCCGCCAGGATGCCCCCCGGACGGAGTTTTACCCGCCCTGAATCAGCCCCGATAAGGATAAAGGGAGCCCGGCTGGTAGTGTGAGCGGTATGGGGATGCCCGCTGTGGGGGTCCAGCATTTCATCGGCATTGCCGTGGTCGGCGGTAATTATCACCGTCCCCCCTTTTTCCTGAACAGCTTTCACCACCTTCCCCACACACCGGTCCACAGTTTCGATGGCCTTAATTGCCGCGTCCATATCCCCGGTATGGCCCACCATATCAGCGTTGGCGTAGTTCATAATAATGACCTGGTATTTGCCGCTGGCCAGCTGTTCCAGGAAGGCTTCGGTAACCTCCGGAGCGCTCATTTCCGGCTTCTGATCGTAAGTTGCCACTTTAGGTGAGGGGATCAGCAGACGGTCCTCACCGGGGTAAGGGGTTTCCACCCCCCCGTTGAAGAAGAAGGTTACATGGGCGTACTTTTCCGTTTCGGCCAGGCGCAGCTGCCTGAGCCCCAGACGGCTGATAACTTCTCCCAGGGTGTTGGTCGGATGGTGCGGCTCAAAGGCCACCGGGGCATTAATGGTCTTATCGTAAAGGGTCATGCAGGTAAAGTGCACCTGCGGCCGGTTCGCCGGACGCTCAAAGCCGGTAAAATCTTCGTCCACAAAAGCCCGGGTGATCTGCCTGGCCCGGTCGGGGCGGAAATTGTAAAAGATCACCGCATCACCACTTTCCACCAGCGCTACGGGGGCACCTGCCCTGGTAATTACCGTGGGCTGTACAAACTCATCGGTCTCCCCCCGCCGGTACGACTCTTCCAGAGCCTCCATGGCGGAAGAAGCTGTAAGTCCCTTCCCCAGAACCATGGCTTCATAGGCCCTCCGGGTACGGTCCCAGCGGCGGTCCCGGTCCATGGCGTAGTAGCGTCCCATGACCGTGGCAATGATTCCCGTGCCCAGCTCCCGGCATTTTTCTTCCAGCTGCTGGATATATTCCCCGGCATTATCGGGGGGGACGTCCCGGCCGTCCAGGAAACAGTGTATGTAAACTTTTGACAAATTATGCCTCCTGGCCAGTTCCAGCAGGGCAAAAAGATGGCTGATATGACTGTGCACACCGCCGTCGGACAACAGCCCCATCAGGTGCAGCGCCCCGCCGGTGGCCTGCACGTGCTCCACCGCTGCCACAAGGGCCTTATTGGTAAAAAAGCTGCCGTCCCTGATGGCCCTGGTTATACGGGTCAGCTCCTGATAAACAATACGCCCCGCTCCGATGTTGAGGTGCCCTACCTCCGAGTTACCCATCTGGCCATCGGGCAGGCCCACATCCTCACCCGAAGTTCCCAGGGTGGTATGGGGGTAGGTGGCCCAAAAGTGGTCCATATGGGGTGTTCTGGCCCGGGCAATGGCATTTCCCTCTTCTTCAGCTCTCAGGCCCCAGCCATCCAGGATAACCAGGACCATGGGAATATTCTTTATTTCCATGGAAAACCTCCTGATAACAGGTCATCATTCCGCCTCTTACTGCAGTGCCGCCCGGACAATGGCAGCAAAACTTTCCACCTTCAGGCTGGCACCACCTACCAGGGCGCCGTCGATATCGGGCTGCCCCAGAAGTTCGGCGGCGTTATCGGGCTTAACGCTTCCGCCGTACTGGATACGCACCTGCCGGGCCGCTTCCTGACCCCCCATCTCAGCCAGCAGGGAGCGGATAAAAGCATTTACCTGCTGGGCGTCTTCAGGGGAAGCCGTGCGCCCGGTGCCGATGGCCCACACCGGTTCATAGGCCACCACCAGGCCGGCCAGTTCAGCTGCGGAAAGACCGGCCAGCGAGCGGCGGACCTGTTCCCCCACAACCTTTTCCGTATTTCCCGCTTCCCTATCTTTCAGGTGTTCTCCCACACAAACGATGGGGGTCAAACCGTGTTTAAGGGCCAGCTTTACTTTGGCGTTAATCATTTCATCACTCTCACCAAAATATTGCCGGCGTTCCGAGTGGCCCAGGATCACGTAACGGCACCCGATTTCCTTCAGCATGACCGGGGAAACTTCTCCCGTATATGCCCCTTCCTCGGCCTGGTACATATTCTGGGCCCCCAGGGCCATACCCGTTCCCTGCAGCTCCCGGGCCACGGCATAAAGGGCGGTAAACGGGGGACAAACGGCCACTTCCACCCCCTGGATACCGGCCAGGGCTTCCTTGAGTCCCCGCACAAATTCCACCGCTTCGGTGACCGTTTTATACATTTTCCAGTTACCCGCCAGAAGGGGTATCCGCATGGCTACCTCTCCCTCACTTCTTATCCATCAGAACAGCCACTCCGGGCAGGGTCTTTCCTTCCAGAAACTCCAGGGAAGCCCCGCCACCGGTGGAGACGTGGGACATCCTGCCGGCTACACCCGCCTTCTCCACCGCTGCTGCCGTATCTCCACCGCCCACGATGGTGGTGGCTTTGCTTTCGGCCAGCGCCCTGGCCAGCTCGAAGGTACCTGCCGCAAAGGGAGCCATCTCAAAGACCCCCATGGGCCCGTTCCAGATAACGGTACCGGCGTCGCGCACCTCGGCAACGTAATTCTTTACCGTTTCCGGCCCGATATCCAGAGCCATCCAGTCCTCCGGCACAGCATCCACCGGCACCACTTTGGGTTCCGCATCCGGCTGGGCCGCCCTGGCAACCACCAGGTCCACGGGTAAAAGCAATTTTACCCCCGCCTTTTGTGCCCGGTTTATTAAATCCCCGGCCAGAGCTACCTTATCCGTCTCCACCAGGGATTTGCCCAGGGCCAGGCCGCGGGCAGCCAGGAAGGTATTGGCCATACCCCCGCCGATGAGCAGGGTGTTTACCTTGCCCAGGAGGTTTTCAATCACGCCAATTTTATCGGAAACCTTGGCCCCTCCCAGAATGGCCACAAAGGGCCGGCCGGGATTGGACAGGGCCTGGCCGAGCATGTTTATTTCCTTTTCCATCAGAAAGCCGGCGGCAGCGGGTAAAAAGTGGGCCACCCCTTCCGTGGATGCATGGGCCCGGTGGGCAGTGCCAAAGGCATCATTCACATAAACATCGGCCAGCTCGGCCAGCTGGCGGGCAAACTTCTCCTCGTTCTTTTCCTCCCCGGGATGAAAACGCACATTTTCCAGCAGTATCACATCGCCGGGCTGCATCTCCTGCACGGCCCGCCTGGGCTCATCTCCTATGCAATCATCCACCTTAACCACCGGCCTGCCCAGCAATTCGGAAAGGCGCCGGGCCACCGGGTCCAGGCGGTAGCGTTCATCTACCTTCCCCTTGGGCCGCCCCAGATGGGAGACCAGGATCACCCTGGCCTGTTTTTCCAGCAGGTACTGGATGGTTGGCAGTGCCGCCCGGATCCGGGTATCATCGGCAACATTACCTTCCCCGTCCAGGGGGACATTAAAATCCACCCTCACCAGTACCCGCTTACCGGTTACCTCCAGATCCCGGATGGTTTTGAGCACACATATACCTCCCTGATAATGAAATATTACATCATACATACCGGGTCCCATCATTTTGACCGGGTCCCCAGGACCACCGCCCCGGGGCTAACCTGCCCATGACCTGTTCCGGCGGGCACCCCGCCAGGGCCCGCCGGAAACACCTGCCTTTACAGGATATTCTTTGACGTGTTTTTTTAAAATCCTTTCCGGGCCATGTACAAAATCAGGTCCAGGATACGGTTGGAATAGCCCCATTCATTATCGTACCAGGCCACCACTTTAACCATATCCTCGCCAATGACCATGGTGGAAGGACCGTCTATAATAGCCGAGTGGGGATCTCCACAGTAATCCACCGACACCAGGGGCAGGTCGCTGTAGGCCAGGATGCCCCTCAGCTTACCCTCGGAAGCGTCCTTCAGGGCTTCGTTGACCTCCTGAACCGTAACCGGCCGGCTCAACTGGGCCACGAAATCCACCACGCTGACATTGGGAGTGGGCACCCGCATGGCCATACCGTTCAACTTGCCTTTTAATTGCGGGAGCACCAGTTCCACCGCCCGGGCCGCCCCGGTGGTGGTGGGAATAATGCTCATGTTCGCGGCCCGGCCCCGGCGCAGGTCCCGGTGAGGCATGTCCAGGATCTGCTGGTCGTTGGTATAGGCATGGACGGTGGTCATGAGGCCCTTGACTATACCAAATTGTTCGTCCAGCACTTTGGCCACCGGCGCCAGGCAGTTGGTGGTACAGGAAGCGTTGGAAATTACGTGATGCATTGCAGGATCATAAAGTTCCTCGTTAACCCCCATAACTACTGTCAGGACGTTTCCTTTGGCCGGAGCGCTGATGACCACTTTCCGGGCTCCGCTGGATAGATGCACTGCAGCGTCTTCCGCTGTTTTAAACTTGCCGGTGGATTCCACCACCACGTCCACTCCCAGTTCTCCCCAGGGAATGCGGGCGGGATCCGCCTCGGCCAGGACCGCAATCTCGGAACCGTTTACGATTAGAGAACGTTCACCAGCCTGCACATCCGCATCCAGACGGCCGTGAACTGAATCGTATTTTAAAGCGTGGGCAAGAGTACGAGCGTAGTTCTCATTTACCTGGAGCCGCCGGGACTTGTGGTTTACGGCCACCACCTGGATATCGGGATAGCGGAGCGCTGCCCGCAGCACATTTCTCCCTATACGGCCGAAACCATTAATCCCTACCCTTACCGTCATTATTCCCTCTCGCTCCTTTCATTAGTATACATTACTTAATAAAATTTATTTGAATTATGACATTCTTATTCGTCATCCAGTTAAATAGTTCCTCTTTTTTGGGATAAATAAGATAAAAAAATTGGGTACCGGTTGGAACTACCGGTACCCTGATTAATCCCCCGCCCCGGGTTTAATAACGCTTTCTCTGCTGCACCGACGGAATGCCCAGTTCGCTCCGGTACTTGGCCACGGTCCGCCGGGAAATGTGAATGCCTTCTTTTGATAAAATTTCCGCAATCTTCTGGTCATTTAACGGCTCCCTGGGATCTTCAGCCGCCACAATTTCCTGAAGCATTTTCTTAATGCTTTCGGCAGAAGTCCCGTTCCCGCCACCGTTATTTACCCCCGAGGGGAAGAAATACTTCATTTCAAATACCCCCTGCGGGGTCTGGATATATTTGTTGGAGGTAGCCCGGCTTACTGTGGATTCGTGCAGGCCAACCATGTCAGCCACCTGTTTTAAATTAAGGGGTTTTAGATATTTCACCCCGTGGTCCAGAAAATCCCGCTGCAACTGGACCAGGCAGCTGGTCACCTTATAAAGGGTCAGGCGCCGCTGCTCTATGCTGCGGATCAGCCAGGCCGCCGCGTTAAGCTTGCTCTCCACAAAGCGGCGGGTACGGGAATCCTGGTTTTCCTGCTGAAGCACCGCGCGGTAGGTGGGATTAATGGTCAGGCGGGGCACGGATACATCATTGATCAGGATGATATAATCATCCCCCACCTTTTCCACTACTATATCCGGTACCACATAACGCACTTCGTAAGGGGTGGAAAAATTACGACCTGGCTTGGGGTCCAGGGTTTTTAAAATATCGGCCACCCGCTGGATTTCCCGCACATGGACATTGAACTGCTGGGCCAGGCGGTTAAACTTACCCCTGGCCAGGTCCACCAGGTGGTAGCGGATAATCTTTTCCAGCAACCCATCTTTAATACCTAGCTGGTTAAGCTGGATGAGCAGGCACTCCTGGAGAGTCCGGGCCCCTACCCCCGGCGGGTCAAAGGTCTGGATCAATTTCAGCGCTTCTTCCACGGCCTGGGGAGATACGGCCAGCTGCCTGGCAGCCTCCTCCACACTTACCCGCAGGTACCCGTGCTCGTCCAGATTACCAATCAAATATTCACCGATAGCCCTGGTGTCAGGGCTGCACTTGCTCAAGTACAGCTGGAACATCAGATGTTCCATCAGGGTAGGCGCCTGGGAAAGGAAACTTTCATAATTGTGGGCGGGTGGCTCGGGATCCCGTTCCGCCCGCGGAAAACCTAAATCGCTGGAATCCTGAAAATATTCCTCCCAATCCAGGTCGTATTCCCTGTCCGGTTCCCCCTGCTCGTGCTCCCACTCAAATTCACCTTCATCCTCCCCGGCACCGCTTTCCTCCTGCAGTTCCAAAAGAGGGTTCTCCTGCAGTTGCTGCTCTATATACAGGGAAAGCTCCAGGGAGGATAGCTGCAACACGGTTATGGCCTGACGCAGCTCGGGAGTCATGATTAACTTTTGTGTTTGTTCCAGATTGAGCCCGTAACCCAGGCGCATAGGGCCTCACTCCTCCAAAGCTCCGCCATAAATAACGTTAATCATAAACGAAAGAATAGCTAATTCTCTAAAGAATAAATATTGTCTAATTCTATAGCGGCGCTGTTTTCTCCTGCTGCCGGGGATGAGCGTCCCGGCTTTATAACTCACCACGCCGGAGCCTGTTGGCAATTTCATCCAGCCTGCGCAGGCGGTGATTTACCCCCGATTTCCCCAGCCGGGGCTCGAGAACTTCCCCCAGCTCCCTCAGGCTCGCGTCGGGATAGCGCAGGCGGGCCTCAGCTACCTGCCGCAGGGGTGGCGGGAGTTTCTCCAGCCCCATGGTGGCAGCTATGTAACGGATATTTTCCACCTGGCGCAGGGCCGCATCCACTACCTTGTTCAGATTGGCTGTTTCACAGTTTACCAGCCGGTTAACCTGGTTGCGCATATCTTTATATATGCGCACGTTTTCAAAATCTAAAAGAGCCGTATGGGCTCCCATAATATTCAACAGGGATACAATCTGCTCGCTATCCTTTAAATATACCACATGCCAGTTTTTACGAACGCTCACCTTTGCCTCCAGGCCGAATTCCTCCATCAGCCGGCCCAGACCCCGGGCATGTTCGGCACTGCCCGTAATGATCTCCAGGTGGTAAGTTCCCTCGGGACTGTTCACGGAACCGCCCCCCAGGAAAGCCCCCCGCAGGTATGCCCGGCGGCAGCATTCCCGCCGCACCAGCACGCCGGGTACCCCGGCGGTCAGGCGGCCCCGCTCATCCATCATGCCCAGCTGGCATAAAATCCGGGCCATCCCATCCTGTGGAGAGATCCGCACCTGGTAGAGGTTTTTCTTCCGCACCCGGTTTTTCCGCTTGATCAGGACTTTAGTCTGTACACCAAAGAGCTCCTTGAAAAGGGAAAAAATCTTCCGGGCTACCGCCGCACTTCCGGTGCCAACGGTCAGGGTGGCTTCCGCACCCGGCCCCAGGAACAGGCTGCCGTCCATTTTAACCAGGGCAGCCAGCTCGGCCAGCCGGCAGCATTTCTCCTTCCCCACCACCCTTGCCAGCTCCTCTTTGGTAAGGGCAGAAAAGGACATTAAAAATCACCTTACAAATATTATACCACACCCGGCAGGAATTTTAGCGCCCGTTATCAATAGCGCCTACCGCCTGCGGCAACCGGAGCGGGTGGGTAATAATAATATTTCAGCAGTTCCGTGATAAACTTCTGCATATTGTAGCTCCCCATCACACGCACCCTTTTCAGGGTATAGGGATCATCACCGGGGCGGGCCAGCCCCTGGACCGTGGTCACTGCCGCCCGGTAGCCGCTTTCTTTCACCAGCCTGGCCAGTTTCAGGTTGTACCTGCCGTAAGGATAGCTGAAAACTTCCACCGGTCGACCCAGCCCCGCCTCCAGGATGGCCTTGCTTTCCCTGATCTGGCGGCGGGCTTCCTCCAGGGGGAGGCCCGTCAGCCGGGGGTGATCCAGGGTATGGGCACCGATGGTGATGCCGTAAGCGGCCATCTCCCTCAGCTCCCGCCAGCCGGCCATCCTGTTTACCGGCTGAACCCTGGCGTCAAAGACATTGGTCTTACCCACGGTGCCGGCCACCACAAAAATAGTGGCCGTGAACCTGTGCCTTTTTAAAATTGGAAAAGCATAGGTGTAATTGTCCAGGTAGCCATCATCAAAGGTTATCACCACCGGCCGGGACGGGAGGGGTTTCCCCTTCTGGAAGTGATCCACCACGTCTACAAGGGAAACAGTATGAAAACCATGGGCCGCCAGGTATTCCATCTGCCGGGCAAATTTATACGGCGGTACCCGCAGCCCCAGCCCCCCTGACCGGGGATCGGGGTTTACCTTATGATACATTAAAATGGGTATCCCCCGTTGCTGGAATTCCGGTGATGGGAAAGGGGGAGTCACGCTCTGGGCCCGGGCCAGGCAATCGGCAGCATAACGGGTACCGCCCAGAACCAGCAGAAAAAGCAGGGGAAGAGATAAGATGGCAATTAAAATCCTGATTTTCATCCAATCCTCCTGCTCACCAGTTAAACTGCCATCGGGCTTCAGCGGTAAACAAAAGCCCCCGGGGAAATCTTCCAACCGGTACGGCTCGGGGTTTAATAAGATCTTAACACCCCGATCCTGCCCCGGCAACTCTTATTCGACAAAAAAATCCGCTTTCAGCGGAAAAGTGCCGGCCCCGCCTACAGGTACCCTGAACGGAAGTTACTGCCCGTGGAAGATAGCCGGAAAGGTTCCCCTGCCCTGCGCTCCTGCAGGGCCAGCTCCAGGATCAGCCGGGCCAGCTTGCCGGGATGATGGCGAACCACGTTGCTTTCGTGAACCAGATCGCCCTCTACGACCTTTACTCCCATCTGCTGCAATATTTCCGTATCCGCCACCACCGGCACGGCACCCTCCCGGCGGTAACGCACCTTCAACCGCGTCGGTATGCTGCCGCGGTTAACCACCACGTAATCCACAATGGGGCCGGCGTGGGAAAAGATGGCCTTGAGATGGTCGCTGGCAGTGTAACCATCGGTTTCCCCCGGCTGGGTCATCACGTTACAAACGTAAACCCGTACCGCCCTGGTGCGGGCAATGGCTTCGGAAATCCCCCGCACCAGCAGGTTGGGCAGGATGCTGGTATAAAGGCTTCCCGGGCCCAGCACCACCGCGTCCGCCCGGGCAATGGCCTGCAGGGCTTCGGGCAGGGGGTAGCAATCACCCGGTACCAGGAAAACCCGCTTGATGGGTTTCCTGCACCGGGGAATGGATGATTCCCCGTAAACCAGCGTACCGTCGGACAGTTCCGCCCCCAGGACCACGTTCTGCAGGGTAACGGGCAGGACCTGCCCCCTGACGGCCAGGACCTTGCTCAGGGCCTGCACGGCTTCCTGAAACCCACCGGCCATATGATTCAACGCGGCCAGGAGGAGGTTGCCCAGATTGTGGCCGGCCAGGTCGCCACTTTTAAAGCGGTACTGCAGCAGGTCTTCCATCAGCGATTCTTTATCGGCCAGGGCCACCAGGCAGTTACGGATGTCCCCGGGAGGAAGCATACCCAGCTCTCCCCGCAGCCGCCCCGAGCTTCCTCCGTCATCGGCCACGGTGACAATGGCGGTAATATTGCTGGTATATTCTTTCAGACCCCTCAGCAGTACGGACAAACCCGTACCGCCGCCTATGACCACAATGCGGGGACCCCGGCGCAGGTTCTGGCGGGTATGGATTATCTCCGCCAGGCGCGTGCATTCTTCGGGTGTCAGGACATCCACCACCGACTTGAAGGCCCGGTAACTGCCGTAGTAAAGAGCTGCCAGCCCCAGCAGGAGGAGAAGGGATCCCGCCACCCAGAGATGTTCCGGGGCGAAAAGTTCCTCCACCCGGATTAACAGTACCGCCCGGCGTTCCACCGGAACAGACTGGACCAGAAGGCCGGTGCCGGACACAGCCAGCAGCAGGCCGGCAAAGGCCAGAACCAGCCAGCGCTTAACATGCATTCCCGGGCAAAGCCACTTGAACAAACTTATCATTGCAACTCCCTGCCTTAACGGGGAAGATCCCGGTGCCGCACGGCAACCCGGTAACCCTGCTCCGCCAGGTGAGCCCCCAGGCTGTTGGCCAGGGTTACGCTGCGGTGCTGGCCACCGGTGCAGCCAATGGCAATGGTGAGGGTAGTTTTCCCCTCCCGGATATAATGGGGAAGGAGAAAATCAATGAATTGATAGAACCGGTTCAGGAAATCCTGGCTTACCGGGGCGCACAGGATATAATCCCTTACCGCCGGGTCGTTTCCGGTCAGCGGGCGCAGGGCCGGGTCGTAATGGGGGTTGGGTAAAAACCTTACGTCAAAAACCAGGTCGCTGTCCAGGGGTATGCCGTATTTATAGCCGAAGGAAATAATTGTAATGCGCAGGGGCGCCCCGGTGTTGTCTCCAAACAGACTGACCAGTTCCTCTTTTAGCTCCTGGGGAGTCATATCCGAGGTGTCAATTATCTTGTGAGCCCGCCCCCGTAATTCCCGCAGCCGCTCCCTTTCCTGGCGTATACTCTGCAGCACTTCCCCGTCCACGCTCAGGGGATGGCTGCGGCGGGATTCCTTATACCGGCGAACCAGGGTGGCGTCAGAGGTTTCCAGGAACAGGATCTCGTAGCGCAGGCCCTCCTGTTCCAGATCATTTAGAACTTCAAAAAGGGCGTCAAAAAATTCTCCACCCCGGATATCCACTACTACAGCTATTTTATTAATTCCCCGGGAAGACTGTGAACAAAGTTCCAGAAATTTGGGGATAAGCCGGGGAGGCAGATTGTCCACACAAAAAAAACCTAAATCCTCCAGAATCCTTAAGGCCTGGGTTTTTCCGGCCCCGGAAAGGCCGGTCACAATTACCAGCCGCATAATAATCACCACTCATTGCCCGGCGTTACCCCTTACTCCTCCGCCAGGCGGGCCTTGAGGGTATCGATCACCCTGACCGGGCCGGGATCCACGCCGTAGAGCATGGCCAGGTATACACTGGCGTAATCCCCAATATACACCAGGGAGTACAGGCGGGCCAGGGCACCGCTCCCCCGGGCCATTATTTCGACAACACCGGCCACCGCACCTTCCATAATCTCACGGGTAATGGCAAAACGCTTCTGCACCCGCGGGTGATCGTGGGGATCCCGCAGGATAACCACATAAAGCCGGCGCAGGAGCTCACCGGGAAACTCAAACCCGACCAGCTCGTTATGGTTCAGCTCCGGAAATACATTCCAGTAGGCCGGTGCCTTGGCATTTTCATTGATCTGCCCCTTCCAGCGCTGGGCCACCACTTCCGTGGTCCCGCTGGAACCCCAGATTACGGGAATGCGGTTGTAAAAACCGGCCGCCAGCATCTTGGCCGGGTTGGAGTCCCGGGGAACTTCCGGCTTGAGCTCTTCCCGCATGGACTGCAGAAGGGATACGCACTCATGCACTTCCTGGCCCGGGTCCGGAAGCAGGCCCATCCGGTAAAGCACGGCCAGGGTGGGAAGGAAGAGATAACCCGTGGCCGAACGGGGGGCTATGCCTCCGGGGACGGTAATTACCGGCACACCGTCCTGCCTCGCCATCTCGCCCAGCCTGCCGCCGGTGGTCAGAACTACCAGCGCCGCCCCTTTTTCCCGGGCCCGGGCATAGGCGCTCAGGGTTTCCTCGGTATTGCCGGAATAGCTGACGGCAAAAACCAGGGTATGCGGCCCCACAAATTCAGGCAGCACATAGTCCCGGTTAACCACCACCGGGACGCCCAGACGCCGGGCGGCATACACCCGCAGGAAATCGCCCCCGATGGCCGAACCGCCGAGGCCGGTAACCAGTATATGCTTGAACTGGCCTGCAGGGGGAAGCTGGGCGGCCATACCCAGTTCCCAGGCCCGGGCACACTGCCCGGGCAGTTCCCACAGGGATTTGAGCATTCCCTTCGTGTCGGCGGCATACATGGCCTGAACATCATCCAGAACGGACAAGACAAACCCCTCCTCATGCGGATTTATTAACCCTCAAATCTGCGGCCTGATTTCCAGCACGTCTTCCACGTAAGCCCGCAGCACTTCCGCCACTCCCCAGGCCTGGGCTATACACCCCCGGGGAATAACGGGCTCATTACCGTCAAAGATTTCTGAAATATAACCCACCCCGTGGTCCCGCAGCTGATCCCGGAAGGGGGCAAGAAAACGCGCCGCCTGCAGCCTGCTGGCCGGGGAATAGTGATGAACCCGCCGCCAGGCGGTAACAAAGGGTCCGATCAGCCAGCTCCAGACCGTACCCTGGTGATAGGCCCCATCCCGCTGCCACCGGTCACCCCCATAAACTCCCCGGTACCTGGGGTCGCCGGGGGATAAAGTGCGCAGGCCGTAGGTGGCGTACAGTTCCTGCCAGACACGGGTCATCGCCCTGCGTCCCCTTTCCGCATCAACCGCGGTAAAGGGGAGGCTTAAAGCAATAACCTGGTTGGGACGGAGGGAGGCATCCTTTCCGTCCTCACCGATCACATCATAGAAATAACCGCCGTCTTCGTACCAGAATTCCCGCACAAAATTTCGCTCATGCTTTTCCACCAGTTCCTGATAAGGAAAAGTATCCCCGTAGAGGGCGGCCAGCTTCCGCAAAATGCACAGGGCATTGTACCAGAGGGCGTTAATTTCCACGGCCTTCCCGTGGCGGGGGGTAACCACCCACTGGTCCACCTTGGCATCCATCCAGGTCAGCTGCAGGTCCGGGGAACCCGCCGCCAGCAGCCCGTCCGCATCCACCCCGATGTTGAAGTGCGTCCCCTTGATGTAATGGTGGGCAATATCCCTGAGAACGGGGTAGAGCACCTTCCTGCCAAAGGTATGGTCCCGGGTATACTGAAGATATTTCCAGGCCGCCCAGAAAAACCACAGGGAGGCGTCCACCGTATTGTAAAGCGCTTCCCTGCCGTTATCGGCGAACACATTGGGCAGGAGCCCGTCCTTGCAGTAGCGGGAATAGGTGAGCAGGATATCCCGGGCGTCGTCGTAACGCCGGGTGACCAGCGTCAAACCGGGAAGGGCAATCATGGCGTCCCTTCCCCAGTCGTTAAACCAGTGGTAGCCGGCAATAATGCTCTTCCCGCCTGTGGACTGGCGGTGGACTATAAAGCTGTCCGCAGCCCGGACCAGATGGCGGGCCAGGATACCACGGCACCCGCTCCTCTTCACCAGTTCCTGCAGGCGCTTCATTTCCGCACCCTGGAGGGCCCGCCCGTCCAGGGTAAAAATATCTTCCAGGGTGGCCAGAAAGGTAATGTCCCTGATCTCCCCCGGTTTTAAAGAAATGGTGAAATCACCGGGTATGAAATGATCCTCCCTGGCATCCAGCCCCCGCTTTTGCTCCACCAGGTAAAACATATCGTAAAACCAGTCGTCGCGGCTGTTGAACTGGCCCTCACTGCACACCAGGCGCAGGACGGGGCACTGGGGAATGGATTTTACCGCCACCCCGTAAGGTATTTCTTCCTTGCGGAAATCAATCTGACCCCGCCGGACGGTCCAGTGGAAATTCCGGCAGTTGACCAGGGGGACCAGCCTCAGGATAGCCGGCTCGGCTCCATTGATCAGCCGGTACAGGATAACGGTGCTGTTCTCTCCATAAATCATAAAGACCTGTTTCTGGAGGGTTATGTCACCAAAAGAATAAATAAAGGTGGGAAACGGGTTGAACAACACCTGCTGCAGGTGGATAAATCCAAATTCCGTTACCCCTCCCCCGGTATGGTTTGTAGCCAGGTTGTATATCCGCCGGGGGGTTTCCAGCCGCTCATCCAGCTTGGCCAGAAAAAGGTAACGCCTTACCGGAGGGGTAAGGGAAGCCACGAGGAGGCCGTGATACTTGCGCGTGTTAACCCCGATCAGGGTGGAGGAAGCATAACCACCGAGACCGTTGGTCACCAGCCATTCTTTCTCAATGCCCCGCTCGAAGCTGCGCCATTCTCCTTTGCCGAAGCGCAACGCTCCCCTCTCCTTCCCGCAGCCAGTACTTCCTTCCGGAAGATAAATATTCCGGCAATACGATAATAGAATAATCCCCCGGTAGCACCCTTTATACCATCCCGGACCGGAAAATCCCCCCACTTTTCTGCAGGGCCAGGGCTACCGCCCCCATTAAACCCGAACGCGGACCCAGTTCCGCCGGTACCAGCCGCACCCGCCTGCGGGCGGCAGCCAGCGCCCGGCGGGAGATCTCTTCCTCCATGGTCTCCCATATGAGAGGGCCCACCTGCATGGCCCCACCCCCCAGCACCACCAGGGCCGGGTTTAAAAGGTTAATCACGTTGGCCACGCCGGTACCCAGGGCCCGGCCGGCATTAATAATGATCTGCCGGGCCTCATCATCTCCCCCCGCAGCAGCCCGGGCCACTTCCCGCGCGGTAACGGCGCATACATCTCCTCCCGCTGCCTCCAGGATGGCCCTGCCCCTGCCCGATTCTATCAGCAGACGGGCCTCCCGGGCCATGGCCGTCCCGGAGGCCATGGCCTCCAGGCAGCCAGAATTGCCGCAATTACACCGGGGGCCGCCGGGGTCTATGGTCATATGACCGATCTCACCGGCCCCGAACCCGGCACCGTGATAGAGGCGCCCATCCAGGATCAGGCCGCCCCCGATACCGGTGCTGACGGTGATATAAACCATATCCTTCTCGCCGCGGCCGGCCCCGTAAACGTATTCCCCCAGGGCGGCCAGGTTGGCGTCATTGTCCACCGCCACGGGAATACCGAGCCTTTTTTCCAGCAGGTCTTTCAGGGGAACATCGTGCCAGTCCAGGTTCGGGGCATGGTGAACCAGCCCGCTGGCTGCGTCCAGGGGCCCCGGGCAGCCTATCCCCAGCGCCGCCGGCCGCCCCCCTTTCCCCGCCCGTTCCAGCACCTGATCCACCGTCCCCACGATGCGCCCGATTACCGCGTCAACCCCTTCCCAGGGCCGGGTGGGAACCAGCACTTCAGCCAGCACCCGGCCATCCGCGCCGGCCAGGGCGGTATAGATCTTAGTGCCGCCCAGGTCAACGGCAACCACCGCTTTATCCATGCGCACCATCCTCCCCCGCCCCGCCCAGAATAAATTTTTCCACCACCCGGGCCACGCCGCCGTTATCATGGGAAGCGGTAACAAAATCCGCCCGGGCCCGTATCTGGGGCGGAGCATTGGCCACCGCCACTCCCAGACCGGCCCATTCAATCATTTCCAGGTCGTTGTAGCTGTCCCCCACGGCAATAACCTCCGCGGGCTCAAAACCATAATAGGCGGCCACCACCGCCAGGGCATGCCCCTTGGTGGCCTGCGGGTGGGAAAACTCCAGGAAATAAGGTTTGGACTTGGTTATATGCAGGTCGGAACCATAAAGGGGTTTTAACTCTGCAGCCAGCTCGTCCAATTTTTCTTCCCCGGCAATCACCAGCACTTTGGTAGGATCCTTCCCGGCTTCCTTCATAAAAGGAATGAGCGGCCCCACCGCCCGGGCCTGAACCCGGGAAATGGACTGGTATAGCCTGCTTTCTTCCGTATGCCGCTCCACATAAAGGCAATCATCCAGGTAGATGTTGATGTGGTAACCGCGGGCCTGAACCCGGGCCACAATATCCAGGGCCCAGGGAAGGGGTACGGGCCGGTGCAGCAGCACTTCCCCGCTGACAGCATGCTTGATCAGGGCTCCCTCGTAGGTGATCAGGGGAGCGTCAATCTCCAGCTGCCGGGCATAGGGCAGGGCAGAACAATACATGCGTCCCGTGGCCAGGGTTACAACCACCCCCGCCCGCCTGGCCAGGGCCAGGGCCCGCAGGTTATCTTCGCCGATACGTAAACTTTTATCCAGCAGGGTATCGTCCAGGTCCATGGCCAGCAACCGGTACAAGGCTCGCAACCTCCAGATGCTAAAATATATTAATTCACTCCAAATTTTAATCATACAACACTTCAATTTCTTTACCTATTATACCATGGTTTTCAGAAAAAGGCAGTACTAGCCATGGAAGAACCGGTACACGGCCCGGGCCGCAGACCGGTTCATCCCCGGCACGGCGGCCAGCTCCTCAACCGTGGCCCGGGCCATGTCCTCCAGGGAAGGAAAAGCCCTGAGAAGAGCCCGGCGGCGTACGGGGCCGATGCCCTCGATCTCATCCAGAAGGGACTTGAGGCTGCGCCGGTTGCGCAGCTGCCGGTGATAGTTAAGGGCAAAACGGTGGGCTTCATCCCGCAGGTGCTGCAGCAGGTGCAGGGCCCGGGAGTCCCGGGGCAGGCGGATGGGCTCGGTGCGGCCCTCGGCAAAAAGCAACTCTTCCTCCTTGGCCAGTCCGAAGGCCGGTATGCAGCCAAAACCCAGCTCCTTCATAACCTCCCGGGCTGCCGACAGCTGGCCCCTGCCCCCATCCACAATGAGCAGGTCGGGCAGGCGGTGGAACCCGGCCTGCCTGGTGGACAGCTGCCCGGTCCGGATCAATTCCTGCTCTTCCCTGGCGCGGTTAAAGCGGCGCGCAAGCACCTCCTTCAAGGAAGCGTAGTCGTTGGGCCCCGTTACGGTGCGTATTTTAAACCGGCGGTACTGGTCGGTAGCCGGTCTTCCTTCTTCAAAGACCACCATGGAAGCCACGCTCTCCTCACCCTGGGTGTTGGAGATGTCGTAACATTCAATGCGGCGGGGCACTTTTTCCAGGCCCAGTTCCCGGGCCAGCTCGGCACAGGCATCCTCCCCCTGCCCCCGGGACTCCCGTTCCTGCTCAACTTCCTGCAGGGCCAGATGGGCATTTTTGGCCACCAGCTCCACCAGCTGCTTCTTTTCCCCCCGGCGGGGCACCACCAGGCGCACCCGGGAACCCCGGAGAGAGGAAAGCCACTCTTCAATGGCCGGCCGCTCCTGCGGTTCGATGCCGGCCAGGAGCACTTCCCCGGGAATAAAGTCGGCCCGGCTGTAATACTGCTTGACGAAGGCCGTCAGCACTTCTTCCGGGGCATTACCCGCACCGGGCACCAGGAATTGATCCCGCCCGATGAGCTTGCCGCCCCGCACGAAGAAGATCATCACCAGGGAGAGATCTTCCGTTTGGGCCAGGGCCACCACATCCCGGTCCTCCCTGCCGGTTGAAAGTACCTTCTGGTTCTCCAGAACCTGGCGCACGGCCATCAGCTGGTCCCGGAAGCGGGCGGCCCGCTCGAATTCCAGTTTTTCCGCCGCTTCGTTCATCCGCCTGGTGAGTTCCTTTACAAGGTCGTCCTGACGTCCTTCCAGAAACAGGCATACCCGGTTGATTATCGACCGGTATTCCTCCCTGCCCACCTGTCCCGAACAGGGAGCCAGGCAGCGCCCAATGTAATAATTGAGGCAGGGACGGCGCCCGGCCGGCAGTTTGCCTGCAGCCAGCTTCTGCTTGCAGGTGCGGAAAGGGAAGATGCGGCGCAGGAGATCCAGGGTCTCGTGTACCGCTCCCGCAGAAGTATAGGGGCCGAAATAACGGGAGCCGTCCCTGACCACCCGGCGGGTAACGTGCACCCGGGGGAAGTCCTCCCCCAGGGTTACCTTCAGGTAGGGGTAACTCTTGTCGTCTTTCAGGTAGATATTGTAACGGGGGCGATGCTCCTTGATCAGATTCGACTCCAGGATCAGGGCTTCCACTTCGTTATCCGTCACAATGTACTCGAAATCCACCGCCCGGTTCATCATCGCCCGCACCTTGGGGCTGAGCCGGGAAGCAGGCTGGTAATAGGAACGGACACGGTTTTTTAAAGAGACGGCCTTACCCACATAAATAATTTCCCCGGCTGCATCGCGGAACAGATACACGCCGGGTTTATCCGGAAGATGCTGCAGCTTATCCATCCTCTCAACCTCCTGCTGCGCGCACATCCTCTACCGGAAGGCCATGGAGATTTCCCCCGGGCGCTTGAGCCAGAATCCGGGCCAGGAACTGGCCGGTGTAGGATTCTTTTACCCGGGCCACTTCTTCCGGCGTGCCGCAGGCCACCACCCGGCCGCCACCGTCCCCACCCTCGGGACCCAGGTCGATAATGTAGTCGGCGGTTTTAATAACATCCAGGTTGTGCTCGATGACCACCACCGTATCCCCGGCCTCCACCAGCCGGTGCAGGACCTGAAGCAGGCGGTGTACATCGGCCATGTGCAGGCCGGTGGTGGGCTCGTCCAGGATGTAGAGGGTGCGGCCGTTGGAGCGCCGGGAAAGCTCGGTGGCCAGCTTCACCCGCTGGGCCTCCCCCCCGGAAAGTTCCGGTGCCGGCTGCCCCAGGCGGATGTAACCCAGGCCCACATCCTGCAGGGTCTTGAGTCGCCGGTAAATTTTGGGAATGTGACGGAAAAATTCTGCCGCCTGATCCACCGTCATGTCCAGCACATCGGCTATATTCTTACCCTTATATTTTACTTCCAGCGTCTCCCGGTTGTAACGCCGGCCCTTGCACACCTCGCAGGGAACATAGACGTCGGGCAGGAAGTGCATTTCTATTTTGATGATTCCGTCCCCGGCACAGGCCTCACAGCGCCCTCCTTTGACGTTGAAACTGAACCGCCCCGGTTTATAACCCCGCATCCGGGCCTCGGGGAGGCTGGCAAAAAGATCCCGGATATCGTTGAAAACGCCGGTATAGGTGGCCGGGTTGGAGCGGGGGGTGCGGCCGATGGGAGATTGATCGACGTTGATCACCTTGTCCAGGTGTTCAATTCCCCTCACTTCCCGGCAGGTACCCGGCTGAACGCGGCTGCCGTGAAGTTCCCGGGCCAGGTACTTGTAAAGAATTTCGTTGACCAGGGTACTTTTGCCCGAACCGGAAACCCCGGTAACGCAGATGAATACCCCCAGGGGGAAAGTCACGTCGATTTGCTTGAGATTGTGTTCCGCGGCCCCGAGCACCTGGAGCACCTTGCCGCCGGGCTTCCGGCGCACAGCGGGAACGGGAATGAAGCGGCGGCCGCTCAGGTACTGCCCGGTAATTGATTCCGGGCTGTTGAGAATGTCCTGCAGGGTGCCCTGGGCCACCACCCTGCCCCCGTATTCCCCGGCTCCCGGGCCGATGTCGATGATGTGATCCGCCGTGCGGATGGTATCCTCGTCGTGCTCCACCACAATTACCGTGTTGCCCAGGTCCCTCAAATGCAGCAGGGTATCCAGGAGACGCCGGTTATCCCGCTGGTGCAGGCCTATGCTGGGCTCGTCAAGAATATAAAGAACACCGGTCAGGCCGCTGCCGATCTGGGTGGCCAGGCGGATGCGCTGGGCCTCCCCGCCGGACAGGGTACCCGCTGCCCGGTCCAGGGTCAGGTAGTCCAGGCCCACGTTAATTAAAAAACCGAGCCGGGCGTTGATCTCTTTCAGCACCTGCCGGGCAATGAGGCGCTCCCTTTCCGTCAGCTCCAGGCGCCGGAAAAATTCCCGCGCTTCCTTGATCGATAAGCGGGTGACATCGACAATGGAAAGCCCCCCCAGCTTCACCGCCAGGGCCTCGGGCCGCAGGCGGGCTCCACCGCAGGCCGGGCAGGGGCGATCGCTCATGTACCGTTCAATTTCCTCCCGGATGTAAGGGGAAGTGGTCTCCCGGTAGCGGCGGGAAATATTGTTGATTACCCCCTCGAAGGTAGCCAGGTACTGCTGCCGCCGCCCGGAGGCATCCCGGAAGTTGACCAGGATTTTATCCGTACCGGTGCCGTAGAGGATTTTGTTCAGCTGCTCTTCGGTCAACTCGGCCACCGGGGTGGAAAGAGAAAAGCCGTACTTTTCGGCCAGGGCTTCCAGGCAGGCATAAGCATTGGTACCCCGGAACCAGCCTACAATGGCCCCTTCGGCAATGGACTTGCGCCTGTCGGGAATAACCAGGTCGGGATCGATCTCCCTTCTTACCCCCAGGCCGGTGCAGGTCGGGCAGGCCCCGTAAGGATTGTTAAAGGAGAAAAGCCGGGGAGCTATCTCCGGCAGGCTGATGCCGCACACCGGGCAGGCAAAGTTCTCGTTAAACAGCATTTCGGGGCCGTCCACCACGGCCGCCAGGGCCACGCCGCCGGCCATGCCCAGGGCCGTCTCCAGGGAGTCGGCCAGGCGCCGGGCAACACCGGGGCGGACGATCACCCGGTCCACCACCACCTCTATGGTGTGCTTCTTATTTTTATCCAGCTGGACACCCTCGGCCAGGTCCCTGACCTCGCCGTCCACCCGCACCCGGGGAAAGCCGTTCCTGCGTATTTCCTCCAGCACCTTCTGGTGCTCCCCCTTCTTGCCCCGGACCACCGGAGCCAGGATCTGCAGGCGGGTGCCCTCCGGCAGGGCCATGAGCTGGTCCACCATCTGCTCCACCGCCTGCCGGGATATGGGCCTGCCGCAGGACGGGCAGTGGGCCCGGCCTACCCGGGCAAAAAGGAGGCGCAGGTAATCGTAAATTTCGGTCACCGTTCCCACGGTGGAACGGGGGTTGTGGCTGGTAGTCTTCTGATCGATGGAAATGGCCGGGGAAAGACCCTCGATATAGTCCACGTCCGGCTTGTCCATCTGCCCCAGGAACTGCCGGGCATAGGCCGACAGTGATTCCACATAACGGCGCTGGCCCTCGGCGTATATGGTGTCGAAGGCCAGGGAAGACTTCCCGGAGCCGGAAAGGCCGGTCAGCACCACCAGCTTTCCCCGGGGAATTTCCACATCAATATTTTTAAGGTTGTGCACCCGCGCACCTTTAACGACAATTTTTTCCAGCATAATTCTTCCTCCGTATAATGCCCTTTGCCGGACTATAGCGCCACGGAAAAGAACAAAGGGACTCCTTTGACTGTCCCGGGGATATATTATACAATTGACGGTAGCAAAACAAAAGCCGCTAAAGACATATTTGAGCGCAAAGGAGGCCCGGCTATGAGTATCCCCACTCCCCCGGCAGGGAAGATCATCCTCACCTATGAGGATTATCTTGACCTGCCCGACGACGGTAACCGTTATGAAATCCTGGAAGGGGTGCTGCACGTGACGCCCTCCCCCACCACCCGCCACCAGCGGGTTTCCCGCAACCTGCAGCGGATTATTGATGCCCACGTTCTGGAACACGACCTGGGAGAGGTTTTTTATGCTCCCCTGGACGTAATCCTTTCCAATATTAGCATTACCCAGCCGGACCTTATTTTTGTCTCCCACGCCAGGGCGGAAATTATAACCGAGAAAAACATTGCCGGTGCACCCGACCTGGTGGTGGAAATTCTCTCTCCCCATACTTCCCGCAGGGACAAGATCACCAAAGCCCACGTGTACGCCCTTTACGGGGTGTGCTATTACTGGCTGGTCGACCCCGACACCACCACGGTGGAAGAGTACCGCCTGGAGGAAGGGGCCTACACCCTGGTCAGCCGGGCCACCGGTAACGAACCCTTTAAACCGGAAATTTTTCCGGGACTGGCCGTAGACCTTTCGAAAGTGTGGGCCTGATCTACTCCCCCACCACTTCTCCCACGGGCACCAGGCGCCTGTCGAGGCCCTGCAGCTCCAGCCGCAGCTCGATGATAGCGTCCCGCAGTTCCGCCGCTTTTTCGAACTCCAGGTGGCGGGCAGCTTCCCGCATTTCCTTTTCCAGGCGGGCGATTAACTGCTTGAGCTCTTTCCTGGTCCGCTTCCTGGGCCGCGGCTTGTCCCCGGCCCGGTACGCAGCCTTTGGTTCCGCTGCCCGCGTGGCCTCAATCACATCCCGCACTCCCTTGACCACCGTGCGGGGGATAATGCCGTGCTTTTGGTTGTATTCCATCTGGATGCGGCGCCGCCGCTCCGTCTCTTTAATTGCCCGGTCCATGGACTCGGTAATGCGGTCGGCATAAAGGATTACCTTGCCCTCCGCATTACGGGCGGCCCGGCCGATGGTCTGGATCAGGGAGCGTTCCGAGCGCAGGTAACCTTCTTTATCGGCATCCAGGATGGCCACCAGGCTGACCTCGGGCAGGTCCAGACCCTCCCGCAGGAGGTTAATCCCCACCAGCACGTCAAAAACCCCCAGGCGCAGGTCCCGGATAATTTCCATGCGCTCGATGGCGTTGATCTCCGAGTGCATGTAGCGCACCCTGATGCCCAGCTCCCGCAGGTAGTCGGTGAGATCCTCGGCCATTTTTTTGGTCAGGGTGGTTACCAGCACCCGCTGGTTTTTGACCACCCGCTGCCGGATTTCCGCCACCAGGTCATCGATCTGGCCCCGGGTGGGCCGCACCGAAAGCTCGGGATCCACCAGCCCCGTGGGCCTGATGATCTGCTCCACCACCTGGCTGCTGTGCTCCAGTTCGTAGGGGCCGGGGGTGGCGGAAACAAAGATGACCTGGTTGATCTTGCGCTCGAATTCCTCAAACTTCAGGGGCCGGTTGTCAAAGGCCGAGGGCAGGCGGAAGCCGTATTCCACCAGGGCTGCCTTGCGGGAACGGTCGCCCTCGTACATCCCCCGCAGCTGGGGTACAGCCACATGAGATTCGTCGATAAAGAGCAGGAAATCACGGGGGAAGTAGTCCAGCAGGGTATAGGGCGGCTCCCCGGGAGCCCTTCCCGTAAGATGGCGGGAATAGTTTTCAATGCCCTTGCAGTAGCCCATCTCCCGCATCATCTCGATATCGTAACGGGTCCTCTGTTCCAGCCGCTGGGCCTCCAGCAATTTGCCCTGCTTCCTGAGTTCGGCCAGCCTTTCCTCCAGTTCCTCTTCTATGGCCTCGATGGCCCTTTCCAGGCGGGGCCGGGAAACGGTGTAGTGGCTGGCCGGGAAAATGGAGACATGCTGGCGTTCACCGATGATCTCCCCGGTAAGCACATCAAACTCCAGCAACCGTTCAATTTCGTCTCCGAAGAAATCGATGCGGATGGCCCTTTCGGTATAGGAGGCGGGGAAGACCTCCACCACATCCCCCAGCACCCGGAATTTACCCCGGGTGAAGTTCACATCATTGCGCTCGTACTGGATCTCCACCAGCTTGCGCAGCACCGCATCCCGGTCATAGGTGCCCCCCTTGCGCAGGGAGAGCACCAGGGTGCGGTACTCCTCGGGATCGCCAAGGCCGTAGATACAGGAAACGCTGGCCACGATGATCACGTCCCGCCGCTCAAAAAGAGCGCAGGTAGCCGAGTGGCGCAATTTATCTATCTCGTCGTTGATGGAAGAGTCCTTTTCTATATAGGTATCCGTCTGGGGTATATAGGCTTCGGGCTGGTAGTAGTCGTAATAACTGATAAAATATTCTACAGCGTTCTCGGGGAAAAATTCCCGGAACTCGCTGCAGAGCTGGGCGGCCAGGGTCTTGTTGGGAGCCAGCACCAGGGTGGGGCGCTGCACCGCCTGGATTACCTGGGCCATGGTATAGGTCTTCCCGGAACCGGTGACGCCCAGAAGGGTTTGCATGGGATAACCTTTCTGCAGTCCCTCCACCAGCCGGGCAATGGCCACGGGCTGGTCACCGCAGGGCTCGAAATCCGATTTGAGTTTAAAGGGTCGCTCCTGGTAAGGCAACTCTAAACCACCCCCGCTTCTTAATTGATTCTATTCCCCTTTTAACTGGCTGTCAATGCGGTCCCTACCATTTACAGGCACCGCATACATTTCCCGCCACAACCGGGGCGGGCAGATTTCCTTCAGCCGGACCTCCGCAAAACGTTCCCGGCCGCTGAAAGCACCGGGAGGGTAATCCTGCAGGCGGGGGCGGGGATGCCGTCCCTCGTGGATCAACGGTGGCCGGCCGCACCGGCTGCTCTCCAGGAGCCAGCGCCGGACCAGCTCGTCCATGCCCGCATTTACCACCAGGCTTCTAAGCTCCCGGGCCCGGCGGGTGAACCGGCGGCAGATATAAGTCTGGCAGACCAGGGGACGCAGGGGATAAACGGAGCACCGGTTCTGCCGGGTATCCAGGAATATACAGGAGCCATCGGCTTTAAATCCCAGGCCGATATCCACCACCGGACCATCGACGTAAACGTAGCCGTACTGCTGCAGGAAGGACAGCAGGGCTGAAGGCACCCCTTTAAACTGCCGCCCGAACCGCCTGTCCTTTAGAAAGACGGCCACGTCAGGATAAGTGAGGGGCACCCTTTCCCAGCAGCAGGCGGTGCAGCCGTTGCAGGGAGGGCAATTTTCCCTGATAAAATTGTTCAGGGCATCCAGGTAATCCTGTACCGTGGCGCCGGGGTGGGTGATCCGCACATCGCAGGCCGGTTCTCCGTTTAAAAAACAGTCTTTGATTTGTATCTTCAAAGGGCATTCCCCTCCCGTCAGGTAACCGGATAGTAAATTATCTTATACTTTATAACGGGAAAATCCATCCCTGTAAAGGTATTATTTACCCTGCTGCCCTTAAAAAAGGCCATTCCCGGATAAACGGGATATGGCCCTTTCACCTGCCCCGTCGTGCTTATGTCCCGCCGCCGGGACCGCCAGGAGCAGCACCGCCACCGGCCCCGCCTCCGCCGCCCATGGGCCGCCCTTGCTGCTGGCCGGCCCCGCCGCCTTCCACACTTTCAATGCGTTCCACTTCACCCTGGATCTGCACCTCCACCGTTTTCCCTTCCCTGGTGGTAATGCGCAGGGTGGTACGGGGCTTCTGCCCTCCCCCGCCGGCCTGGCCGCTCTGGCCGCCCTGGCTGCCCTGCAACTGGGAGCCGCTGCTCTGGCTGCTTCCCTGTTCCTGGCCGCCGCCCTTTTGGCCGGCCAGTTCCTTTCCCCAGCGTTCCTGCAGCAGGTAAACGTTGCTGGACTGGATCAAGCGCACGGGTACAATACGGGCCGGAACGCTGTAATCCCCGCTGGCCACCCGGGTATCATACTGCCAGTGTCCGGTTCTGGCCAGGCCCGCCGCTGCATCCAGGGCATACTGTCCCAGCAAATCCGGCCTGTTATCCACTTCTGCATCGTGTTCCCCGGCCAGCAGGGCACGGGAAGCTTCCTTATCGGCCCCCACTCCCGCCGTGAGCACGCGCTTATCCAGTCCTGCCGCTTTCAGTACCTTCACCGCGGCTGCAGCCAGCCGGCTGTCAACGGCCAGAATAACATCAATATTGTTATTCCACCTGGCCAGGGCCTGCTGCACGGCCCGGGCGGCCATGGCCGGCTGGTTTTCCACCTGCTGGGCCTCCTCCACCACCCGCACCTGGGGGTTGGCCTGCAGGGCATTCCGGGCTGCAGCCACAATTTCCCGGGCAGCGTTATCCCGGGGGTCACCGGCCAGGATCATCACATTCAGGGGCCGCCTGGAAGGAAGCTGACTGCCGGGTGTAACCATTTGAGCTGCGCCCTGCCCCTGACCCCCGGATGACCCTCCCTCCCCGGCAGGCTGGCCGGCGGCTTCTTTAAGAGCCCTGTCAACAAAACGGGCCAGCAGCTCTCCCGCCCTGGTATGATCCGAAGCCACATAAGCATCCACCGGCATATCAGCAGGCATCGTTTCCAGGGCCACCACCTTAATATTTTTCTGCACCAGCTGCTGCACAAGGCGGGGGGCGCTTGACGGGTCCACCGCCTGGAAGACCACGGCTTTAACCCGCTGTCTGGCCAGCTTCTGCAGCTGCTTTTCCTGCTGTGCGGGATCACCTTTCGCATCCAGCCAGGTAATATCCACTTTTTCCTCGCGTTTACGCCGGTTCATCACCTCTCTGATCATCCGGTTGCCGTCCCGCTCCATATCAGCCAGGCTGACGGCAATCTTCAGCGGGGGGGTAATCTTTTGCTCTTCACTTTTCCCGGGACACCCGGTTAATGTCAGCACAGCAGCCAGGAAAACAAATAGACCGGCCCTTTTCCACCCGGCGTACCGGTTCATCATTCTCAAGCCCCCTGCAGTAAAAATCCGATAGATACAGTACCTGTAAAAGGACCAACCTGATCCCCGGCGCTTCTAAAAAAGATACCTTAAAGTCAGATTGTAGACAAAATATTTCCGGGATGTGCCCTGGTTTTAGTCGTCGCCCCCGGTCGTATCGCTGGCCGGGCCAAAAGGCCCCGGCTCCGGTCTTCGGCGGGTACCGGCCACATTCACACCTCCTGTGTTCAGGTGGCCTCCGCGGACATCCTGTCCGCGGCACGGGCCCGGCCCGGCGGTGCTCACTCCAGGTCGCTCCTCCTTTAAAACCAGGCCACATAAAGAGTTTCTCAGCAGTCTGCCTTAAAGTATTATGCTTTGGCAGGTCCGGAAATATAATTGGAGCGGGGCCTGTTCCGTTTATAAAAAAATACCCTTCTAGGAAGGGCAGAGGGCTCATAACCATAGGTTATGGGAGGTGATCCCCCTTTGAGCAGGCTGCTTGCTTTCTGGCAGTTAATTTTAAAGGGATTGTTAAGATGGCCGGGCTCCTTTTACAAACGCCGGACGCCCACCCTGGTGGACATTATTGACCAGGCACGCCGTGAGTGGCAGGAAGCTTTAAAGGAATTTCACCTGGTGGATAACGAAATGGTTGATTATGCAATTTTTAAAATTAACACCGCAGAGCGGAGATTTATGGCGCTTTTAAACCAGGCCCGGCGCAGTGGCGTCACCGCCTGGCCCCCGGACCTGCCGGGACCTGTCAGAAGTACGGGTTAAACACCACCGGCGGAGGCCGGCGGGATTCCGCGATATTTCAACAGTGGGGGGAGTAGTGGTTGGGGTCGATGAGTTCCCGGTACTTGGCCACCACCTGCTTGAAATCCTCCCACGTGTCCCTCTTCAATTTGGGATTGCGCAGCAGGGCTGCCGGGTGGTAGGTGGGCATGATCCAGACCCCGTTCTTTTCCACCCAGCGCCCCCGGTCCCGGGTAATGCGCCCCCGGGGGTCCAGGACGGCCTGGAGGGCGGTGGCTCCGAGCAAAACCATTATCCGGGGTTTTATAATACGCAGCTGGGCCTCCAGGTTGGGACGGCAGGCTGCCCGCTCCTCTTCGGTGGGTATCCGGTTACCCGGGGGACGGCATTTGACGGTATTTAATATGTACACGTGTTCAAATCGCCCGAATCCACAGGCTTCTAAAATTTTATCCAGCAGCTGGCCTGCTTTTCCCACAAAAGGCCGCCCCAGGCGATCTTCGTCGGCACCCGGGCCTTCACCGCAGAGCACAACCCTGGCCCGGGGATTACCTTCCCCAAAAACCACTCCCTGGCAGCCGGCCCGCAGGCCGCAGCGGTTGCATGTTTTGACCTTTTGCTCCAGGGTTTCCAAATCGTTTATCCCCGTAAGATCCCATCCGGGGTCGCTGAACAGGCTTTCCTGCAACCAGAACACTGTTTCACCTCGCCATTACAAACTGCCGGCAGAAATACCCGGAACGGCGGCCATCCTCCGGTAATTTATCGCGCTGCTGCCCCGCCCCCCTTTACGCCCAAGGAAAAGGGGCAGGTTTTAACTGCCCCTTTGCTAAAAGTCCTTACACTTTGTCTATTCTTCTTTCTCTAAAATAATGCGGTGATCCACCAGGGCCAGCTCCACAATCCTGGCCTTGATCATTTTACGCCGCCCAAAAATATCCTCCAGCAAAAGACCATCCTCATGGGGGATCACCCGGTCCACGTTCTCAAAAAACAGTTCTTCCCTGCCTTCTTTGCGCAGGTAAGCATTTGCTTCACACATAATTCACGCACCACCTTTTTTCATAAACGATTATAGACCCCCCTGCTACAGGTGTCAACGGCAAATTATGCCCTTTTAAAACGCCGCCAGAAATCCTGCCACCATCGCCCCAGGGGACCGGCTGTGGAAAGGTCCATCACAGCTTCCTCACCACCATCGGGCACGGGTACGATACCCAGAGGCTGGTCCGGAACCCGGAAGACAACCTCCCGGCGGCAGGATTGTTCCGACCCGTGGAGAAACTGCACCTCCACCCGGCTCCCGGCGCCGGCCAGGACCATTTCCAGCTCGGAACGGGAATTTACCTGGTACTGGTTCAGGGCCAGCAATACATCTCCCGAGCGGATTCCCGCCCGCCAGGCCGGGCTCTCCGGCAGCACATCCAGTACCCGGACCCCCCGGGAAGGGGAAACAAATAGAGGGGGACGCAAAAATTCCAGCTTCTTTCCGATGTATATAACCATTTCATGTCCCAGGGGAGAGAAGAGGGCAGCCAGGAAGGCCAGAACGCGGAAATGCTGGGACATTAACGCCAGGAGCAGGAGGCAGAGGCTGTAGGCACCCAGGAAAAGAGCCGAAAGGCGGCTTTTCTCACCGGGGCTGCGGGAAACGGCCAGATCACCATAACCCAGGCCGGCCACCACCGGAATGAGGGTGTACACCAGATCCCTGGCCTCACCGTTGACTTCCGGCTTAATCAGGGGCCACCATTCGGGCATGGCCACCCCGTGCTGTACTGCTACCGGACCAACGGCAGCCAGGGCTACGATGGGAATGGGCCAGAAGCGCTGCAGGGTATACCCGCCAACCACCCGGCCGGAGGGTGACTTAAAATAAACCGGAACGGCACCCAGGTGACCGCTGGCCAGGATCAGGGCGCTCTCCACCAGGTGCAAAACGGCCACCAGAGCCAGAACCTGGGCAATATGTATTTCAGGAAAACCAAAAAGCAGGTTGCTGAGCGACAGCACCCCCCCGGCATAGGCAAAGCAGAGAAACCGGGCGTTGATCAGCATCAATAAAATAGCTACCGGCCAGAGATAGACCAGGCCGGAACCGGTGAGGGAAAGCCCAATCAGCACCATAATGAAACTACCAAGGAAACCGCCCAGCAGCCCGTATCCCGTGGCCGCCAGGGTATCGCGCCATACCCCACCGTCAGCCGCTAGGCCGAAAAACTCATTCCTGGCAACGGCCATGCGCCGGTACTGCAGGGCCACCAAAAGTATTACCACCCAGAACAGGGGATCAAAGAAAACGGAAGCCAGGGTGGTTACTATGAGCGGCAGCAGCTGGCTGAAAGGAAACATTTACACCACCCTCCCCGTCAGGCAGCCCTGGCCATCCTGCTCTCCAGGATCTGGATGGCCCTTTCCAGCTGCAGGTCCACCTGTGCCTGGGGCTCCTGTTCCACCACCACATCCGGAACAATACCCTTCTTATTGATATCGTGACGCGCCGGGGTCAGGTAACGGGCCGTGGTCAGCTTCAAGGCGGCACTGTTATCCAGTTCATATACCGTTTGCACAATACCCTTGCCGAAAGTCTTTTCTCCCACCAGGATACCCGATCCGGTATCCTTCACCGCCCCGGCCAGAATTTCAGCCGCACTGGCACTGGCCCGGTTGATAAGCACTACCAGCGGGAGGTTGAGGTTTTTGCCTTCCGAGGAATATGTTTCCTCTCTTCCGGAACGATACTGGATATAAACCACGGGTCCCCGGGGTATAAAATAACCGGCCACCTTTACCGCCGAGCGCAGCTCACCACCCGGATTATTGCGCAGGTCAAGGAGAACGGCCCGCATTCCTTCTTTTTTCAGACGGGTAATGGTGGACTCCAGTTCATCCGGAGTTTTTTCGGTAAACTGGGTCAGGGAAATATAGCCAATTCCTTTGCCCGGTATCATTCTGCCCTCGACAGTGGGTACGCTAATCTCCTCCCGGACCAGATTTACATCCCAGGGTTGGGGCGCTCCTTTGCGCGTGATGGTCAGCTTGACCTCCGTGCCCACAGGCCCGCGCATCAGGCTTACAGCCGTATCCAGATCCATTCCCCGGGCATCCCGGCCGTCAATGCGGACGATAACATCCCCCTGCCTGATCCCCTTCCGGTAGGCCGGCGTCCCCTCATAGGCCCGCATAACCGTCAGCTGATCTTCTTTAATGCCCACCAGGATGCCCAGCCCGCCAAAGCTACCCCGGATTTGCTCCTGCAGGCGGGCGTACTCCCCCGGGTCCAGGTAAACCGAGTAGGGGTCGTTGAGGGACTTGACCAGCCCGCGGATAGCCCCGTCAACAAGAGTGGTAGCATTCACCGGCTCCAGGTATCTGGTGCGAACCAGGTGGATAACTTCCAGCAGGGTCCCCAGATGCTTGTAGTTGCTGGCCAGCATGCCGCCAAAGACCACAATAACAAGAAAAACCACCAGACCCAGCACTGCCAGCCAGCGGCCCCACCTGCCCGGCCGGTAATAATAATACATGCCCACCTTAACATCCACCTGCCTTATCTTTCCTGTACACACGTATTATACTACAATAAGGCCGGAGTAATTACAACATTATAAAATTAACGGCTTCCGGAAATAGGATATACGGAGAAAATAAGCCGCGCTCCCGGCCTGGTTTTCCGGAAACGCGGCGGTAAAGCACGTTACAGGTAACCCAGGGGATTCACCGGCGACCCGTTGACCATGACGGTAAAATGCAGGTGCGGGCCGGTGGACAGCCCTGTACTGCCCACCCGGGCGATAACCTGCCCCCTGCTTACTTCCTGGCCGGTTGAAACCAGCTGGGCCGAAAGATGGGCGTAGATGGTGGTTACGCCCCCGCCATGATCGAGCATAACCACATTGCCGTAACCGCTCATGGTACCCACGTATATAACCGTTCCATCCTGGGCGGCCACCACCGGCGTACCTGTGGGAGCCGGGATATCAATGCCGTTATGCAGGCGCACATAACCCAGTATCGGATGCGTGCGGGAACCAAAACCCGAAGAAATGGATGAGTAACCGGGTACCGGCCAGCTCATGGCCCCGCTGCCCCGGGGCGCCGAAGGGTGGCTGCGGGCCCTTTCCAGGGCGATCTGCCGCAGGATTTCCTGTTCCTGCGCCTTTAATCTTTCCGCTTCTTCCATGTGGCGGCTCAATTCCTGCTGCGCCTGGGCCAGGAGCAGTTTCTGCTGCCTCTGCCGCTCCACCAGTTCCTGACGGGCAGCCTGCTGCTCCCGCATGAGCGCCATAATGCGGTCCCGCCGCTCCTCCAGCCGGGCCTTCTTTGCGGCCACCTCTTCGCGCCGGGCCGTAAAATCAGCGACAATGGCCGCATCCCGGGCCGCCACCCGTTTCAAGAATTCATAACGGGTGACAAAGTCATTGAAGTCCCGGGCAGCCAGCAGAACTTCCAGGTAATCGACTTCTCCCCACTGGTAAATGCTCCTCAGGCGCTGCTTCATCACCTGGCGGCTCTCTTCCAGCTTCTCCTCAGCCACGGCCAGCTCCTGCCGGGCCCGGTCGACCTCCTGCAGGGCCGCCTGCAGCTCCCGGTCCAGCTGGCGGATGCGCTGTTCCACAGCCATAATGGCCCGCTCCGAATCGGCCACCTGCTCGGCGTAACCGCGCACTTCCTGCCTGGAATCCTGCACCTTCTCCTGTTCCTGATAAAGTTTCTGCCTGGTCTCCTGCAGTTTATCCTGCAGGCTGGCCCCCTGGGCCAGACCTGCGAGGGTACCGGACAGGGCCAGAACTACCACCAGGGACATGATCTTGCCGGTGAAACCGTTCAAGCCATTTCCCCCCATTAACTAGACATTCAAAAAACGATGGATGGATATGGTACTGCCCAGGGCCCCTATACCCAGCCCCAACCCCACCAGAGCTGCAAGCAACCTGAAGATCACCTGCCCGTCGGAAACCAGGGGGATAAAGGGCATCGCCCGGGCCATATGCTCCACCAGCGACAGGTAGCCGGTATACACCAGGGCTGCCGCCAGCAAAGAACCCAGCAGTCCCAGCACCATCCCTTCAATTAAAAAGGGAAAGCGCACAAACCAGTTGGTTGCCCCCAGGTACTTCATAATCCCTATTTCCCGGCGCCGGGCAAACACCGAAAGGCGGATGGTGGTGGAAATTAAAAATATGGCCGCGGCACCCACCAGGATCATGGCCCCCACTCCCACCACACGTATCCAGCGCGTCACCACTACCAGCCTTTCCACCAGGCCCTGGCCGTAGCGCACATCTTCCACCCCGTCCAGGGAGGAAATTTTCCGGGCCACTTCCACCACCTGATCGGCCCGCCTGGTTTTAATCCGGAAGGTATCCGGCAGGGGATTATCATCCTCCAGGCCGTCCAGGATATCCTGACGCGAACCGAAGCTCCGGCGCATTTCCTGTAAAGCCTCTTCTTTAGGGACAAACTGCACTTCAACCACGCCGGGAAGGAAGCGGATCTTATCGTTTAACTCCCTGATTTCCTCCTGTTCGAGGCCGTCCTTTAAAAAGGCGCTGATCTCCACACTGGATTCCAGCTGGTCCGCAAGGCGGTCCGTATTCACCACCACCAGCAGGGAACAGCCCAGTATAACCAGGGATATGGCCACCGTAGCCGCCGCAGCCAGGGACAGCCAGCCGTTGCGGAAGATGGATAAAAACGCCTCCCGGAAGTAGTAGGCGATTGTTCTAATCCTCACGGCTGTAACCCCCGCCTTCCTCGTCCCGGACAATCCGTCCCGACTCCAGGGCCACCACCCGCTTTTTCATGGCGTCCACAATCTCCCGGGCATGGGTGATCATGATGATGGTGGTTCCTGCTTTGTTGATCTGCTGAAACAACTCCATCAGTCCCCAGGAAGTTTCCGGGTCCAGGTTGCCGGTGGGCTCGTCAGCAATGAGAAGAACGGGGTTGTTCACAATAGCCCGGGCAATACCCACCCGCTGCTGCTCCCCTCCGGAAAGGTGGGCGGGCAGCATACCGGCCTTATCCTCCAGGCCAACCAGTTTAAGCACCTCCGGAACGCGCCTTTTGATATCCCGGGAAGAAGCCCCGGTCACCTCCAGGGCAAAGGCCACGTTTTCAAAAACCGTCTTCTGGGGCAGGAGCCGGAAGTCCTGAAAGACCATGCCTATCCTGCGGCGCAGGTAAGGTACTTCCCGGGAGCGCATGCGGGCCACATTCCTGCCGTTAAACAGGACCTGCCCCCGGGTGGGAAGCTCTTCCCGGAAAATGAGCCTGGTCAGGGTGGACTTGCCCGCCCCGCTGGGGCCAACCAGAAAAAGAAACTCTCCCTTTTTAATGTGCAGGTTTATATTATCCAGGGCCTTCACCCCGTTGGGGTAAACCTTGGTCACGCCGTAAAAACGGATCATTAATGCCACCTCAGCTGCTTCGAAAACCAGATTTCCCCCATAATAACGCCCGGCTCAAGACAGGTGCTGCCGGACCAAACAGGGACCACAAAAATTGGGGATACTTCAGCTTTTTTGTATACACTTCGACAACCTCTCCAGAAGTCCTCCTGAAAAACCAGAAAAAAACAGGCAACCCCTCCCCGTAAAAGAGGGGTTGCCCGGGAACAGGTGTGAATGTGGCCGGTACCCGCCGAAGACCGGAGACGAGGCCTTTTGGCCCGGACAGCGAAACGACCTGGAGAGCAACGAATAAAACCAGGGCACACAGACTGGGGTAACCCCTCCCCGCAAGAGAGGGGTTGCCCGGGAATGTGATATTTACCTGCCCTTTCTCTTCACGGCCTCCCGCACCCTGGCCGTCAGGTGTGCGGCGGTCAGTCCATACTTTTCCAGCAGCTCTTCCGGTCGGCCCGACTCGCCGAAAACATCGGGTATACCCAGCCGGTAGACGGGCACGGGATGGTGGGTACAGACGGTTTCCGCAACTGCCCCGCCCAGGCCGCCAATGATGGAATGCTCCTCGGCGGTAACAATGACACCCGTCTCGCGGGCGGCCGCAATCACCGTCTCCTCATCCAGCGGCTTGATGGTATGCATATTGATCACCCGCACCCCGATGCCCTCCTGCTCCAGCAGGCCGGCAGCCTCCAGGGCGGTGGCCACCATAATGCCGGTGGCAATGATGGTGGCGTCATTGCCCTCCCGCATGATCACCGCCCGGCCGGGCTCAAAATGAAAATCGTCCCCGTGCAGTACGGGCACCCCCGGCCGCCCCAGGCGGATGTAAACCGGTCCCCGGATCTGCGCCGCCGCCCGCACCGCCGCCCGGGTTTCCACCGCGTCGGCGGGAACAAACACGGTCATATTGGGCAGGGAGCGCATCAGGGCTATGTCCTCCACCGACTGGTGGGAACCGCCGTCCTCCCCGACGGTGATGCCGGCGTGGCTGGCGGCAATCTTCACGTTGAGCCGCGAGTAGGCCACGCTGTTACGGATTATCTCAAAGGCCCGGCCGGTGGCAAAGATGGCAAAGGTGCTGCAGAAAGGGATTTTCCCGGCTGCAGCCAGGCCGGCGGCCGTTCCCACCATGTTCTGTTCGGCTATACCCATGTCGAAGAAGCGTTCCGGGAAGTGCCTGGCAAACTCAATGGTTTTGGTGGATTTGGCCAGGTCCGCATCCAGCACCACCACGTCTGGATTTTCCCGCCCCAGCTCCACCAGGGCCTTGCCATAGGCATCCCGGGTGGCAATCTTTGTCATGAAGATTCAAGCCCCCTTTTTTAAGCCAGCTCGGCCAGGGCCCTCTCCACCTCTTCGGGCTTCGGGGCCACGCCGTGCCATTCCACCATGTTTTCCATAAAAGATATTCCCTTGCCCTTCACCGTTCTGGCCACGATCATCTGGGGTTGGCCCCGCACGGCCCGGGCCCTTTCCACCGCCCGGAGAATTTCCTCCATGTTATGCCCGTCAATCACCTGCACATCCCAGCCAAAGGCACGCCATTTTTCCGCCACCGGCTCCACCGACATGACTTTGGAAACGGGCCCGTCGATTTGCAGGCCGTTGAAGTCCAGAAAGGCGGTCACGTTATCCAGCCGGTAGTGGGCCGCCGCCATGGCCGCCTCCCAGACCATGCCCTCCTGAATCTCCCCATCGCCTAACAGGACGTAAACCCGGTAGTCACGGCCATCCAGCCTGGCTGCCAGGGCCATCCCGTTGGCGGCGGACAGCCCCTGGCCCAGGGAACCTGTGGAAAATTCCACTCCCGGCAACTTTTTCATATCCGGGTGCCCCTGCAGGGGGCTGCCGAGGCGGCGCAATGTAAGGAGTTCCTCCACAGGGAAGAACCCCCTTTCCGCCAGGGCTGCATAAAGCAGGGGTGCGGCATGCCCCTTGGAAAGGACAAAGCGGTCCCTGTCCGGCCAGCGGGGATTCTGCGGGTCAAGGCGCATCACCGCAAAATACAGGGCGGTTACAATGTCGGCGCCGGATAAAGAGCCGCCTGGGTGCCCCGAACCGGCAGCGCCGGTCATACGGATGATGTGCCGGCGTATTTCCCGGGCCCTCTCTTCCAGCCTCTTGATTTTTTCCCCTTCCATTTCAAACACTCCCTGACAATGAAGAATTTATTGGAAATCACGATTCCTGCCACTGTTTGAATCCTTCTCCCAGCACCTCGTGCACATCGGCCAGGATGACAAAGGCCTTGCGGTCCACCTGGTAGATCAGATCCTTCAGCCGGGTCACCTCGGAGCGGTTGACCACCACCAGCAGGACGTCCCGCTCCCTGCCGGTGTACATACCCCGCCCCTTTAAAGCCGTAGCCCCGCGGTTGAGTTCCCGCAGAACCACGCCGGCAATTTCATCCGCCCTCTGGGAGATAATGAAGAAGGCCTTGGTATAACTGATCCCCTCCTGCACCAGGTCGATAAGCCAGGCGGTGACAAAAATGGTAATCAGGGCGTACATGGCCAGCTCCCAGGATTTAAAGGTAAACCCCGCAAAAAGAACCACCAGCCCATCGACCAGGAAAAGGAGCTGGCCCACGTTGGCACCGGTATAGGTACGCAGGATGGCGGCAGCCAGGTCCGTACCCCCGGTGGTGCCCCGGTAGCGAAAAACCAGACCCAGCCCCAGGCCGGTGAGCACCCCGCCAAAGATGCTGGCCAGCAGGGGGTCATGGGTGGGCACGGGAAGATAGGGAGCCAGGGCGTCCACCACCAGGGAAAGGCTGATGGTACCGTAAAGGGAGCGGAAGCCAAACTTCAGGCCCAGCCGGTAAATGCCCATGGCGAAAAGGGGGACGTTCAACGCCAGCATGGTCATTCCCACGGGAGCCCCGAGCAGGTGATGGATGACCGTGGCCAGGCCGCTTACCCCCCCGGCGGCAATTTTATTGGGCACCAGAAAGAGATCCAGGCCGAGGGCGGTCAGGACCACCCCCAGCGTCACCCCCAAAAATTCGCTAAGAATGGCCATGGAAAACATCCATCTCCATGAAAAATGAAATAGGGCCGGTTAACGACAAAGCAGGCCAGGATTATGTTAACCAGAATCAGGCGGCCCTATCATAAACACAGGATATAATTATTCTCAACCCGGAAACGGAATCCTGCATGGTTCAACAAAAAGTTCAGGGTTTTGCGGGGTATCTTTTCTTCCCCGTGATCGTGCCGCTGTTCCTTTCGGGAAAATTCTGGGTCGTGAGGCCGGACACTTTAAATGGGGGAGGAAAGTAAAGGCTGAGGATCCCGCGAACTTTTCCCCTGTGGTAAAGATTGCGCGTTTTAATCATAAAAAACACCTCCCGGCAGTAGGGTGGCCTGCCGGGGAGGTTATTATTTGAGGTAAACGGAAGAACATTTTGTGAAATTTTCGCCTTTCCCCCTGCAGCATTAAGTATATGGAAATGACGATTTAACGCCGGTTTGTTGAAATGCCGCCGGACCGGGTATACGATGTTTATTAACAATCAAAGTAAACACCGGAGGGAGGTTTGGCCAATGCTCCAGCGGACGGCTAAAGATATTATGGTCCCCATTTCCAATTATGCCACTGTCAATGCCGACGATAGTTTAAAACAGGCCCTGGAAGTATTTGAGAATGCGGCATCCAGAGGTTACCGCACCCTGCTAGTTTTAAACGGGCAGGGCAACATTACAGGCTTTTTAACCACCAGAACAATCCTTAAAGCCCTGGCCGCCTACGGCGTAGAAGAAGATATCTGGACTACAGATAGCTGGGGAACCTTCTTTTTACGCATCGAAAGGGAGCGGCTCAAAAACACGAAAGTAAAAAAAATCATGCGGCCTGTCGTCCAGGTTTACGTCGACGAAAATACCCCTGTTCAAGAGGTGGCACGGGTCATTCTGGCCAATCAGGTAAACCATATCCCCGTCCTTGACAGGGAGCGCAGGGTCACCGGTATAGTCCGCACCATAGATATACTAGATGTTCTGGCCAAATTTCTAAGGAATTAAAACAGCAGCCAGGGGATCAACCTTCTGGGGCGCATTGAACCGGGGCGGCCCGCCTTCCTGGTGGCCGTGGAAGGTAACCCCTGGGAGGATATCAACGCCCCTACAGGCAAAATATGTATTCCGGTCCGTTGATTTCCCCGGAAAAAGAGGATATACTTTCCATAAAGATATGACGAACACTGTACCGGTTATGGAGGAAGACACGCAATGAAACTATCTATAAATAAAAATAAACTGCGACAAAAGGCGGCGGACATCCGTCAGGCCTTGAGCAGGCTTACGCCGGTGACGAAGCTCACCATGGAGGAGTTTTTAGCTGACGAGCAAAGGGTGGCCGCAAGCAAGTATTACCTGATTGTGGCCACCGAAGCGGCCATTGATATCTGTAACCATCTGGTTGCCCGGCTCACCGGCAGGGCTCCCAACTCCTATGCCGATTGTTTCAACATTTTATCCGGGGAGCATTTTTTAAGTCCTCCGCTGGCCGAACGCTTGATCCAGATGGCAAAGTTCCGCAACCTGTTAATCCACCGTTACGGCGACATTGATGATAGCAAGGTCTACCATATCATTTGCAACAACCTGGATGATCTGGAACTATACCTGGCTGAAATTGCAGCCATGGTAAAATGCGAGCTCTGACCATCCCGAAAGGAATGGTTTTATGTACAGGCGACTTTCCCTGCCGGAAAAGGAACGCCCATCGATTTGCCAGCTGGCCGCCCGCCTGCTGGCTAAAAGAAAAGAAATTATCTTCGCCTATGCCTTTGGTTCTTTTCTGGAAGAAGCTGCCTTCCGGGATATTGACATAGGAGTATATTTGCAAAAAGATACCATCCCCCGGGAAAAAGCTCTCGAATACGAACTTTCCCTGGGCGCGGAACTGGAGCGGGAAATACATTACCCGGTGGATATAAAGGTGTTAAATTATGCTCCCGTAACCCTGTGCCATTCGGTTACCGGCGGCAAGGTGCTTTTCAGCCACGACGACGAGGTGCGGTATGAATGGGTGGAAAAGACCTGGGATGTGTACCTCGACATGCAGTATTTTTTACGCAATTCCCTGCGGGATTTGTTGCTATCACCGGGACAGCCGGACCGGAAAAGGAAGTGAACAGCCCGGCTGTTCCAGACCGGGCTGTTGTTACGCTAACTAAAAAAAGAAGGATGTGCTTGATTATGGGTTTGGGAACTCTTTTTCTTCTTGGTTCAATAATAACGGCTTCTTATGGGATTATTAAAAAATCCCTGCCATGGTATATACTGAGCTGTGTTATATACTACCCCTGGATATATTATTTGGGGAATTTACCTGCATTTTATTATATACCATTTTTTGAAATTGTATTAGTAGTTTTGTACTTACTCCCTGTTATAGCAATTAAACTAAACAAAGGGGCACTTGCCTGGATAATTTGGGGTCTCGTGTTACCAATGCCGATATGGGCTCTGATTTATATTAACGTAACCAGAAGTTAATAAAGCTCGTAACGGGGAGGCCAGTCCCTCTTTTTCTTTAATCAGCCGGTAACATCTGTTCCTTATCTTCCTCTTCCAGCACAGCTCCGATTTCGCGGATAAAATCTTCAAAATCACCGAGTTCGTTTCGTGCCATTTCATATACCTTTTCGGCGGAAACTTCCTGATAACCATGGACAACACGGTTGCGAAAACCAATCATGGCTGAATAAACCGTCAATCTATCCCTGGTAATCAATCCTCCCTCAAAGAGTATGCGCATGGCATCCCTGGCGTCTCCCGGTGCGTGACCGAATTTTTTAGCTGCAATATGATAGGCTAAATCTATCATGGCTTCCACCGCCGTTTGCATTGAATATTTTAAACCTCTTACCAGCCAGGGATCCATTAATATGTCCTCTTTTTTCTTGCTATTCAACAACTCATTGATGCTGGCCACCTGTTCCCGTATATAGCTGATTTTGGCCATTATCCGTTCTCGATCCAGACCCACCGGCCATCACCCCGGCAAAAATTTCTTCCAGCGCCGCCCGGTACCGCGGGTACAAATCGGCATACCTTCTACTGACGTATTCCATTACATCGGTAATGCGCTCCATATTCCTGGCATAGATTAATTTCCCTTCTTTAATCACCCGAAAAGCAAAAAGCGGCTTCTCCGGGTTCACCAGAACAATATCATAGGGATGCCCTTCATAAGGCGGAAGCAAAAGAGATATGGCTGCTTCCAGCTGGTCTGATTCGGCACTGTCCAGTATTATCCCCGGCTCCAATATCAGGCCCAGGTCAATGTCACTATCCGGCCGGCATGGCCCCAGGATGGAGCCAAACAGGTAAGCGCCGGCCACCTGGGGAAAATTTTGCAGTGCTGCCTTAACCTGCTCAACCACCGGATCGAGATTGACCCGCATCAGTTCGTTCACTCTAACACCACCTCTACAGCGCCGGGACTATCTATCTTATGATAGATGCAACCGGAAATATTTTATCATAAAATAATGGAAATGACGCATGCTTTTCCAGCTTTATCCGTCGAAACTTTACGCATTCCCTGCGGGATTTGTTGCTGTCACCGGAGCAGCCAGCCCGGGTGAGGAAGTGAACAGCCCGGCTGTTCCAGGCCGGCCGGGCTGTTGTTACGTTAAAAGCAATTGACCCTTATTTTTTATAATTGTTCCACGACCTGTCGGTCAACGCCGGCCAGCAACTCCCTCACCCCGCCCCGGTCCGGGATGACCAGATCCGGCGCCAGGTCGGCCAGGGGCACCAGGACAAAGGCGCGCTCGTGCATGCGCGGGTGGGGAACCACGAGGGCGGGTTCATCAATGACCTGCCCGTTGTAAAGGAGCAGGTCCAGGTCAATCACCCGGGGGCCCCAGCGCACACCCCGCACCCTCCCCAGGCGGTTCTCCACTTCCAGGCAGGCGGCCAGCAATTCCCGGGGGGAGAGGGTGGTTTCCACTTCCGCTACGGTATTGACAAACCAGTCCTGATCCGTATAGCCCACCGGTTCGGTGCGGTAAAAGGGGGCCACCCGCAAAAGTTTAACCCCCGGCACCCGGCCCAGCAGTTCCAGGGCCACCTTCAAATTGGCTTTTTTCTCCCCCATGTTCGATCCCAGGCCGATATAGGCTACAACTTCCATCTCAAGCCCCCCTGTGAGGACATGCCAATATCGTCAGTTTGTAGAATGTGCTTGCGAAAACCTGCCTCCTGTCCTCAGCGCCGGCGGCGGATCTCCACGCCCATGTATGCAAAATGACCGGGTACCGGGGCGCCGGGTTTCTTTACCCGGACCAGCACCTCGCTTACCGGAAATTGTTCCAGGATGGCACCGGCCACCTTCTCCGCCACCGCCTCAATCAAACGGCAGGGGGCCCCGGTAACCACTTCCTCCACCAGCCGGAAAACCCGGGCATAATTCACCGTCTGTTCCGGATCGTCGGTCCTGCCGGCGGGAGCCAGGTCCAGGGACAATTCCACATCGATAATAAACCGCTGGCCCAGGTGCTGTTCCTGGGGTAAAACACCGTGAAAGGCGTAAAACTCCATGCCCTTTAAAATCAACCGATCCACTGGTTCTGCACCCCAAATCCGTATAATCCATGTCTTAAAAAGAATTAAAGGCGGCAATTACAAGCAGCCGCCAGCTTTATTCTTCCCCGCAGGCACAGCGCGCGGGCTTCCGGCGCACCATGGCGTCGGTCATACGGGCCACCCGCACCATTTCCTTTACATCGTGCACCCGCACGATGTCCACCCCGGCGGCAATGCCAATGGCCACCGTGGCCGCCGTACCCTCCATCCGCTGGTCCGCGGGCAGGTTCAAAGTTTTACCGATCATCGACTTCCGGGAAGTCCCCAGCAGCACCGGCAGCCCCAGGCAGGCCAGTTCGGAAAGCCGGCTCATAACCTCCAGGTTCTGCTCCACGGTTTTGCCGAAGCCAATTCCGGGGTCGATAATGATTTTTTCGAGATTAATCCCCGCCTCCAGGGCCAGGGCGATGCTCTCCCGGAAGAAGCGGATGATGTCCCCCATCAAATCCCTGTACTCCGTACCTTCCTGGTTGTGCATGAAGATGACAGGGGCATCATAGCGGGCCACCACCGCCGCCATCTCCGGGTCAGCCCGCAGGGACCACTGGTCGTTGATGATGTGGGCGCCAATTTCCAGGGCCTCCCGGGCCACTGCAGCCTTGGTGGTATCAACGGATATGGGTACGGGAATCTCCTGCACCAGCCTTTCCAGAACCGGTATCACCCGGCGCATTTCTTCTTCCACCGTTACCGGCGTGTACCCCGGCCGGGTGGATTCCCCGCCCAGGTCGATAATATCGGCCCCATCTTCCACCATGCGGTGGGCATGCTCCAGCGCCCGCCCCGGGTCATAGAACCTGCCGCCATCGGAAAAGGAATCGGGAGTTACGTTGAGGATGCCCATAACCAGGGTCCTTTCCCCCAGCACCAGTTCCCTTCCCCGGCAGTCCAGCCGCCTTACAGGACGGCCCTCCAGGTTCTGCAGGACGCGGCGTATTTCTTCCGCCAGGGCGGGAAGTCCGAAGGGCTGCATCTTGAGCTTGGCCAGCAGGGCATCAAACTGCTTCAGGGTGCCCATAAGCAGCACATCGGTTTTCTCCACCGCATGTTCCACCACCCCCCGGGCCACGGCCACCTCCCCGCCCCTGGCCAGCATCTCCTGCTTGAGTACATTGGCCTGGACGGGGGTCAGGCCGCTGATCTTCAAAACCCGGTGAACCGCCTTGGGGGCCATCAGCCGGCAACCAATCCTGTCCGCCCCCACCGCAGCTATTTCCTGCAGGGCCTGGGCGCGGTTCTTTACCTCGATATTCCATACCTGCACAGGCACACTAAATCACTCCTGGATACGCTCTTAGTCAATAAATCAATGTTTCCCGCAGCGTCTCCATCCGATCAGCCTTATAGCACTTCTCGCGGGCAGCGCAAAGGGCACAGGGGCGGGCCAGGTCATCGGCCCGGCATAAAAGGCGCCCCAGCATCCCTCCCCAGGGCTCCCCCCGCCGGTGGGCGGCGATGGCCCGGGTAATTACCTCTATTTCACGGGGCAAAAACCCCGCCCGTTCCAGAATTGGCCCGGCCAGGCGGGCACCCGCCGCGGCATGGTCTTCCCCGGTGTCGTACTGCTGCCAGCGGGCGATATCGTGCAACAGCCCGGCAGCATAAACCACCTCTTTGGCCGCCTGGTGGCTGTCCAGGCGGTTTCTGCCAATAAACCCGGGGATAAGGTTGCCTTCTACCAGTAAAATATAGCTTATCCGGGCCACATCCAGCATGTGCTGGAAATCGTGCCGGCAAAAGGGCCTGTCCTTTTCCCGGGCCGCATTCTGCTCCAGGTAGTACCGGTAATAGCTATCCCTGATAATCCGTCCCACCCGCTGCAAAGGATCCACCCCGTTTATTTACGAGACAAGCTACTCATTTTCGGCCATTTTATCCAGCTTCCTGCACTTTTCCCAGCGCTGGCAGCGGAACGGTGTTCCATCCTGGTTGATGCGGTAAAATTCGGTACTTCCGCAATTGGGACAGGTCATCTCCGAACCCCGGGGACCCTGACCGCACGGCAGCTCCCACTGGTGGCCGCACTTTTCACAGAGAAAACGACGCATCACCAGCTGGAAGTTACCACCTTCCACCCGGATGGCCTTGCCGTTGACCAGCGCCTCGGCCACCTTGGCCCGGGCAGCGCTTAAAATGCGGTGATAGGTGGGGCGGGAAACTCCCATCCTCTCGGCGCAGGCCTCCTGCTCCAATCCCAGCAAATCCTTTAAACGTATGGCTTCCAGTTCTTCCACGGTGAGGCCCACTTCTTCCAGGTCCCGGAGAGGTACCCCCGCTGGCTTGAAGAAAGTCAGGCGGGGAATAAATTCTACCCTGCGACATTTCGGTGGTCTGGACATTGGCAACACTCCTAACTGCTGGTATTTTTCTTGCGATTACCAGTTGTTTTTGGAATTTATTTGGAGATTTTCCAGGCCCCCGCATGACAGCTAAAAAACGGCCATTGACATAATTATAGCGGCAACCTGAACAAGTGTCAATTTAATAACCAGATAATTCGCATTTTCCCGCCCCTGTTTTGAACAAAAAAGCACCCCGGGTAAACCGGGGTACCCCTACGGAAGTTTCTTCCCTTAGAAGAGACCGATAACTTTGCCTGTATTTACATCCACGTCTATTCTCCGGAAAGCGGGGTCGGAGCTGGTACCGGGCATCAGGCTGATGGTACCGGTCATCGGGCAGAGGAACTTGGCCCCGGCAAAGATTAACACGTCGCGCACCGGCAGAACCCAGCCCCTGGGCACGCCCTTGAGGTTCGGGTCGTGGCTCAAGCTCAGGTGTGTCTTGACCATCATGGTGGCAAAGTCGCGGTAGGCGGGATTTTCTTCGATCATTCTGGCCTTGGCTTCCGCTTCCGGCGTCCAGACCACGCCGTCCGCTCCGTAGACTTCCCTGGCGATAACCTCCACCCTCTGCCGCAGCGGCATTTCCAGCGGGTAGAGGAACTTGAAGTCCACGGGGTCATTGCAGGCATCGATGACCGCATCGGCCAGCTCCAGAGCACCTTCGCCGCCCTTGAGCCAGTGCTCGGATACCGCGCAGCGGGCGCCGGCTTCTTCCACCAGGCGGCGGACCAGCTTGATCTCGTCGGGGGTATCGGTGTAGAAGGAGTTGATACAGACCACAGGATTGATGCCGGCCTTCTTGACAATGCCGATGTGGTGGATCAGGTTCTCGATGCCTTTCTCCAGCAGGGCCAGGTTTTCCCTGGTGTACTCGTCGGGAAGCGGCCGGCCGGGCACAACCTTCGGTCCACCGCCGTGCATCTTCAGGGCACGGATGGTGGCCACAATCACGGAAACGTTGGGTACCAGGCCGCTCATGCGGCACTTGACGTTCCAGAATTTTTCAAAGCCGATGTCGGCACCAAAGCCGCTCTCGGTGATGTGATAGTCAAACATCTTCAGACCGATCCGGTCGGCAATGATGGAAGACTGGCCTATGGCGATATTGGCAAACGGACCGGCATGGACCAGCACGGGCTGGTATTCCACCGTGGAAATCAGGGTGGGGTTAATGGTGTTGCGCATGAAGGCGGTCATGGCACCGGCCACTTCCAGGTCACTGGTGGTAACCGGGTTGCCCTTCATATCGAAGGCCACGATGATCTTGCCAATGCGTTCCCGCAGATCCTTCAGGTCGTTGGCCACCGCCAGGATAGCCATAAGCTCGGAACTGACGGCAATCTGGAACTTGGACTGCATCATGTAGCCGTCCATCCGGCCGCCGATGCCGATGATGATGTTGCGCAGCGCCTGGGCGCAGAAGTCGATGGTCCAGCCCATTTCCACCCGGGTGGGGTCGATATTCAGCCGGCGGAGGTTCCGCTTGGCCAGCTCGGCGTCATCGTAGTTGCGCTCGTGCTGCATGCGGGAGGTCAGGGCTACCATGGCCAGGTTGTGGGCGTTCATGATGTCGTTGAGGTCCCCCGTCAGACCCAGGGAAAACTCGGTCATGGGGATGGCCAGGGCATTACCGCCACCGGCTGCCGTACCCTTAATATTGAAGGTGGGGCCGCCCGACGGCTGGCGGATAGCACAGCCCACGTTTTTGCCCCTCTTGCCCAGGCCTTCAACCAGGCCGATGGTGGTGGTAGTCTTACCTTCTCCCAGCGGGGTGGGAGTAATAGCCGTAACGTTGATGTACTTGCCGTTCGGCCTGTCCTTTAAGCGCTCAATGATCTTCATGAAGTCAAGCTTGCAGATCCTGCCGTAGGGAATGACCTCATCCTTCTCCAGGCCGAGTCTTTCGCGCCACTCTTCAGGAGTGGGCATATTCTTTTCCGCTTCTTCGGCAATCTGCCAGTCAGCCATCTTGGTGGCATCGTAAGGCATAAATTTTCTCTCCTTTCCGCTTGGTTGAAAATAATTAATTTAAATTTTATTTATAACCCTCTAACGCTACCGCTGCCCCGAAATACTCTCCTTCCCCCCCTCTTCCTTATCTTAAAGTAAGCTACATAAAACGACATCCCGGCAGAAACCGGAATATCTATTGCTGGACTCAGGAGGTAGATTTCAACTTCGCTGCAGCCCGGGAAAGGAAACGCTCCCCGTCAACAATAAAGCGCTCATGGGTACCGCGGCCGATCAACTCCTGCTCATCGCGGGCTTCCACCTTGAACACAAGGCGCCTGCCGTCAATTTCCACCAGTTCTGAGGTGGCAACAACTTCCATTCCCACAGGAGTGGCGGCCAGGTGCTCCACATCCACCCGGATACCAACAGTGACCTGCCCCGGTTCCAGAAGCGGGTCCACCGAAGAAAGGGCCGCTTTTTCCATCAGGCCGATCATCGCGGGGGTGGCAAAAACCCTTGCTCCCCCACTGCCGTAAGCCAGGGCAGTATTATCTTCCGTGACCCGCGTAGAGGCTTCACCCCGCAGGCCAATTTTAAGTTCTCCCGCCAATCCATCTCACCCCTTGCTATTCTTTACAAGTTCGTCATTTTATCAGAGAATTCCTTCTTCAAATAATTTTTTTATTATGTTCATTAAAAATTCAGGTTTAAAAAAGAGTGGCCTGCTGCGCCACTCTCCTATTCATAAATCCAGCGGTCCACGTCTCTCTGGTAATCCACCAGTTCTTCCGGTGCAAAAAACAGGCCGATCTCCCGGGCAGCACTGGCCGGCGAATCGGAACCGTGAACCACGTTGCGGCCGATATCCATCCCGTAAGTGGCACGGATAGTTCCCGGAGCAGCCTTCAAGGGGTTGGTGGCCCCCATCATTTCCCGGACCGTCGTCACCGCATCCTTTCCCTCCAGAACCATGGCTACCACCGGTCCCGACGTTATGTAATCCACCAGTGAGCCGAAAAATGGCTTGTCCCTGTGTTCTCCATAATGCTTTTCAGCCAGCTCCCGCGGGATGCGCATCATTTTCAAGCCGACTATTTTCAACCCCTTCTTCTCAAAACAGGCAATAATGTTCCCCACCAGGTTTCGCTGAACCCCGTCGGGTTTAATCATCACAAAGGTCCGTTCCATACCACGACTCCTCCTGTATATAATTACCGGAGCACTGAAACGCAAATATTCAACGTAAATATTCAATGAAACCCGGTTGGATGCAGCGCTGTCCTCGCTTACCCCAATGCTTCGCGCCGACAGCGCCGCATCCCTGTCATGACGGCTTCCCTGAATATTTACGTGAAACAGACCCCGGCATCTAATTTTTGGCGCTGTGCTCTTCTTCCCCGGCCTGTTTCATCAGGGCGGCAAATTCCTCCGCTTCCAGGGTTTCCTTTTCAAAAAGTGTCTTGGCCACCAGGTGCAGCGTATCTATATGCTTTTCCAGAAGCTCTTTGGCCCGGTTGTAACAGCTCTCAATCATGCGCCGCACTTCCTTATCAATGGCCGCGGCCACCTCTTCGCCATAGTTCCGGTCCCGGGCCAGATCCCGTCCCAAAAAGACTGTCTCCTGCTTGCGCCCCAGGGTCATGGGGCCGATCTCTTCGCTCATGCCGTACTCCATGACCATGCGCCGGACTATCTCGGTGGCCCGCTCCAGGTCGTTCTGCGCACCGGTGCTGACTTCCTTCAAAACCAGGGCTTCAGCCACCCGGCCGGCCAGCAGCATGGTCACCTGGTCCAGGAGCATGGAACGGGTCATGTAATAGCGATCTTCCTTGGGCAGGAGCAGGGTGTAGCCCCCGGCCCTGCCCCGGGGAATAATGGAAACCTTGTGCACCGGATCGGTATTGGGAAGGAGATACCCCACCACGGCATGGCCGGCTTCGTGGTAGGAAACCAGCTTCTTTTCCTGCTCGCTGATAACCTTGGATTTTTTCTCCGGGCCGGCAATAACCCTTTCAATGGAATCCTCCAGTTCCTGCATGGAGATCTGGGTTTTATTGTTGCGGGCGGCCAGGAGAGCGGCTTCATTTACCAGGTTGGCCAGATCGGCACCGGTAAAGCCCGGTGTGCGCCGGGCCAGCACATCCAGGTCCACATCGGGAGCCAGGGGCTTGCCCCGCACATGCACCTTGAGAATTTCCTTGCGTCCCACCACATCGGGGATATCCACCACCACCTGCCGGTCAAACCGGCCGGGCCTTAACAGGGCGGGGTCCAGGATATCCGGGCGGTTGGTGGCGGCAATGATGATGATCCCCTCGTTGGGGCTGAAGCCATCCATTTCAACCAGCAGCTGGTTCAGGGTTTGCTCCCGCTCGTCATGACCGCCACCCAGGCCCGCACCCCGCTGCCGGCCCACGGCATCAATCTCGTCAATGAAGACAATGCAGGGAGCATTTTTCTTGGCCTGGTCGAAAAGGTCCCGCACCCGGGAGGCGCCGACGCCCACAAACATTTCCACAAAATCAGAGCCGCTAATGCTAAAAAAGGGTACCCCCGCTTCTCCGGCCACTGCCCGGGCCAGAAGGGTCTTACCCGTTCCGGGGGGCCCGTAGAGAAGCACCCCTTTGGGAATGCGGGCTCCCAGTTCGGCAAACTTTTTCGGGTTTTTCAGGAACTCCACTATTTCCTGCAATTCTTCCTTAACTTCATCGGCACCCGCCACATCGGCAAAGGTAACCCGCTTCTTATCATCGGTATGCAGGCGGGCCCGGCTCTTACCAAAGGACATCACCCGGTTGCCCCCACCCTGGGTTTGCTGCATCATAAAGAAGAACAGCAAAACGAAAATCAGGATGGGCAAAAGGCTGCTCAGAATGTTGGCCCACCAGCCCGGGGAAGGAGGCTCCTGAATTTTAACTTCCACGCCCTTATCGAGCAAAATGGTAGTTATTTGAGCATCATTTTTTAACCCCGTAACCTGGAACCTGGTACCGTTTTTTGTTGTTCCGGCAATCAGGTTTGTATGCTCCCTGGACTGGATGGTTACTTCTTGAACCTGGCCCTGATTTACTGCCTGGATGAACCTGTTATAGTTCCACTCTTCCATTCCCGTAGTGGGCGGCTGGGTATATTTAATCAGGACTATAATAACCAGCACAATTAAAATATATATGCTTAAATTTTTCAGGACCCTGTTCAACAAATCCACTCCTCTCAGCAAAACCGCTCCATTTAACCATAAGCTTAATTTAACATATTTTCGACCCTGTTTCAATTTTTCAGCCTTGCATATCCCCCTCCCGAATGCGCAGGTAAAGACATCTTCTGGTCTTCCCGGTAACCTTCCATGGTTCGCCAGGACGTACTCCCCCCACCCAGACAATTTCCCCTCCCGCCTCCACCAGGGGTAGGCGGTCCCGCTCTTCCCGGGGAATTCCCTGTTCAATGAGAAACTTTTTTAACTTCATCCGGGCAGGCATACCCAGAGGCTGAAAACGATCTCCTTCCCGGCGCCTGCGGACAACCAGCATGGCAGGTAAGGTATCATAATCCAGCAGGGCCTCCCGGGGGGAAAGAAGCCCGGGATCCGGAGCTTCTTCGAGGGTAACGAGCCTGGCTTCAATGGAGGTATTGATCTCCGGAATATAGGTTATGCCCGGAACTTCCAGGGGATAACTGTAATCGGGCACAGTAGAGACAACACCCCCTATCCACAGGCGCAAGAACCGGTCAAAACGGGACGCCTTAACCCCCCGGGGAAGTTCCACTATTTTACCCCCGGCGGGTTTATACAACAGGTCCAGCAAAGATTCCACCTGCAGATAGGTTAGATCCGTCCCTGTGCCGGTGAGCTGTCGCCAGGCCCGGCGCAAAACCCGGCGTACCAGGGCCGGAGGAGAAGACAACAAACCCTTTACCTCTAAAAGCAGATAGTTCTCCCTTCCCGCTTCAGATACCTGCTCATACAGAAGGGCGGCCTGGTCCTCCAGATAACCATCTTCTTCCCGGCAGATATGCCCCAGGTGCATAAGAGCCTCGACCAGCCGTGGGTTATATTCCGCCTCCAATTGGGGAATCAGTTGCAACCTGATCCGGTTACGGGTATATATGGTTTTTTTATTGGAAGCATCCTCCCGCACAGGCAGGGAATGTTCCCGGCAATATTTCTCAATTTCGTGACGGCGAACATCCAGCAGGGGGCGAATGTACTTTCCCCTGACAGGAGGAATGCCCTTTAAACCGGCCAGACCGGTACCGCGTAAAAAATTAAAGAGAATGGTTTCCGCCTGATCATCGGCGTGATGGCCCAGGGCCACCCGGGAGGCACCGGCACGTCCCGCCACCTCCTCGAAAAAACGGTAACGCACCTGACGGGCCGCCTCTTGAGCTGAAAGGCCGGTGCGTTCCCGGTAGGCAGGCACATCAAATTCTTCCACATATGCCGGTAACCCCAGGCTTTCTGCCAATTCTTCAACCAGCCGGGCATCGGCCCGGGCCTCTTCGCCACGAAACATGTGGTTTAGATGGGCCACGGCCAGGGAGATTTGCAGTTCGTCTTTCATTCTCCAGAGAAGGTGCAAAAGAGCCACCGAATCGGGGCCACCGGAAACCCCGACCAGTACCCTGTCTCCGGGGGAAATCATCCCGAATTTATTAATGAACAAGCGAACAACCTGTTCCAGAGCCATCCCCGGCACTCCCATTTGTGCATCCGAAATACTACAATTCCACAAATAATATTTTTTTCCTTCCCGGTGGTAAAAAATGTACCACGGTAGAAGCAAATTAAAAAAGGCCCTCTTCAAGAGAGCGCAGCCTGTAAGTAAAGGTACTTCTGGGATGTGCCCTGGTTTTAGTCGTCGCTCCCGGTCGTATCGCTGGCCGGGCCAAAAGGCCCCGGCTCCGGTCTTCGGCGGGTACCGGCCACATTCACACCTCCTGTGTTCAGGTGGCCTCCGCGGACATCCTGTCCGCGGCACGTGGCCTGGCCCGGCAACGCTCACTCCAGGTCGCTCCTCCTTTTAAACCAGGGCACATAAGAAGTTGGGCACACAGCCCGGGCCCTTTTCAGGAGGGCACTGCCTTTGCTACCCGGGCCACCAGCACGGTCATGTCGTCGTCGTTTTGCTTTTCGCCGCCCGCCCCGGTCTGGGCCAGTTTAAGCAGCAGCTCCGCCAGCTCCTGGGGACGGAAGTCACTTATTTCCCGGAGCACACCGAGGATCCAGTCTTCCCTGTCTCCCGAACCGCGGTAGGAATCGATAATACCATCGCTGACCATAACCAGCACATCTCCCTCCAGAAGGGTCCTGGCCACGGAAGCCACGTCAATATCCCTGATAATGCCCACCGGCAGGGAGCTGGCCCGGATCATGCTCACCCGTTTGTTTCTAATGAGAAAAGTGGGGGGAGCACCAATTTTAACAAATTCGGCCTGTCCCTCAAAAAGATCAAGCATGGCCATATCCAGGGTGGCAAAAGTTTCCCCGGGAGAACGGAGAATCATTATGGAATTGACGGTTTTTATGGCCAGATTGCGGTCCAGCCCCACTTCCAGGAGCCTGCTCAAAAGAGATACGGCTGTACTGCTTTCCAGCGCTGCTTCCGCACCACTGCCCATGCCGTCGCTTAAAACCAGGGCGAACTTCCCCTCCCTTAAGGGAAGGAAAGCATAACTATCCCCCGACACAGAGCTTCCGTTTTTACCAACCCCGGCCACTCCCAGCTCCAGGGCAAACTTCAGCCTGCTGTACAGGCGAAAACTACACCATTGTTCGGGCTTAAAAACAGGACACCGGGTAAAGGGTAAAGCCAGGGACTTTCCCGTCAACCGGGACAGGAGTTCCACCATTTCCCTGCATTCGTTCTGCCGGTCGCAGGTGCTCCGGGTAACCATGACCTCAACCTGATCCTCATCCTGCCGGTGAACCCTTACTTCGGTCACCGGGAACCCCGCCTGCTTGAGCTTTTGTTTCAGTAGATGTTCATTACCGGTCAGGGCCTGGACCTCAAATTCCAGCTCCGAGGAAAGGTTCTCTATAATCTGGGCCACGCCTTTCAACTGTTCGGAGACTATCTCCCTGCTTTCAGCCATCCTCTTCAACCAGTAACGGTTTAATTTATAGGTTTCATACAGGCAGGTAACGGTAATGGCCAGCTCCTTTGGCCGGGAACACCGGCGGCGGAGCTTTTCCGGCAGATCAGACCCGCTGACCTGACCGTACATCTCCACCATGGTGAACAGATCCAGCAGGCTCTGGTAGGTGTGAAAAAATTCCCATTCCCAGCAGGTACGGTACAGGCCGCACCCCTGGCACACTTTACTGGCAATCTGATTAAACAGGGATTGCAGGGAAGGTTCCTCTTTTTCCCCGGGTGAAGGCGCAGGGTTATGGTCAAAACTGCGGGAAAGTTCATCAAAAACCAGAGACCAGTTACGCATACGGCCGGCAACCACGGCCTGCACCCGGTCTGCAGCGGGTGCCGCGCCCTGTACTTTCATTACCAGGGGGAACAGGGATTTGCTTAAAGAGCCAATGTACCGTCCCGGAATAAACAGGAACAGCAATACGGCCAGGGCAGCTTCCCCCATAACCGCCGTCAGATCGCCAAAATCTGTCACATAAACGGATAAAATAATGTTGCTCAGCAGAAAACCCAGGGCAACCCCGGGCTTGCCCAGGCCCCGGCACAGCCCGGCCAGCAAACCCGCAAAGGAATAACCACCAATCATGGTGGGAACGGCAGTATAAACCAGCCCCGGTATAATGCCCACCACCGCGCCCACGGCAGCGCCCAGCCCCACCCCGCCCAGCAGAGCGGCCAGCAGGATAATCAGCTTGCTCAGTAGCCCTTTCAGGGTAAACATGGCCACCTGCAGGTCACCGGTGCCGGCCACCACGGCCACCAGCAGTACCAGCAGGGAAAATAATTCCTCCCCCGTCAGGGAAGACAGGCCGGTAAGCTTGTCCAGGGATGGGAGGCCGGCAAGAAAGACCAGGGTTAAAAGGGCGGCAAACCCGCCTTCAAAAAAGATGCTGATAAACTGGTAGGGAGAGGGCCCGGTAAAGGCCAGCAGCCCTCCTTTTACAACCACGGTCAGGGAAAAAACGGCAGCCGCCACCACCAGCTGCGGTCTTTTAATGCTTCCGGGCACAGCCCGCACCAGCACCAGTGCCAGGATCACCGTGGCCAGCGAACCGGCCAGGGCCAGACCGGAATTAACGGTGATCAGGCCCGCCCCGGCCCCCAGAAGGGCGGCCCAGCCGGCTTGAGGAAAGGCCCGGGCTGCTGCGGCCACGAAAGCAGCAGCACAGGGAACAATTTCCCCCAGGAAGACGGCCCGTGCCAGAAAAAAGCCGGCCACAAGTAAAATTAATGCTTCCCGGGTCAGGAACGCCACCGGTGCCGGCCTGAATTTAATTTTCCAGCGTTTTCTCTTTTCCACAACGCGTTTTTTCTTTTTTTCCTGGCCCGCCCGCTGGTAGGGATAGACGTTAATTTCTTCCGACACAAGTGCCACCCCTTACCTTTCCTTAACTGAAAATTATAGTACAGGGGGTGGGCATTTTTTGTCATCATTGGTAAATAATAACATTTTTTCTTTCGACACCAGTTGCGGCCTTAATGGCCAGACCGTGCATTATGTCCGTTTCGCTCACCTGCAGGCAGGAAATGTTTAATTCCCGCATTACCAGGCGAACAATGCGCAGACCCGCAGTAATAATATCAGCCCTTTCCGGCTGCAGGCCGGGCAGGCGGCGTCTTTCTTCCAGGGTACAGCGGGAGAGAACGTCCAGCAAATCTTCCACCTCCTCGATGGAAATCACAAAACCGTGTACCCTGTCCGGATCATAAACGGCCAGTTTCTGCACCATAGCCGCACAGGTGGTAACCGTTCCCCCCACTCCTACCAGGTGGCGGGGAGAATTTAACCGGACCTGCTCCAGTACGGGGGAAAGCAGGCGGCTGATAGCAGCATCGTCATGCCCCCCTTCTGTCATACGCACCGCTCCCACGTTAACGCTGCGGCAGTAAAGCAGATCCCCCTGCGGCCAGATAAATTCGGTACTTCCACCGCCAACATCCATGACCACCAGGCCGCTTCTTTTCACGGCAAGACCGGCCACAACCCCCAGGTAACTGAGGTAAGCTTCCTCCTCCCCGGAAAGGACCGTTACCTCCAGGCCGGCCCGGCGGGCCTCCTCCAGGAACTCCTCACGGTTGCGGGCATCCCGCACGGCACTGGTAGCTGCCGCTATGACCCGTTCCACCCGCAGGGAATGGCTGCGTTCCAGAAAATGCTTCAAAGTCCCGCATGTTCTCCTGATGGCCTCTTTTTTTAAATACCCGGATCCAATTCCCTCTCCCAGCCTGGTGGTTACCAGATCGAAATGAACCACCCGTTCCACCTTTTCTCCTTGCACATCGGCTACCAGCAGGCGGGTTGAATTGGTACCGATATCAATTACCGCTATACGCACTTACCCCCAACACCTTCCCCGGATAAACTAAAAAAGCATTCCTTTTTCTGGAATGCCATTAACAAACCGCACTGCTCCTGAATATATCCCGCTCACTAGAAAAAACGCCGGCCCGAGCCCCGGCCCCCCCGCTTGGCGTCAAGACTCCTGCGCAGGGACTGCTGCAACTCCTCGCTTTCTTTAAGGAAACGGCTCAATTTTTCCTCAAAGGAGGGCTCAAACCGCCTGCGCCGGAATGGCCTCTCCCCCGGATCCCTGGCCTGTCTGATGGACAGTCCTATTTTTCCCCGGGCATCCACGGAAATAACCTTCACCGTTATCCGGTCGTTAACTTTTAAAAATTGGTTGATATCCTTCACATATTCATCGGCCACTTCAGAAATGTGAACCAGACCCGTTTCACCACCGGGAAGCTGAACAAAGGCTCCGAAATTAGCAATCCCGGTTACCACACCTTCCAAAACATTACCCACTTCTACCGGCATGTTCCCGCGGCTTGGCCTCCCTCTGTTTAAACCCTGGTTAATTATATGCCCGGAAGACAAAATGTGTCAAGAAAGATTTAATTTTTCAATCCGGGCCGGTGCCCCTGGAAGTGGTGCAGGTTTATTCCTCCGGTTTTACCGGCACAATACGCGCCTCACCCGGCTTAACCAGGCCCAGCCGTTCCCTGGCCACCTGTTCGATGTACTCGTCCGACTGGACCATCTTCAGCTGCTGTTTTAGCTCCGCGTTTTTCCTCTGCAAATCAGCCAGCTGATCCTGAAGCTGTTTCACATCCCGCTGCATGGCATCCAGACGGTGAAACTGGGAAAAAAATGAAAGCACGAGATAACAGAGCAAAACCGCTATCAGCAGGACGGGCAGACGTTTTTTATTAAAACGCAGGCGCCGCCGCCCGGTGGCCGGATGCGAACCCGTCGCCAGGGACTCACCTTTCTGAAAGTACAGCACCATTTTCCGGTACATCCCCTCCACCGAAATCGGCCGGTTGTGACCCGGATTAAATGGTAAATATAAACGTCGGGTTTGAACAGTTTATTTCTATATAAAAGTCAAAAATCCTTTCGGCCGGATAAAGTAATTACTTTGTAAATAAACCTGTTTTTAACCGGTCTTATTGCCCGTCCCGTGGCGGGCGCCACCGGCCGGTAAACCGCCGCCACCAGGTGAAAGCGCCGCTTGTAAAACGACGCACCCGGGGTCCGAAAAATTTCCCGCTCGCCCGGCCGATTCCGCTGCCGGCCAGTTGTAATGCGTGCCTTACCTGGAGTACAGGCCAGGTAATCACGAAAATAAGAACGCGGAACGGAAAGATAATTATACGCCAGAGGGCCAGCATCCCGGCAATGATCATCTGCGTCATGCGGGATAAAAAAAATAACACGCGCATGATCATACGGCGGGCCGCCTGGCTGAAAAAAATCAGGTGTATCCCCGCTCCCAGAGCCAGTCCCAGAAAAACATAAAAACGCACTTCACCATCATTGCCTGCCAGCAATATGCCGAACACGGCCACCATCAAGAAAAGCCAGAAGAGCAGATCTCCAACAAAGGTACCCGTTTTCTTCAAACGGAGTACCTGCCGCAGGACCCGGTAAAAGTCGTAGGCAAGGCCCGACAGCAAACCGGCCAGCAGGATAAAAAGAAAGGCGTTCAACTGTTCTGCCAGAGTCAAGGGCACCACCTCGACTGCGCCTGAATATTATTTCAGGAGACGCTTTAAAACATTTTTCCCCTTAACCCGCCCCCTGCTCCTGTCTTCCTGGAACAACAGGCTGGTGAAAAACCCTTCGGCCGTTAAATTACCTTTCTCAAGGTCCAGCTGATTAATATGCAAACCTTCGCCCTTCAAGATTAAAAAACCCATGGTGGTGTTCAGGGTAATCTCATTTTCATCAAAGCTCTCCACATGCCGCACACCCTCAACCAGCAGGAACTTGCGGTCGGTCAACATTACCTTGTGCCCGGCCTCCATGGGCCTCACCCCCCGGAATGCTCACTTTCATATCTATGCTGAACAACCTTTTTTATGCAAAAAAAAAGGTGGCGGGCACCACCTGTATTACTGCCAGAGCTTTCTTATTTCCACATCTTTGAAGTAAAAGCGGATGATGTCCTCCGGAGAACGTCCTTTTTGGGCCAGTAACCTGGCCCCCCACTGACACATGCCTACACCGTGCCCGAACCCCTTTCCGGTAAGCACCAGGGCATTACCCTCCACCCGGGCACTGGTAAGGAGCATGGAGCGCACCCATTCGCTCCCCAGGGCCAGGCGTAGTGCCGGACCGCTTACGGTCACTGTCCCCACCTGCAGCTGCATAGCCCGTCCCGAGGGGCCGCGGCGCACAATACGCACCGATGTAATGGGCCCCGGATCCTGTCCGGTGATTTTCTTTACTGCCGCCCGGACCTGTTCTAAAGGAATGCGCCTCTCCCAGTGCCGGTTTTCAGGTGTGGTTATCGACAGGCAGTTATCGCGCGCACCTGCCCGTACGTAAGGCGTGGGGGTTTTGGTGTAAGCCAGCCCCTCGGCCGCCGAGGCAGACACACCACCATCACAGGCATTGAACCAGGCCTTGATATAATCCCCCTTATACATGACCACTTCCCCCCGGGTACGGGCCACGGCCTGCCGCACGTTATCGTTAATACGGGAAGGATTGTAGGCCTGAAACTCCTGCACACTGGTTGAGGCATCTGTACCATGGAGCTTCTTCACTCTACCGGCCTTAATGTTCTCCATGGTAAAGGTACGGGCCAGGATAGCCTGAGCTGCCAGGGCGTTGACCGGCCACGATGGTTCCATCTCCGCCGCTACTACGCCGGCCACATAATCTTCCAATTTTATATTTTTCTTCTCACCGGTTTCGTTAATATAAAGGCTGATCGTAGGCTCCCGGCCGGGAGCAGGAGGCGTCGGCTTACGGGGCGGTGTCGCTCTGGCACAGCCGGCTATAAGGGAACCGATCAGGGTGGTAATAACAATCGCTCGGGCAAACGCGGGCTTCAACATACTTTCCTCCCTCCGCAAAGGCTTACTTTTTATTTATCCTATTTTCTGCCCGGAGGGATTTAATTATGCCCGCGCCGGCAGTGCCCGTTACACCACCTCACTTTTCATATTTCCGTACGGCCGGCCTGTACGGTAACAGGAATAAGCACATTGCTGCTGTTGATGGCCGGGTACCGCTCAATTCGCGCTTCTGGAAAAAGGCTTTTCAAGCCACGCGCTTTCCTGGACCAGGCGTCCTCACCTCGGTGGAATACCCGCACCATCAGCCACTTCAACGTGCCGGCCTTTTAAACTTTCAAGGTCCTCTCACCTCCATACCCGTTCGCCACCGCCACCCATAACCCGGACCCCGGCAGAAAACCCTGACGGCTATAGCCCTGCCCTTCCCCCCTGTACTGGCTCTCCCCCTGTATATTCCGGAAATGTGCGGGTGCTTGTCCATACACATTATAACCACCTCTCTCTGGTATTTTTTGTTAATCTTACCATAAACAGATGTACCAAGTCGATGGTTATTTCTGGCGAATAAATAATAAAATGGGTTAATTTCTTCACCTGGCTCACTCATACGCCTTCTCATGCCCACAAAACAAATAGAGGCCCAATTTTCAGGCCTCCAACTGGAACCGTTAACTTATAAATGGATTGCGCTACTCATCCCCTGAAAGCGGTTATTATGTAGCCGAAACAGCATCCCGCAGGGCCTTGCCGGCTTTGAATACGGGAACGCGCGCAGCAGCAATTTCAATTTCTTCCCCCGTTTGCGGGTTGCGGCCCTTGCGAGCAGCCCGTTCACGAATCTCAAAGGTGCCAAAGCCGACCAGCTGAACCTTATCCCCCCGGGCGAGAGCTTCCTCAATAGCGGATAACACGGCACTCACTGCTTTTTCAGCATCTTTTTTGGTAAGCTCTGTCTTTTCTGCCACCTGGGAAATGAGCTCTGCTTTGTTCATAAATACCCCCCTCAGAAGGTCTAGACATAGTCTGACTTATTATTCGCTAAATCTCCCGGGTTTCCTCCCAGCATGAAAATTATTCCTCTTTTTTTCTGCCTGTTCCATCCTTTTGGCCTCCTCCCACCAGGCGTCGAGCTGGTCCAGGGTAAAACTGGATACCTCCCGGCCGTGCTGCCGTGCCCTTTCCTCTATATACTGGAAACGGCGGCGGAACCGGTTAATGGTGCCGTAAAGGGCTGCCTCTGCCTCCACTCCCAGCAGCCGTGATAAATTGACCACTGCAAAAAGCAGGTCCCCCAGTTCCTTCTCCAGTTCCGCTTTCATGCCCCGGGAAATGGCCTGTTTTACTTCCCGTAACTCCTCATCCACCTTTTCCAGGGCACCCCGGTAATCAGGCCAGTCAAACCCTACCCTGGCCGCGCAATTTTGCAGGGAGCTGGCCTGCAGCAGGGCCGGCAGGGAACGGGGAACCTCTTTTAAAATGGAGACCGGCTTTTTCCCGCCCCCTTCCCGGGCCTTAATTTGCTCCCAGTTGACCAGGACCTCGGCACTGTTCCGCACCTTAACACTGCCAAAAACATGGGGATGCCGGCGTATCATCTTTTCAGTAATTTCTTTAACCACATCGTTGATATCAAAAAAGCCCTTCTCCCTGGCCAGCTGGCTGTGAAATATTATCTGTAACAATAAGTCTCCCAATTCCTCACAAAGTTTATACATATCTTCCTGGTCAATGGCTTCCAGCACCTCATAGGCCTCTTCCAGCAGGTAGCGGCGCAAGCTGCGGTGGGTCTGCTCCCTGTCCCAGGGACACCCCTTCTCGCTCCGCAGGGTGGCCATCACCTCGACCAGGGAATCCAGGGGATAACGGCACCTCCCCGCCACCTCCGGGCAGGGGGGTAGATACAGGCTGGTCAAATGATCAAACCAGTCCAGCCGGTCCAGCTCGTACAGCGGGTGTTTTTCAATGCGCTCCAGGCCGGGCACCCCCGCCGCACGGATGACCATTACCGGGTGAGAATCCGGGTAATACTCCATAAGCGCCAGCTTAACATCGGAAGCCACCAGGCGGCTGTACACCTGAAAGATAATATTACCCACCCCCGGCACCGGCTCCTGCTGGTCGAGGCGCAAACCATCCACCAGGTGCAGCCCCCCTGCCGGGTCCAGCCCCAGGGCGCTGCAGATCACGTCCACAAAGCTCATGGCGGGCAACACTTCCACCTTCAAACCGCGCCGCGGCCCTTCTTCCAGGATAATACCCACAGTTTCCTCGGCCACCAGCGGGTGACCCGGCACAGCGAAAACCAGGGGCCCCCCGGCCGCCTCCCGGAACAGGGTATCTGCCATGCGCCGGTAGATCTCTTGAAAATCCCGGCCGGTTTCATAGAAATTGTCAAAGGTGGCAAAGGAAATCCCTTCTTTTACAAGCCAGGGAACCACCGGGTGCTGCCCGGTACGTAAAAATATGCGTTCTGCTTTGCGCAGCACCTCCCATACAGACAGGGACAGGTGGCCGGGAGCACCGGGCCCCAACCCGACCACGGTCACCTTTGCTTCCATAGCCAGGCCCGTCCTGAAAACGGGCCTTTCACCCCCATTCTTTATATCGTCAATACGACAAAAATTATTATACATCATGTTGCGACAATCAAAATGATAATATCTCACCGGAAAATGGCCGTGTGCCTTAATTTTATGCTTGCCAAAATTTTTTGAATGTTATAGCATGGCCATATAAACAGGTTGGGAGGCGGAGCATGAATGCGCTTTTTCCGGTCCTGGTCTGAACTGGAAGTGGGTGATACCGTTACCTTTTACCGGACCTTTACCGATGGAGATGTGGCCAGTTTTCTGGGCGTCACGGGGGATTTCAACCCCATCCACCTGGACCCCCGGGCAGCAGTCCATTGCGGCTTTCAGGGGCGGGTTGTGCCCGGCCTGCTTACGGGCAGCATGCTCACCCACGCCGGGGGAACGCTGCTCCCGGAACCATACCCGGCAAAAAAAATGACCTTCCAGTTCCTGGCTCCCGTCTATATCGGCGAGACCATATGTGCGCGGGTTACCGTCACGGAAAAAGACCCGCAAAAAAATAAATTGACCCTGAAGATGACCTGTACCAATCAAAAGGGTCAGGTTGTCCTGGAAGCCGAGGTTTCAGGTAAAATCTTTCCCTATTACGAGCAGGACGGGGGAGGTTCGTAGCAGGTAACAACAGGGGCGGAACTGATAAAAAATAAGTGGCCGTCAGGCCACCTTTTTACTGCTCCATTTGTTTGGCCAGGAAGCCGGCCGCCGTTTCGGCGAGCTTCAACTCCAGTTCCCCCATTTTCACATCCGGTTCCTTGGAGGCGAGGATTACCGCCCCGATGGGGTCGCCTTCAGCAATGATGGGGGCGATGACTTCCGCCGAATACTTGCACTCCCCTTCTTCCGCGGTCAGGCATTCCTTGCAATAGGGTTCTTCGCCGGGATTGTTGATGATCACCGCCCTGCGCTCTTCCATTACCTTCTCTACGGCCGCCCCGATGGGCTTGTTGAGGTACTCTTTTTTGGGCGCCCCCGCAACGGCGATAATGGTATCCCGGTCGGCAATGCAGGCAATATGACCCAGGGCTTCATGTAACGAGTCGGCATATTCCTTGGCAAAGTCCCCCAGCTCGCCAATGGGTGAGTATTTTTTTAATATTACCTCACCCTCTCTATCCACAAAAATCTCCAGAGGGTCCCCTTCACGAATGCGGAGCGTCCTTCTAATTTCCTTGGGAATTACCACTCTCCCTAGATCATCAATGCGGCGAACAATGCCCGTTGCTTTCATGGTCACCCTTCCCTCCTTTTTTACAATCTGGCACGATTGAACTTTTCAGTGATAGTATATAACAGTATGGAGAGACTTATTCATTTTTTTCCAATGTAAGACAAATATTTTTTATTTCTGAGAACAGAGGTACTTTTTCGTTTCCCCGGGACAAAACCTGCGACCCGGTATCGCCGGGGCCATTACCGGTCACGTAAAAACCGTTAAAAAAATAAAAGAATAACAATTAAAATCATGGCCGCCAGGGAAAGGGCCAGGTAATCCTCCAGCCTTTCCGTAACATACACGGAAAAAAATTCTTCCTCGTCTCCCTGGATGTGTTCATTTTTGTCCGGCTCAACTAACATGCTCCCACCCCTTTTCATCTCAGGGATCCCGGGGCACAAACAGGATTACCACTATAAGGGCCAGCAGGGCTTTTAAAAAGGCGGCTGCAGTTCCCACCAGAAGCGGCTTGCTCCCGGCCCGGCGCAATTCAACCAGGGAGAGGCGCATCCCCTGGCCGGCCAGGCCAACGGCAAAAAACCAGCTGTACAGGTGCCGGATGATGGTTAACTCACGGGAAGGCGGCGACGTGGGGCCGAGAAAGCCGAAAGAAGTGAGTAAAACCATGGCCAGAAAACCCAGCACAAAGACAGGAAACCTGCTCCACAGGCCGGTATTAATGTTCACTTCTTCTTCCCCTGTATAATAGCGGCTGGCAAACAGGGCCAGGAAAAGAACCACGAAGGGCAGGAAAATTACCCGGGTCAGGTTATAAATTTCCCCGGTTTTCAGGCTTACTGAAGGATGGGAAACGGTCCCGGGGTCGTAGGTGAGGCAAACGGCCAGAACCTGGCCGGAATTCATGATCCCTGTGCCGGCCCAAACCCCGAACTGGTGGGGGCTCAAACCCACCAGCGTACCCACCACGGGGAAAACGAAGAGGCTGATCAGGCCGAAGAAAAGGATGGTGGCAATGGAGTAGACCACGTCGGTATTCTTGGCCCGTACCGCCGGGGCGGTGGCCAGGATGGCCGAAACACCGCACACTGCCGTACCGGCTGCCAGGGTGGTTGCCCCGGCCGGATCCATGCCCACCTTCCTGCCCAGCCAGACGGTAAACACCAGCATCACAATGATAAAACCCACGATAATGATTACCGCTGTACTGCCGAGCCTGGCCACATCCGTAATGCTGTAAAGCGAGCCCAGGAAAATTACGCCGATCTTGATGAAAAGGCTGGAAGTCCGGATCCCTGCCTCCGCCCAGCGGGGTATGCCCAGGAGATTGCCCACCAGCATTCCCAGGATAATGGAAATTAGAATATGGTTCAGGTGAAGAATATCAATAAAGACCCTTCTGGTCACCGGGCCGGCCGCCAGAAGATTCTCCAGCCCCGGCCACCAGGGTAATCCCAGATCGCTTCCCCCACGGGCCAGAAAGGCAATCAAAAACATGAGGAAAATCCCCGGGAATATTTTAATCAATACAGACACCTTCAATAACCTGGCCTCCAAGAAAAATTATCTGAAGTAAAATTTTATCAGAAAAACGCAGATTTAGAAAGCCCTGTGGCCGGTACATTAAAAGAAAAACCCCGGGAACTGTTTTTTTGAAAGGCAGCACGGGAAATCCATAAAAAAGTACCCTGTCCCCAAAGGGACAGGGTCAGCTTTTTACCAGCTGGTTAATTAAATGTTAGCCCAGTAATGACCAAAGACAAGCACCGAGAGAATGTATCCCAGGGGCACGTTTACGGCCACACCCAGGGTAAATGCAGCCAGGGGCTTCCAGCCAAAGGCGGTCAGTTCCCGGAAGCGGGTGGTGAACCCGATAGAAAGGAAAGTAAATACGAAGGTCCAGGTGCGCAAAGTCTTAATGGGTCCGATAACTTCCGGGGTAAGCACATTCTTAAAGTCTGCCGGTGAAAACTGCATGGCCACAAAGGTCATGATGAGAGAGGCCAGGAAAAATCCGATGACAAATTTCGGGAAGCGCCACCATACTTCCATGGCGTTTACCCTTTCACCCTCTCCGGCGGAGCTGCGCTCCCACACCGTGCAGGCGATGATGGCCATGATCAGCGACCACAGGCCGATCCAGATGTCCCGGCCGACCACCTTCATGAGGGTAAAGGAACGGATGGCTGCTTCATCACCAATGGCCGCGGCTGCCGCAAAACCGGCCGCATCGGCAAATTCGGAAGTGCCGATCCAGGCCCCGGCGATACCGGGCGGCATGCCCATGGCCTTGGCCGCCAGGGGCAGAACGATAATCATGATGATAGCCCAGATGACCACCAGGGAAATGCCAATGGAAACATGTTCCTTTTTGGCCTTTACCGCGCCACCCAGGGCAATGCAGGCCGAAACGCCGCAGATGGAGCCGCCGGCAGCCAGGGTGGCCCCGAAGCGCCTGTCCAGCCCGAACAACCGGGTGGCGGCAAAGAAGATGGTCAGGAAAGTCACCACCGCCACAACAGTAGCCTGCAGGAAAGCTACCGGCCCGGCCTGGATAATCAGGGTAAAGGGCAGTGTGGCTCCCAGCAGGACAATACCGGTCTTCACGTAAAACTCCGTGCGGAAGGTGGTATCCAGCCACCTGGGCAACTTGAAAGCATTACTGACAATCATCCCCAGCAAAAGGGCCAGAAGGGGCGGTTCCAGGTTCAAATCGATGGCTGTCTTCCAGGATCCCACAACCAGAATAATTATTGAAATAATAAATAATATGGTGAACCCGGGAATGAACTCCCTCGCTTTAAAGCCCATAACCGCACTGCTGATGGTAAAAATAGCGATAAAGAGGATATAAAGGCCGACATACCAGGTCCAGGTAGCAGCAAAATGCCTGGAAACTTCACTGAAATTCACCCAGGTGGGCGGCGCTACAGCTATGGACTTTATCGAGCTCCCGGCATAGAAGAAAATCAGGGCAACCAGCACAATACCCAGACCCATCCAGATGGCCCAGTAATCTTCCTTTTTCCAGAGTTCAGACCACCCGCGGGACTGCGGCACCACGGGCATACCTGCACCGGCTTTCATTTCTGCAGTCCGGGCATGTTCACTCAAAATGTTTCCCCCCTTCAAAGTTCAAAACTGTGACTTTGAAACTGTTATTGCCTCTCTTCCCTGCTGTTTCCCGCTTCTAACACCCCCATATCCACAATCTTATGTGCAACATTAGTTAAACTTATCTTAGTGCACCTCCAATCTGAGGATCAACGGCTACAGGCCATGATGAACCAAATGAGTGGCGAGAAGATATTTTTGATTCATCTTGATGAACTTTTTGATTCATCTGAAACCAATCTTAAAAGCAGCATTAAATTCCTAAACCCAAAAGATTCCCGCAGGAATTAAAGTGTCACCGCCGTAATTTTTTTATGGAAGGTGACATTTAGTGAGGCAAAAACGAAACTGGCTATGGATATTCTGGCTTATTATGTTTTTGTTGCCACTACCGCTTCTGCTTTACACCGGTTACAACTTACCTCGCCAGCTGGGCCGGATCGATGATCAGCTGGAACGCCAGGTTAAATACCAGGAAATAGCGCTGGACATTTACCACCTGACCGGTGCGGGGCAGGAATATATTCTTTACGGTGATCCCCAGTCACTGAACGACTTCCGTCACTACAGCATGGAAACGGCCAAAAAAGAACTGGAACTCTACAATCTGGTAGAGCAATCCAGAAAACAGGACGTGGCCGATTTAATAACCGTGACCAGGGCCTACACCTCTTTCATGGAAAATGAGGTGATGTCCCGGGATTTATCCCGGCAGGAAACCAGCCGGGAACTTTTGCAGTGGCAGCACCGGGAACTCAGCCGGCAGCTTACCGACCGGGCAGCTTCCCTGGCCGGTGAAGGCTGGGAGCACGCCAGAACCCTTTTGGAACTAACCGTCAACATACTGCAGAAAGAAAGCCTGCTGATTTTTTTCCTTTCCCTTTTTTCCCTGGGAGCAGTCCTGTATGCCGGTGCTGCAGCCTGGCCCCTGTCGGCATGGTACACCTGCCTGCAGGACCTGGTAAGGGGCTCTTCCAGGGCTGTAATTTTTGTGGACCGCAAGGAGAAAGTGCAGTATTTAAATCCGGCCGCGGAAAAACTTTTCAACCTTCCCCGGGAAATGGCGGCCGGTAAAAACCTGGGGGACATCCTGACCCTGTACCCCCACCTGCAAAGGGTGGTACAACCGGTTTATCTGGCCCTGTTGCAGGGTGAAAAGACGGCGGACTGCTCGTTGAGCTATAACCGGGAGGGAAACCGGCAGCTCCTGACTGTGGACTGCACCCCTGTTAACCTTCTCGGCAGAACAGCCGGTGCCGTGCTTACCGCCCGGCAGGCACCCGGCCCCCGGGGCAGCACCATATTGCTGGAAACCATCGAAAGGGAAAGAAAACACCTTTCCATCGAAATACACGACTGGATAGGCCGGTATCTTTCCAGCATCATCCACGGTCTGGACTATGTGCTGCAGGCGCACGGTGGAAAACTCCCGGAAGAAGTGCAGGAGAACCTTTGCCTGCTGCGCACCCAGTGCCAGAACGCAGCCATCGATATGAGGAGCATTATGAACGACATCCACCCCTACCTGATCGAAAAGGTGGGGCTGATCCCGGCTCTGGAATCCTACAGCGCCAATTTCGAACGTCTGCATAACCGCAAGGTTTATATTTTCTACCGCCAGCGTTCCCTGCGCCTGGGCCGGGACAGGGAAATCTTTATCTACCGCATCATTCAGGAAGCCCTGACCAATGTGGCCAGGCATTCTACAGCCACGGAAGTAGACATTCATTTTCACGAAACGGGCGATGCCCTGCAGATAGAGATCCTGGATAACGGGGGAGTAAGGGAAGAAGAACCCGTGCCGGGGAAAGGTCTATGGGGGATGAAGGAAAGGGCCAGGTATATTGGTGGAGAACTGACCTGCGGCTTTATGGATGGAGGATTCTGCGTGACCCTGACCGTACCACTTACTGAAGAGGTGAAGGGCAGTGAAGAAAATCGGGATCATGCTGGTTGAGGACCACAATGTTTTTCGCGAGGGCTTAAAAAAACTGATTGACATGGAAGAAAACATGCAGGTGGTAGCCGAAGCGGACTCCTGCACCACGGCACTGCAGAATATTAATGCCCACGTCGATATAATCCTGCTGGATATCGGCCTGCCGGACGGTGACGGCCTGGAAATTTGCACCCGCATGATCCAGACCCATCCTCACGTAAAATTTATCGCCCTGACAACTTACGATGACGTTACCTTCGTCCGCAAGGCCATGGAAAAAAACGTGCACGGGTTTGTACCCAAATATGCTTTTTTCGAGGAAATCCGCTCCGCCATCAACATGGTCTACAAGGGCGGGACCTATATTTACCCGGGGTTACAGGCGGAATTGCTGTTGAAACCCGACAGTCCCGTACTGACGGAGCAGGAAACCAGCATTCTCCAGCTCATTGCCCGGGGTAAAGACCAGAAAGAAGTAGCGGCCAGGCTTTACATCAGCCTGTCCACCCTGCGCCGTCGCATCCGCGGCATCTGCACCAAGCTGGGAGTAAAAACGCTGGAGGAAGCCCTGGCTGCGGCTGCCCGCCGGGGGCTGGTAAGATAGCGCTGCCGGGGAAGAAAAGGACCGCAGTTAAGAAACTGACGCTGGTGGTGGCTTGAATGAAAAAACCCCTGACGGTAAACAGCGCCTGGCTGATGTTCATCATGCTTTTTTTTCTGTCCATTATAACCATGCTCTTTGTGGTGGAATTCCGCTTCCTGAAGGGCATCATGAACGATTATGAAGAAACTATCCGCCAGGTGGCCATCAATAAAACCAGCTTTTTCCTCAATAACCTGCAGGGAATCGCTGAAGGAGCCGCCCAAAAAGTTGACGGTCATGCTGACAGGAATGCCGCTTTAAAAGAGCTGCCCCTTTTTGACCACCGTATCACCGGTGCGTATATTCTGGACGCATCAGGGCGGGTGAAAAATCAAACAGGACCGCTGACCGGAGACCTGCCGCTGCCCAAATCCCGGTTACCCCGGCAGGGGTCCCTTATTCTTGGTGTACACACCGGTAACAACGGCCAGACGGTGGTCACCGTGGTCACCCCGCTGGAAAAAGACTGGCTGGCCCTGGACTTCAGCATTATGGACTTTCAACAGGAGCTCACCCAGGAATTCCTGGGCAACACCTGTAAGGTGGCCGTTTTTGCCGGCGGGAAGACCCCCGTGGTGTGGCCCTTTGAACGGGAACTGCTGGACCAGTTCAGCGGCCGGGAAGAAAAATTCTATGCCGGCCAGCTGACGTACGATGTTAGTTCCGTAACTGTGGGTGACCCGCCCTGGCAGCTGTATTTCTTCCTGCGGGAGAACAACTTTGATGCTTACCGCATCATTACCATCATGCTTTTGTTATTTGCCCTTTACTGCTGTCTTTATCAGTTTCTGGTGGAACTGTGGGGTGTCAACAGCGCCCGGACCTACTTTGAAAACATCGACTTTAATATTTTCAACCATGTACACGAAGGTGTAATTATTTCCAACAACGCCGGGCGGATACTTTTTGCCAATCAGGCGGCCCACGATATTTTCAGCGCCAAGGGTCCCCTGAAGGGAGCAAAATTGAGGGAGGTACTGGGGCATATCGGGGACACCCCGGGTGAAAAAAATCGCTATGGTACCCTTACCCTGAAAACCGCCGACCGGCTCCTGGAAGCCATCCATTCGCCAATTGTGAAAAAGGGCAAGGTACTGGGGGCGGTAACGGTAATAGGTACCGGGGGGCGGGAGGAAGAAACCTGCGGCCGCGTCCTCTGCCGCCTCATGGAAGCCCTGCCGCAGGGAGCAATTTACGTGGACCGCAACCACCGGGTAATCCAGGCCAATCTCATGGCCCGCTGTTACCTGGGCAGCATGGAGACGGGCATCAGCATAGACGCGGTGGATCCCGAGCTGGCCGGATTTATTTACCGGAATATGGGTTCCCGATCCGTGAAAAGGGTCCACCTGAACTCCCGCAACCTGAACGGGGAAGTGATTTTCGTCTACGACGAGGAAGGGATATACGCCGGAACGCTGGTATTGCTGGAGGCTCCGGGACAGGAGGTCTATCCGGCCTCCACGCCGGAGCAGGCGGGAGCCAAAACCGGGTAGCTGGAACGCAAGACGGCTAATGGTTCCTCAAGGAACGCTGCGCGGAGGGCCGGGTATAAAAATGGCTCTACCGCACCCAATTGGTGAACAGGAGGTTATGGTTTTATGGTAAACTACCGGGTTACGGTAATACTGAAACTTCTGGAGGGAAACTTGCCGCTGGAGAAAATCCAGGGCCCGGTCCGGCCGGAAGACGTGCGCCAGCTGGGCGACTTCCTGAAGGAACGGCTGGAGCGGGTGGCCTCCATGATGGAGCTTTTACGGGAGAAGGGCTTCTGCTGCCGGGGCACCCGGAAAGCTGTCATCCTGGAAGGGTGCAGCCTGGAGGCATACCAGGTTAAGGAACTGCTGCAGGATCACGGCTTCAAACCCCATGAATATGAAATAAAGCTGGAATACACCCGCCAGTGGGGAATAATGTAGAAAAGGCGATCCGGAAGTAAGCACGAACACCGCCGGTCCGGCTTTTGCTTACCGGGGCCGGAAAAACCCGCAGGCAGGGTGCTCCGGGTTGCCCCGGGCAAGAGACGCCCGCAGACCTTCCCGGCCGGCCATCTTCAAAATATCCAGGGCGTGAATTTTAAGGGGCACGCGCTTTTCCAGGGTACGGTAGCAGCGGATACCGGCCACACAACCGGGAAGACTCTTCCAGCGGCCCTGAATCTCCACCAGGAAGCAACATTCCCCGCAGGTATGAGTGGCCTTCTCCCGCACTTCCGGCAGTATGACCCGGTGGCTCCATATTTTGCTGCCTTCCCTCATGCCTCCTCACCCCCCGTTTTACCTGTCCCGGGGCATTTTCATTAGAAAAGACGGCGCCGTATCCGGCGGCTCCGCAGCATAAAACACCCCTGCCCGGGTGAGGGATACAGCCCGGAAGATGGCCTTCTCCCCGTACCGCTTCTTGATGTTGTCGCAGACCTGCTCCGCTTTCTGCCTCTTCTCCCTCTGGCCAAAAAGGGTGAGCTGTTCCGGCAGGCGGGCCGCCAGGCCCCCCAGGGCAAGCCCCACCAGGCGCACCGGCCACCGGGGGGACCAGTGCCGTTCCAGCAAGTCCATGGCGGCCCGGTGAATATCTTCAGCCAGGCTGGTGTAACAGGGCAGGGTTTTCCGCCGGGACAGCCAGTTAAAGTGGCTATCCTTCAGGGACAGGATTACCGTTTTGCCCGCATATCCCCCCGTCCGGGCCCGCCGGGCCACCCGGTCGGCCAGTTCCCACAGCACCACCCGGATCTCCTCACCCCGGTAATCCCGGGGGAGGGTGATTTGCTGCCCGATGCTCTTCACCTGCTTCAAGCTACCGGGATCCACGGGGCTGTGGTCGATACCCCGGGCAAAGAGCCACAGGGTTTCCCCGTAGACACCGAAACGTCTTTTAAGGATGTCCACCGGGAAACAGGCCAGGTCGCCAATGGTATGGATATTCAGCTTTCTCAGATGCTCCTCGTAACGGGGGCCCACGCCGAAAAGTTCCCTTACCGGCAGGGGCCACAGGCGCCGGGGAACATCCTCGGGGGTAAGCACGGTAAGGCCATCGGGTTTTTGCAGCTCCGCCGCCATTTTGGCCAGGAGCTTGTTGGGGCCGATCCCCACGCTGCAGGTAATACCCACCTCCCGGCGGATGCGCTCCTTTAACTGCCGGGCGATTTCCACCGGAGAACCCAGAAGTTTATAGCAGCCGGTGACATCCAGGAAGGCTTCATCAATGGAAAAGGGCTCCACCAGGGGGGTGAAGTCGTGCAGGATGCGCAGGATGCGGGCGGAAAAGTCAACATAGAGTTCGTGCTGCGGCTTGATGAAAATTCCCCCGGGGCAGGCCAGGCGGGCCTCGGCCACCGTCAGGCCGGTCTTCACCCCTCTGGCCCGGGCTTCATAGCTGGCCGCCAGGACCACACCGTGGCGCCTGGCCGGGTCCCCGGCCACAATTACCGGCCTGCCCCGCAAAGCCGGATCCAGGGCCTGGTGGACGCTGGCAAAAAAGGCGTTCATATCTACCAGCATAATGGCCCGGGACATAAGAAAACCTCCCGCACGGAACAAGCGTTCTAAGTCCATTTTAATTGGAACACCTGTTCCGGGCAAGAGGTAAAATTCCCCTGCATTTAGCCCCACAGTCAACAAAATCCCCGGACAAAGCCCGGGGCTCAAAGCTACCAAAGCCGGTGGGCTGCACACCGGCCTTTGCCCAAACTTCTACCACTTTACAATCAGAGGTACCAGAACCGGTACCAGGGAGGAAAGAATCATTCCGTTAACCAGAGCAATAATGGTGGTGTCCGCATCGGTAACCCGGGCAATTAAGGGCAGGGTGGTATCCATGGTGGTAGCCCCCCCGGGGGCGACCGCCACCAGATTGCCCATCCTGGCCGCCAGAACGGGTATGAGCACAAAGGCCATAAGCTCCCGGAACACGTTGGTCAGAAAGGCCAGCGCCCCCGCTTCTACGCTGTGAATTTTGGCCAGCAGGGCACCGGAAAGGCTGTACCACCCGAATCCCGCACCAATGGCCCCGGCCTCACGCAGGGGAAGGCCCAGAAACATGCCTCCCAGAACAGCCCCGGACAGGCTCCCCACCGCCACCAGCAAGGGCAAGAACAGCGCCCGCAAACCCAGGATCCCGAGCCGCCGCCAGGTTTCCCTTTGCCTGCCCAGGTCGATCCCGGTACCCACCAGAATCAGGCAAAGGGCTACGGTGGTAACCAGATCCAGGTAAGGGATCCACAGATCCGGGATAACCCAGTGGCCGGCGGCAACCCCCAGGCTGACCGAACCTGTGATCAGCCAGGTCACCGGCTGTCCCCCCTTTTCTCCCCCTTCAAGACACCCGGTAGAAGGCACTCCGGCAACCGGGTGAAAAGGTAGACAAGCAACACGCTGCCCGCCACGCTGGCCCCCGCCAGGACCAGGGCACGTAAACCCATGGTGGGCAGGCTGTGCAGAACGGCATCGCTGGCACCCAGCTGCATCCCCATTGACCCGAGCAGCACAAAAAGGGCTGCCAGGGTTATTTTATGAACCAGCCTCACCCCGCGGGGAGATAGGGGACAGGCCCAGCCGATGAACACCCCGGCAGCCAGGCTTAATAAAACGAAACCCATCGCGGACCCCCTCTGGTTGTTGTTAACTTTAAGATACTATACGGGAGCTGCTGCTGTCCAGGGGTATTCAAATCCCGTTGGCTCGGGCCCGGCAGGCCAAAACAGGGGGTTTTCAAGATTTTCCCCACCCAAACCGGCTAGCCCGCCAGGGAAAGCCGGTGGAGCAGGGGGAAGGGATCGACCAGGTGTTTTTTCAACCAGCCGGATGCCTCTCCCAGCCCCAGGGCCACGCCCATTAATTCGGTAAAATAAAACACAGGGATGTCTTCGTCAGCCGGACGGCGCATCTCCAGGTTATTCTGGCACAGGGGACAGGCAGTAACCAGGGCGCCGGCCCCGGCTTCCCGGGCGGCGGACAAAATCCGGGCCACCAGTTTTCCCACCACCTCCGGCCGGGTCAGGGAAAGCCCGGCCCCACAGCAGGTGGTCTTATAGCACCAGGGAACCGGCTCCGCCCCCAGGGCGGCAGCCAGCTCATCCAGGGAAGCGGGGTCCTCGGCCCGGTCAAAGGGGCGTACTTCCGGGGGACGTACCAGCAGGCACCCGTAATAGCAGGCCACCTTCAGGCCGGCCAGGGGCCTGCGCACGGCCCGGGTCACTTCAGCATAACCCACCCGGTCCTTTACTATCTCCAGAAAGGAATAAATACGGACCTGCCCTGTATAGGAAAAACCGGCCAGCCTCTCCGCCCGGACCCTTTCGCCGGCATCATGCCTCATCTGGTAGTCGGCCCTGGACAGGCGGGTGTAACAGGCCGAACAGGGCACCACCAGGTCCCGCCCCTGCTCCTGGGCCAGGGCGATGTTGTGGGCCGCCAGGCCCAGGGCCAGATCCCTGTTAATCGCGTGGGCCGAGGAGGAACCGCAGCAGGTCCAGCCGGGCAGCTCCACCAGCTCCATTCCCAGGGCCCCGGCCACCGCCCGGGTGGAAAGGTTGTATTCCACCCCGGTGGCCTCCAGGGAACAACCGGGATAATAACTGTATTTCATGGCCATGCACCTCTTCCCGGTAAGGTTTGACCGCTTCGGTTTGCTTTACGGTGCCGTTACCATTTACCCCCGCCCGCCGGCCAGCTCAAAAATCCGGCGCACCGCCGGGTCCTTTTTGAGGCGCGGCACCAGGGGCAGCTTGCCCCGCCGGAACAGCTGCCAGCCCAGCTTGGCATCCGCCAAAAGGCCGCCGGTCTTCAGCCTGTACTTCAGCATCAACATGGTTTCCTGCACCCGGCCGGTTGACCGGATTTCGTTTAAAAACAGGTTGTGAAACAGGGGGCTGATTTCACCGTCCGGCACAATGCCGCGGGCAACGGCCATTTGCTTTAATGTATCCATCACTTCGGCCATACGGATGCCGTTGGGGCAGCGCAGGCCGCAGGTTTCACAGGATGTACAGAGCCAGATGGTCCTGCTCTTCAATACCGCCTCCCGGGCGCCGTATTGAATGAGGCGCATAATTTCATTGGGGGTATAGTCACCCTCACGGGTGGGGTAACAACCGGAGGCACATTTCTGACACTGAAAGCAGAGCTCCAGGGGCTGGCCGCTCAAGCGGGCCACTTCTTCCCTGAAGGCCGCATCCACCGTTACCTTTCCGGCCGGAAGGTAAAGAGTGGCCGTGGCCATAAAATATTCACCTCGCATCAATTGCTGTACCGCGGCCGGCCTTACCGGGGTTCCAGCTCGTCCTCCCGGTAGGTGGCCAGGGGAGGCAGCTCATCCACGCTGGCACCGGGCACGTAGGAAAAGAGACCCTGCAGCTTTTCCCCGATGGTGCGGAAAAGAAGGGTCAGGGGAATCCTGCTGGGGCAACCGCTCTCACACTGGCCGCAGCCCACGCAGCTGACCCCCATGTGATGCATGCGCGTTAAATGATACAGCAGGGTGTCGGCGGGCAATTCCAGCCCGCCCCGGATTGCCGCCCGGTGCAGGTACCATGACGGTTCATGTTCAAAGAGGTTGCTGTCGAAAACGCATTCCCGGCAGACACAGAGGGGACAGACCTCCCGGCAGTTGTGGCAGCCCAGGCAGGGGGCCAGTTCATCCAGCAGCCGGTTGATATCCGCAGTGCGGGAGGCGAAGTCCCGGCACATTTCCTGCCCCAGTTCCCGGCGCTCTTTCCGCAGGGATTCTACCAGGGACTGCCTGGCCGCCGGCAATTCGTGCGGAACTAAAATGCTGCCGTCAAAGAGAGCATCCAGGTTGACCCGTTCATCGTCGCAGGCAATGTAGAGCTCCCGGTGAACATCACAGCCCACCCAGTGCAGGGATAAATGGGCACCGGAAGGAGATATGGCCTCGCAGATGGTACAGGCCGTTCTGATCTTCGTCCCGTTCAAGGCCGCCCTGCCGGAGCCGGCCGCCTGCGCCAGCCAGGCGCCGGTATCCAGGCCCTCCTGCGCCAGCCGGTAATAATCGGCCGGTTCAAAGGTACCCAGGCAGTCCACGCCGATGATCAGCACCCGCTCCAGGGTAACCTGCTGCAATTTGGCCATTTCCACCAGCGCCCTGATTTCACAGGGGCGCAAAACCGCCCCCACCTTGACCCCGGGATCCTGGAAGGCCAGCCTGCTCACAGCCCGGGCGGCATTGATAATGGCTACGGGGGCAAAGGGGTTTACACCGGACAGCCCATCGCCGGAGGTGACCAGGGCGGGTACCACCATGCGCCGGGAAGGCACTTCCCGGGGAACGATCAGGGCATCCACCACCCGCCGGTCCAGCAGGGTCCGGAAAAATTTTTCCGCGGCCTGCCGGGGAGAGCCGGCTTCAACTTGTAGCAGAGCTGTTTTCATAAGCCATCACCTTTTTGCAGCGACCCATTGACCCCTTATATATCCCAGCGGCGGCGCAGGGGGTTGGGCCCCAGTTTTTTCAACTCATCAACCATTTCCTGAACTGTTTCCGCAAACCGCTTGCCCTCGGAGGCGCTGATGAAGCGGAACCACACCCGCTCTTCCCCGATACCGAACTGCTTCAGGATGGCCTTTAAGGCTGCCAGGCGGCGCCGGGCCTTGTAATTGCCACTACCATAGTGGCAGTCACCCGGGTGTCACCCGCCCACCAGCACGCCGTCAGCCCCGTCCATGAGGGGGCGCAGGATGTACAGGGGATCCACCGAACCGGTGCACATAACCCTTACCAGGCGGATGTTGGGCGGGTACTGGATACGGGAAGTCCCGGCCAGATCGGCCCCCGCGTAGGAACACCAGTTACACACCAGGCCGATGATCCTGGGTTCAAAGGAAGATACCAGCTTCAAGCCGGGCTCCCGCCGCTCCTCTCCCACCGGCTCCGCCAGGGGCGGCTGAGAAAGCATCACGCTCATGGAAAAACCTCCTCCAGGTTAATGTTTTTCAGTAGAAACGCCGGTTTTACAGCCGGCCATATCCCGAAAAGACCCGCGCCCGCAGGTACCCGTCACACCGCTTCCAGGGCCGCCTCCAGCATGGCCAGGAGCTGGGCCTTTTCGTAACCCTTCTGCTGGGAGGCGCCGTTGGGACAGGCGGCCACACAGGCCCCGCATCCCTGGCACAGGGCTTCGTTCACTTCGGCCACCCGCCGCAGGGGGTCTATGCTCCGGGCCTGATAGTCGCATACCTGCACGCAGACCCCGCAGCCCACGCAGACCTCTTCTTCCACCGTGGCGGTGATGGCCACGTTGGCCAGGCGGTCCCGGGCCAGCAGCGTCACCGCCCGCATGGCCGCCGCGTTGGCCTGGGTGATGCTCTCCCCCACCAGCTTGGGCGAGTGGGCCAGGCCGCACAGGTACAGCCCCTCCGCCGCAAAGTCCACCGGCCGCAGCTTCATGTGCGCTTCCAAAAAGAACCCGTCGCTGTTCAGAGGTACCTTGAACAGCTGGCTCAGCTTCCCGTTGTCTTCACCGGGCTCCACACCGGTGCTCAAAACCAGCGCGTCCGGTTCTATGGCCAGTTCCACCCCTAAAATGGGGTCGACCACCCTGACTACCAGCCCACCGCCCGCTGCTTCCACCACCGGCTTCTTCTCCCGGTCGTAGCGAATGAAGATGATCCCTTTCTGCCGGGCCTGCGTGTAATATTGCTCGTTCAACCCGTACACCCGGATGTCCCGGTAGAGAACGTAGATGTTTACCCGGGGGTTTTTCTCCTTCAGCTTCAGGGCGTTCTTGAGGGCGTGGCTGCAGCATATGCGGCTGCAGTAGGGACGTTCGTCGTCCCGCGACCCCACACACTGGATCATGACCACCGTGTTCAGACCCTCTACTTCCCCGCGGTAAATCCGCTCTTCCAGTTCCCGCTGCGTCATGACCCGGTCGTGCTGACCCAGAAGGTATTCCCGCGGCCGGGCTTCCCTGGCCCCGGTGGCCAGAACCACCGCCCCGTGGTTGATCTCCACTTCCTTCTCCGGCGTCCTGATGCGGCTGTGGTAGTTCCCCGGGTAACCCCCCGCTTCCACCACTTCACTGCCCGTGTATACTTGTATCTGCGGGTGGCCGGTTACCTTCTCCACCAGCCCGGCCAGAAATTGCTGCGGGTCCGAACCCTGCAGGGTATAGTAGAGATGCCTGGCGTTTCCTCCCAGCACCGCTCCCTTTTCCACCAGGCTCACGGCAAATCCCTGTTCCGCCAGGGAGAGGGCCGCCGTCATGCCCGCCACTCCCCCGCCCACCACCAGGGCACTCTTGTTGATCCCGGTGTAGGTCTGGGCAATGGGAGCCAGCAGGCGCACCCGGGCCACGGCCATGCGCACCAGATCCCTGGCCTTTTCCGTGGCTTCTTCCGGCCGGTCCCGGTGCACCCAGGAGGAGTGCTCCCGGATGTTCACGTGCTCATACAGGTAGGGGTTCAACCCCGCTTCCCGCATGACGCCCTGGAACAGCGGCGCGTGGGTCCGTGGCGTGCACGACGCCACCACCACCCGGTTCAAACGGTGCTCATGAATGCACTTTTTAATTTCCTCTACGCTATCCTGGGAGCAGGTGAAGAGGAATTCCCTCGCGTAGACTACACCGGGCAGGCGTTTGGCGTACTCCACCACCTCGGGCACCCGTACCACGCTGCCGATGTTGATGCCGCAGTGGCAGACAAACACCCCCACCCGGGGCGGCTGTTTATGCACCGGTCTTTCTGGGGGGTACTCCTTGACCCGGGTCTCACTGCCCCGGGCGGCGCTCAACAACCGGGAAACGCAGCCCGCCGCCGCGCTGGCCTCGGTCACCGTCTCCGGTATGTCCTTGGGACCGGCAAAGACGCCGCCGGCAAAGATCCCCGGCACCGACGTTACCCCGGGACTGAATTCATTAAAGCGGCAGAATCCGAAAGAATCGGTTTCCACACCCAGCCGGGAGGCCAGTTCCCTGGCCTTTTCCCCAGCCGTAAAGCCCACGGAAAGGACCACCAGGTCGAATTCTTCCTCCTGCACCTGGCCGCCGGGCAAAACGTAGCGGATGCGCAGATTTCCATTGTCCGCCTCTTCCACGTTATAGATGCGGCTGCGCACAAAACGCACGCCGTGTTCTTCTTCCGCCCGGCGGTAGTAGCGTTCAAAGTCCTTGCCGTAGGTACGCATATCCATGAAGAAGATGGTGGTCTCCAGGGGCCCGTGGCTGTGCTCCTTGGCAATTACCGCCTCCTTGATGGCGTACATGCAGCAGACCGAGGAACAGTAGTCGTGCCCCAGGCGCAGGTTGCGGGACCCCACGCACTGGATCCAGGCAATGCGCCGGGGCTCTTTTCCGTCGGAGGGGCGCACTAGATGGCCCTGGTAGGGTCCGGAAGCGCTTAAAATGCGCTCGAACTGGATGCTGGTAACCACGTTGGGGTAACGCCCATAGCCGTAGTAGGCCAGCGCCGCCGGCTCAAAAACCTCCCCGCCGGGGCTCAAGATCACCGCCCCTACATTTACTTCCAGTTCCTCATCCTGCATTTCGTGATCGATGGCCCGGGCCAGGCAGGCCCGCACGCATTCCTGACACTCGGAACAGACGGCGCAGTTCAGGCAGCGCTCCGCCTCTTTTTTTGCCTCCTCCGCGGTGTAGGTCCTTGCTTCCTCTACAAACCCCTTAACCCGTTCCTGCGGGTCCAGGTGAACCTCGGGCCGGGGCTCACACCGGGGTATTTCATGGAGTGCCTGGCGCAGGGGAGCAACCTTTTCTGCCGGTACCCCGAACTGGCGCCCCTCCTTTAAATCCTGCCCGGAGAGGTAACGGTGGATGGATTCGGCAGCCACCTTGCCGGCGGCAATGGCATCGATCACCGTTTTCGGCCCGGTGACACAATCTCCCCCGGCAAACACTCCGGGGATGCCGGTGGCCAGGGTATGGGGATCGGCAGGGATGGTGCTGCCTGCCGGGATACTTTCCTTCAAGCAGGAGAGATCCGGCTGCTGCCCGGTGGCCAGGATGACCATATCCGCCTCCAGGATAAACTCGCTGCCTTCCACGGGTACCGGGCGGGGACGGGCGCCGTCCCGGGCCTGCTCCAGCCGGTTTTTCACGCATTCCATCCCCACCAGCCTGCCCTCTTCGCCGATGAAACGCACGGGGCTGGTCAGCATGACAAACCGGATGCCTTCTTCTTTAGCCGCGGCTATTTCCTCGGGGAGGGCAGTGATTTCTCCCTCGGAACGGCGGTAAACTATGAAGACCTCACCTGCACCAAGGCGTACGGCGGTACGGGCACAATCCATGGCCGTGTTGCCCCCGCCGACTACGGCCACCCGCCGCCCGACGGTAACCGGCTCGCCCAGGGCCACCCGGCGCAGGAAACTTATCCCCTGCTCTACCCCCGCCAGATCCTCCCCGGGGACACCCGGAGTAGTGCTTTTATGGGCTCCCACGGCTAGAAAAACGGCCTCGTAATCCTGCCGCAGACCTTCCAGGGTTATGTCCTTCCCCAACCGGGTATTGAATTTGAACTCCACCCCCAGCCGGGCAAGCAGTTCCACCTCCAGGTCGACCCATTTCTTCGGCAGGCGGTATTCGGGAATACCCACCCGCATCATGCCCCCGGCCACGGGCAGCGCCTCGAAAACAGTTACCCCATAGCCCTTTTTAACCAGTTGATAGGCGGCGGAAAGGCCGGCCGGACCGGCACCCACCACGGCCACCCTTTTGCCCCGGGGCTCCTCCACCCCGGGCAGGGGAAGGGCATCGAGATTACGGTAGACCTGATCGGCAGCAAAGCGCTTTAAGGCCCTGATATTCACCGCCCCGTCCACATCCGCCCGGTGGCAGGCGGACTGGCAGGGGTGGGTGCAAACCCGCCCGCAAACGGCGGGGAAGGGATTATCACGGTAAATGGTCTGCCACGCCTCGGTATATTTTCCGACTTTAATCAGCTGCACATATCCCTGCACGTTGACCCCGGCAGGGCAGGCCGCCCGGCAGGGGGAAATGCCCCGCTTATCGATGGCGTAGGCACCGGGCGTAGCCTGGGGGAAAAGCTTGTAAATGGCCTTGCGGCTGCCCAGACCGGCGTCAAACTCACTGGCCACCTCCACCGGACAAACCCGGGCACATTCCCCGCAGCCGGTGCATTTGGCCAGGTCCACATAACGGGCCTTTCGTTTTAAAGTGGCACGAAAATTGCCTGCCTCCCCCTGCAGGGACACCAGGCTGGTATCGGTAAGTATTTCAATGTTCAGGTGCCTTCCCGTATCCACCAGTTTCGGGGAAACGATACACATGGCGCAGTCGTTGGTGGGAAATGTTTTATCCAGCCTGACCATGGTGCCGCCAATGGCCGGCTTCTCCTCGGCCAGGTAAACCCGAAAGCCGCTTTCCGCCAGGTCCAGGGCCGACTGCATGCCGCTGATCCCGGCCCCAACCACCAGTACCGAACCGGAAACTCCGTTATTTTGCTTCACCGGACCACACCCGCCTTGACCTGGATTAGCTTGCTTAAATATTAGCGAAATAAAACCAATAAGATTTACTTATAACTTCAAATATTATTAATAATGTTTTCGCCATGACTAATTGGTAATCCCATTATAACAAAGGGGGAAGGGGGATTTCAACTATATTCCGTTAAATTTTCGCCAATATTAATTATCGTATGTACATTTTAGAAATTGGAAATATGTCCGTTAGTACTCTGGAGCCCCGGCGCTATTTTCTTGCGCTGCATAAGCCGCAAAAAAGAAACCGGTGTGCTTCCTGCACACCGGTCAAAAAACAGTAAGGACCGGCACAGAGCCGGCCTTGATTATCCGCTATGCTGTCCGGTCACTGCCCTCAGCGCACCAGGGCGTTGGCCAGCAACTCGCTGACCCCGGCATAGCGCATGGGCAGCTTGTGGTAATTGATAATCTCCCGGAACTGCGCCTTGCAGTTGGAGCAGGCGCAGGCAACGACTTTGGCCCCCGTGGCCTTGAGCTGCTCCGCCTTGAGCCTGCCGTAGGTTTCCATGCGGAACTTCAGGAAACCACCCTTTTCCATGATGGCAAAGCCGCTGCCGCCGCCGCAGCACAGGCTCATTTCCCGGTTGGGCGTCATTTCGCGGAAATCGGGGCAGCAGGCCTTCAAGATCCGGCGGGGCTCTTCAAACATTCCGCCCAGGCGGCCCAGCTTGCACGAATCATGGAAGGTAACCGGCTCCGGGTTTTTCTGCGGGTCCACTTTCAGGCGGCCTTCCCGGAGCCACCGGTCCTCCAGTTCCAGGATGCTTATCACTTCAAAGGGTCTCTCCTCGGGCGGAATCAGCCTCAGGATCAGGTACTTCAACGCCTCGAAGGCATGACCGCACTCCCCGACCACCAGCTTTTTAATCCCCAGCTTCCGGGCGGTTTCCACATGGGCTTTGATCACAGCCGAAAATTCCACGTCACTGTAAAATACACCGTAGTTAACGGCGTCGTTAATCCCCGTGTTCGGCGAGTTCAGGGTCCAGTCCACACCGGCCGCATGCATGACTTCTGCAGCACCCATTACCGTCTCCGCAAAGGCCAGGTAGTCACCGGCGTTATGCATGAGCAGGTATTCCGCACCCTCTTTATCCACCGGTATTTTAATACGATAGCCCCTGGTTTCTTCAATTTCATCCTCCAGGAATTCCACCATGTCCAGGAAGGCTGCCGTGGGCATACCGGTGGCGTTACCCACCTTTAGCTGCAGCCGGGTGCCCTTTTCCTTCAGTTCGCCGGGGGCAATGCCAATTTCATCCAGGATCTTCCTGGCCTCCCGCACAATCACCCCGTTGTCAATGGCCACCGGGCAGACATAAGAACAGCGCCGGCAGATGGTGCACCGGTAAACGCTTTCCGCCAGGGCGTCAAGTTTTTCTTCCGTAAGGTCTTCCGCCCCCACCAGCCAGGGGAACAGCCTCCCCGGCAGGGTGAAATACCGCTTATAGATCTTCCGCAGCATGTCGGCCCGGAAAACCGGATGGTAGATTTCCCTGCGCCCCGTGGCCTGGTAAACGGGGCAGACCTCGGCACAGGTGCCGCACTTCATGCAGGTATCCAGGGAAAGGATGTAAGGCAACCAGAAGGTCCAGTTTTCCTTCTGCTGGAGCGATTTCCGCATGGCCTGCAGGAATTTTTCCACCCGGGGCTGCCCGGGTTTTAAAACCTCATCCGGAAGGACACGGTAGTCATCAAATACTTTTTGCGGGACTGCGGCAGACATCAGTGAAGCTCACCCCATTTAATTTTGTGGTAGGTAAAGAACTTGACCGCAAAGTGGGCCATGCGGGTAAAGGGTACGTAAATAAGGAACAATTCCAGCAGCAACAGCGGCACATGATAGTTGGCTACAATGGATAGAGCAGGTTTAAGGGTGAATAAGCTCAATAAATAAAACCTGACCTGGAAATCGGCCAGAAAACCGGTAAACAAACTGCTCAGGGCGAGCAGGAAGATAAAGATCAGGTTAAAATATTCCACCGGAACTGAAATTTTCCTTACCTCATCGATGAAAAGGCGCAACAATAACAGTGAAAATGAACCGGCAAGGGCCAGAACCCCGCCCAGCATGCCCAGATAGGGAGCAAACGGAAAACCTAATAGCAAAACAACCAGCCAGGTAACTACCAGATAAATACCATAGTGCATCATCAGCGAAGGCAGCCAGAATTTGCGGTTAAAAAGGTAGAGGCTGCGCAGGGTGAAAACTTCCGTCAGCATTTCTTTCAACTGTTCCGAAACAGTATGGGGATAAGGAAACAGTTCCCAGTGCAGGTTAACGGGAGCTTTCGACCAGAAAATTATTTTATATCCCAGGCCGAAAACAAAAAAAGCAACAGCAACATAGGGCATAATCGCGGCAATTAAATAGCCGAGGTCCATGGTCACCCTCCTCAAACGTGAAGATAAGGCTTTTCAGTTAAAATTAAAATTTAAATTAAAAAATACAAGTGAGTTTTTACCTAAGCCTGCAACCCACCTGCCTTTAACCATTTTTCTCATATTTTCTCATAACAAAACCAGAAAAGTGCACCTTTAATATTTTTGAACGGCTTCAGATATTATTTTACATAATTTCGCTGTAACTTATAAAGCAATGTCATTATAACAAAGGAACAAGCGATTTGCAACACATTTTTGCATATAATTTGCGTTACCTGCCAATATGAACGTCTTTTCAATATATTTAGAAAAAACACGATAATACCAGCACCTTGCGTTGATTTTAGACATTATTTCGCAAAAACATGGATAAAAGCAAGATTGCAAGTATAAACCCTCCCCGAAGGGAGGGATCGTGTAGTTAAAACCGGGATCTTAACCGCAACGGCGACGGCATGGAAAAAAGCAGTGCAAAAACCAGTTTGGTGACCACTAACATGGCCATCCCAGGCCGGCCCGGCGTTCGTTGATGGCCTCTATGAGCTTTTCGGCCGCGGATTCGGGGTCCGGCTCCAAAATGAAGTAACCTCCGGTCAGCCCTTTAACCTCTTCCGCAAGAATACGCTGCACCAGGGGCCCCCCCGCCACCGGGAGCATAACGCCCACGTGGGTGGGCAACCCCAGGGCCACGGCCCAGGCACCTATGGAAACGGCCTTTTCGTGCATTGCCTCAGCGCCGAGGCCACCACCGGCAGCCTGTCCAGATCCACGCCCAGGCGTCCGGCCAGCGCCGCGGCCAGGGCCGCCGCCCGGGAATTGTCCACGCAGGAACCCACGTGAAGCACCGGTGGCAGGGGTCCACCCAGCCCGTTGGCCTCACCAATGGCCGTCAGGACAGTTTTCAGGCCGCCGCCGCACAGCTCCTCGACGCTGGCCGGGTCCATAAACCCGTGGCGCATGAGGGCGCCTGCACTGCAGCCGCTGGCCAGCACCAGAACGTCTCGCTCCAGAAGCCTGCGGGCTGTGGTAATGAAGTTGTAATCCTGGGGAACTTTCACATTGTTGCACCCGGCGAAAAGGCATACACCCCGGATATTGCCGGCGGCAAGATGATCAACCAGCGGCTTCAGCGGGTCGCCGGCATCGAGCCTTCCCAGGGCACTTAAAATGGCTTCGACGGAAAAACCGGCAAGCACTTTCTTTTTCATTGCCGGGATTTCCACCGGTTTACCCCGGCGGCGGGTAAAACTTTCAATGGCCAGGCGGAGAATTTGCCGGGCGCTTTCAACGGCAGTTTCTTCGGAGAAATCAACATGCGTGGTGCCCGTGATCTTCGCCATGTCCATGGTGGTGATCACCGTCGTCCCCATGCACTCAGCCACCGTGGCCACGGCGGGCTGTATACACTGGTAGTCGAACACCATGGCATCCAGCGCCCCGGTGATGATGGCCATCTCCTGGCTCACCGAGTGGGTGCAGGGGGAGATGCCGTGGCGCATCAACACTTCATTGCCGGTGCAGCAAATACCCACCACATTAATACCTTCGGCTCCGGCTGCCCGGGCCCCGGCCTCCATCTCCTTGGCCACCAGCACTATTATGTCGGACAGTACGGGATTGTGCCCGTGAACGGCCACATTGACGGCACCGGCCTTAAGCACGCCGAGATTGCACTCGGTAACCACGGGGGAGGGCGTGCCAAAGAGGATGTCGGACAGGTCGGTGGCCATGTAGCAGCCGGCCAGATCTCCCAGGGCGCAGCGCAGGCCCCCCAGGAGCAGGTTGGACGCGTCGGCATCGCAGCCCATGGAGGTACGGTGCATGATCTCCGCTATCTCGTGGTCAATACCGGCGGGAACCAGCCCGTGCCTGGAAAAAACCTCGAGGCGGCCGGGTGGCAGGACGCTGGTTACCCATGCTACCGGCGTGTCCTTCTCATGAAAGTCCGCCAGGGCGGCCCGGGCCACGTCCAGGGCGATTTCGTTCTCCGGGCGGCCGTCTGTGGCAATGCCCAGGCGCCCGGCTACGGAGCGCAGTTTTTCCCTGTCTTTAACCAGGTAATCAGGAGCCTTGCCTTCAGCCGCCTTCTTCAGGGTATGGGCCAGGTGCTTGGCGTGGCCGGAGTGTCCCGCCGCCCCGGCGGCAATGGCCCGGTCCAGCCCCCGGGCAACGATTACGTCGGCAGTGGCGCCGCAGATGCCCACCCTGGGCTCACGGCCCGAGGGATTGATGCGGCACGGCCCCTGCAAGCAGTGGCGGCAGCACAGGCCGCCTTCACCAAACTTGCACAGGGGGCGCATGGCCTGATAGCGGTCCCACACGGTCTGGGTCCCTTCCCGCGCAGCCTTCTCCAGCATCTGCTGTACGGCGGGGTCGGTGGATTTTTTGCCGTGGTCGGCTCCGGCACTTCCACCCTTTAGAGAATTCGTTTCAGCGTTTCCTGTTAAATCAGACATTTTAAAGCCCCCCCCTTGCCCTTAATTGGAGTAGTTATTAGTATAGCTAAGGGGGGTTGTAATTTCCGTAAAACATTTTACGTTTTTTAATTAATTTTCAAAAATCATTCTCCTTAACACCTCCAGGTCCGGCACGAAAATGCTCCTCCCGGACACTTTGATAACCTGCCGGCCCTCGAAATCTTTAATTAGGGTAGCCAGCGTCTGCCGGGTGGCCCCAATTAAGCTGGCCAGTTCCTCCCTGGTCAGGCCGGTGTTCACCAGAACTCCCCCATCCCGGGGAACACCCCGGCTGCACGCCCATTGATACAACAGTTTGGCCAAGCGGTCCCTGGATTCCATGAAAACCAGCTGCTCGATCACATCCAGGGAATGCTTCAGGGCGTCTCCCAGCACCCGGACCAGGCCGGACGTCAGCTCGGGATATTTGACCAGCATCTTCTGGAATGTGTGCAGAGGCACCAGCAGCATGACCGAATCCTCCAGGGCCTGGCCGAATGCCCGGGTGTGGCCGCTGAAGATGTCCCCCGGCTCCAGCAGGGTCAGGATAAACTCCTTACCGTCGGGATAGGTGAGAAATACCTTGATGCGTCCCTCCGTGACCAGAAAAATTTCCCTGGGATAGCGTCCCGGGGAAAAGGCCATTTCCTTTTTCTTAAACCTGACCTCCTTGAAGCTGGCAGCAAATTCCTTTAGCTGCTCTTGCGACAGGCCCCCTAGCAATTTGTTGTTTTTTACAAAACCGAAATTGCGCAAAGTAAAATTCACCTTTAAGCTATTTTACCTGCAAGCCCCTGATTTCCAAGACCCCATTTCCACTTGGTTGGGTAAAAATAAAACCCCTTCCTTACGAAAGGGGTTCGTGCAATTACTTAAAAAAGCAGGCCCTGCGGTGTGGGAACCTTCAAAAACAGCCAGAATGTAGCGTACAGGGCGCCGGTCACCAGCAGTCCAAACAGGGTGGAAATGCCCAGGGAGGGCAGGTTCCGCCCCCGGTCGTTCAAGAACCACGAAAGAAGGGTGAGAAATACAAAGCTGGAAACGTAAAAACCGATGTAGTTAATGGCGGCCACATAAACCAGGGAGGCCAGAACTACCAGCCACGCCCGGGTGTAATCAATTTGCTCCTGTCCGCCCTGCTGCTCTTTGGATCCTCTAAGGCCGCGCAGAATAAGGACTGCGCCCATCAACACCAGGAAAACCTCCAGCACCAGGGGGAAGATTTTACTGGCCAGGGAGAGCTCCCGGCCTTGAAAACCAAAGAGCAGCGCCACCACAATGCTGGCTACGCCGGCAATCAGGTCCGCTTTACGCCCGGCCACTCTCAACCGCCTCCTTTACGTCGCCACCCCGCCGCCTGCTTAAAAGCCAGGAAGTGATCACCGAAAGTACGGTCAGAATAATTAAAATCAGGGAAATGGGACTGGTAAAGAACACCTTGAACACCGAGCCGTCGGCTCCGGCCAGGGCGAGGGACTTGGCCAGATTTTCCTCCGCAATTGGTCCCAGGATAATGCCCAGGGCCATGGCACCGGTATCCAGCCCGATGCGGCTGCCAAAGTAACCCACCAGGCCGAAGAAGATCATGATCATCACGTCCAGCATGCTGTTCCGGATGGCGTAGGAACCGATGATGGACAGGGCCACAACGGCTACCCCTATATAGGAGGTGGGTACGTTGAGCACCCGCGCCGTACCTTTAATTAAAATGCTACCGACCAGAACCATGAGCACGTTAACCAGCAGTAGAGAAGTAATAAAGGTGTAAGCCAGGTTACCGCTGTCGGTAAAGATCTTAAACCCGGGGGTAATGCCGTGCACCAGGAGAGCACCCATCATCACCGCCGCCACGGCGCTACCGGGAATTCCCAGGCAAAGCATGGGGATCAGGCTGCCGCCGATGGTGGCATTGTTGGCACTTTCGCTGGACGCCAATCCCTCAACGATTCCCGTCCCGTAGCGGGAGGGATTTTTATCCCAGCGCTTGCTCTCGTTGTAGGCAATGATGGAGGCAATCTCCCCGCCCGCCCCGGGCAGTATACCCACAATGGTACCGATGATGGAGGAGCGGGTTAAAATCATCTTGCAGTCCTTCCACAGCTTGCGCACCACCCGCATAAAAGCACCCGGATTGGGTTTATAGTCGGCAATATACTTCTGCCGGCTGCCCACCAGGTTGATCACCTGGGAAAAGGAAAAGAGACCGATCATGGCCGGGATTACTTCAATCCCCTGTACCAGGGGGTAGTAACCGAAGGTAAACCTGGGCACCCCCTCGATGGGATCAAGGCCGATGGTGCTCACCAGAAGGCCCAGGGCCCCGGAAACCAGCCCTTTGAACACATTGCCGGTGGACATGGCCGCAATGGTGCTCAGGCCAAAAATGCACAGCCAGAAAAACTCCGGCGCGCCGAATTTCAGGGCCAGCCGGGCCAGGGGAGCGGCCAGGAACAGCAGGAACAGGGTGCCCACTAACCCCCCGAAAGCCGAAGCAATTAGCGATGTATTGAGCGCCTCGTCGGCCTTCCCCGCCCGGCACATGGGCCAGCCGTCAAAGGTAGTGGCCACCGCGGATGGGGTCCCCGGGGTGTTGATCAGGATGGCCGAATTGGAACCGCCATAAATGGCCCCGGAATAAATGGCTCCGAGCATGATGAGCCCGCTGGCGGGATCCATGGCAAAGGTCAGGGGCACCATCAGGGCCACACCCATGGTAGCCGTTAACCCGGGCAGGGCACCGATAATAATTCCCCCGGTTAGACCGGCAATGGCCAGGAAAAGGTTAAAAGGCTGCAGGGCGTTTATCAGGCCCGCTCCGATCTGTTCCCACATCCTAAAATCCTCCTTCTTTAATGAGGGGACAGGGGACTGCCCCCTCATCCACTTTTGGACCTATGACTTCAACAGACCAAACTTGGTGAGCAGTTCCCTGGCCTTTTCATTCTGTTCACGGACGTATTTTTCAAACTCTTCCCCGGACATATATTCCGCCGGCTGGCCGGCCTTTTCCATATCCTTCAAATATTCCGGGTCCTCGGCAATTTTCTTGAAGGTGTCCCGCAGGAACTGTACCACCCTGGGATCGGTCCCCTTGGGAACCACAAAGCCCCGGCGGATGTCAGATACAATGTCAATGCCTTCTTCCTTAAAGGTGGGTACATCGGGCAGGAATTTGGAGCGTTCCTCGCTGGCCACGGCCAGAATGCGCATCTGTTCCAGGCTGCGCATGACGTCGTTGACATTGCCGATCATCACGTCGATCTCGCCGCCCAGAAGGGCCGCGTTCTGGTCGGCCGCCCCCTTGTAAACCACCTGGGTTACCTTGATACCCGTCTTATCCTGCAGTTCAAGGAGCATGAGATGGTGACCGGTGAAGGTTCCCACAATGCCCACCTTCAGCTTGCCGGGGTTTTCTTTGGCATAATCCAGGACTTCCTTAACGGACTTAAACTTGCTGTCCTTGCGCACTGCCAGCACCTGCGGGTCGTTAACCACCTGGCAGATGTACTCAAAATCATCGATGGAATACTGGGCATTCTGACCCAGGGGCTGCAGTACTATATGGGGTACGTTCACGCCGCCAATGGTATAACCATCCGGTTTGGCCCTGGCAATTTCCGCAAACCCAATGGCCCCGCCGGCACCGGGTTTGTACTGGAATACCCAGGGCTGATCGACCAGTTTATCCCAGTATTTCTGCATGAGCCGGGCCTGCACATCGCTGGAGCCGCCGGCGGTGAAGGCGATAATCATATTCACCGGTTTGGTGGGATAATTCAGTTCACTGGAAGAAGAACCGGACTGCTTCTGCCCGCAGCCGGCAGAAATAGCCACCAGGAAAACCATGATGCCCGCCAGTAACAGGGTAAATAGTTTTCTTTTTCCTGTCATTCATAACCCTCCTTGCCTGTAGGTTTATCAAAGCATAATCAAATTAACCGTACTGCTTCTTCCCCGCATCCCTTTCCTGCCCGGATCCCACCCCCTGTTTATATCAAACAGTTCATGTATGGCCCACGGATTTAACCTTCCAGGGGCCGTACACCCAGTTCTCGAGCCAGCTCGTTTAATTCTTTGAGCAGGTTATCACTGACCGGGATACCCTCATTCATCCTGGCCTGCGCCTTTATCTGCCGCCTTTCACCCGGGATGAAAATGCGCTCAAACCCCTCGGCCAGGGGAACAGCTTTTATGCCGCGGATCATATCAGCCATCCGCTCGTGGAAGGTTTCCACCGGCATCAGGCGGGATATATCAATGGCAATAAAACTGTGGCCGATGTTCACGGGCTCCAGGCTGTCGTCATAAATCCAGCCTACTTCGGGTCCGTAAGCGGAACCGGAGATTATTCCCGACATCACTTCCACGGCCAGGGCCAGGGCGTACCCTTTGGCACCGCCCACCGGCAGCACGGCCCCTTCCAGGGCCTTCCCGGGATCGGTGGTGGGCCGTCCCTCAGCGTCGATGGCCCAGCCGGGGGGAATCTCCCGCCCTTCCCTGGCCGCCAGGATGATGTTCCCCCGGGCCACGGTGGAAGAGGACATGTCCACCACCACCGGGTGCTTGTCCGTGGGAAAGGCAAAGGCAATGGGGTTGGTGCCGAAATAAGGCCGCCTGCCACCCCAGGGAGGAATTCCGGGAGGGGTGTTGGTAAAGGCCATGCCTACCATCTGCCGCCGGGCGGCCATCTTGCAGTAATAGGAAGCGGCACCGAAATGGTTGCTGCGCCTGGTGGCTACAAACCCCACGCCGCATTCCGCCGCCAGATTTATGGCCACCTCCATGGAGCGCACGGCCACCAGCTGTCCCAGGCCATTGTCACCATCCACAGTGGCCACGGCTCCCGATTTTTCCACGGTAATCCGGGGTCGGGCGTTTATCCGCCCGTTGCGAACCCGGGACAAATAGATGGGCAGGCGGCTGATGCCGTGGGTATCAATGCCTTCCAGGCTGGTATCGATCAGAACACCGGCAACTACCTCCGCATCCTCCCCGGGTACTCCGACAGCAACCAACAGTTCCCGGCAAAAACCGGTCAGGGTTTCTACGGAAAATTTTCCTGCCATCAAGGTTACCTCCTTACTTAACCACGCAGCTTGACGGTTCACCCCGCAGGATCTTGACTACCTCCTGCGCTACCAGAACAGATGTTTTTACCTGTGCTTCCTCAGTCAGACCGGCAATGTGGGGGGTCAAAATGACGTTGTCCAGTTTAAACAGGGGGGAATCCTGGGGCGGCTCCTGAACCAGCACATCCAGCGCGGCTCCGCTGATCCTGCCTTCCTTCAGAGCATGGTACAGGTCGTCTTCATTCACCACCCCGCCGCGGGAAGTGTTAATCAGGTAAGCAGAAGGTTTCATCAGGGCCAGGGTTTCCCTGTTAATCAGGTTGCGGGTGGCGCTATTTAACGGTACGTGCAGGCTGACAAAATCAGCCCGGGAAAGGACGGTTTCCAGATCGGTCAATTGTACACCAAATTCCGTACAGGCCACTTCATAGGGTGGAATAAAAGGATCATAGCCCAGAATTTTCATGCCGAAAGCCTGCGCCCGGTGAGCCAGGCGGGTACCGATTTCGCCGGTTCCAATAAGGCCCAGGGTTTTGCCGTATAGCTCCATCCTGGTGTAGAGGCGACGGTTCCAACCGCCCCCTTTTACATGAGCGGTAGCTTCCTCCAGCCGCCGGGCAAAGGTAAGCATGGCTGCAAAAACATACTCGGCCACCGAAATGGCGTTGGCGTTCCGGGCATAAACTACCGGAATACCCGCTTCCCTGGCTGCTGCCAGGTCTATGTTATCCAGGCCTACCCCCAGCCTTCCGATAACCTTGAGGCGCGAAGCTCTCCGGATCATCTCCCTGGTTACCCGGGTCTGGTTGCGCACCACCAGAGCATCGGCATCTACCAGTTCCCGGACCAGGTCCTCTTTCCACAGGTCGGCGTTATAGACCACGTCTCCCTGTTCGGAAAGGATTTGCAGGCCTTCTTCCCAGATGAACTCACTGACAACTATTTTCACACCCGTTCACTCCCGGTTTGGATTATAATTATAAATATTAGAATTTCTAATCGTCACCGGTAAAAAATATAATGCCTCTTACCTCAGAGGTCATACCACAGTAATTTACTAGTATTGTATCTGTACCTGTGGGCGGTGTCAATGGCCTAATTTTTTGATATTTACATTTTTAGTCTTTATATTGGTTAAAGGGCACGGTCAACGCTTTCGATATGTTCCAGCATGGCTTTTACAGCCGCCTCCCTGTCACGACGGGCCATGGCCTCCACAATGCGCAGGTGATCCTTGATGGACTGAACGGCACGGCCCGGAATTGCTGTGGTGCGGCTGCGCATGCGGTCGTACACATGGTACAGGCTGCTCACAATAGCAATTAAAATGTGATTGCGGGTGGCGTTAAAGATGAGCCCGTGGAAGCGGGTGTCGTGCTCCCGGGCATAGGCGGGATCAATATCGTTTCCCGTAACACGGCCCAGGGCATCTTCCACTAAACGCCGCAGGGTTTGAATTTCCTCGTCGGTGGCCCTTTCTACAGCCAGGGCGATGGCCTGAGTTTCCAGGACCTTGCGCACCTCCAGCAGTTCCTTGACTTCGTCCTTTTTCACCACCAGGAACTCACTCAGGGTATTCATTAAAGAACACACATCATTCTGGGCAATAAAGATCCCCTGACCCTTCTTAATGGTCACCATCCCCATGGTGGCCAGGGTCTGGATGGCCTCCCGCACCGAAGTACGGCTCACATTCATTAACTGGGCCAGCTCCCTTTCCGGGGGAAGGCGATCACCTGGCTTCAACTTTCCTTCAGCAATCAGGGTGCGAATTTGAGCCACAATGCGTTGAGAACGATTGATATTTTCCGAAACGACCGGCACAAACATTTGAACATCATCCCTTTTACTATAATTGCCAGAACAATCATCATAAAATCCAGGTGGAATTGGTAATACCTCATGCCTGATGCCTGAGGAAATCTTACCAAATCCCCAATCTCAAAATCAAGAGGTTAAATTCAGGCAAATTACCGGATAGATGCTTTTTCCCCGTGCACCCCCGCTTTCCGGCGCTGCAGGCACCCGGTAATTACGGCCAGAACTAACCCCACCGCCAGCGTCCCCAGCATGGAGGGAAGGCCAGGGAAATGGTGCCAGACCAGCAGGTAAATCGTGGATACGGCAATGGACATAAGCATCAAGGGGAAAGCCACCTTGAAATAGCCGATGAAGGTTATGGGATAACCCCGCTTTTCGGCCATACCGGTAACCACCACGTTGGCCGAGGCGCCAATGACGGTGCCGTTGCCCCCCAGGCAGGCCCCCAGGGAGAGCGACCACCAGAGCAGGTTCAGGTTGCCCAGGTCCCCCAGGCGGCCCATATCCTGAATGAGAGGGATCATGGTGGCCACGAAGGGGATGTTATCCACAAAGGCCGAGGCAAGGGCCGACAGCCACAGAATCAGCATAGCCGCAGGTACCAGCTGCCCGCCGGTTACATCCAGGGAAAACCGGGCAATGGCTTCAATCACACCCACCTTTTCCAGGGCGCCCACCACCACAAAAAGACCCGCAAAGAAGAAGATCACCGGCCACTCTACGGCGTGCAGGGCGTGCTCGGGATCCTCCCGGCTGAGCAGCAATAGCAAGCTGGCGCCGGACAGGGCAATTACCGAGGATTCCAGATGGACGTACTGGTGCAATACAAAACCGCCGATGGTGAGGAACAAAACCAAAAGGCACTTTTTGAGCAGCACCGGGTCCTTGATTGCCTCCCGCTCGTCCAGATCCATGATGGCCACCTGCAAATCGGGCCGGGCCACCAGCTGGCGGCGGTAGAGCAGGCACAGAACGAAGATGGTCAATATATAAATCACCACTATTACCGGGGTAAGGTTGATGACAAAGTCCATAAACCCCAAGCCGGTCTTGCTCCCAATCATTATATTAGGCGGGTCCCCGATCAGAGTAGCCGTACCGCCGATGTTGGAGGCAAGGATTTCCGCAATCAAAAAAGGTACGGGGTTAATCTGCAACTGGTTGGTAATGGCAAAAGTAACAGGGACAATGAGTAGAACCATGGTTACGTTATCCAGAAAGGCTGATAGTACCGCCGTAACCAGGGAAAGGGCGGCCATGATGCGCAGGGGCTCCCCCCTGGCCTGCCGGGCAGCCTTGATGGCCAGGTATTCAAATACTCCCGTCTGCCTGGTGATACCCACGATCACCATCATACCCACCAGAAGACCGATGGTATTGAAGTCAATGGCCAGCGTAGCCTCTTCGGGATTGATAATGCCAAAAAGAACTACCAGGGCCGCACCGGCTAAAGAAGCCACCGTGCGGTGAATTTTTTCGGAAACTATCACCGCGTAGGTTATAAGAAATACCGCTGTGGCAAAAATAACCTGGAATTGTGAAGACAAGCTATACTCCCCCCTTCTTATAAACACCATCCCTCGATCAAAATAGCCGGAATACTTTAATTTGCGGCCATACCTCATACCAGTTTATCCTAGTTTAACACAGGCCAGTAGCATCAGCAAGCCCTTGCGCTTATATCCTTTATTCGACCCCAACAGCGACTGTTAATTTTCTTTATCAGAAGAATAAGCAAAGTGGTTGACACCAGAGGAAATTAGCAGTACAATCTATCCAAAACAGCGGTCATACCACATACCACAGACCTAATCAACTGGTTAACCCGGGTATTTTAAAATACCTTAGTCTTCAGGCCGGGCCCGGCCAGCAACATAAAGTAAACATTTAAGGAGAGGGGAGGCCAGAAAATGGCGGTAAAGTTTTTTGTACACCATGAAAAGGACACCGTAGGAGTGGCAGTGGCCGACATTAAGGCCGGTGAAACCGTCACCGGCTGGGTGATGGATAACGATAATGAAGTCACCGTCACTGCCCTAAACGACATTCCCCTGGGCCACAAAATTGCCCTGTGTGATATTGCCGCCGGCGATACCGTAATCAAATACGGCGAGTCCATCGGCAAATCTACCCAGGCCATTAAAAAAGGGGAACACGTACACATCCATAACCTGAAGACTGCGAGGTGGTAATGATGTCTTTAAAATTCATGGGTTACCGCAGGGAAAACGGCAGAGTGGGAGTCCGCAACCACGTCGTAATTCTGCCCCTTGATGACATATCCAATGCCTGCGCGGAAGCAGTGGCCAACAACGTAAAGGGCGCCATCGCCCTCCCGCACCATTTCGGCCGCCTGCAGTTCGGCCGTGACCTGGAACTTTTATTCCGCCAGTTAATTGGTATTGGCAGCAACCCCAACGTAGCCGCCTGCGTGGTTATCGGCATTGAAACTTCCCACTGGACCACCCGGGTAGCCGAGGGAATCGCCAAAACCGGCAAGCCCGTGGCCATGTTTGGCATTGAGAGACACGGGGACTTCAACACCATCGAACGGGCATCCAGAAAAGCCAAGGAATTCGTGCACTGGGCCAGTGAACTCCAGCGGGAAGAATGCGATATATCAGAACTGGTGGTCAGCGTGAAATGCGGCGAGTCGGACACCACCTCCGGTCTGGCTGCCAATCCTACGGTGGGTAAAGTGCTGGAAAGGCTGACCGCAGCCGGCGCTTCCTGCAGCTTCGGCGAAACCACCGAATTAACCGGGGGCGAGCATATTGTGGCCGCCAGGATGAGAACACCGGAACTCCGGGAAAAATTCATGGCCCTTTTCAATGACTACCAGGAGCTCATCATGCGGGAAGAAGCCGACCTGCTCGGTTCCCAGCCCACCCAGGGTAACATTATCGGCGGTTTGACCACCATTGAAGAAAAAGCCCTGGGCAACATCCAGAAGATCGGCAAATGCATGGTGGACGGCGTCCTGGAATCCGCCGAATACATTCCTCCCAAAACCGGCAAGCTGTGGTTCATGGACACTTCTTCTGCAGCCGCGGAAGCCGTGACCCTGTGGGCGGCCGGCGGCGCTGTGATCCACATCTTCCCCACCGGCCAGGGCAACGTGGTGGGTAACCCCATCGTCCCGGTCATCAAACTGACGGCCAACCCCGTAACCGCTTCCACCATGTCCGAACATATCGATGTGGACGTATCCGGCATACTTCGCCGCGAGATAAACCTGGAACAGGCTGCCGACAAGCTGATGGATATGATCATCCGCACTGCCAACGGCCGCCTGACCGCCGCCGAAGTGCTGGGTCACAGGGAATTTGTCATCAACAAGCTCTACCGGAGCGCTTAATTTGACATCCCCTCCTTAATCCTTCCCCCATTTAACATAGAACGGCCCCGGGAACAGGCTTCCCGGGGCCTCTTGCTATAAGGCGGGGCAGTTATAACCCTATCATAGTTCACCGCCTGCTACCATTTAACCTTTATGGCCGGATGACAGGCAACATGATGCCACTATTTCTGCAACCGGGGCAGGATCTGCTCGAAGTAATCCAGGCTTTCCGGGTTGGACAGGGCGTCCCTGTTGGTCACCGGCCGGCCATTGACGATATTGGTAACCGCGCTTTCCACTTTCTTCATGTTCAGGGTATAGGGTATATCCGGCACATCCACGATCAGGGCGGGGACGTGCCGGGGCGAAGCTTTTTCCCGCAGGGCTTTCCTGATCTTGTTCTGCAGTTCTTCCGTCAGGGCGTAACCCGGGTTCAACTTGACAAACAGAATGATCCGCTGATCCCCCTGCCAGTTCTGCCCGATGGCCAGGCTATCGGCTATCTCCTCCAGTTTTTCCACTATGTTGTAAATCTCCGCCGTGCCGATGCGCACCCCCGACGGTTTCAAGACGGAGTCGGAGCGGCCATAGAAAGTCACCCCGCCGGTATCGCTGTGGATGACGATGTAATCGCCGTGCCGCCACACACCGGGGAAATAGCTGAAGTAAGCGTTTCTGTATCTTTCCCCGTCCGGGTCGTTCCAGAAGTACAGGGGCATGGGCGGCGCGGGGGCTTCACAGACCAGCTCCCCCTGCCGGTCATAAACAGGCCGGCCGTTTTCATCATAAGCTTTTATTTTCATGGCCAGGGCCGGGCTCTGCAGCTCGCCAGCATACACCGGGGTGATGGGACTGCCGGCGCAGAAGCAGCCATTGATGTCCGTCCCGCCGGAAATGGAGTTGAAATGCACGTCGGCCTTGATTTCCCGGTAGACATATTCAAAACCATCGGCAGACAGGGGCGAACCGGTCTGGCAGATTTCCTTCAGGGCCGACAGGTCATAATCCCGGCCGGGTTTCAGTCCCTGGCTGCGCAGGTAGTTGATGTAGCTGGCGCTGGTGCCGAACACGGTGATTTTCTCGTCCTGGGCCAGCTGCCACATTGCCCCGGCATCGGGATAGTTGGGGTTGCCATCGTAGAGCACGATAGTGGCCCCTACCCCCAGGGAGCACAGGAGCCAGTTCCACATCATCCAGCTGCAGGTGGTGATATACATGATGGTATCTTCCCGCTTCAGATCCACGTGCAGGAGCAGTTCTTTAAGCTGGTTGATCAGCACCCCGTAGCCCTGCACCATACATTTGGGTTTGCCGGTGGTGCCGGAGGAAAACATGATGTAAACCGGATGGTCGAAGGGCAGCTGCTCGAACTGCAGTTCCGTGTCCCGGGCCAGGAATTCCTCATACAGCACCGCTTTGGGAATGGTGCCCAGGTCGGGTTTATCCTCCACGTAGGGGACAACGACCACCTTCTGCAGGGATGGGATGCCCCGGGCGATTTCCGCCACGTTGGGCCGGCTGTCAAAGGCTTTCCCCTTATAGAAGTAGCCGTCCACGGTGAAAAGCACCTTCGGCTCGATTTGTCCCAGGCGGTCCAGGGCTGCCTGGGGGCCGATGTCCGTGGCACAGGATGCCCAAACGGCGCCGATGCTGGTGGCTGCCAGCATGGCCACGGCAGTTTCTATTAAATTGGGCATATAGGCGGCCACGCGGTCCCCCGGCCTCACCCCCAGCTCGCGCAGGGCGTTGGCCAGCCTGCCCACCGTTTCGTAAAGCCGGGCATAGGTCATGCGGGCGGTCTTCTGGGTTTCTCCCCGGAAAATAAAGGCCAGGCGGTCGTCCCGGTAGCGCAGGAGGTTTTCGGCAAAATTAAGCCGGGCGCCGGGGAACCATTTCGCCCCGGGGAATTTAGCCAGATCGTCCACCACCCGATCATATCCCCGGGATGCCTTGATGCCGGCAAAATCCCACATGCAGGCCCAGAAGTCCGGTATGTTTTCAATTGACCAGTTATAAAGCTGGGAGTAGCCGGTTATCTTCAAACCGTAACGCTCATTCACCATCTCCATAAACCGCGTAATATTGGCCTGCTTTTTTCTTTCTTCCGATGGTACCCACAGAGGTTTTTTCATTCCTGTTTGCCCCCTTAAAATAAACTTGCATTTTTTAAGCAACTGCCGACCGGCCGGAATCCCCGGCGCAAGCTGCCTTTATATTTATAATACTTTGAATATTCGTAATGCCGGGGCTTATTCCTGCTGCCACGATAAGAAATATTGAACACCCCTTTCTCAACCGAAATCTCAATGTTTTAAAGGAAATACAGGCCCAGGGCTATGATTATGCCCGTGTATAACAGGGTCATAGTACAGTATCCCATAATATCCCGGATACCCAATCGCGCGATGGCCAGAAGGGGTAGCGCCCAGAAAGGCTGGATCATATTGGTCCAGGCATCCCCGAAGGCTATGCCCATGGCTACCCGGGCAGGATCTGCTCCAATCTCAATGGCTGCTGGAATATTAATGGGTCCCTGCACAATCCACTGTCCGCCACCGGAAGGAACAAAAAGATTAATCAGGCCCCCGGCCAAAAAAGCTCATACGGGCAAGCTTTTCGCGGTGGACAGGGAAATAAAACCCTGAGCTATAACGGCTGCCAGGCCGGAGCTAACCATAATCCCCTGAATCCTACCGTAAAGCGGGAATTGCAGGGCAATGCCACCGGCTCCCTTGATGGCGTTATTTACTGCTCTAACATAATTTATAGGTCTTCCATGTAAAATAATGCCGACCATAAGAAAGATCATAATTACTATGTTCAAGTCCAGGGTGCCGCCTTTAACGAAATAATTAACCAGGAAAATAACCCCCATTAAACCCAGGAGCATATTAAGAATTATGCTATTCTCCACACGTTGGGCAACAGTAACCTCACCGGAAGCCGCCACTTCCTCTACCCGGTCTTCCAATAATGCCGGATCGATCTTGATGATGTGGCGATGTCCCCGGGCCATCAAATAGAAAAGAATCGGCAGGGTAAAAATAATAAACCAGGTTATAATCAGGCTCCAGGAAGAAAAAATGGTCTGGGATACCGGGATTACGCCCGTTAAATCTTCCACCAGGTGTCCCTTGGTAGCCAGGGCTAAAGGAATGGAACCGGATAATCCGGAATGCCAAACCACAAAACCGGAGTAAGCTGCAGCCACCAGCATGGGATAGTCCGCATCCCTGACTACTTTGGCTACTTCCCGGGCCAGTAAAGCACCCACCACCAGGCCAAATCCCCAGTTCAACCAGCTGGCAATAGATGCCACAAACACCACCAGCATTACCGCGGCCACCGGCCCCTGGGGAAGGCGGGCTATTGTCTTTAAAATGGAATGTACCGGCTTGCTACTGGCGAGAGCATGGCCGGTAACCAGAATCAGGGTCATCTGCATGGCAAAACTCGGTATCCCCCACAAACCTTGACCCCACATATCGACCAGTTCCAGAAAGTTTTTATCCGCTAACAACAGGGCCAGCAAAAATGATAGAAAGGTAAGGATAACGGCAAACAGGTAGGCATCCGGTAAATAATTACGGGCAATGCGTACGAAAAAGGCAGTTAAACGTGAATTTCTGAGTGCTGCCGTTCTAAAATATGGGGCTGGTACGGTAGGGACATCATCAATGGCACCTCCGTCCGGCAAATACTTGTGTCAGACAATCCGCTTATGGCACGGCCCGGCACCCAATGCAAGTCATGTTCTCGAAATGACTATTGTTCGCACGGCAATATATTCCGGTCTGGAAGCAGAAAAACCATTGCGTGGCCCGTTCAGGTGCTTCGCGCCAACAACACCACCGCTGGTCCCGCTCCACGCAAAAACCTTAAACGCCCGGCCGGTTAAAGTCCACGGGTAAAAAAACGGTAAATGTGCTCCCCTCCCCCGGGCGGGATTCCACCCGGATGCTCCCCCCGTGTTTTTCCACTATCCGCTGGGATACGGGCAGGCCCAGGCCGGTACCCTTTACCCGGGTGGTAAAAAAGGGGTCAAAGATTTTTTTCACCTGGCCGGGATCAATCCCGCAGCCGGTATCGGCGAAAATGGCCTGCACGTGGCTGCCCTCCCGGCGGGTGGTAATTGTCAACCGGCCGCCCCTTTCCATGGCCTGGACGGCATTGAGGCACAGGTTTAAAAAGACCTGTTTCAACTGCTGGCTGTCCCCGTATATTTCGGGCAAATCCGGCGCCAGGAACAGTTTTACTTCCACCCCCGCCTTCTGCGCCCGTGGTGAAATGAGAACCGCCGTTTCTTCAACCAGCTGGTTGACATCCATTGGCAGCACCCTTCCGTCCCGGGGCCGGGCAAAACTAAGCAATTCTTGAATAATCCTTTCAATGCGGATTACTTCACTGATAATGATTTCCGCCTGCTGGTGCAGCTCTTCACCGGGAGGCAGTGCCCGGGCCAGGCACTGGGCAAAACCGCTGATTCCCGTCAGGGGATTGCGGATTTCGTGGGCCAGGCCGGCCGCCAGTTCTCCCACCGCCGCCAGCCTCTCCATACGGCTCACCTGCTCCTGCAGCGCCTGGCGGGTATCCACCATCCGGTTGATGGCCCCGACTATCTCCCCCACTTCCCCGGACATGGGGTTGAAACGGAAGGACGGCTCCCTTTCCAGGCGCACCAGCCCTTCTTTGATCATTTCCACCTTGCGGGCCAGATTCCCCGACAGCACCACCGCCCCGCCCACGGCCACCAGCAGGGCCAGCAACAGCACGATATAAAAGGGCCGCAGCATCAACGCCACCTGGTTGCGCACGTCGGCGGTAAAAACATTGGCCCAGATGTAGCCGATTACCCGGCCGTCCCTTTTAATGGGAATCATGGCGTTGACAATATCCCCCCGGACCAGGTTGGCAATCTGCACCCGGGGCTCACCGGTGGCCATGACCCTTCTTCCCTCATGGTCGGGGCCGATGGACAGCCCCACCTTATCCTGGTACTGGCTGCTGGGACCGTAAGTGATAATAGCATCCAGATCCAGGGAATAGTAGCCCACCCCCACCCCGGGATAGGCCGCTGCCACCTCATCGGTGATTCCCGCCAGGGCCCGGTTTAACGCCCGGATTTTGGCCTGCCGGTCCGCCGCGGTGAGCCCTTCCTGGGCCAGCAATTCATCAAAACCGGCCGGCAGGGCCGCATCCAGCTCCCGGGCCGCCCCAAAAAGCCACCATTCCTTTTCCTGTAAAATCCCCCGGGAAGCCTGGCGGATCATAAAGTAGCTGGCAGCCAGCAGGGGAACCACGGCCAGGACGATGGTAAGCAGCATGATCTGGTAGCGCAGGCGGTGGTAAAAAGCCATTTTTTCTTCTCCCGAAGGAAGGTTTTGAAAGTAGCTTATTTAATTAATTTTCTGCATTTAAAGAGCATCTCCTGCCGGGAAAGGGTGGCATATGTCGAATAAACAAAAGTGCCGCCGGGACGGAAGTAGAGCGGCAACTTCTGTTCCCCAAAGGTCCCCCAGCCCAGAGGGAGTACACAACCGGGGCCTGAAACTGTGCCGGGCCGTAACCCTTAGACCATGGACCCGTTTTACACAAAAAACAACCCGCGCTTTTACAGGCTGTTGCGCAAAAGCGGCGGTACCACCCGTTCAAAATGCTTCTTCACCTGGTCCCAGCCGACGTCGCGCAGCAGGACGGGATCCCTCTCCTTTTCGGCATCGGCAAAATAGGTGAGGCTTTTCAGTACATGATACAGGTTGAAGTTGGATCCGGCAAACTTGCGCCGGTAAAGTTCCAGGCACACGCGCAAGTCCGCAATTTCCCGGTTAATAAAGTAAAGGTCAAAAAAATCCTTTTTGCTCCCCCTGGAGGCAATGGCTTCTATTTTCATCGGGGCAATATCCTGGGGACAAGCCACCTTGCAGTCCAGGAAAAGGGCAGGAGGAAAGAGCAACGGATAGCGGTAGTACAAAAAGCTTATTTTGGTTTCCCGGAATATTCCGTGCAGTGTCCCCCACCGTTCCTCCAGAAGCAGAAACTGTCCCACTTCCTGCAGCCTTTGCTTGAGCAACAGGGTATCTACATGGAAAGGTGAAAAAAAATCCAGGTCTTCGGAAAGGCGGTGCCCCAAATGCAGGGCCAGTGCGGTGCCGCCCGCCAGGTAAAAATCCCGCAGCAAGCCGGCGGAACTTAATAATTCCAGTGCCTTTTGTCCCCTCTGTGGGAGGGCGGACGCAAACATCTAAGCTCATCCTCCCGCAAATGGTAATAACAGCGCCAGAAACTACCCGTTTTGGCTGAAAGCCTGGGGCTGGTTTTGATCACTTCCAGCAACTCGGCATCAGTATACTGTTCCAGCACCCAGCAAATGGCCCGGTCATTGCCCAACTCCAGCAATCGCTCGATGATAAAATAATAATCGGCCCGGGCATCCAGGTCGGCAAAGGCAACATCCCAAAAAAACTGTTTTAAAAACCCGGGCAGCGACACCGGAGATCACCGTCCCTTATCAACCAGTGGGTACTGTCGCATAACCGGTTGGGCGGCGGTCATCCTTAGTATAACGACTGCCGCCCGCACCATCAATGGTTTCGTAACGGTATCCAGTGAGGAAGCATAACCAACCACTACAGGTGTTTTCCAGTGGTGCTCTCTCCCACTCTTTTCGCGCTAAGCCGCGTGCACTTTGTTTGCCTCATGGAGATCCCGCAGGAAATTTTCCAGTCCGCCCAGGTAATTCAGGGGATCGTCCGGGGTATTCCGGGTCCGGAGGCGGATTTCAAATTCTTCGTTACTGTTGCTGAATTTTACCCGGTTGGTGTACTGCTTGCTTATCTCCACCAGCGCCTCGCCCCGGAGGTTGTGCTCAGGCGCAAACAGCAGGCGGAAACTCCCCGGCTGGGCTGTAATAGATTTAATACCCAGGGAGCTGGCCAGGGCCCTCAAGCGGGCCACGGTAAGCAAAGTGCATACCGGCTGCGGGGGATCCCCGAAGCGGTCCACCAGTTCATCCTCCAGCTCGGACACCTGTTCTTCCCGGCGCACCACGGCCAGGCGCCGGTAGAGCTCCACTTTCTGGTCGGCATCCCGGACATAGGAATCGGGAATATAGGCTTCCACCGGCAGTTCGATGGTGGTTTCCACCACCTTTTCCGGCGCCTCCCCTTTTGCTTCCCGGACCGCCTCTTCCAGCAGCCGGCAGTAGAGATCGAAGCCCACCGCGGCAATATGGCCGTGCTGCTCGGCACCCAGCAGGTTACCCGCACCCCTTATTTCCAGATCCCGCATGGCAATTTTGTATCCGGAGCCAAACTCGGTAAACTCCCGGATGGCGGCCAGCCTTTTTTCCGCCATTTCGTTCAAAACCCGGTCCCGGCGGAAGGTGAAGTAGGCGTAGGCCAGACGGTTGGAACGGCCCACCCTTCCCCGCAGCTGGTAAAGCTGGGCCAGTCCGAAATTGTTGGCATCCTTAACAATTAATGTATTAACATTCGGAATATCCAGGCCGCTTTCAATGATGGTGGTGCAGACCAGTACATCATAGGCACCATCCATAAAGTCAAGCATGATTTTTTCCAGATCCTCTTCTTTCATCTGTCCGTGGGCCACCGCAATGCGGGCCTCCGGTACCAGCCCGTGCAGCCAGGCAGCCACCTGATCCAGGTCCATTACGCGATTGTGCACAAAATAAACCTGACCGCCCCGGCCCAGCTCGCGCCGGATGGCTTCCCGGATGAGCACCGGGTCCTCCTCCAGAACGTAGGTCTGCACCGGAAAGCGGTTTTCCGGAGGGGTTTCCAGCAGGCTTGTATCCCGCACCCCTACCAGCGACATGTGCAGCGTCCGGGGAATGGGAGTGGCGGTGAGGGTAAGCACATCCACATCCTGTTTCAACCTCTTCAGCTTTTCCTTGTGGGCCACCCCGAAGCGCTGCTCCTCATCCACCACAAGGAGACCCAGATCCTTGAAAACCACATCATCCTGCACCAGGCGGTGGGTGCCGATGACAATGTCCACCTGCCCCGAAGCCAGTCCCGCCAGAACCTGGCGCTGCTCCTTCGGCGTGCGGAAACGGCTCAAGACTTCGATGGTCACCGGGAAGCCGGCAAAGCGCTCCCGGAAGGTATTGTAATGCTGCTGGGCCAGGATGGTGGTGGGCACCAGAACGGCCACCTGCTTCCCATCCATAACCGCTTTGAAGGCTGCCCGCAGGGCCACTTCGGTTTTGCCGTAACCCACATCACCGCAAAGCAGACGGTCCATGGGGCGGGGGCGTTCCATATCCGCCTTGACTTCCTGGATGGCCCGGAGCTGGTCCGGGGTTTCCTGGTAGGGAAAGGCCGCCTCAAATTCCTGCTGCCAGGGAGTATCGGGGCTGAAAGCATGGCCGGGCAGGGCCTGGCGGGCGGCATAAAGGGCGAGCAATTCCTGGGCCATCTCGCGTACCGCTTCCTTTACCCGCCCCTTTACCCGGGACCACTCCGCCCCCCCAAGGCGGGAAAGCCGGGGTGTTTCTGTCTCCGCCCCCAGATATTTCTGGATGAGCCCCACCTGGTCGGTGGGCACGTACAGCTTATCTTCGCCCGCGTATTTGATCAGCAGGTAGTCCTTCTGTACCCCGCCAATATTGAGGGACACAATACCCATGTAGCGCCCGATACCGTGGTTTACGTGCACCACGTAGTCGCCCACTTTTAAATCCGTAAGGGGTTCCGCCCGGCCGGCGGTCCGGGCACGTGCCCGCTGGGTTCTCTTCCAGCGCTGGCCATAGATATCCGCCTCCGTAATGACCACCAGCCGCCCCGAAACCAGCTCAAACCCCCCGGACAGGCGGCCGGCTGCAAGGGCAACGTTACCGGCTGCCACAGGCCGGTCCAGGTAACCGGTAACGTAAACGTCCAGCCCGGCCTGGCGCAGTTCTTCCGCCAGATGGCGGGCCCGTTCCCCGGTGGACAGCAGCATGAGCACGGCATAGCCGGACTTGCGCCAGTGCCGTACCTCATCGGCCAGCACATCCACGCGCCCCAGGAAGGAATGCATTCCCCGGGTGGAAAAAGTAACTACATTATGGACCACCAGGTTCTGGGGCTGGCGGGCCAGGTAAGAAAAGTACACCCCGGTACGCCTTTGCAACCGCTGTTCTACCTGCTGCCAGGAAAGGTAGCCCTGCATCTGCCCGGGCAAAACGCGGCCGGCGGACAACAGCTCGCTGAAGGTTTCCGCACGCTCCTTGAAAATGCTCTCCGCCAGCTCCCGGATGCGGATGAGGTCATCCACCACAGTTAAAGGGGCGAAGGGCATATAATCCAGCAGGGTGTACGCATGCCGGTAAAAATAGGGCAAAAACTGGTCCAGCGCCGGGCTGTTAACCCCGGAAGCAATTTGTTCCTTTATGCTTTCTCCCAGTTCCTCCAGCCGGTGGCGCACCTCCAGGGTGGAGTTTGCGGTAACTTTTTTTAGCTGCAGGCGATATTCCGTCTCCAGCACATCCAGCGCCCGGGCCCGGCTTTCCTCAGTAATCACCAGTTCCCGGGCGGGGGGAAGGGAAATTTTATCCATCCGGTCGATGGAGCGCTGGGAATCAACATCAAAAATGCGGATGGAATCCACTTCGTCATCAAAAAATTCCAGCCGTACAGGGTTATCCCGGGTGAGGGGAAAGACATCGAGGATACCGCCCCTTAAGGCCAGCTGCCCCGGGCCTTCCACCATTTCCACCCGCTCATAACCCGTATTGATCAGCTGCCGGATCAATTCTTCCAGGTTCACCCTCTGACCAACGGCAAGGTCGATGATCGCCCGGCGAAAGACCTCCGGCGGGGAAAGACGGCGCAAAACAGCCTCCGCCGGAGCCACCACCACGCAGGGTTCATCCCGGGAAAGGGCCACCAGCGCCTTCAAGCGCTGGGCAACCACCTCTTTCCCATGGGCCAGAACCTGGTAAGGCAACAGTTCCCAAACGGGGAAAAGATAAACGGGAACCCCGGGCAGCAGGGAGCTGAGGTCGTCAGCCAGCACCGAGGCCTCACCGTCCCCCGGGGTAATAATTAAAGCCGGTCCCCCCAGGGCGTCAATTAAACCCGCAGCAACCACGCTGCGCTGGGCCCCGGACAGGCCATAGACCAGGTGCTGCCCTCCCTGCCGGGACAGGGCGCGAAGCAGGGTATTAAATTCTGAACTTTTTTGCAACGGCTCCAGGATGGCACGCATTTCAGGACGAACCCCTTTCGAAAAAGGGCATCACAAAAAGAGCTTTAGCGCAGCTAAAGCTCTCCTACCCTTAAGCTACGTTTTGCTCAGTGCAACCAGACGGGCCCCTTATAAAAAAAGGCTTCCGCAGGCCCGTATAGCATCTCGCGGCATTCATCACAAAGGCAATACTGAAAGATCAAGTTCATTATATCCCCGGAATCCCCCCCCGTCAAGGCGGCAGAATCCGCTTCCCCGGCCCCGTTACTCATGATAGTTTCTTCCCGGACCACCTGATCGCAGCATTCACATATATGGATTATTTTCATCCTGCAGGTACATCCTTTCTTTTAACGGCAGCTTTTCGTTAACAGGTTCATTTAAGCTGCAACCTTACGGTTTCCTGGACAGATTTAAAATCAGCCCGTTCCAAATCATGTGCAGCAAACAGGATCCGGCCACGGCCAGCAGGACGCTGGCCGTAAGACGGTATAGCCAGCCGGCGGCCAGGCCGAAACAGGTATGGGAAACCAGGCTCAACAGGCCTGCCGCAAAACCCCGCCCGCCCCGGGCGGCATCCCACACCCCCTCAATCAGGCCGAAAATGCTATGGGTCAGGGGAATGGATGTCCCCAGCAACCAGGCAAAACCTGTTTTGGCCCCCTCTTCAACCCCGGGAGCCACGTAAACCAGGGCAATGCTGCCGGCGATGCGGCGGGAAAAAAGCCCGTTAACCAGCCAGGAAACGGCAGCTGCCAGCACCCCGGCTGCGACTAAAGTTAACAAGTGGTTCATTTTATCTTCAGCTGATTACTGTCGCCCGCCAAAAGGAACCGCCGGGCAGACGAAAAGAATGCTGTCCCGGAAATGTTATGTGCCAGTATCTAGTATGGACCAGAAAAGCCGGCCTCTATACCCGGCCGGCATTAAAAATATTCATGGCCGTATCCAGCCCCCGGGTAAGGGCTACCTGAACGGCCCTGGAAGCATCATCCACCGCTTTTTCAATCAGCGCTTTTTCTTCTTCCGTAAACCGGCCCAGAACCCAGTCCACCACCTCATAATCCGGAACTGCAGGGCGCCCTATGCCCACACGCAGGCGGGCAAATTCCCTGCTGCCCACCTGTTCAATAATGGATCTCAACCCCCTGTGTCCCCCATCACCCCCGCATTTACGCAGACGCAGGCGCCCGGGAGGCAGGTCCAGGTCATCGGAAATAACCAGCAGCCGGGATGGTTCCAGCTTATACCAGCCCATCAGGGCAACCACCGCTTCCCCGCTCCTGTTCATATATGTCAGGGGCTTGGCCAGGATTACTTTCTGACCGTCCACCTGCCCCTGCCCCACCAGAGCACGCATGAACAGGCGCTCCACTTTAATATTCAGTTCCCGGGCCAGCCTGTCCAGGACCATAAAACCCACATTATGCCGGGTCCCGGCATATTCCGGACCGGGGTTGCCCAATCCCACTACAAGCCACATGGATATACTCTCCTTTCCATGTCCATTGTATCCACTGCGGCTTCCCCCTGCAACCGGCAATAAAAAAGCCCCGGGTTTTCCGGAGCTATTTGAACCGGGTTAAATATACTTTTCTTATAACCCCCCGTAGGGCGGGTAAACACCTGTTCCCGGGGAATAGGGCAGGGGTCCACCAACCAGAACAGCTCCAATAGCCGCAACGGGAATGAAAGCATAGCGCAGAGGGTTGGGCGAATTTCCAATGTGCAGCTCCACGAAATCTACACCCACGCCATGCAGTACGCCCGTAAACTCCAATGTCCCTGCCTGGGGCCTCATGAGGTGCATAACGTGAATGGTTACCTGCTGTCCCTGAAGCTGGCGCAGGCGCTCAACCAGGGGGAGGCCAATCCCGGTGGTGGGGCCGTAATAGGACTGTATTTGGGCTTCAGGCATAGACTACCCTCCTTTAATTCGTTTTGTTTCCATAATATGTTAATAAAGCAGCTTTGGTGTTAGCGTCCTGCCGGTACGATTATCCGGGCCACCGGGCAAAAGAGGACGGTATTAACTGGATTGACAGGCAACCGGCTTCTTGTTATACTGTATACAGGATTCATAATACATTTATGTTCCGAGGTGTTTACCATGACGCTCAATGAAGAAGCAGTTGAAATGCACCGGAAATTTCACGGGAAAATAGAAGTGGGCAGAAAGGTATCCATTGACAATGAACACGACCTTTCACTGGCCTATACCCCGGGAGTAGCCGAACCCTGCCGCCAGATTTACGCCCAGAAGGACCTGGTCTACGAGTATACCGCCAAGGGCAATCTGGTGGCCATCGTTTCCGATGGTACTGCCGTCCTGGGGCTGGGGGACATCGGCCCCGAAGCAGCACTGCCGGTAATGGAGGGCAAAGCCCTGCTCTTCAAGCAGCTGGCGGGTGTCGATGCCTTTCCCATCTGTGTGGGCAGCAGGGATATCGATAAAATTGTGGAAACGGTAAAAATGCTGGAACCAACCTTCGGCGGTATTAACCTGGAGGATATTGCGGCACCGGCCTGTTTTGAAATTGAGCGTCGCCTGAAAAAGGAAGTGAACATTCCCGTTTTCCACGACGACCAGCACGGCACGGCAGTGGTGGTCGCAGCCGGTTTGCTCAACGCCCTGAAAGTGGTGGGTAAAGGGATAGGTGAAATACGGGTGGTCATAAACGGGTGCGGGGCAGCGGGTATAGCTACGGCCAACCTCCTGCATTACCTGGGTGTACGGGATATGGTGCTCTGCGACAGCAGGGGAGTGATCTACCGCGGGCGCAGCGGGCTCAACAAGTATAAAGAAGAAGTGGCCTGCCGCACCAACCCGCGGGAAATCAAGGGCCAGCTGGCGGACGCTTTGAAAGGGGCGGATGTTTTTATCGGCGTTTCCAAACCCAACCTGGTAACCAAAGAGATGATCCGCAGTATGGCCCCGGGTGCTATCGTCTTCGCCCTGGCCAACCCCGAACCGGAAATCATGCCCGGAGCCGCCCTGGAAGCCGGGGCGGCCGTGGTGGCTACGGGAAGATCCGATTTCCCCAACCAGATCAATAATGTGCTGGCCTTCCCGGGCATTTTCCGGGGCGCCCTGGACGTAAGGGCAACCGACATCAACGAGGCCATGAAGGTGGCTGCCGCCCGGGCCATTGCCGGTCTGGTGGCTCCGGGAGAACTGGAACCCGGCTATATTATTCCCAAACCCTTTGACCCGCGGGTAACACCGGCGGTGGCCGCAGCCGTGGCGGAAGCGGCCATGCAAACAGGAGTGGCCCGGTTAAAAGTAGACCCTGAACAGGTAGCCCGGCATACCCGTGAGCTTACTGCCCGCCACAGCCACCACCTCACCGAACTAAAGGCCAGCTGAAAAGAAACCCCGGTTTTTTACCGGGGTTTCTTCCATTTATTCAGCAGACTTGTTTATAATCCCAGATAGGCTTTTTTAACATGTGGGTTATTCAATAACTCCTCAGCAGTACCCATTAAGGTAATAGAACCATTTTCAAGTACATAACCCCTGTTACATAGCTTGAGAGCATGATAAACGTTTTGCTCCACTAGAAGTATAGTAACTCCCTGGGCGGCGATATTTTGAATTAGTTCCAGTACGTGACTTACCATCTTTGGCGCCAGGCCCAAAGAAGGTTCATCGAGCATCAATAACTTGGGATCCGCCATTAAAGCCCTGCCTATGGCAAGCATTTGCTGCTCACCACCGCTCATGGTTCTGGCTATCTGCTTCCTTCGTTCAGCTAGACGCGGCAGTAGTGTAAAAACTTTTTCCATGTTTTCTTTACGTTTTTTACGACTGGTGGGAGTATAGGAACCAATAAGCAGATTTTCTTCTACAGACATATTGGGAAATAACCTGCGGCCCTCAGGAACCTGAATAACGCCTTTTTCTACAATCTGGTAAGGCTCTAATTTACTAATCACTTCACCATTAAATAATATTTTTCCAGTTTTGGGTTTTAAAAGGCCGGAAATTGTATTTATCAACGTGCTTTTGCCTGCCCCATTGGCACCGACAACGCATATAATCTCTCCACTGTCTATTTGAGCAGAAACATCTCTTAAAACACACATTTCGCCATAATATACGCTTATATTATCTATTTCAAGCAATGCCATAATTATCACCCAGGTATGCTTTAATTACTTCTGGATTACTGGTAACTTCCTCAGGACTTCCTTCTGCAATTTTTTTACCGTAATCCAAAACCATGATGCGCTGAGATAACGCCATAGCCGCTTTAAGCACGTGTTCAATTAATAATATTGTTATACCCGATTTATGAATTTGCCTTATCATCTCAACAGCTTCATCTACCTCCGCGGGATTTAGACCGGCCAGCACTTCATCTAACAAAAGCAGCTTGGGTTCTGTGGCAAGAGCTTTGGCAACTTCCAACCTCTTACGATCTACAATGGTTAAATTTTTAGCCAATACATCTTTCTTATTATATAATCCTACCAACTGCAACACTTCCAGTGCTTTTTCTCTGCTTTTACGAGTATCGTTCGTCCTTAAAAAAGCACCTACCATAACGTTATATAAAACACTTTTGCCGCCAAATGGCCTGACTACCTGAAATGTTCTACCAATCCCCCTGTGACATATCTGAAAAGGCTTTAAACCTGTTATATTTTCACCATTCAGGTATATTTCCCCTTCAGTTGGCCTGTAAACGCCGCTAATAAGATTGAAAACAGTCGTTTTACCGGCCCCGTTTGGACCTATAAGACCGACAATTTCACCCTCAAAAAGCTTAAAGCTCAAATCACTTACTGCCGTTAAACCACCAAACTTGATTGTTACATTTTTTAACTCTAATAAAACTTTAGCTGGCACCTTCCACCCTCCTTCCATTCAGCATTTTTACCAGTTTTTCATATGGCTTTTCCACCAGCTCTATTAAGCCTCTTGGTTTAAAAATCACGAACAGCACAACTATAATACCATACAAGAATAGGTGTAATCCCATAACCTGATCAAAGAGAATTCTGGTCATCTCACCAATTATAGTCAAAAAGATACCGCCAATCACAGGTCCCAGCACAGTACCCCTTCCACCGACAATGGCCAAAAAAACAATTTGATTGGACATTATGGCACCAGCAATCGCATTGGGTTCCAGATAACGAATTAATTGTGCGTAATAAACCCCACCAACACCGGTAAAAAAAGCGCTCAAAGCCGCTGCGATCAATTTTGCCCTGGCAGTATTAATACCCAAGGCAAGGGCCGCATCTTCATCCTCTCTTATTGCCGTTAAATAATACCCTAGTTTAGACCTGTCAAGCCAGAAAGAAAACCCTACAATAATTAGTAATAATACCAAAGCCAAATAGTAATAAGGCACCTTAGACATAAACTGCATGTGTTGAGGGGCATCTCCCAGCAGGGGTACCAAAAACCCTTCGGCACCCCCGGTATGCCAGGAACCAATCTTTGTTGTATTAATCAGAATAACCCGAAATCCTTCAGCAAAGCCCACTGTCGCTAAGGCATAATATGCACCCCTTAAACGCAGGGTTGGGTAACCTACAATGACACCCAGCAAAGCTGCAACAAGTCCACCAATTATCATACCAAACCACGGTGAAAGACCAATATTGGCAAATAATAATGAGGAAACATAGGCACCGGCAGCTACGTAGACGCCGTGTCCCAGGGACAACTGGCCGGCAAAACCGCCTACAATATTCCACGCGCTGGCCAGGTAAGCCCAGAAAAGAACCATTGCCATTATATGAAGAATGTATGGGCTGGATATAAATAACGGTATCAGCAGTAAGATAAAGATCATCAAAGCAGGTAAATAATATCTCGGAGTAATAAAGTTCCTCAAAGCTCAATCACCTACCATTCATATCTGGAACCAAAAAGACCTGATGGTTTTAGCAATAGAAAGGCAAGAAATGCAAAATAAATCAAAATCGCTGTCCAGGTGGCTGTCATGTACTGGGCTGCTACAGATTCAATAAGCCCAATAATTAATCCACCTACCAAGGCACCGTGAACGCTACCCAGTCCACCTAAAACCACAATAATAAAAGCTTTAGTAATAAAGACTGCTCCCACAGATGGGTGGGCATAGTAAAAGGGAATTAAAACGATACCCGCTAGTCCTGCAAGGGCAGTGCCGATGCCAAAAGCAATACTATAAACTTTACTTACATTAATGCCCATTAATAACGCTACGCCGCGATCCTGCCCGGTTGCCCGCATAGCCCGCCCCAGTTCAGTTTTTATCAAGAACTGATAGAACAAAAAGGCTACAACCAGTGAGGTTACGAATGCATAAAGCCTGGGCACACTGATAGAAAGACTGGAAATATTAATACTCGCCCCTGAATAAGCAGTTTTTGCCATTAAATAGTCGGCACCGAATACCATCAATATAAAATTTTCAATGGCTACTGCCAGCCCTGCCGTGAGCAATAATGCTCCTATCGGTTCTCTAACATCCTTTTCTGCGTCAAGAACGGGTTTTATTGTAAAACGCTGGGTCAGATAACCTAATAAAAACATAAGTGGAGCAATTATAATAATACTCAAATACGGATCTAGCCCCATAATTTTCCACAACCAATAGGAAAGAATCATGGCTACCATTAAGAAGGCCCCGTGGGCAAAATTTATTATTTTCATTATGCCAAAAATTAAGGTTAAACCCATGGCCAGGAGTCCATAAACCCCTCCCATTAAAATTCCGTTAATGATAGAAGATAGCACGCCCATGCAATTTTCAACCTCCGGGACTTTGAAATTAGGGGATAGCTTAAAAACTATCCCCTATTTTCTTCATTTCTATTTATCCCAGCCGGGGAAAGGCCAAACTGGCTTCCAACCCGGTCGAGCTTCTTTTTCCGGCCATACCGTTACCCGCTCCATTTTTCCGTTAATCTTACGAAACTGACTGATAATTAATGGAGCATTGACCATCTGCCCGGATTCATCAAAAATGATCTCGGAAGCATACATTTGTGTTACACCGCTGGTTAATTTAGTTTCGGCTAGAGCTTTACGAATAGCTTCGGGATCAAGTGAACCCGCTCTTTCCAGGGCATCTTTAATAACGTACATGGCGGTATAAGCCTTAACTGCTTCGGCATTCATTGGGTAACCATATTTTTGTTTAAATTTTTCGTTTACCTCTTTGGAAAATGGCCGGTTCACATCAGGTTCCCAAGTGGAAATATCAAAGAAATATTCACTGTTATCTCCAGTAGTCTTAAAATAAACCGGATCGGCAAACCCACCGCTGGTACCAATAAAAGCTAGAGGTTTAACCTTGTGCTCGGCAAAAGTATTGGTGAGCAAGGCTGCATCTGAAACATATGAACACATCATAATGACATCGGGCTTCAATTGCTTGACTTTAAGCACCACGGGAGTTAAATCAGAAGAGTTGGCAGGATAAGGCTCCTTAAGAACAATTTTCAGTCCTGCCTCTTTTAAGTATTTTTCCCATCCTTTTACTGCTCCCTGGCCCCAGGCAGTATTTTCATAGATTAAGGCTACAGTTTTCACAGGCGTACCAAATTTTTTCGCCATATCTTGTATAAATCTAACCTGCTCTCTGTTGCGCCATGTTGTTTTTTCAGCTAAACGAAAAACATATTTAAAACCGCGCTCAGTAATAACATCTTCGGAAGGAACCGGACAAACGAATGGTACTTTATAGCGCTCTGCCACTTCGGTAGCAGGTAGTGTTACCCCGCTTTGATAAGCACCTGTAATTAAAGCAACCCTTTCCTGGGTTATTAAACGCTCCGCCTCCGCGACGCCCGTAGCCGGATCTCCTTTACTGTCTGCGTAGATCATTTTAATCTTTGCTCCACCGAGAGATTTAATACCACCGGCAGCATTGATTTCTTCTACGGCCATATCCCTGGCCTGCTGCCCAATCTTGCCAACCGGCGCTGCAGAACCTGATAGTGGCAGAATATTGCCAATTTTAATTTCCTTTACCTCACCAGATGATTTGCCTCCCCCACTACAGCCAGCAATTAACATCACAAGAAGCACGGTAATGCATAGTAAGAAAATCTTGTAATTGCGTTTTATAAACACAAGAAAACCTCCTTTACTTTTTAAATTTTTTAAAGCTTTTTAAGTTTATTTTAAAGGGCTTTAAGGTAGATATTTTTTATGTCTTCCCTGGTTATAACCCGGGGGTTATTTGATAAAAGACGGGTCTGCTTTTCAGCACTTAATGTTAAAAACTCTATATCAGATTCGGATACGCCAACATCCCGTAGAGATTGTGGAATGCCTACATCCGCAACCAGTTCTTTAATTGCTTTTACTACCAGCATAGCGGCTTCCCGAAGGGACTTTCCGGCTACGGGTTCACCCATGGCCTCGGCAACACGAGCAAACTTGGCCAGGTTGCTAACGCAGTTAAACTCGATTACAGGAGCAAACAGAAGGGCATTGGATACTCCGTGACTGACGTGGAACTTCCCTCCCAGGGGATAGGCCAGGGCATGTACCGCCCCCACTCCCGCGTTGGCCAGGGAAACTCCCGCAAAGAAAGAACCCATAGCCATTTTCTCCCTGGCTTCCAGGTCGGAACCGTTTGCAACTGCCGTCCTCAGGTTGGCTGAGATCAACCGGATTGCTTCCAGCGCATAGATGTCGGTATGTGGTGTAGCCTTAAGAGCAGTGAATGATTCCACTGCATGAACCAGTGCATCCACCCCGGTAGCAGCGGTTATATGAGGAGGGCAAGAAAGAGTTAGCTTCGGATCCACTATGGCTACCCTGGGCAGCAAGTACTGGCTGACCACACCTTTTTTTACCTGTTCCTCCTTGAATGCGAAAATGGCGTTTTGGGTAACCTCCGATCCCGTACCGGATGTGGTAGGGATTAAAATTGTAGGTATACCTCTCTGCGGAATCAACTCAATACCCGCGTAATCCTTGATGCTGCCACCATTTGTAGCCAGTACTGAAGCTCCCTTGGTCACATCCATGGGGCTGCCCCCGCCCAGCCCCACCAGCAATTGATAACTATTTTCCCTGACCAGCTGGCCTACTCTATCAACTGTGTCCGTACTGGGCTCTGCTTCAACCTCTGCATAAACCTCTACCTGCGCACCTCCCCTCTCAATAATTTCAATAACCTGCTTGTCCAGGCCGGCTTTTTGTACTCCGGCATCAGTTATCAGTAGAACACGTGTGGCATTGAACTTTTTAACTTCATTGCTCAAGTTTTCGATTGCACCCTTGCCGAGGTATATAACCTCAGGCAACCTGAACGGAAACACCATGGTTAGCTTCCTCCTCCTGCTTGCTTAAATTTCTATCAACCAGTCAAGACCCAGTTCATATAGTTTAGCTTTAGCAGGCCTGCCGGTATCCACCTCCCAACCAGCCATTTCGTAAAACAGCCTTACAGCTTCGTAAAATTTGTCACGGTCCAGGCCCGGCTCACCATCCCGCGAACCACCTTTTAAAGGGGTAAAAAATTTCTCCGGCAATCTATCTTCGCTGAAAGTCAATCCCTGGCGCACGTTGTATTCCTTGGCCATGGCCAGGAATCTTTCACCGGCCTTTAAGAGCTCCCACCAGCTGGTTTTCCAACCCGTTACCGCTTCCACAAGGTTTAAGAGCTTGTCCAGCGGGGTCAGGCTCCGGGCAACATATCCAAAAACACAAACCCCAAGCATATCATAAACACCGTTCAGATAACTCGTATACAGGACATGCCTCACTTTTTTAAAGCTAAGGTCATTTGCGTCCACCGGTTCACCGAGACCAATCGTGGAAGCGGCCTGCACTCCCAGCGATTCCCTACTGGTAAAGAAGGGGTCATGCTGGGCAAACCAGTGGTCGGCCCCGTTAACCGCCAGCGCAAATTGAAGGCCGAGGCCACTTTTCACCCGTGGATCATGCATGGGAACCTCTTGTCCTTTAACCTCGAGCAGATACTTTTCACTTCTCTTACCAAATCTGGCTGCAGCGGCCCTGCTGCCGTCTGCCAGCACATTCCCCAATCCTTCTCTGTTGGCTATTTTTTCAATCAAGGGAAGCAGGACTTCCTCGTTGCCAAAACGCAGATCCAGGCCGTCCGTCTGGGTTTTATCAATAATACCTTCTTCATAACACTTCATAGCAAAGGAAATAGTCATGCCCAGGGAAATGGTGTCCAGGCCATAACGGTTGCATAATTCGTTTGCCTTGATGATCAATTTCAAATTGCTGATACCGCAATTAGAACCCAGGGCAGCAAGAGCTTCGTACTCGGGCCCGCCATACTTGCTGTCTACAGTAATATCCTTATCTTTTACTTCCACTACTCTCTTACACCTGATGGGACAGGCAAAACAGTTACCTCGCCTGATAAGATAATTTTTGATAAGCTCTTCAGAACCAATATCTTCAGCCCGTGCAAAATAACCGTAATCCCAGTTATTAGTTGGTAAGCATCCCCCGGCATTATTGCTAGTTATACCAATTGGTGTACCATGTTCATACAGAGCTGCACTTAACGGATGAATATTAACCTGTTCTGTAACCCAGCGCAGCACCTCTTTTACAACAGACCGGTCCTTTACCTCCACTGCTTTAGTTCCCCTTACAGCAATGGCTCTGAGATTTTTCGAACCCATTACTGCACCCAGTCCATTGCGTCCATTGAAATGGGCCAGGTTGTTACATATATTAGCAAAACGCACCAGTTTTTCCCCGGCCGGTCCTATCTGGGCCACCTGGACCCTCTCATCGCCCAGCTCCCGGCGGATGCCCTCCTGCACCTCCCCGGTTTGCAGGCCCCAAAAGTGAGAAGCATCCCTAATTTCTGCTTCCCCGTCCTTTATCCACAAATAAACCGGCCGCGGGGCACGGCCTCTCACTACTACGGCGTCAAAACCCGCCCGTTTAAGTTCAGGCCCCCACCAGCCGCCCGCTTCCGACTTACCCAATGCCCCTGTGAGCGGTGACTTGGCCAGGACCGTATAACGTGGTGCACTGGGGGCACTGGTTCCGGTCAGTAAACCAGGAGCAAATACCAGGGTGTTTTCAGGCCCTAAGGGATCAATATAACGTTTATTGTTTTTTAACAGGTAATATAGACCAATTCCCGGTCCTCCGAGATACTGCCGGTAGAATTCCTCAGATGGCATCTCAACCAGTATTTCTGACTTTGTTAAATCTACCAGGAGAATCTTACCTGTAAAACCGTAGGCCACAAATCTTTCCTCCCCCGCCATCAAAAACTTAAAATAAAATCTCATCCCCCACCAAAAATGGGGAATATCTCCACATAATCCCCTCTCATTAGCTGGATTTCCCTTGACGCAATCTTACCATTTACCAAAACCAGCCCTACCGCTCCGTTATTCAAATTTAACTGTTCAAGTAATTTCTTTACAGTTAACCCTTCTATATACTGGAACTGCAGCATACCATCATTTTGGGGGCAATATCTTTTTAAAGCCGTGTGAAATTTAACGGTTATCAACAATTTCACCGCCCAAACCTGCCTGAAAGCCATTCTGGTAAATAGTTAACAAGCAATTATTGTTCCAAACTTATTTGTTTTTTGCAAATCCCCGATTTATCTGTATTTAATAAAAGTTTAATAATTTATTCTGTTTACAAAGTAACCATTGAGACTGTGTAAAAATGACTCACCCCGATTGCCTGGAGTGAGTCATTTTTACACAACACGCATTAGTTAATTTGTCTTTTCGCAGGTATCACTTTTTCGCAGGTATCATTATGCCGTATTTATTAATTTTCCTGTACAGTGTTTTCCTGGTTATACCCAATTTTTCTGCCGCCCTAGAAATATTACCCTGTGTTTGGCTTAAAACTTCCACAATTACCTGTTTTTCCATTGTTTCCAAATTACCCGTATTGCTAAATATTTTAAATTCATCCGGTTGGTCTCCAGTTTCCAATGCCTTTTTAATACCGGGATAACTCATTACATCCTGCTCCTCGATACAGTTGCTGGAACGACTATAGGCCAGTACGGCGCAGCGTTCGATTACATTTTCCAGTTCCCGGACATTCCCCGGCCAGTGGTAAATCTTAAGCAATTCCAGGGCCCTTTCAGAAATGGTAAAGTTAAAATTCAATCGACTGGAATGTTTTTGGCAGAAATGGTGAATTAACTCTTCAATATCTTCCCTGCGCTCCCTTAATGGCGGGATTTCTACAGTAATAACGTTTAAACGGTAGAACAGGTCTTCCCTAAAATTCCCCTGGCGTACCTCTTCCCACAAGTCCTTGTTGGAGGCAGCAATAATCCGCGCCTTGAGGGGAATTTCATTAATCCCCCCGATCCTGGTAAAGCTACGATTTTGAAGCACCCGTAATAATTTAGCCTGCATGGCCATTGACATGGCGTTAACCTCATCCAGAAAAAGAGTTCCGTCAGCTGCCAGTTCAAATTTACCCGGTTGCCCCTCACGCTTGGCGCCCGTAAAAGCTCCTCCTTCGTAGCCAAACAGTTCACTTTCTATCAATTCCGCAGGAATGGCAGCACAATTAATGCCCACAAAAGGACCGTCACTCGAACCGCTGGCGTTATGAATAGCCTGGGCAAACATTTCTTTACCGGTGCCGCTCTCTCCCAGGATTAAAATATTGGAAGGTAAGGTAGACGCCTGCCGGGCCAGCTTAACAGTTTGGGTGAATCGCGGCCCGCTACCTTTTAAATCCGCAAAAGTAAAATAAGCCTTAAAACCGGCCAGATTTTTAATAAATCCCCTGGCACGGCTCAATTCCTTAAATACGGCCAGGACGCCGTTAACTCCTTCATTACTAGTCACAGGCACCACATTACCAATAACTGTTTTACGTTTATTCCTAACGTTAAAAATCATCTCCCTATCGATACAGCCCTTCCCGGTTCGCAAAGCTTCATAAACGACTGGTTGGTAACCCAATATTGTATCCGCCGGCTGCTTTAGTGCCTCCAGGGGTGATATACCTAAAATTTTGCCTGCGGTGCGGTTAAAAACAGTGATATATCCCTCGTCATTTAGAGCAATCAGCCCATCCGAAATGGAATCTACAATGCTTTCTATATACTTGCTGGTCAGTTCTTTTTCTTTGCGCAATCGATTCTGGCACCAGCTAAATTCTATCGCTTTTCCCAGGGCAATGGTCATTCCCAGGGTATGCTGGTGGAATCTGAGATAATGTCCGGCTATATTAACAACACCTATCAACTCACCGTTCTCATCAAAAAGAGGCGTGGCTGAGCAGGTCCAGTACTGTAACTGGGCATTATAATGTTCAGGTCCTACCAGTTGAATGGGGCGCCCCAGAACAGCAGCTAAATTTATGGCATTGGTGCCGGTGACTTCTTCACACCTGCTTACCCCCGGGTAAGAACCCTGTTTTCTGGCCGTTTCCAATAACTCGGGCTCACCAAACTGCTTGAGAATGTATAGATCTTTATCCAAAAGATCTACACGGAAACCAGAACCCCTGAGATTTGAAACAAAAGCATCCAGAAAAGGAGAAGCTATATCTATAAGCTCCTGATTTTCCCTCAACTTTTTCTTTAGATTTTCCGGTGTTAGCGTTATAGGGTACAGGTTATAGGGATCGACACCCCGTTCCCTGGAGCGTTTCCAGGAACTGAGAACTTCTGGCCTGATAAATTTAGCGTTATCTATTTTTCCTTTGGTGATAAACGTTTTCCAGTTATCTTTTAAACATTTCAAGTAATTAAGGAAATTTATGCTTTCTTCCATATACTTTTTAATTAACCTTTTATATTCCTCCGGCAAGTCCATCCCTAGATCATCCCGGGAATGCATGGCACCACGCCCCCTGATATAACGAATTTCCTGGAAAAATAATTGGAAAATAAGAGGTTTTTATAAAAATAACCAAACGCCGGGGCATATCTGAAAGCCCCGGCGAATATTTTTATCCTGCCCGGCGTGCTGCGCTGGTCCGGCAGAAAGCCAAACTTATTCCTCCCCGGCCTCCGGGGAAGCTTCCTTCCCTTCGCCCGCTTCTTCCTCCTCTTCGCCCGGCACTCTTTCTATGGCCGGAGCTACCACGGTGGCCACCACTTCTTCGGGATCGTTGAGAACCTTTACACCCTCCGGTACGGGAAGATCCGACACATAGATGGTATCTCCCATTTCCAGGCCCGAAACATCCATGGTGATGGCCTCGGGAATATCTGCAGGCAGGCAGGAAATTTCCAGCTCCCGCAGCTGCTGTTGCAGAATGCCGCCCTGCTTAACCCCAACCGGTTCCCCTTCAAGTTCAACCGGCACGGTGGTGGTAATCCGGTCCGTCAGCGACACCTGCTGGAAGTCCACGTGAATTAACTCGCCGCGCATGTTATCGAACTGCAGTTCTTTGATCAAAACCTTATCCTGGCGCTCCTGCCCATCACCGGTGATCTTCAGGTTGATCAGGGTATTCCGCCCGCCTTCACCGGCCAGGATGTTCTTAACTGCCCGCAGCTCCACCTCCAGCGGGATACTGCCGATTGTCCTGCCATATACAACGGCAGGGATTTTCCCCTGTGCTGCCAGCCGATGACGGTAACCTTTTCCCCGGCCGCTCCTAACCTGCGCTAATAAACTGGCTTCCATGGTAACAATCCCTCCTCAATCCTGGCATAAAACATCATTCTTCTCTAGTATTCCCTTTTTTTGGTCATATCAACTCGAAATGAAGCATATGGATTAGGGACAGGAAAGCTACCAAAAGGGGGTCAGCATATGCGCAAGAGCAAACAATTCATCGGCATGCCGGTGATCAGCCTGCAGGAAGGCCAGCAGATCGGCGTGGTCCGGGGGCTGGTGGTGGACCCGGAGAAGAAAGCGGTGGCCGCCCTGATCATAGAACAAAAAGGCTGGTTCAAGGAACAAAAGTATATCCCCTTCAACCGCGTGCACAGCGTCGGGGAAAATGTCATTACCATAGACAGGAGCAGCAATGCTGAACGGGGGGCCAAACTGCCCGACATTGTAAAATTAGCCCGGGAGCGAACCGGTGTTACCGGCGCCCGCATTGTTACGGAAAACGGTACCCTTTTAGGGCATGTGGACGAATATTACGTGGATCTGGAAACCGGGGATATCGTGGGCCTTGAATTTTCCGGCGGGTTTCTGAACAGCGTTATTTCCGGCCGGGCCTTCCTGGATACCGCCTTTATCCGTACCATTGGCAAGGAAGTAATTGTTACCGGCAATGAAGCCCTGGCCAATATTATCAAACTCGAAGGCGGGCTGGCGGAATCCCTGCGCCAGCTGCAGAAAACAACCAGCCAGGCCTGGGATACCACCCGGCAGAAAACCCGGGAACTGGGAGAAGCCATAAACCGTTCCCTGGAACGGGTCAGGGGCCCCCGGGAGGATGATACCACCTGTTCCTGCCACCAGCCCCCCGGCCCCAACGGCGAAGCCCGGGAACAGCAGGATCAACCACCGCCGGGGAAATAAATCCGGCAAAAAACACTGGAAAACTTTAAACCGGCACCACAGGCCGGCCAGGCCGGCCTGATAATTTTAATCGAAAAGCTTGCTCACCGATAAATCTTCGTGAATGCGAATGATGGCCTCACCCAGCAGGGGAGCCACGGAAAGAATCTTTATCTTATCAATCATTTTCTCCGGGGGTATGGGGATGGTGTTGGTCACCAGCACTTCTTTGATTGGCGCTTCCTGCAGGCGCTGAACCGCCGGACCGCTGAGCACGGGGTGGGTGCAGCAGACGTAAATCTCCTGCGCACCGAACTTTTTCAATGCTGCCGCGCCCTGGGTAATGGTCCCGGCAGTATCTATTATATCATCAATCATGATCACTTTCTTGCCTTCAATGTCACCGACTATGTTCATTATTTCCGCCACGTTGGGTTCGGGGCGTCTTTTATCAATAATGGCAATGGGAGCACCTATGCGTTCGGCAAGGTCCCTGGCCCGGGTCACCCCACCCAGATCGGGTGAGACAACCACCACATCCTTCAACCTCTGCTGGATGAAATACTGGGCCAGCAGTGGCACGCCGGGGAGATGATCCACCGGGATATCGAAAAATCCCTGGATCTGTCCCGCATGCAGATCCATGGTTATCACCCGCCGGGCACCGCTGGCAGTGAGGAGGTTGGCCACCAGTTTCGCCGTAATGGGGTCCCTGGCCCGGGTCTTCCGGTCCTGCCGGGCATAGCCATAGTAGGGCAAAACTGCCGTAATCCGCCGGGCAGAAGCCCTTCTCACCGCATCCACCATAACCAGCAGTTCCATCAGATGCTCATTCACCGGGTGGCAGGTGGGCTGGACAATGAAAACATCGGCCCCCCGCACGCTTTCGTTTATCTTGACCTGAATTTCTCCGTCGGAAAAACGGGAAACCTTGGCCGCACCTACGCTAACACCCAGGTACTGGGCAATTTCTTCGGCCAGCTGGGGGTTAGCATTACCGGTAAAGATTTTTAATTCCTTCCGCGACGACATCCTTCTACCTCCAACACTGATTTCCGAAAACCAGGGTGCCCAACCCGGCGGCCCGGGAAGCATGACAACCCCTCCTTTTATTCCAGTACAGGCTCACCTGCGGGGCTTTTTCTGGAGCCAGTTCTCTATGTTCCGCTGGCGCCCCCGCTCTATACCCAGCGCCCCCGGAGGCACATCTCTGGTTATGGTGGAACCGGCACCTATAAAAGCTCCTTTCCCCACTTCCACCGGGGCCACCAGATTGGTGTTGCTTCCAATGAAAGCCCCGTCACCAATAACGGTGGGCCATTTCTTTTCCCCGTCATAATTGCAGGTAATGGTCCCGGCACCAATATTTACGCCCGAACCGACGGTGGCGTCACCCACATAGCTCAAATGAGGAATCTTGCTTCCCCTTCCCACCACTGTTTTTTTCAATTCCACAAAGTCCCCCACCTTAACCTCCGGTGCCAGGACGCATCCCGGCCGGATGTAGGCAAAGGGACCAATGGTACAATTATCCCCTATTTTACTTTCCCGGATTACCGAGTGTTCTATTACCACACCTTCACCTGTCTGAACATCGATCAGGCGGCTGCCCGGACCGATAACACAATTCCTGCCGATAACGGTGTTTCCTTCAATTATGGTAAAGGGGTAAATTACCGTATCTGGACCAATTTTGACATTTCGATCGACAAACGTGGTGGCGGGGTCCACCACCGTCACACCCGAAAGCATCAGTTCTTCCAGGATTTGCTGGCGAAGGTAGGCCTCCATACGGGCCAGCTGCCGCCGGTCGTTGATGCCCTCCACCTCGCGGGGATCTTCAACTTTTAACGCTGCTACAGGTTCACCCTGCTGCACCAGCTGGCCTATGATATCGGTAAGATAATATTCACCCTGGGCATTTTCGCTTTTAATAGCGGAGAGGGCGTCAAAAAGCCCGGGGGCGGAAAAACAATAAATGCCCGTATTTATTTCCTTCACCGCCAGCTCCCGGGGAGTGGCATCCCGCTGCTCAACAATCCTTTGCACCCGCCCCTCCCCGTCCCGGATTACCCGGCCGTAGCCGGTGGGGTCCTCCAGGATGGCCGTAAGAATAGTGGCCCTGACTCCCATTTCGGCATGGGCCGCCGCCAGCCGGGCCAGGGTGCTGGATGTTACCAGCGGGGTATCCCCGCAGACTACCAGGATGGCCCCGGGGAAATTACCCAGCACGGGTGCAGCCTGGAGGAGGGCGTGAGCAGTGCCCAGCTGCTGGTGCTGGTAGACCACCCGGGCCCGGTCCTGAACGGTACGGGCTACCAGGTCGCCGCCGAAACCAACTACCACTACAATTTCTTCCACCCCGGCCCCCTGGACTGCATCCAGCACGTATTCTATCATGGGCCGCCCGCAAACCCTATGCATTACCTTGGGCAGGCCGGATTTCATCCGGGTCCCTTTACCTGCCGCCAGAATTACGGCTGCCAGTGACATCAGGCGCCCCTCCTGTATCTTTTCGGGGATCGCATGAAGGGGCTGCCCCCGGCAGCCCCGCCGTTAAAAACGCATATTCATATCCCCGATAACAGGATTCAACAAAAAACGCAAATATCCTTTCTAACGAATAATTTTTACACTTTTCGCACAAAAAGAGAGCATAGTTCAGGAGATGGTGCAAATCCTCTACTATGCTCCGCTCCCGAAAAAACATATACATCGACCAGTAACAGCGTTGCTTTACTGCCTAAATAGCCTGTTCATAAGCCTGCAGCACTGCCGTCTCGATGATGGCTCTGGCTGAAGAGTTAATGGGGTGCGCAATATCCCGGAATTCCCCGTCGGGGGTTTTGCGGCTGGGCATGGCCACAAACAGGCCCTTATTACCCTCCACCACCTTTACATCATGAATAACAAACATATTATCCAGGGTAACCGAGACGATGGCTTTCATCTTCCCTTCGGGGAGAATTTTGCGCACCCGCACATCTGTAACTACCACTCCCTCACCACCTTCCTGCTTTGCACTGTATTTTTGTATCACCGGGTTACACCAGTGATATTACCCTTTTGTTCCAAACCTATTTTCTCCACGAATGTAAAAATTCCTGCAATTTTCCATTTTGCTATTTAAAAAATTTTCCTAGATGACCTCAACTGTATACCCTTCCCGGGACAGGGCATCCACTACCCTTCTGACATGATCTCCATCACTGGTCTCGAGCAGCAGTTCAACCTCTGCCTGCTTCAAGGGAACCTGGGGCTTGATCCGGTCGTGGTTAATGGAAATTATGTTGGCCCGCACGGCAGCCACCGCGGCCAGGAGGCGCTGTAAACTGCCCGGCTGGTCCGTAACCACGGTGCGCAGGCGAACGATACGCCCCGATTTAACCAGCCCGCGTTCAATGATGATGGAGAGAATGTTAACGTCAATATTTCCCCCGCTTAAAATGAGGGCAACCTTTGCCCCGGGCAACGACAGGTGCCCGTGCAAAAGGGCGGCCAGGGTTACCGCTCCCGCCCCTTCCACCACAATTTTAGAACGCTCCAGGAGCATTAAAATGGCACGGGCAATTTCTTCATCGTCCACCAGAAGCAGATCATCCACATAACGGCGGATAACCTCCAGGGTAAATTCGCCCGGCCGGCGCACGCTGATCCCGTCAGCAATGGTGGCAACGGCAGCCAGCTGCTGGCGGCAGTCACCTTTGAGGGACAGGTAAACCGCCGGCGCGCCACGGGACTGCACACCAATAACCCTTACCCGGGGCTGGAGGGATTTAATGGCCACCGCGATGCCGGCAATCAACCCGCCCCCACCTACAGGAACCAGCACGGCATCCAGGTCGGGCAATTCCTCCAGCAACTCCAGGCCTATGGTACCCTGCCCCGCAGCCACCAGGGGGTCGTCAAAGCCGTGGACAAAGGTTGCCCCGGTCTCCCTCTGTACCCGGCAGGCATGATCAAAAGCTTCATCATAACTTCCTCCCGCCAGGATTACCCGTGCACCGTAGCCGCGGGTAGCCATGATTTTGGAAATGGGGGCACCCTCCGGCATAACCACCGTGGAAGTTATCCCGGCCCTGGCGGCAGCACAGGCGACTCCCTGGGCATGGTTCCCGGCGGAAGCGGCTATCACACCCCGCTGCCGCTCCTCTGAAGATAATGACATGATTTTGTTGTAGGCGCCGCGGATTTTGAAGGACCCCGTCTTCTGCAGGTTCTCCAGCTTAAAATAAACTTCGCTGCCGGTTAAACGGGAAAAGGTGGTTGAGTGATCCAGAGGCGTACGGTGAATTACTCCGGCAAGGCGCTCCCTGGCCTCCCGGATCATGGCCAGGTTGATGGGAAGGGACATGGAATACACTTCCTTAAAAATAATTTCCCTGAAATAATATTACGAAGCCTGCTGCAGCGTTCTGGCCACCAGGGCCAGATCCACGGGTTTATCCACATCCACACCCACTTCCGGATAGCGGCTGACGACCACCACCCCGCGGATGCCCAGAAGGCGGGAAACCCTTGCCTGGGCTTCCTCCAGGGTAACCCGGTGCAAAAGGAAGCGAATTAAAAAGCCCAGGCCAACCAGGCGGCACAGGCGCAGGGGACTTTTCCGGGCGGCCACCAGCTGCTCCCCCACGGGCAGGCAGCGGGAAACAACCTCGGGGTTAAGCAAAAATAGATTCCCGCCGGTGAAAATACCTTCCTTGAGGCTGACATAGGTCCGCCGCACCGGATTGGTAAAACGGCTGTCCACGGCATCCTTGGGTATGATGGGGTAGTACAAATCCGCTTCCTGGTCCCGGCAGAGATCCAGGAAATCCTCAATGGCCCGGGGAGTAATCAGGGGGATATCCGAACTCACCAGCAGAACCCGGCGGGCTCCCGGCAGCTCCTTCAAGCCGCGCTGGACGTTGTCCAGCAGGCCGCCCCCCGTGGAAGAAACAACCCGCACCCGGCTGTCCTGGAAGCAGTTCACCAGCTCCTCCCTGGGCCCCACCACTACAATTCTGTTCACTCCCCTGGCCAGCATCAGCGCCTCTACAACATACTGCACCATTGCTTTGGAACCTATGGGGATGAGCGCTTCGTAGGGTACCGGGCTGCACTCCCTGAGCGGCCCGTTATTGGGACTGCCGGCCAGAACCACCGCATCAACCATCTTCCCTGGCCTCCCCCAGGGCGTTCAACAGGCTCTGCTCGGCATTTTCAATATGCTCCCTGGCCAGAACCTGGGCCAGCTCCACGTTACGCTCGCTGATGGCCTCCACAATTTGCTTGTGTTCTTCCAGGGCGTGCCTGGTCCTCCCCGGCTGCGCCAGGGAAGTGGCCCGGAAGCGCTGAATCTGGTCTGCCAGGTTGGTGATGATCTGGACCAGCCTTTCATTCCGGCTGGCTTTATAAATGAGCTCGTGAAAAGCGGTATCCGTTTCCACCAGCGCATCCAGGTTGTTTTCGCCAACTTCGTAGGTTTTGACCAGTGCCCGCTCCAGTTCTTCCAGCTCCTCGTCGGTAATGCGCTCGGCAGCCAGGCCGGCGGCCAGGGCCTCCAGCGCTGCCCGCACTTCGAAAACATCAACAATATCTTTAACGGAAATACCTGCCACATAGGCCCCTTTCCGGGGTACCATAACCACAAAGCCTTCCAGCTCCAGCTTGCGGATGGCTTCCCGCACGGGAGTGCGGCTGACCCCCATTTCCTCCGCCAGCTGGATTTCCATCAAACGCTCCCCGGGCTTCAGGCGGCCCTGGATAATTGCCTCCCGCAGGGATTCAAAAACCAGTTCCCTCAAAGGTTTATAATTATCCAGCTTGATTGGAATGAGTCTTGGTTTTTCCACGGCCGCTGCTCCTTTACCATACTTTTCGGGTCATATACTATATTTTACCTTTTGTTTTCCCTTACTGCAAGTTCTATTGACTGCCTGCATAAACGGGTACACAAAATCCGCCCCAGACCCGGATCCAGGCGCCCGGCCACCCGGCGGGCTTCCTCTTCATCCCGGCACAATCCCAAAACGGTGGGACCGCTACCGCTCATGACCACCCCCAGGGCACCGGCCGCCTGCAGGGCTTCTTTAACCGCGTTTACCCGGGGGTAGAGGGTGGTGGTCACCGGTTCCAGGGCATTCCCCAGGAAGGCAGCCACCGCCGCAGCATCTCCCTTTTCAATGGCTGCCACCATGGCTGAAGTATCGGGATGGACGCCGGGCAGGAGACGGTCGTATTCCCGGTAGATTTGAGCCGTGGATACAGCCAGCGGCGGGGTGACCAGCACCACTCCCAGAGGGGGAAGGGGTTTCAAGGGCGTGATAAGTTCCCCCTTCCCCCGGGCCAGAACAGTTCCTCCCATAAGGCAAAAAGGTACATCCGCCCCCACCCTGGAAGCCAGCATGAGCAGCTCGTCCCGTGAGAGACCCAGGGACCACAGCTCATTCAGGACCACCAGGGTGGCCGCCGCATCGGCCGAACCTCCCCCCAGGCCGGCGGCCACCGGAATATTTTTAAATAAAAAAATATGGGCACCACGGCGGCAACCGGTGACCTTCTGCAGCAACTCCGCCGCCCGGTAAATCAGATTTTCCGGTCCGGAGGGTATTAATTCACTGTCGGTCTGAATCTCAAGACCCCGGGAGCGGGGTGTAAACACCAGCCGGTCGCAGAGATCTACACTCTGCATTACGGTTTCCAGCTCATGATAACCGCCGGGCAGAAGCCCCTTTACGTCCAGGGTGAGGTTAATCTTGGCACGGGCCAGCACTTCCAGCACGGGCATTTCTCCCTTATCTTTTTTAGTTCAATATTTACGTTACCGGGAGAATATTTCCCTGCCACCCGCACCCGCTTTTTCGCCGCCTGAAAGCTGGTGGCGGGCACGAAAAATATGAATGGCCTTCATTACTGTATCCAGTTTTTCGTAAAATATGGCTACCGTCTCACCGGTCCGGGCCATTAAAAGAGCCTGCAGCACCGCCTCACCTTCTGGCAGAACCACCCGGATCTTCCCGGGCGGCATACCCCCTTCCAGCGCTCCTCCCCGCAGCAGGGCTGCCACCTCTCCGGGCTGCCGGCCGCGCCGGTGGGCATCTTCCTTGATGAACAGGGCGGAAAAATTACTGCCGGCAATGCGACCCACTTCTTTTATCTGTTCATCCAGGCGGTCCCCGGGCACGCCAATGACGCCAATCAGCCGCCCCCTAAAGTGACGCAGCACATTAACCATACTGAGGTAGCCGGCGGCATTGTGGGCGTAATCAATCACCACCCGGATACCCTCTACATCCAGGATGTTCAACCGGCCGGGATTCTGTTCCAGGTTGCAGTGGAAGCTTTCCAGACCCGCCCGGATATGCTCCGGGGACACCCCCAGGCCCACGCAGGCTGCAGCTGCCGCCAGGGCATTCTGGATATTGTGCCGGGCAAGACCCTCCAGGGAGGACGGCAACCGGCGTACCGGCAGCAGGCGGCGCACCTGCTGCCCCCGGGCCACCACCAGCATCCTGTTTTTCACAAACACTGCCGTACCGCCGGCTCCCAGGTGGCGGCGCACGGCAATGTTATCGGGTACCAGGGAAAAGTATATAATTTTACCCCGGACCCGGCCGGCCATGGCCAGGACATGGGGATCGTCGGCGTTGAGTACCGCAAAACCGTTTTGACGTACGGTTTCCACCACCAGGGACTTCACATCGGCCAGGTCTTCCAGCGTCTCTATGCCGTCCTGCCCCAGGTGATCCCCGCTGACGTTGATGACCACCCCCACATCGCTGCCTTCGTAACCCAGGCCGGCCCGCAGGATACCACCCCGGGCCGTTTCCAGCACGGCCACATCGATTTCCGGCTCCGAGAGCACCAGCCTGGCACTGACCGGCCCCGTGGTATCGCCGGCCAGCACCCGCCGCCCGTTAATGTATATACCGTCGCTGGTAGCCATACCCACCACCAGGCCGGCCCGGGCCAGAATGGCCCCGATCATCCTGGTGGTGGTGGTCTTGCCGTTGGTCCCCGTCACCGCCACCACAGGAACGCGGCAGGGTGTACCGGGGGGGAAGAGCTCGTCCACAATGGCCCTCCCCACGTCCCGGGGCTGACCCTCCACCGGGTGGGTATGCATGCGCAGCCCCGGGGCAGCATTTACCTCGATAATAGCTCCTCCCTGCTCCTCCAGCGGGCGGGCAATATCCCCCGCCACCACATCAATGCCGGCTATATCCAGGCCGGTGAGGCGGGCCACCCGCACGGCCAGCCGGACGTTGGCCGGGTGCACCTGCTCCGTAACATCAACGGCAGCCCCACCGGTACTCAAGTTGGCATTGTCCCGCAGGAAAACAACCTGCCCCTTCCCGGGTACATCCCGGGGTGTGAAGCCCTGGCGGGCAAGGCAGGCCAGGGATACCGCGTCCAGGCGGATCCTGGAAAGGGGCCGGCCGTGGCCGTCGCCACGCCGCGGGTCCCGGTTGAGCTCATCCACCAGCTGGCGGATGGTGCGCTTCCCGTCCCCCACCACCCGGGGGGGCAGGCGCAAGGACGCAGCCACCAGGCGCTCCCCCACCACCAGCAGCCTGTACTGCCGGCCGGGAACCTGCTTTTCCACCAGCACCCGGCTGTCATAATAGCTGGCCAGTTCATAAGCCCGGCGCACCGCTGCCTCTCCGGATACAAAGAGGCTGACCCCCTGACCGTGGTGCCCGCGCACGGGCTTGAGGACCACGGGCGGGCCCAGCTTTTCAGCCAGGGCTACAGCCTCCTCCGCAGAGCGGGCCACTGCCGACTCCGGAACGGGCACCCCGTGATCGGCCAGCAGCCGGTTGCATAACTGTTTATCCTGCACCAGATCGACGGCGGTGCAGGAAGTGCGATCGGTAATGGTTGCGGCTATCCGCCTGGCGTAGCGGCCGTAACCCAGCTGGTAAAACCCTCCCCCCAGGGGTAAAACGGGTATCTTTCGCTCCCGGGCCGCCTCCAGGATGGCCCGGGTGCTGGGACCATACTCCTCTTCTGCGGCCAGCCGCACCCTTTCCACCAGTTCCGCCACTTCCACCGCCTTTTTCTCCAGCAGGGCCTGCACCAGTTCCACCGCCGCCCGGGCAGCAGCCAGCCCGCCGGGAGCGGATTTATATTCGAAAATCACCTCATAAACCGTTTCCCCGGCCCCCTGCCGGGTTGTGCCGTAAAACACCTCCTGGCCGGCCAGCTTGCACAGCTCCAGGGCCACGTGTTCCACCACATGGCCCAGGTAGGTGCCCTCTTTCAACCGCTCCACAAATCCCCCGGGGCGGCGGCGGGAGCAGTGGTGTTCCTCCAGGCCGGGCAGGAGGGTCAACAAGCGCCGGTTGAAATCCCCCAGCTCGCTGGTAGGCCGGCAACCGTCGGGGGCCAGATCCAGAATCATCTTCACCACCGGCCGGTAGCTGTAAATGTTGCTGCCGTAATAAGCCCGCAAATCCAGGATCTTCACTTTCAATTGCCCTCCGCAAATTAACTATATTACCATTATTGACCAGCATAATAAAAAAAATACCCATGTTAGCGGAGGGTCCATTCAGATTCAGACCGGCCAGCTTTATTAACTGTCTGGCACTGCGGTAGTTGTTCAGATCTCCCACTTCGAAAACTATGGTAGCCACTTGCAGTATTGCTTAAAAAATACATTCCACTTTTATCACTAATCCCGGGATCACACGGGATTGAACCTCCCCCTGCTGCTCCACTTCCTGGTCCAGGGCATATTTACCGCCCTTCAGGCAAAAAACCTGAACCGATTTACTATGGGGATCAACGATCCAGTATTCCCTGACACCGCTCTTTTCGTAAACCTTATACTTGGTTCGCAGGTCGTAATAACCGGTACCGGGGGAAAGGATCTCCACCACCAGATCCGGGGCGCCATTAATCCGCTTCTCTTCGATAATGGACAGCCTTTCGTTGGAAATATAAATTATGTCCGGCTGGTAGGTTTCCGTTTCTTCCAGATAGACGTCGACGGGAGCGTCTAAAACAATGCCCAGTCCCTTTTCCAGGACATAACCCGCCATTTTTAATTCCAGTTTCATGGACACCATCTGGTGGTATGGTGTGGGCGAGGGTGTCATGACCAGTTCCCCCCCAATCAGTTGATAGGGTGAACCTTCCGGAAGGCGGCAGTAGTCTTCGTAGGTATACCTTTGCCGGCCGGCCGCCAGCTCACCCGGGACGACGTTCATTTTTCGCACCTCCATTCTCCGGTACTGGTTCTGGCATTGTCTTAATCCGCGGTTTTTTCATTATTTTACCTGAACACAGCAGTTTTGCGCAAACCCTCTAAGCCTGCCTGGCTGCAAAAATAAACAAATTAAAGTATTCCTGGACAGCAGCGTAATTATTGCCGGCCTGGCGTCGAGAACCGGCGGTTCGCCCGGCATTCAGATCAAACCAAATCTCTGAAGGCCTCTCTCAATAGTCTTTTGGTGTAAACATGTTCCGGGTTTTCGAATATTTCGAAGGATACACCCCTCTCCACTATTTCACCTCGATACATAACATAAACTTTATCGGCAATTTTACGGGCCAGATGCAAATCGTGGGTAATATAAAGCATGGCAAATCCATGCCTGTTCTGGAGCGCTTTCAGCTCCCTTAAAAGATTGGCCTGGGTGGAAGGGTCCAGCATCGAGGTCACTTCGTCGGCAATCAACAGCTTCGGCTTTGTCACCAGGGCGCGGGCGATGGCCAGACGCTGTCGCTGTCCTCCACTTAAGGCGTAACAGTAACGATTTAAAAATTCCGGGGAGACGGGCAACTGTACCTTCTGCAAAGCCTTAATTGCTTCTTCTTCCCTTTCTTCTTTACTGCCCCACTTAATTATGTCCAGCGGTTCTCTAACCACTTCCAGAACCTTCATGCGGCCCGCTGCCTCATTCCCCCTGATAACTGGTGCGGGTAATAGTGCCGCCACTCCGGCTCAAGGCCTGCCATTTCCAATAATTTTACAACCTTTTGGTCAATCTCCATGGGGGATAAGTTATATAATGAGCCCGCAAAGGCTCCCCTATTTGTTCTCCAATGCTGAGTACGGGATTAAGCACTTCCAGGGAGTTTTGAAACACCATGGCACTGCCGGGAACAGCAGCACCGCGGGCCACTTTTTCAATCAATTCTTTGGCATCAATGGCGTAAGCGATGGCCTGCCTGAGTTCTTTATGCCGCAAAACCGGGTAATCGCCCATGTTAAATAGCAAACGATATCCCCAGAAGCCCGGATTTTCACTATTTTGTACTGCGGGTCATTTTGAAAACGGGGCAATACGTCGGGAGTAACACCTGCCAGATCGATTTCCCCTTTTTCAAAGGCCAAAATTTCTTCACTAACCGGCACAAACTCAATAACCTTGACTCTCTGCCGGGGCCCCCAGAAATCCTCGAAAGCCTCAAAGCGGTAAGTGCCATGTTCCTTGTTATAGCCCGTCAGGCGGTAGGGGCCGGTCCCGATGACCGCTTCCGGCTTTGTAAACTCCTTCGGGTTATCAACGTTTTCCCAGATGTGTTTGGGAATGATGCGTGTCAAGCCCAGGTTATAAAGCATAGCTGCATTCGGTTCCGAAACGGTAATCAAAACCTGGCGATCTCCCACCACTTCCACTTTTTCAATATCCTTACTGCCGATATATGACGACACCATGGGATGTTTACTTGCATATTCAAAAGTGAATTTAACATCCTCGGCAGTCAAAGGCTTCCCATCTTGCCATTTAACGCCGTCTCGAATGGTAAACAGGTACTGTTTACCACCTTCTTTAATTTCATATTTTTTCAGCCAGCCAGGGGATGAGCCCCTTTTCATCCCGCTCCAAAAGGCCGTCAAAAATCAGGCACATCTTAAAAATCCCCGGCCCTCTGGGATAATGGGCATAAGGACTCGGGTAACCCCAATCTCCCCCGGCCAGCCTGATAACATCTACCTGCTGCTGTTCCCCACCCTTCGCTACGCCAGGTTTCCGGTCATCCCTGGCTTGATCTGTCCCACAACCAAACAGAAGAAGGCTTAATGATATAACCAGCAGTAATACAATTAAAAAGCACTTTCTGGGCATTGTGCCACCTCCAGTTCTAAATAAATCCCAGGGTCTTAACTCATGTAAAAATTTCATCGACCCGCCACAGCATCATACCGGTGCAGAAGGTGGTTTCCTGGCGAAAAACGCCGTTTTCGGCATGCTCTTTTACATAATGTTCGATTGTCCGCCTGAGTTCGGGAGTGATATCCATATAGCTCCAGAAAAATCTTGCCAAATTCTCCACTGCTTTTCCCACCGGTTCCTCATCTACCCGGTTAATGGTAAAAAAGTTGAGCTTAGGCCGGTAACCCATGGCATAGAGCAAACCAAAAGGATAAATTATATCTCCCGGATTATCGCCTATGTCTTCACCAAAGAACCGTCGCCAGAGGTCGCGGTGCGCCTTTTCCCAACGTTGGCCGGAAAAAGCACTCAAGTAGCAAAACTTCCTTGACGCGGCAAGCATTTTTTGCAGTGTTTCCGGGTCCCGCACCCCGGGTGTCATCGAGGCAAACACCAGATCAAACCGGCCGGCCAGTCCGTCTTTTTCCACCTCCACTTCCTGCCAGGTTCGCTGAATAATGGTAATGTTTTCTACCTGCCCGGCCCTTGCCCTGTCTTTCAATATTTTTACCATCCCGGCGGCAGGTTCAAGGGCGGTTACCTGCTCGCACAACCGGGCCACAGGGATGGCATAGTTACCCGGCCCGGCTCCTATGTCGAGCACTTTGACCTCAGGACCAAGCGCTCCTTCCCGTTCCAGCATATCCAGCACCATTTTTCGCCTGACCTGGCCCCTGCCATTGCTGGTACGCCGGGCAAACCAGCTGGCGCGCCGGCTCCAATTTTCTACCATCTCTTTCTCGCTACGGCAACGCCGCCGTGTTAACGGCGAGTTTTCCCGGGCATCCTGCCAGAGCTTCACCCAAAACTCGCGATCACCCACTGGAAATAACTGCAAAAAATCACCTACTTTCCTAATTCAGCTACCTCAAAAAAACCATGAAGACTACCCCGGGCTGTTACAACGGTACGACCACAGGTATGCTGGCCAGCCTTTCCACCGCCACCGGAACGCCGTAGACGCCGGCAATGTTTTCCGGAGTCATGATTTCCATCCCCCCGCAGGCAAAGACGGTCCTGTTCTTCAGGAGCAGGAATTTATCCGCAAACCGCAGGGCCAGGTTGAGGTCGTGCATTACCACCACCGCTGCTATATTCTGCTCCCTGGCCGCTTTCTTTACCGTTTTCAAAACCTCGAATTGATTCTTCAGATCCAGGTTGCTGGTGGGTTCGTCCAGCAGGAGGACCCGGGGTTCCTGGGCCAGGGCCCTGGCGATGACCACCTTCTGCAGCTCTCCCCCGCTCAACTCGTCCAGGTAGCGCAGGGAAAATTCCTCCAGTCCGAGAACGGCCAGCACTTTCCGCACAATTTCCAGATCCCTTGCCGTGGCCCCCCATTTGATATGGGGCTTCCTGCCCAGCAGCACGGCATCGAAGACTGTAAACCGGGTGCTCTCGTATCTTTGCGCCACGTATCCCAGGCGCCGGGCTACCTCCCGGGAGCTGAGCGCAAACAGGTCTTCTTTTTCAATGAGAATTGTCCCCGTTTGCGGCTTTAAAATTCTGTTCAGGCACTTGAGCAGGGTGGACTTACCGGCGCCGTTGTTGCCCAGGATAGAAAAAAATTCTCCCCTGTTGACTTCAAATTTGATATCCTTTAACACGGGCCGGCTGCTGTAACTGAATTCCACTCCGTCTACCGACAGGATCATCTTTTGCCGTACCCCCTGGAGAGAAGGTATAGGAACAGGGGGGCACCCATAAAGGAGGTAATCGCCCCCACCGGCAAAACAACCGGGGAAATAATGGTTCTGGCCAGGGTATCGGAAGCAAGCAGCAAAAGCCCTCCCATTACGCTGGCAGCCGGGATTAAAAAACGGTGGTCGCCGCCCAGCACCCTTCTCATCATGTGCGGGCCGACCAGGCCGATGAAGCCGATGATGCCCAGAAACGATACAGTTACCGCCGTGACCAGGGAGGCCACGAACATCCCGGCCAGCCGCACCTTCTCCACATCAACACCCAGCCCTTTGGCCGTCTCCTCCCCGCCGTCCAGAGCGTTGTAATTCCACCGGTTGGCCATAAAGTAGAGCAGCGCGGCGCCGGTTACTACAACCATGATTTCCAGATCCCGCCAGGAAGCCCGGCCGATGTCGCCGAAGGTCCAGAAAACAATCGAAGCCACCTGCACGTCGCTGGCAAAAAACTGCAGGATAATGGTGGCGGCTGAAAAAAGGGAGCCCAGGGCCACCCCCGCCAGGACCATCGCTTCGGGAGTGACCCCCCTGACCTGGGCCAGGAAGAGGACCACCAGGGTCGTCGCCATCGCCCCCACAAAGGCGGCAATGTTGACCAGGTAGGGGTTGTTGATGATGACTGCATCAGCGCTGGTGCTGTGGGTGCTCCCCGCCCCCAGGGCAATGATGGCCACGGCGGCGCCAAAGGCCGAGCCCTGCGAAATGCCCAGGGTGAAAGGGGACGCCAGGGGGTTGCGCAAGAGGTTCTGCATCACGCAGCCGGCCACAGAAAGGCCGACTCCGGCAACAATTGCCGCCACCACGCGGGGCAGCCGGATGTTCCAGATAATGATATTTAAACGTCCCTCCGCTTTGCCCAGCAGGGTCAGCAGCACCTGGGCCGGCGAAAGCTCCGCCGACCCGGCGTTGATGGCGTAGATACCCAGCAGGGCGGTTGCAAGGACAAGCAGGCAAATGATGAAAACTTTTCTCTGGGTATACTTAAGGTAACTTTCCGGGATGTTTTCCATCGCTACCTGCCGCATATTTTTTATCACCCACGAAAATAGAGGTTTACCATTATTTACTCGGGCTGGAATTGTCCGGCTCGCTCGAACACAGGAACTCCCCGGGTATTACGGACCGGCAAGATCCAGCTTTTTAAATCCACCGTAATCTTTCGCCATCTGTTCATATACAGGTTTGCCCAAAAGAAACTGGTAAATCTCATCGGCCTTTTGGGCCGGGTCGATATCTTTAAATTGTTCGGGGTAAATCACTTTTCCGGCGTAGTAGGCGTCGGCAATGGCGGTGCCGATGTTCGTGGTGTAGTAATTATAAGGAATCTGGCCGTAAACCCGGCCTGTTTTGACCGCCTTCAGGGACTGGTAAAACTGCGGGTTCTTCTTGTAGTCTTCCCGCACGAGGTTTAAGCCGCCTTCATCGATAAAGATAATATCGGGGTCCCATTCCAGGAGCTTTTCCTTGTCGATCATGACACTTCCCGTTTTACCCGTTTCATCAACCACATTCCGGGCATTGACAGCTACAAAGGGTGGATATTTGGCCTGGGTGCTCTCGATGCCGTGCACTCCCTTCATGCCCAGGGCGCCCACGTAGACCCCGGGTTTTTTGTCTTCAGGAATGTCCTTCGTCCTCTCATGCAAATCCTGCTGGCATTTTTTCAGGTAATCAACTACTTCCCGGGCCCTTTCCTCACTGCCGGTAATTTTGCCAACCAGCTCAAGGGACTTATAAACGTCCTCGTCAAAGGTGGCCAGCCTGCCGTAGCTTAAAACCACCACCGGAATCCCGGTCTTAGCCTGGAGCTCATCGGCCTTGGCCTTATCCACCAGGTAAGCGACAAAAATTACGTCCGGCTTGACGCTGACAATCTTTTCCGCATCCGGGGTGGAATCGGGCCCTCCCTGGCCAATGGTGGGCAAGTCCTTTAATTCGGGATGGGCCAGGATATACGGCCGGCCGGTGGGCTGCTGTTTTTCCAGGTTTTCCACACCCACCACCTTATCCGCGCCGTTGACATAGCAAACCAGCCGCAATGCGCCGGGGCCGATGGCCACCACCTTGTTTGCCGGAACGGGAACTTCCACCTGCCGGCCGGCCAGGTCGGTGACAACGGCTTTCTGCGGCGCAGACGTATCCTGCCCGGCTGTTTTGGCACCGCACCCACCCAGGACAACCAGGGTAACCAGCAGTACAATGAGCAGGAACCCCACCTTCAGCACTTTTGTCCGCATTCCTTTCCCCTCCCCTTATTTCATGCAAGTTAAATGATTTCAAGGATCGGCAGTCACCATTTTGTAACCAAGCCGGGACAATGTTTTAAGAATCTTAAAATGAGAGGGAAGCCAGTAACTCCTTTACCTGTTCCCGATAGTTTCCCGCCGGCAGCGGATTGCCTACCAGGTTGGCTTTCGTGATTTCCGGCGCAAAGCCAAACGCACCCCGCACCGGAATACCTTTTGCAGACAACTCCCGGCGTAAAAAAGATTCTGTCTCGGCATCGACCTTGTTTAAAACAGCCACAAACTCCTTTCCCACCCCCGCCGTCAGTGCTCTGGCCCGCTCGGCCAGCAGGACCGCCTCGTGCGAGGGATCAACCACCATCACCACCAGGTCGACTCCCTCCACAACTCCCCGGCCGAAATGCTCCACCCCGGCTTCGGTATCCACAAGCACCCACTCGTCTTGCCCAACCCGCAACTGCTTTAAAAACGAGCGGGCCACCGCCCCCATGGGACATGCGCAACCTTCCATGCTGCGCTCAATTTTACCAATACGCAGGAAGCGCAACGGCCACTCCCCACCAGTACATTCCGGGGGCAAACTGGCCAGGCTTAAGCCGTCCGCGAAGAAGCCCGTGTTTTCGTCACCCTTTTTCTGAAGGGAGGCCAGCAACTTCTCGCGCACCGCCGGTTTACCGCCCAGGCAACCCATTAAAGTCATCGCCGGAGTGGAAAGGCCCAGCATTTTATGCAGGCCCAGGTTTGATTCGTCGGTATCCACCACCAGCACCTTTCCCCGTTCAGCAAGCGCTCTTGCCAGCAAGGTAACCAGCGTGCTCTTGCCGCTGCCGCCCCGGCCGCAGATCATGATTTTGGGCATCGCAAAACCCTCCCATCCTGTATTTTCTGGAAAATACAAAAAGACCCCCTGCCCAGCCTTCAGGCCGGCAAAAGGGCCTCCCTGACCCGATTATCATATACTGCTATAAATTATTTTACCTGCTAAAAGAAAACCCGGCAATAAAATTTTTTAAATTCTTAATGCCCCCACACTGCAGGCCCCGGGAATGTCTGGTTTTCGCCGATGGCACATGCTATATTAAAATTAACAGCACGCATCCCGGTCTCCCGGTAGCTGAGTTTATTATCTCTATTAAGTGGGGGGTGGAAATCCTGGACATACAATCGTTGCGCGAAAAATCACTGCCGGTATTTGAAGCTTACGGTATTACATGCTGCTACCTTTTTGGCTCGCGCGCCGGGGAAGATTATTACCAGGATAGCGATATTGACCTGGCCGTAATTTTCCGCACCTACTCCCCCGCAAGGCACAACCTGGATCTGGAAATAGAGATCCAGGACGCAATATCCGAAATTCTGGCACCCCTGGAAGCAGACCTGCTTTTTTTACAAAAAGCTCCCATCTACCTGAGGTTTACTGTCATAAAAAACGGCAAAATAATTTATTGCTCCGACGAAGATTTCCGCACCGATTTTGAGGACATGACCGTAAGGGATTATCTGGATTTTAAACCCGTCCTGGATAGATATTACCGGGAAATGGCGGAAGAGTTAACAGCAAAAATAGCGGGAGGACCTGAAACTTGATTAACAAAGAATTGATCCATAACCGCATCGATCTGATCAACCGGTCAATAGCCAGGCTAAAAAAGATGGGCACTTTGACCAGGGAGCAATTCCTGGCCGATCCCGACAACTTTGCCATAGCGGAACACCACCTGCGCCGGGCGCTGGAAAGCCTCTTTGACATTGGCAGGTAAAAACGTACATAGCCCGGGGCGGGGTCTGATTTATCCCTGCCCACCGGCTGGCTGCCGACAGCTTTTGGTAGCCTCCTCGAACCAGCCCAGGCGCGCCCCGGGAACGCTGTCCACCCCGGGTGAATAAGGCTTTATATCCAGCAGCGGGCTCCCGTCCAGCGCGTCGACCCCGCGCACCAGCAGGCGGTTCTCCTTCACCTCCAGCAGCTCGGCCACACAGAAAGCGATGGGGTTGGGCCGGGATGGGGAACGGCAGGCAAAGACACCGCGTATCTCGGGACCCCAGGGCGTTCTGGTCTGCAGAACGTCCCGCTGCGCCAGGTGGCACCAGTACAGCACAATCAGGTGGGTTGCCTGCTCCACATCTTTTAAACCTTCCTTGAACCGGGGATATATCTCCAGCTCCGCCACCCGGTCGGAAAAACGACCCTGGCGGGGCGCCTCGCCGGGCACCCGGTAAGGGCTGTGGATCACCCCAATGGGAACCAGTTCCAAATTAAATCACCTTCTTTATTGTTTACCTCTTTATTATGGCCCCGGAAAAACAAAAAGGCCGCGTCCCCTTTTTCCGCAAAGGGTACCCGGGCCTCCGTGGCCGCCTTTTCCTCACGATACCCCCGTTTTCGTAACGGGGTGCCAGTTTATTTCTCCAGGTTTACACCCATTTTACCAGGAAGAAAAGGCAAAGTCAATAAAATGTGCCGGGCGGACCGGCAACCGGGCTCAACGGGAAACAGGCCGCGGCGCTTCCGGAAGGCGGGGTTTTCTGGCTTTTAAATCATACCCGTAGCCAGGGGGTAGAACGTGCAGGGTTGCCCCGGTGAGGGCCAGCATGGGCTGGGGGTGTAAATCGGAAGCGTTGGTATGCGTGATGGTCCGCCCGTCCACCACCGTCACCGTGCCGGACCCCAGAACGGTAAACCGGCCGGCAGGCGACACGACTACGGCTGTATCCTCGTCAATACCGATTCCCAGTATGCGGGGATAGCAGGCCACGGCGGCAAGAAGCCGGCCGATGCGCCCCCGCTGGGCGAAATGCTGGTCAATCACCACGCCGCCGAGCAGCCCCAGGCCGGGGGCCATTTTCACCGCGTTCCTGCCGGGAGGATACCCTCCCCTGCCGCCTGTGATCATGATCTCGCCCATGGCCGCCGCACCGGCACTGGTACCGCCGATGATCAGCCTCCCGGAACCGTTGGCCTTTAAACTGCGCTCAAAGGGAGTATCACCCAGGATCCTGGTAATCCTCAACTGGTCCCCGCCTGTAAAAAAAACACCCGTGGCCCGCTGCAATGCGGCGATATGGTAGGGGTCCCCGGCCTTTTCCCGGCTGTCCAGGTGGACCGGCCAGACTTCCCCCGCCCCCAGCCGCAGGAATACCCGGCGGTAGGACTCACCCACTTCCCCGGGCAGGCGGGCGGCCGTGGTAATCACCGCAATGCCCGCCCGCTCCCCCCCGGCCAGGCGGACGAACTCGCGCAGGATGAAGCACTCCCCGTCCTTATCCTCCGCCCCCCCGATGAGCAGGAAAGATTCTGCGGCGCCACCCCGCCAGTGATCATTTGCTGTCATTCCAGACACCCCGCAAATTAACCTGTCTTTAATTGTTTTACGCCGTACAAAAAAAATTAATCCCCCAATAAAAAAACCGGGTAATCTGTACCCGGAAGCCAACCAGATAAACAAATAAATGATGCCTAACTCACCTGCCGCCACCTGGCTTCTATCTCGCGCTGCAGGCGCGCCAGCACCGTATCAACGCGGAGCTCGCTTTTGTGCACCTTCAAACTGTCCGCCAGGCGGCTGGCGGCATCAACAGCCGCCCGGACCAGGACGCGCGGGACCGGGACAGCAGTCCTGTCCCCGGCAGCGGGCACCGGGCATGGAAACAGCAACTCCCCGGCCACCGCCCTGAGGACCCCCACCGGCAGGCCGCCGGCAAGGACCTGCCCCCGTTCTTCCACCAGGGAAGCAACTTCCCGCAGGACCGGCCAGAAAAGCGCCCCCTCCCCGGCAGACCGCGCCCTGGTCTCAAGAAGATCGCGGATCACCAGGAAGTTAAACATCTCCTGCACCCGGGCGGCGCGTATATTCTCCCGCTCGATCCGCCCGGCCACAAGACAGGATGCAAATTCTTCCCGGGCCGCCCGCTCCAGTTTCTCCCGCAGCGGTGCCACCTCCGCCTCCGACAGGGATTCCGCCTCCGCCAGGCGCAGGCCCTCCAGGTCGCTCCAGCCCAGGATGAGCCGGATCTGACGGATGCCACCGGCCCCGGAGCAGGCCGCCGCGTAACCCACCATCTCCACACCCTCCATGCCGGGAACGCCGACGGCAATCCGCCGCACGCACCCGGGCAGCTCGAACCTGCCCAGCTGTTCCAGGAGAGCATCGAAGTAGGGATCGCCGTAGGAAGCAAAGTGAACGCGCACCCCACCGCCCGCCAGGCCTTTCTCGTAAAGCTCGCGGGAAACGGTGAGAACGGCCCCATCCGGCACACCTTCGATGCCCCAAAGGGCCATATAAGGCCCGGGCTCCGTGGACACGGTACAGCCCAGGTCCCGCAGGTACTGCGACCCGCTCAGGGCCTCCCAGATAGCCGTCAGGTCCACCGGTGCGGCCCGGCGGCCGCTGGACCGGGCCATCCGCATGTAAATTTCGTATAGCTCTTCCGGGCGGATCTCCATGCTCTCCACCCGCCGGCGCTGGACCTCCATCCTCTCCCGGGCGCGGGCCCACAATTCTTCGGAAGTGAGCTTTCCCTCGGCCAGCTCCTGAAAATCTTCCGGTCCCACCGGAAGCAGCGAGAACTGCTGCGTGCCCACGATCATATTGGCCCGGGCCAGGCGGGACAGCAGGCGGATGTAAACCTCTTCCTCGGCGCTGCCGGCATAGCACAGGTTGAGAACGTAGATATCCTCGTGCTTCTGCCCGATGCGGTCGATGCGCCCGATCCGCTGTTCCACCTTCATCGGGTTCCAGCCCAGATCAAAGTTGACCAGCAGGTCGGCGGTCTGCAGGTTTAAACCTTCCGCCGCTGCATCCGTACAGACAAGGACGTCGATCTCGCCGCGCAGGAACCGCTCCTTGACCTCTTCGCGGTCCACCGGGATCATCTCCCCCCGCCCGGGGTCGTAATACCCGGCTTCCCGCCCGGCGTAGGTGCCGATGAGCATCTGCGGGTCGGATTTGAGCAGCCGGGCAACGACATCTTTAAGCGTATCGTAAAAACGGGTGAAGACGACGGTCTGCCGGATGCGCCCGGTCCGCCGGTCCCGGCGCCGGTCCAGGGTGTCCAGAAGAACCTGCATTTTGGACGAAGGCCCGCTGATGTCGGCCATCTCCTCAAGCAGGGTCCGCAGGCGGCCCCGTTCCCATTCCAGGTCGGCCGGAGTCCGGTGCTTCAACAGGGATGCGGAGGCCAGGGGCAGATCATCCTCAATTTCATCCTCAAAGGCCGGGTTGGCCAGCGAGAAGAATTCAGGTTCGTATTCGCTCCCTTCTTCAACGAGCTGATTTTTCAGCGTGGCTTCCACCCTGTGCAGGCGCCGCCGCAGGGTCTCGCGGAGGGCATACAGGCTGGACGCAAACCGGAGGCGCAGGAAGCTGAGCAGGAAACTGACCATCTGGCGGGTCTGCTGGTCTTTCTGCCTGCTGAGCTGCTCGGCAAGGCCGGTGCAGTATTCTTCCAGCTGTTCGTATATGCGCCGTTCCTGCGGTGTGAAAACAATCCGGGGCACGGACATGATGTGGCGCCGGGGGAGATTCTGCTGCAGCTGCCCGCGGTCGCGGTAAATTTCCAGCAGGCGCCGGGTATGCCGCAGCATCACCCGCGAAAGCGGCGACGCGCTGAAAATCAGGCGGCACATTAACTCCCGGTCCCTGCCCCGGGGGATCCGCCCGTATTCGAGCCACTGCCGCACCGTGGTCCGGATGCGCCCGTCGATGACACTTTCCTCGATAAAGCGCCAGAGCACCGGGTCCTGCATTTTCACTGCCCGTACGGCGCGCCGCAGGAACTCCCACTCCTGAGCGCCGGCCTCCTCCCCGCGCACGAGCCTGCCCAGGATCTCGTAATACTGCAGGGTCAGTGTTGGGTCAAACTGGAACACCCCCGCGCGGTTGGTCAGCGCCAGCAGGTCGCACACCTCCACGGGGTCGATCTGCATCGGCGTGGCGGTGGCCAGCCACAGGCTGCGCGCCCTGACCCGCAGGTAATCGCGGACGGCCAGGTAGAGATGCCCGTATTCCGGGTGCTCCCGGGATCCACCCTGGGGGTTCCTCCGCCGGAGCGCATGGGCCTCGTCCACCAGGGCGATATCAAAAGTTTCGGCGTTTACCAGGGCCGCGGCCCGCTCCCGGCGGGCGAGCAGTCCCGTGGACACGATGACCAGGTCCGGTTCATATAATGATGCCGCCACCCGGTTTTCTTCAAACGGAAAAATATATTCATGGGATATTTCCGGAACAGTGCGCGCCCGGCCAAAGGATAGGAGGACCCTGGAAGCCATCTGACGCTGCCACTGCCGGGTAAGACTTGCCGGTGCGGCAATGAGGATGCGCTTCACCAGGCCCGAAAGGTACAGGGAGCGGAACGCCAGCCCGGCTTCGATGGTCTTGCCCAGGCCGACCTCGTCGCACAACAGGTAGGAGTGCGGCCAGGTTTCCACCAGCCTGCGCACGACGACGGCCTGATGCGGCCACGGTTCGACAGGGGCAGTCTCCATACCCACGAACCGGCCGCCGGGCATTTTCGGCGCGTCGCGCAAAAGGGCAAACCGCAGCCGTTCCATGGCCGGAGGCGGTTCAACCGCCCCGGAGGCGGCACTGGTGCCGTCAATCTCCACCGGGCGGCGGACCCCTTCGGCAATCCGGATCAGGCGCCGCCTGACCGCTTCCGGCAGGGTCATTACCGGCAGGTGGGGAACCCGGCCCTGCCAGAGGTTTTCAAAAGCTTCCACGGCCTCCTCCACCCGCCGGCGGTCCATCTCCCCCCACCAGTCGCAGTGGATATCGATATTCTCGGCGTTGAGGATAAGCGCCGTTCTCGACTCGTTGAGCGTACCCGCCCCGTACAGGCGGTTGCCGAATTCATCGTGCAGAACAAACCATTTTTCGTGCACGTAGCCGTCGTCCACCGCATCAAAGGGAAGCGGCTCGCCGGTCTCTTTGTGGACCCGGAAGGCCACGCGAACCTCCAGGTATCCGCGGGCCACCATCCAGGCCAGGAGCGTCACGCCGTTTTGCACACCCTCCGGCCAGGACGCGGGTCGGTCCAGCTCATCATTCAGCCGGGCCGCCAATCGCTCCCTGTCACCGGCCAGGATGGCCCTCACGTCTTCGGGCTCCAGGTCGGCGCCGACGATGAGGCGCATCTTGCCCCGCCGGCCGATAAAGGCGGAAAATCCCGCGGAGGCGGCGGCCAGGGAGGAGGAGCGGAAATACCCGGCCACCCGGTCGTACCGCACCGCCAGGCGCAGGGCGGGTATGTAAAAATCGTGCAGCATGTCCACCGGGCGGCCGTCGATAAGAGTCGAAGATGTTTTGTAGGAGAGGAGCCAGCGGCGGGACCGCAGGCCCTTCCCTTCCGGAGAGGCACCGGTTGACTCCATTGGACTCTTCCCTCACTTGAGGCCGAATAGAATGGCCCCGGCCTCCCTGCGCAATTCTTCGTCGGTCATTTCCGCCGCCCATACGGAGAGCAAATCCAGGATCACCTGTTCGCGCCCCGGCGCGTGCCGCGCCAGGTAAGCGCGGGCGACGGGAATGTCGCCCTCCCGGTAGGCAAGAATCAAACCGTGCAGGACGTCCCACTCCGTCTGCGGATTGTCCACGCGTTTTTTGTGGCGCTCCTCCGGCCGGGCCAGGCGCAGCTTTGACCCGCGGCGGACAAGGGGCGCGTGGTAACCGGTTTCCTGGGCGCCGCCGCGTACCAGGCGGCCGCCCCGCCCCTCGTCGTTGATGCCGGTCATCCGCCCGCTGGCGACATACCCGGCGGTCTTGACCTCCAGTTTAATGCCCAGGGAGCGCGAGAGGTTCAGCGCCTCGTCATAGGGAAATTCGGCCAGGCCGAAAATGCCGTAAAGGGTCAGGGCCATGGCTGCCTCGGGATGCATGTCGTCCACCTGCAAGCGCCCCTGCGTCAGGCGGGCGACCTGATACTGGGCCACCACGGCGCTGGCCTCGTTCATGGCGCGGGTGGGGCTGACCGGCTCGTCGCCGTCGAGCACCGGCCAGTGTTCGGAGAGCACGCGCAGCGCCCGACCGTAGCTGGCCACCATCTCGTCCACGGGGTTTAACCGCAGCCGCTCAAACTCCTGCAGGCCCTGGCGCACGGCCTCGCGCACTCGCCGGGCCACCCCCGTGCCGCCGAATCCCGTCCAGGTGGCCGGCGGGCCACCTGTTTTCTGGCGCTTGCGGCAGGTAAGGAAGATGGAACTGGCGGCAGCCGCCATTCCTTTCTGGTGAATGGATTCGGTTGCTTCAGATTCAACAGGCATAGAGGAAGTAATGGTCCAGCCGTTCTCGATCAGCGAGCGCGTCAGCGCTTCCCAGGCCTCCTGCGTCTTGTGGGTGAACATAATGGTCATGATGCCGTCGTCTTTGAGCACGCGGCGGCACTCGGCGAAAATCTCGCCCATCAGGCGCTCGTATTCCCTTTGCGCCCCGGCGGCCGACCCGTCCCGCGCCGGGTTGGCCACGGCCTCGTCCGTCTTGTTGGTGAGCCGCCGCCGGAACAGCTCCGGGTAGAGGTCGTGGAGGGTGCGGCGCTGCCAGACGTAGAAGTAGTCGGACAGCTCTGCATACTGGACGTTGTTGTAATAGGGCGGGTCGATACAGATCAGATCCACCGAACCATCGGGGAGTTCCATCCGGGCCGCCGTGCCGCACCGGATGGTCACCGGCGGCGCGGCCCCGTTAAGCTCTGCGTGCAGGGGCGCCAGCAGTTCCGCCATCCCTCTGTAGGCGTCGACAACCTGCGCCAGCGCCCAGGCCGCGCCCGAGTTAGGGCCGGTTAAGATCATCTCACCAAATGTCCATTTAATTGAATAATCATGCCTTCCAAAGGTATTAATCAGGACACCTCGATTATAATGCCACCTTGTCTGCTTGCTGTTATAATCCAGGCATTTATCGATCATAAACTGAAGGTATGTAACAACTGCACGGCCGCGCTCCTCCCCCAGCTCCCGGAGGATTTCCGGCTTGAGGCGGTTGAGCTCCTCCACCAGGATGAGGTGCCCCAGGAGCTGGCGCGGCGTGAACATATCGCACCAGCGCGCCATGCCGTAAATAGCCGGGCGCATATCGTTGCCTTCCGGGAAACGCTCCGTCGGAATGAGCCCCTGCCGCTCCCAGCCGGGCCAGCACCCGGCCAGGCGCCTTTCGGCCTCACGCAGGGCCTCAAGGTCGCGGTCGTTGGGCGGCCGGAAGAAGCGGACCTTCTCGATTTTGATTTCACCGGCCCGCTCGCCGCTCTTGTAGCGCTGGGGCCTGCCGTGTTTATCCAGCTTCGGCTGGCAGCGCACGGCCACCACGCAGTAAAGCCGGTCCTGCCACCTGCCGTGGGGCGACTCACCCCTCGCCTGGGCTTTGATCTCGTCGGCGGGAATGGCCTGGCGGCAGTGGACGCACAGGCCCACGCCGTCCTTCACCGTGGCGAAGTCCGGGTCCTCGCCGTTCGGCCCCCGGTTGCCCTTGAGACGGTAGGTTGCAAAGCGGACCCGGCCGTCCCGCGGCCGGCCGTCCGTAACCATGCGCACGCCCCACTTTTCGCCTTCCTTCGACAGCCAGCAGGTGTTCAGCAGGGGCACCTCGCCGCCGCAGTGGGGGCAGGTGACCTGGCGGACGTATAAATAGGTGGTCGTATCCTCTCGATCGCAGTCGATAACTAAATCTGGACACTTACTTAAGTACTTCTCCAAGACGCGCCGCTCGTCTGGCGGCAATGGAAAGGCACAAGGGAATACGGAATCAACTCTTTCGTTTAAAGCATCAAGCAGCTTTTGCCCCCATTTCTGAATGTCGCCTACTAGCTCAACACCATACCGGGCGGGATAATCAAGGGTGGCATACAAAATCACAGCGGCTACCGGGTTTAACTCATTTGCGATCACACGATACCCAAGTCGCAGTGCCTCAAAAGGAATTGAACCACCGCCAGCGGTAGGATCCAGTACGGTTATGCCAGGAGGCTGCCATTCCGGTTGATGAGAGTAGGCACGGGAATACCCGTAGAGATTTGGAACACGGACACCTGCACCCTCAGCCATTTCAATTAACGCCTTGAACCACGCCGGGTCAGCGGCCACCCGCTCAACAAACAGCACATCACCCTCTACTGGTAGCGGCTCAGGAAGCGGCTTACTTAAATCCTTCCACTTTTGTATAACTGGATGCTCGTCTAGAAGGGGATTCTTACCGACGATTACTTTGATTAGCTTCCTATAGCCTTCCCTGACCTCCTGTTCTCGTTGAAGCGCCCTCGCGACCACAGAATCTACTTTCAGTATCTCCTGTCCAAGGGCGTTTTTGTTAATACGCTCAATTAACCTTTCCTCCAGCGTCCACGGCTCCCCGTTCACCAGGGCCTGCACTTTTTCGATGCCCAGCTGGCGGAGGAACCAGTCCGGGTCCGTCCCGGCGGGCAGGAGGGAACTGAGGACGGCGGCGCGGCTGGGCACCAGGGGGCGCCGCGCCCACCAGACGTGGAGACGGTGAGGAGGAGGCGCTTTCCCGGTATCCCGCTCCCGCTGGGTCTCCGCACCCACCTGGTGGCAGGGAAAGCCCGCTTCGATCAGGCGCAGGTCCGTTGCGGACTTGGCGTGCTCTTCCACAAAACAATCCCCTCTCTGCAACTGTTCAGTCAACCCGCTACACTCCTCAGGTGCCGCGCTGGCCAAAGCGAACGACGCAGCCCACGCTGGTAACAGCACCCGCCCAGCACTCACTGAAAATTTATAACCTTAAAAGTTCCAAACAAATCATCTTGTCGTAACAGGCTTGTTAAGGGCATCATTGCCGTGAGTGCTGGGGAGGGTAACCGGACTGCGGCGCGAAACCAGCGGCAGCGAAATGTAACTTTAGAAAAGATAACTATTCGCGCAGCTTTTCCAGCAGGTGGAGGATCTCCCTGTCCCCGGGCTGGCCGCCGAGCATGATCCGCATGCCCGACCTGGCCCAGCGGCTGGCCGCCTCGCCGTACTGGGTCGCCCGGGTCAGCCAGTAGACCGCTTCCTCGCGGCTGAAGCGCTGCACGCGCCAGGCCATGAGCTCGATCCGGTCCATGTCTTTGACGCCTTCCCGGAGCTTGAAGATGAGCGACAGCTTGGCGCCCGCCTCCTCGTCCAGGGGCAGGTTGCCCCGGAAGGTGATGCGCCCGTTGTCGAAAACCCGCTGGAGCTCCAGCGGAACCCCGGCGTGATCGCACACGCGGCTGACAATGTTCCGGATCACGGGCAGGCAGCGGCGCAGGGGCTGGCCGTAAAGCAGGCCCCGGTCCCTGAGCAATATCCCCCCCGGAACACCGCCGTTCTGCCCCGGGCCGTCCGCAACCGCGCCGCGCTCTTTGATTACCAGCACGGGCGCCGGTTTGTCTTTATATTCGGTTACCCTCAGGACCCAGGGAGCGCTCTTCAGCAGGGGCCTGATGCGGTGCTGCAGGCCAGGTGGCAGGTCCCGGCCGGTGGTTGATTTCCGCTTTGCCATTTGTTCCGCCTCACCTCATCGTTTCTGCAACTCCTGGATGAATAAGCAGCCGTCGTCCGGTTCGGTGATTTCAAGAAAAGCCTCGGTTCGTTCCCCCTGCTGCACCACACCGGCCAGCACCTCAAAGAGCTCGCCGAGAGCTTTCATGGATCCCGGGGTAACGCTGGTTAATTGCAGCCGGAGCAAGCCGCCTTCGGGAAGCTCCAGGTCTATCAGGTCCATGGTTTCAATGGTGGAACCGGCACCCTTGTTGTAGAGGCTGCCCAGGCGCCGGAGCAGCGGCAGGAGCTTTTGTGCGCCTTCCTTTCCTTCCAGGACAAACCTGCGGCGGCCGTCCGTCATCCAACCCCGCTGAACCGCTTCTTCGGGAGTGATCAGCACGTCACCGGGCATGGGGGTGTACAGGGCTGCCGCGGAACCGTAAATGAGGTCGGGCTTTTCTTCTTGATCCGGTGTGCCGTGGAAGGCAAAAAGCCGGCCGCTTTTAACCAGCGATATCACGGCCTCCTGCAGTTCCCGTTCAGGAACGTCTCCACATTTGCCGGCCACACTTTCAGCAACTTCCCTTAAAGTGGACACACCGTTCCGGGCAACTGCATAAATCACGCCGTCGCGCACTTCAGCGGGATCGGGGCCCTGGCCCCCGGCCCACCCGCGCCGGTTTGCCCCCTGCGGGGTGATAAGGCCGTAGCCCCCGGCGCTCAGGTCAACTCCCAGCGGAATGCCGCTTTCCTGGTCATAAAACTCGGCCGGCCTCGCACTTTCGTCGGCGTCCAGGCGGAAAACGCACCAGACGCCCTTCTGGACCCCGGCCCGCACAATCTGGTCGAAAACAGCGGGGCTCTCCAGCACCGGCCAGCTGCGCAGGCGGTAAAAGTTTTCCCGCAGCTCCTTCAAGGTTACGGCATCGCCCTGCCCGAAGAAAAGCTGGCTCAAGTTCAGAAGATCGGCCCGGGTCGTGCTGGTGCCGGTAAGGAGCTTGCCATCTTTGAGCAGCACGTCGCGGATAAGCTCGATAAAGGGTGCCCCGCCTTCGCCCCCGCCCGTTTTTATCTCCCGGCGCACAAATCCCGCCGCCCCCGGGTAGCAGAAGTTCGTGTAGGCTCTCGCAACATCGGTAAGCAGAGCGTTCTCCCGTTCAGCGTAGCGTTCCTTGAAATCTTCATCCTCCAGGCGGCGGGGGTTAACCCCGTAGCTCTGCGGTTTTTCCACCAGCAGGCGCATGGCCAGAACCTGGCGGGCAGTTCCCTCAATACGCTGCATGACGTCCCGGGCGCGGGTATTTTCAAAGAGGCCGTCCCGATCGTTCACCCCTTTTAGCACCACGGTTTCCGGAACAAGAAGATAGATAAGGTTCTGCCGCTCCCGGGGCCTGTTTTCGCCCTTCGTGGTCAGCATGGCTTCCGCGTCAACAACCCCGGCAGTCAACGAAACCACCCCGAGCACGGGCCGGTCCTTACCGTCGGGCAGTTGCTCCGGCAGCGAAACATCATGTTCTACATGGAACAAACCCGCCCCCCCGGTAACCACCTTCCGCGCCGCCGCCTCCAGCAGTTCTTCCACTTGATCAGCTTTCAACGTCCTGCGTATTCTGGCCAGAACGCTGTTGATGGTGGGTTCTTCGCTGGCGAAATATTTTCCCTGCTCGTAGCGGAGGTAAAAAGCGCTATTGCCAATCTCCTCCAGGGCCACGCGCACCTGCGGCGGCGTAAGACCGGGAAAGGAAACGCAAAAGCAGGCTTCGGACTCGGTGAGGCCGAAGATTCTGGAACTCAGGCCCTCCTCCCGGCCGACCAGGCTGTGCAGGAAAACGGTCTTCCAGGTATATTCGTAAAGGGGGTGGCCTTCCGGATGGGGGTTGCGCCGGTCGGCCAGTTCCGCGTTGCTATGGCCTCCCTCCAGCGTGCCCGTATCCACACTGCCGATATCGGCGTTCAGGACGAAGAGCAGGTCCGAGCTGCCCGTGCGGCCCAGGATTTCATTGACCACCCTTTCTTCACGCAGGTCAAGGTGACACGCGTGGATCATGGGAACGGCCTGCCGTTTCTGCCACAGGCTGCGCACGGCCAGGGAGAGAACCCGGAGGACGCCGCGCGTTCCCTGAAAGTTCTCCGCACTGGCCAGCTTTTTATTGAGGTAATCGACGAGGGTCGGGTGAAACGGGTAGTTGGCGATCATCCGCCCCTTGAAGTCATCGCTGGAAGCCTCGTCCGGCAGCAGGTTCGCGTTCCGCCGGTACATGGCCATGTACTCCTCAGCAGTTTCCCGGGCGGCTTCCCGATCGATGAAAACAAACAGCCGCCTGGTGAGGACCGACGAAATCTCCGCCGCCTGCACCGGCGTGACCTGGACCGCGTCACGGGCAACCACGCTGGCTACACCCCTTACGGCTCTCTCCCCAATTCCCAGGGCATCGTCTTCACCGACTTCTTCACCCCGCACCTGGCTGATGAGCCTGGCCAGGCGCTCCGTCTGCCTGGCAAAAGCGTCGGTTGTGCTGGCCAGCGTGAGCACCACCGCCATCCCCGCATGGTTGCGGGCGTAGCCGTGAAGAGCCATTAAAAAGGCGGCCAGCTGGCTGGCACCGTCGGGCCGGGCTGCTTCCAGCCGCGCCGCGTACTGGGCCAGCTCGTCCAGCAGGATGAGGACCTTGCGGCCGGCAAATACCCTGTCAAAATAGGCTTTGCCGGGTGCAGCATGGGAGTTTGCTTCATCCTCGACCTGGCGGTAAAGGTTTTCCCCACCGATCTGGTAGGCGATCTCGCCCCACAGGGTGTATGGTACCAGAGCCCTGCCCTTTGGCCTGTGCACCGGAATTTCATCCCCCGCCACCCCGACGACGGCGACCTCGCCGGGTTCGGGGAGGAGCCCGGGGTCGAGAATGTCCCGGATGAGATCTCCCAGCTCCTTACCTTTATAAGCGATGTGCGTACAGGCGATCAGCGTGTGGGTCTTGCCCCCGCCGAAAGCCGTCTCCAGCCGGTGGATGGCCGGAACGGTCATATCCCCCGCTATCCGGCTGAAAACCTCCGCCAGGGTCAACCGCAGGCCCTGGGTCGGGTATGTAGCCTCCCGGAAAAAGAGCTCCGCGTCGGTATAAATGTTGTCGATAACACCCCGGCCGCCGCGGTAAAATTCGATGACCGGGCTGAGCGATGCCGTAAAAATCTCGGGGTTGAACGTGCCGGCCAGAAGCTCGGGCCGCGGCCTGCACGCATCCAGCACTGATTTCACCTTTCGGACCTCCAGTTCTTAGCTCCCGGTTTCCGCTGCAGATTCCGCCTTATCCCCCGCCCGGTCTTTGCGGGGTTGACCGGTTGCCGGGCGGAGAGCGCCATATAAAGTTAATCATGCTCAATTACAACCAGTTCCGGCATGGGAAAGTGCCTCACGTTCTTTGTAACCAGAGTCAGGGAATTTTCCACCGCCACCGCGGCAATAATGGTATCCGCAATGCTTAAGCTGATGCCTTTTTTCCCGTATTCCCTCCGGTACAAACCGGCCCGGCGGGCCGTTTTGTATCCAACAGGGTAAAAAAGCAGGGCTTTGAAAAATTCTTCTATTTCAGGCAGCTCCTCGGGCCTTGCTCCCGAAAAAACCTCGGCCACCGTGATCGGACAACACGCCAGGGGGCCTGCTTCTACCAGCCTGTTGAGCGTATCGACTGCCTCTTTTCTGCCGCGGAAAAAGTCGATTAAAATCGTGGTATCCAGTAAAAAACCATTAGTGTCCAAAAATCTCCCTCCTCCGGGCTTCCGCTTCCTCCCTCAACCGGCGAACCCAGGAGGAAACATCTTCAGGCCCGGCAAAACCGGGGTAATCCTCTTTCTTGAAAACTCCGGCAGCCGACTGTAAAGCCTTCTTTTGTTTTAACCGGAGCAATTCCTTCTGCGTGGCTTCAATAATAAACTTGCTCCTCTGCCCCTGACCGACAAACCTGTCCAGCTCAAGCAGCAGGTCAACTGGAAACCGGATTGGGGTTAGTCTGGTTTTTTCCAAGCCATCACCCCCTTATCTGTTAAACTCAACTTAAGAGCAGGAATGCTCAACTAAGTTGGCAAAATATAGTTCAAAGTTTCCGGGAAAAGGATTTCACCTCCTGACAGTTCGACTGCTTACACAAGAGCTACCTTTCCCGGATCAAATTTGCAGACTGCGGTTTATAGAAGGGTTGTGCTTCGAGCACCACGTTAGATAAGGCCCACTGCCAGTCTGCAGCCAATCTCTATACCGGAGGTTTTCAACATGTACTTCGTAGGGATTGATTGGTCTGACCTGCATCACGATGTAGCTGTGTTCAATGAAAAGGGGCAAGAGCTTAAATATTTCACCATCCCTCACAACAGGAAAGGCATGGAGTTATTAAAGGAAAGGCTCTTAAGCATCGATCCCGAACCGGAAAACTTCGCCTGCCTGCTCGAAACCAAAAACGGTCTTCTAGTGCAGTTTCTGCTGGAAGCCGGCTTTCCGGTTTACCCGCTTAACCCGAAGGTTGTGGATTACCGGCGAAAACCTTCCGGGGCAAAGAGCGACCCCATCGATGCCCGGCTGCTGGCCAACATCGGCCGCTCCGACCTGGCGCAGTTGAAGAGGCTTAAGCCAGATACGGAACTGATCGCGGAACTAAAGATGCTCACCCGGGACCAGGACAGCCTCATCCAGGAATCCACCCGGCTCACCAATAAGCTCATTGCTTGCCTGAAGGAGTATTACCCGGTAGCCCTGGAGTTCTTCTCGAAGCCAACCCTGCCGGTAGCCCTGGAGTTTTTCAAGCTTTACCCCACCCCGGATCTGGTCAGGGAAGCTACCGTTCCGGAGATGGCCGCTTTTCTGAAAAAGCATAAGCATCCACGGCCCAACCAAACGGCAATCTCCATCTGGCAGAAGGCGCATGAGCCGCAGCTTCAGGCCAGCGCTCCCACCGTGCGGGCAAAATGCCGCTTGATGCTCGCCCTGGTGAGACAGCTGGAATTAGTCCAGGACCAAATCGCTGCTTACGACGAGGAGATCAACCGCCTTTTTCAGCAGCACTCCGACAGCAGGATCTTCGCTAGCTTGCCAAGGGCGGCTGAGCGGCTTGCGCCAAGACTGCTGGCGGAGTGGGGGGACGACCGGGAACGTTACGAAAATGCAGCCGTGGTCCAGGCTTTAGCGGGTACCTCACCGGTTCTCTTTCAAAGCGGCAAGTATCGCTTTGCCAGGCAGCGCAGATCCTGCGTAAAACCTTTCCGACGAGCAATGCACCTATTTGCCTTCCAGAGTATCAGGCAGGTTTCCTGGGCACGGGAATATTACGACACCAAGAGAAGCCAGGGTAAAACCCACCATGAGGCCTTGCGTGCATTGGCAAATATTTGGGTACGAATAATCTTTGCCATGTGGAAAAACCGTACTTGCTACGACGAAGCCACATTTCTCACAGCCCGCGCCAGGCATCTTAGTCGGGCAGCATGATGTTAAATTATTCTGTTTTCAATGTTCTTTAGCCGCCGGCGAGGGCTGGATTTTAATCTGGCCCTCGCCGGGCGGAGCGGGCGAAGCCCGTCCTTTTTAAAGACCACGAACATTTGTACTACCTAAAATTTTTTGATAAACCTATTGACATAGAAGGTCTTGT
>NZ_FQUW01000042.1 GCF_900129285.1 Desulfofundulus australicus DSM 11792
ATGCGGAGGAGGCTGCGCATGTGCCTCTGGAAGCAGTGGAAGCGAGTACGGACAAGGTACCGCGAGCTGCGTGCACTGGGACTGCCTGAATGGGTGGTACATGAATTCGCCAACGCTCGCAAAGGACCGTGGCGGATGGCCCACGGGCCAATGAATAGAGCCCTGGGCAACGCTTGACTTTCAGTCCCAGGGCCTGATGAGCTTAACCGAACGTTATTCTTATCTTCGTCAAGCTTGGTGAACCGCCGGATGCGGACCCGCATGTCCGGTGGTGTGAGAGGACGGGGGCTAGCCGCCCCCTCCTACTCGATTTTAGAAAAATCAGGACGGATGAAGATTATCTGAGGAAGACAGAAGTGGGGGGAGAGGGGTTATAACTATGATGGGATGGTGTTAAAAAGCGGAACCGGATGGTCCGGCGGCCAGAACCAGAGGAGGGACATTACGGAAGGGTATCAGCAGGAAATGTTTTCTCCGGAAGCGAATAATTAACAAAATTCAGTTAAGCGGGGGGAGGGTGGGGATCTTTGAGCCTGTGGAACAATATAAAAGGTAAAATCTTCGATCTTTCCCTGGATGTTCATTTGCCCGCCCTGGAATATGTCCAGGGTGGAACAGTACAGGGGGAAGTTTCTCTGAAAGCGGCGAAAATCTCCCGGCGTATAAGGGGGATCAGGTTGGAACTGCTGGAAGAATGGTGGGAAGGAGAGGAAAGTGAGAAAGGGCGTCACCAGAAAAGGGAAGTTACGTCCAGAATGGACCTGGCCGGGGAAGCAGTCATTTATCCTGATAAAGGATTAAACATTCCTTTTTCCCTGCACCTGCCCCTGAACCTGGCCATCAGCAGCGCTCATCACCACTGTTATTTACGGATTCAGGTTCTGGTTCCTTTTGCCCCCGATCTCACCCGTATGATTGAGCTGAATATAAAGCCGGCACCGGCCATAACTGCCGTTTGGGAAGCTTTATCCTGGCATCTGGGGTTTGCCTCCTGTGGTCTTACCTCTACCTCCCGGCAGCAGGTATTTAAATTCTGTTCCGGCCCGGGTACGCCAGCAGATTTCCGTCATATTGAGGATATAGAAATGATCTTTGAAAACGAGAAGGACGGCCTGCGCATTCATATGAAGGCCAAGGTAAACCTGCTGGGAAACTTTGATGCCGATAATTATTTTACATTATTTATTCCTTACGAGGAAATGTTCCGTAAGGACGGTACGGCAGCACATCAATGTATCGGAGAAAGGATCATCTGCCGCCTGCTGGACTCCTTAAAGCCGGTGGACCAGAGCCTTTTAACGGGTCGTGAACCCCGGTGTTAAAATAAAAACCATTTACAATTACTCCGGAAAATGATAAAATTTAAAGAAAGTTAGTTAACAAAATAAATATTTTATGTCCTGAACGCTTAATTCTTTACCCGAAAGAAGCGGAGGACCCATTTCCTGGGGTGAATCCCCCTGGAGAGGAGGCGTGATAGTGCGCCCGTTTTCCCGGGGGTAGGGTTATCCTTTCAACCCGAACCCGACAGCTAACTTCGTAAGCGTGGAAGGGAGGACATATGTGCTCGGGGTGGCACGGGTTACACCCATGTGCCTGTGCTGTCCCGATGACGGGTTCGCTTTCTTCTGCCCCAGGAAAAATATTCCTGGGGCTATATTTTTCCATAAGGGGGGGTATAAATGGCTATTTTCCCAATGCCTCCAGCAGGATTTGACATCGCAGAAAAACAAAACGTTTCAGCCGAGGAAAAACGCCGGATTTCACTGCAACGGGCGCAGGAACTGAAGGAAAGCATCCGTGACTACCTCCAGGTCAAGGATAAGATCCCGACCGGGCTTGATCTGGTCGAGCAGCTGGAAACAGCCCGGCAAAAAATCCTCTCTATCTTTAAGGCTGGAAAAGAACAGTGGACGGACTGGCACTGGCAGATGGCTCACCGTATTACCACCGTTGAGCAGTTAAGCCAGATTGTAGATCTGACACCCGAAGAACAACAGAGTATTGCCAGGGTGGGTAAACGCTTCCGGTGGGCAATATCTCCCTATTATGCCAGCCTGCTGGCCGTTGACCGGCCCGGAGGGCCCATATGGCTGCAAGCCGTACCCCAGGAGGCGGAATTGACCGATAATGGCGGTAGTGATGATCCCATGGCCGAAGCTTTTACCAATCCGGCTCCGGCCATAACCCGTCGCTACCCCGACCGGTTGATTATCAATGTAACCAACCAGTGTGCCATGTACTGCCGCCATTGCCAGCGGCGCCGTAATATAGGGGAAATAGACCGGCACCAGCCCAGGGAAGTCCTCATGGCTGCCCTGGATTACATCCGTAGTAATCCTGAAATCCGGGATGTGCTGATTACTGGCGGGGATGCCCTGCTGTTAAGTGATCGCTGTCTGGACTGGTTGTTGAGCGAACTTGACGCCATTCCCCATGTGGAGATAAAGCGCATTGGAACCAGGGCCATAGTAACCATGCCCCAGCGCATTACCCCCGCGTTATGTGCCATCCTGGAAAAACACCCGCCCATTTACATCAACACCCAGTTCAATCATCCCCTGGAGATTACGCCGGAAGTGAAAGAAGCCTGCGATCGCCTGGTTAAGGCGGGTGTGGTTCTGGGCAACCAGGCGGTACTGCTGAAAGGGGTTAACAACAATCCCCATGTAATGAAAAAACTCAACCAGGCGCTCCTGCGCATCCGGGTTCGTCCCTATTACATCTTCCACGCCAAAGAGGTCAGGGGAACCAGGCATTTTATTACCAGCGTGGATGAGGGTATAGAGATTATGGAAAAATTGAGGGGGTATACCTCCGGCCTGGCTGTGCCGACCTATATCATCAATGCCCCCGGCGGGCTGGGGAAAACCCCTGTACTGCCCAGGTATCTGGTTTTCCGGGATGATAAGCACGTCATCTTCCGTACCTGGGAGAAAAAAATTATCTCTTATCCCAACCACCGTTAAAGGTAATCGCCGGTGACAAACTTCCCAAGTGCCCTGGTTTTAAAGGAGGAGCGACCTGGAGTGAGCGCTGCCGGGCCAGGCCACGTACCGCGGACAGGATGTCCGCGGAGGCCACCTGAACACAGGATGTGTGAATGTGGCCGGTACCCGCCGAAGACCGGAGCCGGGGCCTTTGGGCCCGGCCAGCGATACGACCGGGAGCGACGACTAAAACCAGGGCACATCCCGGAATAATTTGTTTACAAGCCGAATCGCCGGCCACAGAATGCTGTGCCGGCGATTTATTTTTAAAAAAATAAGGGGAACGGTAATAATAACACATAACTCCGGAACAAAATAAAAAAAATATTTTGGGGAGTGATGATTGTGGAGGAATTTATCCGTTCCCGTGTTCCCTGGAGTACCGAGCCAAGCCTGAAAACGAAAACTGAAGAAGTGGGTATAGATTTTGACGAATTTATCGAGGGCTTGAAAGAAGGCAAGAGCGATGCTGAAATGGCCGCACAATTCGGGGTAACAGAAAAACTTATTTATCACCTGCGGGATAGATTTGAAAGGTATGGCCTTGGTTCCATTATGGGACAGGATTAACAGTGGATAACATTACATAAAAAGGGGGAGAGGTATATCTCACCACTCCCCCGGGATTTTACTTCAGCAGGTTCTGCTCGGCAAATAAAATCATCTGCCGGACCATATTACCGCCCAGTTTGCCACCGATGCGGCCTCCCACGGCGCCACAGGCCCGGGAGCTCAGGTCCCCCCAGTAGCCGTTTTTAATATAGGGTGTGAGTCCCAGTTCTTGAGCAATTTCGTATTTCATCTGATCTAAAATGCGGTTCCAGTTCTGGGGGGTGGTTTTACCCTCCCCCACGTGCAGGGGATATCCCAGTTCGTTGGCTATTTCAAATTTGAGGGCATCAAGACGGGAGTCGGCTGCCGGTACCAGAAGTTTATTTTGGCGATTTGGCATTCGGCAACACCTCCTCACCCTTATTATCTCCACCTGACCGGCAGTCATCCCCATAAATTAAAGACAATAAAGTAAAAAAGAGGTCCCGGATTAAAGCCGGGACCTGGTAATTTATGTTAATAAAATTTTTATTAATCCTTTCAGCACATAGCGTGCGGGTTATGCTATAATAGACGAATATAAAAAAGCGAGGCAGGGAGGGGTTAATGCTGTATCCGGAAAAATTTGCTAAGTTCGGACTTACCTTTGATGATGTTTTGCTTATCCCGGCAAAATCCGAGGTGCTGCCCGGGGAGGTGGATACCACCACCTATCTCACCCGGGATATTAAGTTGAATATCCCATTGATGAGCGCTGCCATGGACACGGTAACTGAATCCCGCATGGCCATAGCCATAGCCCGGGAAGGTGGGATCGGGGTAATCCATAAAAATATGTCTATTGAACGGCAGGCTCTGGAAGTGGACCGGGTCAAGCGCTCCGAGCACGGGGTTATTTCCGACCCCATCTATCTTTCCCCGGAGAGTCCCATCAGCGAAGCTCTGCTATTAATGGAACGTTACCGTATTTCCGGTGTCCCGGTTACGGTTAACGGCAAGCTGGTAGGGATTCTGACCAACCGGGACCTGCGTTTTGAGCGGGATTTCAGCAAACCGGTTGGGGAGGTCATGACCAGGGATAACCTGGTTACGGCTCCGGTGGGGACAACCCTGGAGCAGGCTAAGGAAATTCTGCAACGGCACAAGGTAGAAAAACTGCCCATTGTGGATGAGAACTTCAACCTGCGGGGTCTCATCACCATCAAGGATATTGAAAAGGCACGGCAATATCCCTTATCGGCCAAGGATAAGAAGGGACGGCTCCTGGTGGCGGCTGCCGTGGGGGTAAGTGCCGATACGGAAGAACGGGCGGATGCCCTGGTCCGGGCCGGAGTGGATGCCATTGTGGTGGATACTGCCCACGGTCACAGCAAGGGAGTACTGGAAACCGTGGCCAGGCTCAAGCGCAAGTATCCCGAAGTGGCTATAATTGCCGGAAATGTGGCCACTGCAGAAGGAACGCGGGATTTAATCCGGGCCGGTGCCGATGCGGTCAAGGTGGGCATTGGTCCCGGTTCCATCTGTACCACGCGGGTGGTGGCCGGAGCAGGAGTACCCCAGATCACGGCCATTTATGAATGTGCCCGGGAGGCTATGGCCCATAATACGCCCATTATTGCCGATGGCGGGATTAAATATTCCGGGGATATTACCAAGGCCATTGCCGCCGGGGCGGACGTAGTGATGATTGGCAGCCTGTTTGCCGGAACGGAAGAAAGCCCGGGCGAGATCGAAATCTATCAGGGGCGCAGCTACAAGGTTTACCGGGGAATGGGTTCCCTGGGGGCAATGAAGGAGGGCAGCAGCGACCGCTATTTTCAGGAACACCAGCCCAAGCTCGTTCCCGAGGGAGTGGAAGGGCGCGTGCCCTACCGGGGACCGCTATCGGAAACCATTTTCCAGCTTATCGGGGGCTTGCGGGCCGGTATGGGCTATTGTGGTTGCCGAAATATCCAGGAACTGAAAACCAAAACCCGGTTCATGCGCATCACGCCGGCGGGCCTGCGGGAAAGCCACCCCCACGACGTGGTTATTACCAAGGAAGCACCCAACTACAGCCTGAAATAAACAATAAACCTCTTCCTCCGGTGGAAGAGGTTTTTATTTTTATAGCTGTTGAACCTGCCATTGGAGAAAGCCCTGGTGCATAAAAAGCATTTCCTTAAAAAGTTCCAGGTCTTTTGGTGGTACTCTTTTGCCATAGCGAACCATAAGCGTGTTGGCTATGTGTTCCAGGATATCGGGATCATCGGTGGCTTCTTTTTGCATTCCCACCGACCCGAAAAGCTTGGTCAGCATTTTCTGGTACTGCCAGACATCCAGCCCCGTATTTCGTAAATCCCAGTGCCAGCAAAATTCTATGGTAATAACAATAAAATCTTCCATTACCGGGTTGGAGAAGGCCAGCTTTAAAAGCTTCCGGGCCAGCTTGTATTCCCGCCAGTCCGGGCTGACTTCGATGGCTCCCAGCTCCAGCACCCGGGGATGCTTGCTCCAGCGGCTGTAGCGGTCGGGCGGCAAAAAGGTGACGTAACCGATAACCTTTGTGCCAATGCGGGCAATGTAAACCATGCCTTCCGGCAGTTCGGCTATTTCTTTGAGGGCGGCTTTTTGTTTTTCCGGCTGCCGGAAATTGTTTAACTTTTCATCGAAGGCCAATGTATCCAGGTAGTGGGCGCTCACGGGGCCTTCCAGAACGACTATCCCCCCGGGAACAGCTACCTGAAGCGTGTTTATTCCCTCTGCACAGGCGGTGCACATAATTAATCACCTCCGATGCCCTGCCGGCCGCCAGTGACCATTGGGGAACCAGATCTAACCGTTCAGCCATGCAAAACGACAGGTGAAGAATCCTGCCCTGTTACGTTCGGGGGCTCATTTATACCGTTCAGCTTGCGTTTTTAACCACTGGCGCGTTCTCCGTTTGATCCAATTATAACCGGATGTCATCCGGCTGACAATATAATTTTTTCTGTAGAATTATGCAGGAATAAAGTGGTAAAAAGTGGTATTTATTAGCAGGGGAAACAATATAAGTCAGGGAATAGATACATTATTCCATGAGACATGAGGAGGATGGTGATTTCTGGCCATGGAAGGAAAGCTTTATTCCCTGACCGATGTATTAAAAAAGACTTTATTTTTCTTTGAATCTCTAACCGTAGCCGAATTGACCCCTTATGTGCACAAGCGGATGGTGCGCGATTACACTTTGCAGCAGGTGGAAGAAAAAGTCGTGCTGTGTTTGCGTCAACACCCCTGTTTTTTTGTGGATAACCGTAACGCCTGGCACCTGGACCTGGAGGGGAAGCGGGAAAATGATGCTTTTTACGCCCTGCTGCTCAAGCGCCAGAAACCCATGAGTTTAAAGGAGCTCAAGGGCGCCACCTGGGGGAAAAATAAGAAAAACAGGCATCTTATGGCCGAGGAAGCCAGCCTCATTTCCGATGGGCGTTTTATCCAGCTGGACAACGGTTGCTGGGGGTTGACCGAGTGGGAGGTGGAGGCCGGGCAGTACGCCCTGAAACACCTGGTCATCAAGGCCCTGAAAACCCATCCCCAGGGTTTGAGCCTGCAGCAGGTTTATGAAGTGGTCAATGCCTGGCGCCAGACCACGGTAGCTGCCGTCGAAGGGGTGCTCCGGAAGTTTCCCTATTTCGAGCTGGTGGGGGAAGGGGTGTGGACCTACAACCCCGGTATACAGTCGGCCTACGAGGCCCTGACGAAACGCTACCTGGCTGCTTTGAACCGCCAGAAGGAGCGCTGGCACCGGGACCGGGAGCGCTGGCGCAGGAAGATCAGCACGCTGGAACAGCAACTGCAGGAGGTCAATGCCGCCTACCGGGAAGCGGCAGCGGCCCTGGCCCAGCGGGCGGAGGAAGTGGCCCAGCACGAGTACCTGGTAACCCAGATGGCGGAGAAGGATTTGCTCCTTTCCCTGCGCAAGAAGGAAATACTGCGCTACCGGGAGCACATCAACAAGCTGGAAGCCAAGGCCAACAGTATCCTGCATCAATGCCGCCTGTGGGTGAAAAGGGCCCGGGATGGCGAGCAGGAGATCGCCCAGCTGCGCCAGATGCTGGCCAAGAACCAGGCCAGCCTGGAAACCATGTTCACCAAGCTGCAGCAATATAAAGAGCGGGATCGGGAAAACAAGAGTAAGATAGCCGAGCTGAAGGAACAGCATGCCACCAGGGTGGCGGAACTGCAGACGGAAATCGTTGAACTCAGGCAAAGACTGGAGCGGGTTCAGGAAATGGCCCTGCAGGAGGAAAGGCAGTTGCGGGAAGAGATCAGCGTTTTAAGCAACGACCTGAAAGAGGCGCTGGAAAAAGGGGAGGAGGTACAGAGGTCCCTGCGTTTTACCCAGAAGGAACTGCAGCGCTGCCAGGAACAGTACCGTCGCCTGCAGGGCAGCCTGAAAAATCCCCTGGTCAGGCTGGTCATCCGTTTTTGTTCCTGGTTTGGAGGACCGACAGGACAGCCGGTTTAAAGCCCGGGGCCGCACCGGAAGGGTGGGCCCCAATTTTGCGCCTGAATGTTCTACAGCAACCCGCTCCTGAAAACCCCACAGTCCTGTGCCGTGGTTCGAACGGACGTTTGAGAAGGCGAGTACTGGTTACATAGTCCTGATGCGGGATCAAAATAAACTGTACGGGTGGTCAACCTCACGCGGCGAACGGCTCCGCCCGGTAATTTAACGTGCAGTGGTGGATGGAGCTAACCTTCCATAAAGAACAAAAGACCGGGCGTCTTGAGAATGGACGTCCGGTTTCCCAAACACTGCTTCCCTACTGGCTAGTGATCTTCCAATACAGCTTTGGGTCTATCAAACCTGGCCCATTCTTCGGCGAAAGACATAGAATCCAATCACTGCACCGAAAATGATGATTAACAAAACAATTAGGGGAAGCTTAAAAATGTTCTTATTATCGGTTTTATTTGGATAACCTGCTAAAGAGTTCGGATTCTCGCGGAATTGTTGTAAGACAGGGCCTACGGTTGATACCACCTTGTCCCGTGAATAAATTTCTCCACTCCTCAAGCCGTATGCTTCCTTCCAGTCTCCATGAATAAACGGTACGAGATACTCTTCACCTTCTTTCACAACTAATAAAAAGGTGGTATGTAAAGGCATAACCGTGAAAAATGCATAATCTTCAATGGCATATACCCCTGCTTTGCCCATGAAATCTGCCAAGCGGGAGCTATCGGAGATGAGAGAGAGCGTTTGTGAAGAAAGGTATCCACCTAATTCGGAAAACTCCCATTTTCCTTGAATCTTTTCAACCCTAAATGAGCCCACAAACTCGCCGCTTTTTTTGTTTATTACTGGAAATTCCCATGCATATGGGCACTGCTTAAGTAGTTTGGTCAAGGGATCGTTCTTCATTAATGCTTGGAACACAGACTCGTTAGGGATAAATACTTTAACTGGCCTACCGGGTGTCAAGTTGGTTGGATCATTAACCTCTGCAAGTTCAGCCCGGTTTAACTCATCCTTATTGCGAACCATGAAACCAAGCGGGTTCTTTTCTTTAATTGCTGCTTCTATTTCAGTTTTTTCAGGTGCATTTTCGAACGATGGTGTGTCGAATATCTGCTTAATGGAAGAGAAAGAAGCAAAGGTTGGTACCGTTAAAACCACACAGAAAAGAGTTAGGCTAATCAGCATAATTAGCATTGTTTTACTTTCCACTGGGTCTCACTTCCTATATGAGGTTTTATTTTGTTTTGTTTAATTGCTTTCCCCTGGTTGAAATGTGGTGCCCGCTCCTATGGTATAATTGGAGTATAAAGGGAAACCAAACCCTGTGTCTATAACATAACTTAAAATCCGGCAAAAGTTAATTACCCGAGATTAAAATTGTTTTTTTTGGGGGATTTCATTTCAATGAAAAAAATCCTGGTAGCCGACGATGAGGTTAAGATCAGGGAACTGGTGCGTCTGTATCTGGAAAGAGAAGGTTTTGCGGTGGTGGAGGCCGCCGATGGAGCCGCTGCTTTGGATTATCTTGCCCGGGAGCATTTTGATCTGGTGATTCTTGATCTCATGATGCCCAGTACCGATGGCTGGACGGTGTGCCGGGAGATGCGCAAGCGGGATAACCCGGTGCCCATCATCATGCTTACCGCCCGGGGTGACGAGATTGACCGGGTGCTGGGGCTGGAAATGGGGGCCGATGATTATGTGGTTAAACCTTTCAGCCCCCGGGAACTGGTGGCCCGGGTGAAGGCGGTCCTGCGCCGATACGGCGGGGGAAAAAACGAGCCGGAGGTTCTTGTTTATGACGGTTTGACCATCGACCCCCTTTCCCACAGGGTGGAAGTGAACGGGCAGGTGGTAAACCTGACGCCCAAAGAATATGATTTGCTCTACACAATGGCCCTGTCTCCGGGCCGTGTATTCACCCGGGAACAGTTGCTGGAAAAGGTCTGGGGTTATGATTTCTTTGGTGAAGCGCGGACGGTGGATACCCACATTACCAGGCTCCGGGAAAAGTTGTCCCGGGTTCCGGGGGCACCCCAGTGCATTGTCACCGTCTGGGGCGTGGGATATAAATTCGAGGTGAACAGATGAAGCTGCGGGGAATTGTCGGGAAACTCTGGCTGGCCATGCTGGCCCTGGTGGTAGGGGTTCTGGGGCTGTCGGCGCTCATTCAGGCCGGCATACTGGAAAAAATTTATTACCAGCAGCAGGTAAGCCGGCTGGTGGAGCAGGGTGAAAGGCTGGCCGGCCTTCTGGTTGAACAGCAGGATCCCTACCTGGCCGCCCGGCAGGTTGACCTGCTGGCCAGGTTGATGAACGCCAGCGTAATGGTGGTTGACCCGCGGGGCTACGTCGAGCACTGGCAGGCCATGGGGATGGGAAAAATGATGCCCCATATGGGGGGGCCTCCATGGTCCAGGGGCAACCAGGGGTGGGAGGCGCCGCGCCGCGGCAGGACGGGCAGCGGGCAGGCCTTCAATCCCGGACCCGATCCGGGAGCCGGGAATGGAGCGTACTGCAGTTACGGTGAAGAGGGCAGCCTGGCTGCCATGATGCCCTTTGACCGGGAGCAGATCCAGCAGGTACTGGCCGGGGAAAAGGTCGTGCGCCGGGAGTATAATCCCTTTTTTAATACCGATGTGGTGGTGGCGGGTATCCCCCTGGTCAGGGATGATCAATTCCTGGGGGCGTTGTTTATCCATGCCCCGGTGGCTCCCCTGGCCGCAAACCTCAAAGCCCTGCAGCAGTCCAGCCTGTATGCCCTGGTCCTGGGGGCGGTAATGGCCACCCTGCTTGGTCTTTTCCTCTCCCGCACCCTGGCCGGGCCCCTGGTGGAAATGGACCGGGTAGCCCGGGCCATGGCCCGGGGGGATTTTGCCCGCCAGGTGACGGTACGCTCCCGGGATGAAATTGGGGACCTGGCCCGGTCGCTGAACACCCTTTCCCGGGAATTGCAGGAAAAGATATCCGCTTTGCAAAAGATCGACGCGGCACGCAGGGAATTTGTGGCCAACGTTTCCCACGAACTGCGCACACCTCTGACCATCATACAGGGCTATACCGAAGCCATCCTGGACGGCCTGGCCCGGGATGAAGGCCAGCGCCGGGAGTACATGCAAAACATCCTGGAAGAAATTTTACGCCTGCGCCGGCTGGTGGATGACCTCCTGGATCTCCGGCGGATGGAGTCGGGGCAGTTCACCCTGCGCAAGCAGCCGGTGGATATGGGGGCCCTCGTTCACCAGGTGGTGGAGCGTTTTGCCGGCGTGGCCGGGGAAAGGGGTATACACCTGGAGGTTCAATTGCCGGATGATTTACCGCCGGTTTGCGGCGACGGCGACCGCCTGGCTCAGGTGCTCTATAACCTGATTGATAATGCCCTGAGGGTTACACCCGCCGGCGGCCGGGTGGAGGTTGCGGCCCGGCAGGGAGCCGGCAGGGTGGAGGTGGCCGTAAAGGATACGGGTCCGGGAATTCCGGCCCATGAAATACCCCTGATCTGGGAGCGGTTCTACAAGGGAGACCCTTCCCGCCGCCGGGCCGGGGGCGGGAGCGGCCTGGGCCTGGCCATTGCCAGACAGATCATCGACCTGCATGGCGGGGAAATTAAAGTGGAGAGCGAGCCGGGGCGGGGAGCTGTCTTTACCATCACCCTGGATACCTATAAGAGGACGGAGGCGTGAAAACGGTACCGGTTTTGGATGTCCTGCCTGGCCGTGGTGCGGTTTCGCTGCCCGCCCTGATAACGGGCGGGATGAAAAGAGGGCAGGTACCCTTTTAGGTACCTGCCCCAGAATGTTGACAAACGCTTTATGTGCCCTGGTTTTAAAAGAGGAGCGACCTGGAGTGAGCGCTGCCGGGCCAGGCCACGTGCCGCGGACTGGATGTCCGCGGAGGCCACCTGAGCACAGGATGTGTGAATGTGGCCGGTACCCGCCGAAGACCGGAGCCGGGGCCTTTTGGCCCGGCCAGCGGTACGACCGGGAGCGACGACTTAAACCAGGGCACATCCCAGAGATGCTTTTGTCTACGTCCCTCACGTGCAATTTGAGAGGGCAGGTTCCCTTTAGATACCTGCCCTCTTCTTACCTATCTTAACTGCCTGTGGAGGGAGCGGGGTTGGGGTTGCTGTTCCAGCCGCCTCTCATCCCCCAGCCGGGGCCCATTCCCCAGCCGCCCCTCATGCCAAAGCCAGGGCAGTTGCCCGGGCCAAAGCCGGCAAACCTGTCGGGATTCTGGGCAAAGAACTCCTGCCTGGCGTCCAGGTTGGCCTTAATTTGCTGGCCCTGTTCCGGGGTCAGCCGGCCGTATTCCACGTATTTGTCAATCATCTGCTTTTTCAGATCGATTATTTGCTGGTGCAGGGCGGTTAGCTCCTTGGCCTGCTCCGGGGTAAGGGTGGCGGATATCGTTGCTGCCAGGGCCGGGACGGCCATGGCCAGGACCAGTACGGTGGCCAGGATGATCACCAGTTTCTTTTTCATGGAATTCACCTCCCTGAGCTGGAATTCTTGTCTGGGGTTATTATACCCTTCATTTATTACAAAGCGGTTGGGAAACTGTTACAATTTTGTTACGGGGCTTATAACTGATATTATGAAAAGAAATCATTTTTCCCGGGAGAATTATGTTATAATTCTGGCAGCAAGCTGGTTAAACGGGGTGTCAAAATGGCAGATAAAGAAGACAGGATGGTTATCTTAACTGATAGCATTTCCCGAGAAAAAATTTCTATAGATCCCATGACCAGAAAATTCTATCTGGAACTTTCTGAACCATCCCTGGAGGATAACCGGGCCGATGTGGACAGGCTGGCGGCGGCTGTGGAGAAATTGCTGGGACCGGTGACTGTACCCCTGGAGCTCATGCGCCGTATTCCAGGTGTTTTAAGGGATGCCTGCTGGCGGGTCACGGTTACGGTGGGGATGGTAGCACCGGGAGTGTGGAGCCTGGTGGATGTGGAGCCGGGGAATACAGTAAGGCGTCATTATGGCCTGGCCGTGGATATCGGCACCACCACCGTGGTGGTTTACCTGGTGGACATGCATAACGGGCAGATTCTGGGTAAAGCGGCGGGTTATAACGGGCAGGTTGCCCTGGGCGAGGATATCCTCACCCGCATCTATCTGGCGGGTACGCCCGGGGGGCTGGAGCAGTTACAGCGGGCCGTTCTCGATACTTTAAATGACCTGATCGGCCGGCTGGCCGGCGAGCATGGGCTGGCCGGGCGCGAAATCAGCGCCGTTGCCGCAGGGGCCAACAGCACCATGGTCCATCTGTTTTTGGGGCTGGATCCCTCCCGTATCTGCATGGCCCCCTATATACCGGTGGTAAATAATCCGGGCTTCATTCCTGCCGGGCAGCTGGGCCTGAAAATCAACCCCCTGGCGCCCGTTTACTGCCTTCCCTCTGTGGGCAGCTATGTGGGCGGGGACGTAGTGGCGGGTGTGCTGGCCAGTGGTTTACACCGCCAGCCGGAACTTGCCCTGTTTGTTGACATCGGCACCAATGGGGAAATTATCATGGGTAACCGGGACTGGCTGGTGGGTTGTGCCGGGGCTGCCGGGCCGGCCCTGGAGGGCGGTGTGGCGGAGTGCGGTATGCGTGCTGAACCGGGAGCCATAGACAGCATTTCCATAGATCCCGGTACCGGCAGGGTCCGCTACACAACCATTGGCGGCGCGCCTCCTGCAGGCATCTGTGGCTCCGGGCTGGTGGACTGCCTGGCGGAGCTGCTGCTGGCCGGTATTGTCGACCGGGCCGGTCGTTTCAGGGATGGGCGGCGGGAATTCGTGGTGGTACCTGCGGCGGAATCTGCCACCGGCAGGGACATTGTGGTGACCCAGGTGGATATTAACAACCTCATGCGCACCAAGGGGGCGGTTAATGCCGCCCTGGAGCTGTTGCTGGAGAGTGTGGGTTGCGAGCTTTCCGACATCGACCGCTTTTATGCCGCCGGTGCCTTCGGCCAGTACCTGCATCTGGAATCGGCCATCACCATCGGCCTTTATCCCGATTTGCCCCGGGAGAAAATGATTCGCCTGGGTAACGCTTCGGGAGAAGGAGCCCGGCTGGTTTTACTCTCCAACCGGAAGCGCGAGGAAGCTGAGGCCATCGCCCGTAATATAACCTACTTCGAGCTGAACGCCAACCAGGTTTTTATGAACAAATTTATCGGGAGCAAATTTTTACCCCATACCAACCTGGACTATTACCCCACGGTAAAGGCAAAGCTTGTTGAGCGGGGGCTGGTGGGGGACGGGGAGAGCTAAAAGTATGGCCCGGCATACCTGCCGGGCTTTTTATTTACTTTTAAATAAGCGGACAAATGTTTCCCGCTTTCGGGTCGCCGGTATACACCCCGCCGGTAGGGGCAAATATATGGTTGTGGTAATTTTAACGGGGTGTTAAGCATGGAGCGAGAGCAGCGTATTATTTACTTTGATAATGCAGCCACCTCCTGGCCCAAACCTCCAGAAGTGCTGGCGGCTATGGAGAACTGCCTGCGCCATGTGGGGGCCAACCCGGGACGAGCGGGGCACCGCCTGTCCCTGGAAGCCAACCGGCTGGTGGACGAAACCAGGAGAGAGCTGGCTGCCCTGTTCAATATCCGTAATCCCGAGCGCATAGTTTTCGGCCTGAATGCCACCGAGGCCCTGAACCTGGCCATCAAGGGTTTGCTCCGGCCGGGGCAGCATGTGGTTACCAGTTCCATGGAGCACAATTCCGTTACCCGTCCCCTTCATGTCCTGCAGGAACGGGGGGTGAAGGTAACCAAGGTGCCCTGCGATCATACCGGTGCCATCCGGGTGGAAGATGTGGCGGCGGCCATCCGTCCTGATACCGCTGCCATTATTATAACCCACGCTTCCAATGTTACCGGAACCATCATGCCTGTGGCCGAAATCGGCCGCCTGGCCCGGGAAAAGGGGTTGTGCTTTATAGTGGATGCCGCCCAGACGGCGGGTGTGCTGGATATTGACGTGGAGTACATGCACATTGACCTGCTGGCTTTCCCCGGCCATAAAAGCCTGCTGGGCCCGCCGGGGACAGGCGGGTTGTACGTGGCCGAAGGGGTGGAGCTGGTCCCGCTGAAAGAGGGGGGTACCGGGAGTTACTCGGATGTGCCGGGCCAGCCGGAGGAATTGCCCGAACGCTACGAGAGCGGTACCTTGAACACTGTAGGCCTGGCCGGCCTGGGGGCGGGGGTTAAATTTATCCGGCGGGAGGGCATGGAGAAAATCCGGCGGCACGAGCAGGAGTTAACCGGGCAGCTTCTGGAGGGCCTTGAGAAAATTGAGGGGATACGGGTCTATGGCCCGCGCAGTGCCTCCAGCCAGGCCCCGCTGGTTTCCTTTGCGGTAAAAAACCGGCCGGCGGGGGAAATCGGCACTATCCTGGACCAGCGTTATGGCATTGCCTGCCGGGCCGGCCTGCACTGCGCCCCCGATGCTCACCGTACCCTGGGTACCTTTGAGCAAAAATTGGTCCGTTTCAGTTTTTCATACTTCAACCGTCCGGAAGAGGTGGATTACGCTCTCAGATGCCTGGAGGAGATTGTCAAAAAGGACATTCCGGCACCGCAGGGCAGCAGTGGCTGCGGGTGTTAGCGGGCATGGAGAAGGGGGAACCCTGCAACGTGGTTCCCCCTTGCTTATCCAGCGCTTACAGGGCTAAATCAAACTTTTACGTTGGCCTGGATCCACTCGACGATGGCTTCCAGAGGGGTGCCGGGAGTGAACAGCTCTTTAACCCAGCCGCCCTCCTTGAGGGCCTTAATATCATCCTCGGGTATGGTACCTCCCCCGATGACCAGGATGTCATCGGCACCGTTTTCCCTGAGCAGTTGCGTTACCCGGGGAATAAGGGTCATGTGGGCCCCGGAGAGAATGCTCAAGCCAACCACATCCACATCTTCCTGAATGGCGGCCTCCACTATTTGCTCCGGAGTCTGGTGCAGGCCGGTATAGATTACCTCCATACCGGCATCACGCAGTGCCCGGGCGATAACCCGGGCCCCGCGGTCATGGCCGTCGAGGCCCGGTTTGGCAATGAGAACTCTGATCTTTCTGGCCATTATTTTTTCCCTCCTAACCAGTCAGGTAGTCAGTAAAATCCAAAGGTAAGGTTTTCGCGGTTTCCTTTTAGAAAGTTGGCTTCTCTTTGTACTCTCCGAACACTTCCCGCATGACCTGGATTATTTCACCTTCGGTGGCATAAGCCCGCACGCAGTCCAGGATGTAAGGAATGACGTTCTCCGTTCCCTCACAGGCCCGGCGCAGGGCATCCAGGGTTTCCCTGACCCGGATGTTGTCACGCTCCCGGCGCAGCTTTTGCAGCCGGGCAACCTGTTCCTGCTCAATCCTGGGGTCGATTTTCAGGATTTCGATTTCCAGCTTTTCATCAGGGTTAACAAATTCATTGACTCCCACCAGAATCCGCTGCTTGCTGTCCAGGGCCCGCTGGTAACGGTAAGCGGCGTCGGCAATCTCCTGCTGGAAGAAATTCTGTTCAATGCAGGCCAGCACACCGCCACGCTTTTCAATTTCTTCAAAATATTTTTCCGCTTCTTCTTCCATCTTGTTGGTCAGGGCCTCCACGTAATAGGAGCCGGCCAGGGGGTCAATTACGTTGGCCACTCCCGTTTCGTAGGCCAGGATCTGCTGGGTACGCAAAGCAATCTGAACCGCCTTTTCCGTGGGCAGGGCCAGCACTTCGTCCATGGAGTTGGTGTGCAGGGATTGGGTACCGCCCAGGACGGCGGCCAGGGCTTCATAGGCGGTGCGTACAATATTGTTCTCCGGCTGCTGGGCAGTCAGGCTGCAACCGGCTGTCTGGGTATGGAAGCGCAATAGCCAGGAGCGCGGGTCCTTGGCGCCGTATTTTTCCCTCATGCGGCGTGCCCAGATACGGCGGGCGGCCCGGTACTTGGCAATCTCCTCAAAAAAGTCGATATGGGCGTTAAAGAAGAAGGAAAGGCGGGGAGCAAATTCATCCACATTCAGCCCGGCTTTGATGCCTGCTTCCACGTAGGCAAAGCCGTTGGCCAGGGTGAAGGCCAGTTCCTGTACCGCAGTAGAACCGGCTTCCCGGATATGGTAGCCACTGATGCTGATGGTATTCCACTTGGGTACGTGACGGCTGGCGTAGGCAAATATATCGGTGATCAGGCGCATGGAAGGCTCCGGCGGGAAAATCCAGGATTTCTGTGCGATGTATTCTTTGAGAATGTCATTCTGGATGGTTCCGGTGAGCTGTTCCGGCCGTACGCCCTGTTTTTCGCCGGTGGCAATATACATACACCAGATAACGGCAGCCGGTGCATTGATGGTCATGGAGGTGCTCACTTTATCCAGGGGGATGCCTTCAAAAAGGGTCTCCATATCCTGGAGGGAGTCGATGGCCACACCCACCCGGCCTACTTCGCCCAGTGCCCGGGGATGGTCGCTGTCGTAACCCATGATGGTGGGCATATCAAAGGCCACGCTTAACCCCGTCTGCCCCTTCTCCAGCAGGTACTTGTAGCGTTTGTTGGATTCTTTAGCCGTGGCAAACCCGGCAAACTGGCGCATGGTCCAGAGCCGGCCCCGGTACATATTCCTGTAAACTCCTCTGGTAAAGGGATATTCCCCGGGGAATCCCAGGTCCCGTTGGTAGTCAAGATTTTCGATGTCCAGGGGGGTATACAGATCCTTAACCTCCATACCGGACACGGTTTCAAACAGGAAGTCCCGGTCCTTCATCTGCTCCCGTTTTTCCCGCCATTTCTCCAGGCCTTCCCTGATTCCTCTGGTTTCACCGTTATTCATTGCATTAATCCTCCTTTCCAGGACTTTTTAATGACTTCCATGGCCGCCGAGTACGGATCCAGCTGGCGTGCAGCCACCCTTTCGATCAGGTTCTGGTAGTGCCTGTCCAGATCCCGGTTAATCAGGTGTGTGAGCTGGTGCTGAATAATTTCCGCCAGTTCCCGGCGCACCTTTTCCTTAGTGGTTTCAACCCTGTTATCCTTACGCCAGGCCCTGTGCTCCTTAATGGTAGCCCACAACTCCGGGATGCCCCGGTGATCAAGGGCAATGGTGGTGAGAACCGGAGGGCGCCAGCCGCTGGCCGGGGTGCTCATGTCCAGCATGGCTTCGATATCGGTGACCATTTTACCCGTACCATCGAGATCGGCCTTGTTGATTACGAATATATCGGCAATTTCCATTATTCCGGCTTTTATGGTCTGAATATGATCCCCCGCCTGGGGGGTAAGGACAACCAGGGTTGTATCCGCGTGGTGCATGATATCCAGCTCCGACTGGCCGACCCCCACCGTTTCCACCAGGATAACTTCACACCCGAAAGCGTCCAGTACCCTGATGGCATCCCGCGTAGCTTCAGCCAGGCCGCCCAGGTTGCCCCGGGTACCCATGCTGCGGATGAACACTCCCCGGTCGGTGGCGTGTTCCTGCATCCTGATGCGGTCGCCGAGGAGGGCCCCCCCTGAAAAGGGGCTGGTGGGATCTACCGCAATTATGCCCACCTTCAGACCCTCACCGCGGATCTCCCTGGTCAGTTCATCGACCAGCGAACTCTTACCCGCTCCCGGAGATCCGGTAATACCCACCACATGGGCCCGGCCGGTGTAGGGATATATTTGCTTTAAAATTTCCCTTTTTTCCGGAGCATCATTTTCAATTAAAGTAATTATCCTGGCCGTACTGCGCCGGTCACCCTGGAGCATTTTTTCCACGAGATTGTTCATGGGCTCCCCTCCCTAGTACTCAATACCCTTCCTGGCATCAACGCCGTCATAATAGGGATGGTTGATCAGCTGCATTTCGGTTACCACATCGGCGGCCTTGATAATTTTGGGGTGGGCATAACGGCCGGTAAGAACCAGTTCCACGTGGGGTGGTTTATTTCTGATCAAATCCAGGACTGCCTCCAGGGGAACCAGATCAAAATCAACGGCTACGTTGATTTCATCCAGGATAACCAGGTCATAATTGCCTTCCATGATTACCTTGCGCGCTTTATCCAGGCCCTGCCGGGCCAGGGCAATGTCTTCGGGGGAAGGGTTTTCCTTGTCCACGAAAGTTTCCAGACCTGACTGCACAATGGTCAGATCGGGTAAATACTTTTCAGCTGCTTTAATCTCGCCATACTCCTTGCTCCCTTTCATGAATTGAAGCATATATACCCGGTAACCGTGGCCGATGGCCCGGAGGGCCAGCCCCAGGGCAGCGGTGGTCTTGCCCTTGCCGTTGCCGGTGTATACATGTACAAATCCTTTCTCCAGTCGCCGGTGGCTCATGGTCTTACTCCTCTCTTTCTCTATTAAAAAATATCTTGCCGCAGCGGTTGCGGTTTTTATTTCAGCAGGTTCTTGGCAATGACCAGCCGCTGGATCTGGTTGGTGCCTTCGTAGATCTGGGTGATCTTGGCGTCCCGCATGTACCGCTCCACGGGGTATTCCTTGCAGTAGCCGTAGCCGCCCAGGATCTGCACCGCGTTGGTGGTGACGAACATGGCCGTATCCGTGGCGTACATCTTGGCCATGGAAGCTTCCTTGGAAAGGGGCAGCCCTTTGTCTTTGAGCCGGGCGGCCCGGTAAACCAGCAGCCGGGCGGCATCGATGCGGGTGGCCATGTCGGCCAGCATGAACTGGATGGCCTGGAACTCCGCTATGGGCCGGCCGAACTGCACCCGCTGCCTGGCGTACTCCAGGGCCACGTCAAAGGCCGCCTGGGCAATGCCCAGCCCCTGGGCGCCGATACCAATGCGCCCGCCGTCCAGAAGGGCCATGGCCACCTTGAAGCCTTCCCCTTCCCGGCCCAGCACGTTCTCCCGCGGCACCCGGGCATTCTCAAAGATCAGCTCCGCCGTCGGGTCGCCGTGCAGGCCCATTTTTTCCTCGATTTTCCCCACGCTGAAGCCCGGGGTGTCCTTTTCAATTAAAAGGCAGGTAATGCCCTTGTGCCCCCTGCCCGGGCTGGTGCGCACAAAGGTGACGTAGAGGTCGGCTTCCCCGCCGCTGCTGATGAAGATCTTGCTGCCGTTGACGATGTAGTAATCCCCTTCCAGCCGGGCGCTGGTGGACAGGTTGGAGGGGTCCGACCCGGCGTTGGGCTCGGTGAGGGCGAAGGCTCCCAGCCACTCGCCGGTGGCCAGCCTGGTCAGGTACTTCCGCTTCTGCTCTTCCGTGCCGTGGTAGAGCAGCGAGAAGCATCCCAGGGAGGTGTGCACCGCCAGGATCACGCCGGTGGAGGCGCAGGCCCGGGAGATTTCTTCAATGGCCATGATGTAGGTGAGAAAGTCGCACCCGGCCCCGCCGTATTCTTCCGGAATGGGGATGCCCATCAAGCCCAGTTCGGCAAGCTTTTGTATGTTCTCCCGGGGGAAGCGGTGTTCCCTGTCGATTTCCGCCGCCCGGGGGGCGAATTCATTCTGGGCCAGCTTGCGCACGGTGTCGCGGACCATCAGTTGTTCTTCGGTGAGGTCAAAGTCCAGGGTCATTTCCGTTCAGCTCCTCGTCTTTTCAGTTATCGTTTTTTCAGTTATCGTTAGTATTTATCAATTTGCCACTAGAGGGCGGCGGTCGTCCTCTAAGGAGCGACATTGCGGAGGGCCGGCTACGAAACACGGCGCCGCCGAGGTTAGCGAACCGGCAGCGCGAATCGCGCTGGTAGCAGTATCGAGATAATGATCGGACTGCTCAGGGTTATAGTTATTCATGAGGAAAGTAGACTCCCGGCGCATATGCAGCGCTGCCAGGTTCGCTCCGAGGCCAGCCGATGTTTCGTCCGGCCCGCAGCACGGAGCGACGGGGGACGACCGCCGTCCCGACAGTTTTGCGACAGTATCCTGCTAATCGTCTACCCGCACCAGCACGGCATCGCCCTGGGCGGCACCGCTGCAGATGGCTGCGATACCCAGCCCGCCGCCGCGCCGGCGCAGCTCGTAGATGAGCGTCATCAGGATGCGGGCGCCGCTGGCCCCGATGGGGTGGCCGAAGGCTACCGCGCCGCCGTTCACGTTTACCCTGTCTTTGGGCAGGCTGGCAATCTTCGCGCTGACCAGGACCACGGCGGCAAAGGCCTCGTTCACTTCGAAAAGGTCGATGTCATCCACGGTCAGACCTTTTCTGGCCAGCAGCTTGTTGATGGACAGCCCCGGTACGGTGGCGATGTACCTGGCGTCCTGGGAGACCGAGGCGTGCCCCAGGATGGTGGCCAGGGGTTTTATGCCCAGCTCG
>NZ_FQUW01000027.1 GCF_900129285.1 Desulfofundulus australicus DSM 11792
CAGTAAAGTATGGTCCTCTTCTATAAATGACTGGTTGCTTATTTCCACCGGCAGCCACCGATTTGATTTTCCTGGGGTAACTCCGTTCCGGTCTTTAAACTTTCGCATCCAGTACCATAACTGCCTGGGGCTGATGCCTTCATGGGCGGCGCACCATTCTCTGACGCTTTGCCCACTCATCTTGTATTCGGCTATTCGGGTTTCCCATAGCGCTTCCCGTTCGGCTTTGGTCATAAGAAAAAATCCTCCTCATCGAGCTTTTATCTGAGGAAGATTATCCCTTAAACTTGGGTATTATGCCAAGGTGGGTTGTATTTGACGCTTACATTTAGAGTATTGCCATTCTGCATAACCCATGAAAAGGTAATGACATTGATAAGGGTCATTTACCTTAGGATCATATACATCGATGATGCTGCAGCTTAATGTTAAATATCTGATATCATCTGCAGCGGAGAGTATTGTTACATCGTCTACCTTAACCTTTTTACCTGACTGAATATCCTTTACTTGTTGCTCTGTTAACCAGTAAGTTTTTTCGTTTATCTCAACATATGGAAATTTAGCTACGCCTCTTTGAATTATTTTATGACCTTGCTTTAAATGTTTAATATGGTCTTCTTTTTCAATTTCATTTATAAAGTTTATTTTGGAAGGCTCTGATAAAATCTCTTGATCAGTTGTAATTTGAACATTCTCTGCCTTTATTGTTTTTGTCTCTCCAGTATTATCTTTCATATGTGTTACACTTGCATTTGCCACACAGGTAAATAGTAAAAAGCTAAAACAGGTAAAGAACATAACAAATATTTTTTTAATCATTATTTTCACTCCTCTCATTTTATTCCTAAACAATTTTCTATCTATTGTTGTTCTTAGAACCACTTACTAACATCTAGCTCTTCTAAAAGCTTAGAATGCTCACTCACAAATGGTAATGTATTTTGTTCTTAATTATACATGTTTAACCCCTCCTTTCTAATTATATTTTAATTTCCATTTTCTTAGTTACTTAGCATTTTTCATCTTTTAAACTGTGAAATTACTGTTCACTATAATGACGGATCAAAAGAACTTTTGGATCCCTATTTCTAAAAAATAAAATGTTATATTTTTTAGAACTAGCTTCCCTAAAACATTTTTAGACAGAAGGAATTTTTATATATTCTGCAGAATGTTTGCCAGGAAATAAAAGGATAAATCTAGATAAACGACCAGTATGCAAGGCCACGGTTTAAGGCTTCAGGGAGGCTAAGCGGGACAGAATGCTGCAAAAAGAAACAGGCCCCCCTGTTCTCCAAAAAAGTTTCAGGGAGGGTTTTTCATTTGGAGAAGGAAACACTCCTGCAAAAATTAAAAAATAAAGATCCTCAGGCTCTGAGATTTCTTTACGAAATGTTTTATAAGCCCTTATTTCAGGCTGCTTTTTTTATCGTTAATGACGTTGGTCTTGCCGAGGATGTGGTGCATGAAGTATTTTTAAAGCTTCACCATAAAATTGATCAGCTCCAGGATCCTTCGAAGTTAGGGGTTTGGCTTCGGCGGATGGCCGTAAACACGGCCTGGGATATGGTCCGCAACCGCGCTAAAAGTACGCTGATCCCCGAAACAGAGATTGGTTATGCTGGTGAACAGTTCATTTCGCCGGAATTAATCTGTTTGGACAAGGAAGAAAGATTGCTTGTTCAAAAAGCCCTCAGGGGTCTTCAGCCGGATCACAGGATTGTACTGTACCTAAAATATTATGAGGATATGTCCATTGATCAAATAAGCAATTTTTTAAACATCCCTGTAAACACGGTTAAGTCCAGGCTAATTCGGGCTAGAATGGAATTAAAAAAATTATTATATAAGGAGCGTGTTGAAAGTTGCCACTTTAAAGACGAGTTGACAGATACGAAAGGGGTGAAATAAGAGTGGGCAAGCATTCCGATGGAAATCTGGATAGAAGGTTAAAAAAAATTATAACGGCAGCAGTGGAATCGGTGTCTCCGCCCTCTTTAGAAGAATCTTGGGAGAGATTTGAGAAAAAACTTGGAAAATGTCAATTGCTTACAAACAAAAACTGCAGAGCTGTTAGAAAAAGACTGCCTATCTTTAAGCTTGCCGCAGGGGCGGGAATCGTTCTGCTTCTTGCGGGAGCTCTATTCGTTTCCTTCCCCACACAGGCCAGGGCGATAAGGGAGAAAATAGTTCGTACAGTGGAAACCTTTCTTGGCGGCACATTAATGAACATCAGGACGGAATACAAGCATGATGAATCTGACCGGGTTCCGCCACCGCCGGAAGGCTTCCGAGAAATTACTGTGGAAAATGTGAGGGTTGTTTCCTTGGAAGAAGCCAAATCAGCTTCACCTTTCCCTGTTGTCACACCGCAGTATATGCCTGGTGGCTTTAAACTTACCGAAGTTAAATTTCAAAAGTTGATCAAAAATGCGGCCCAGGTTCAGTTAAAATATACTGCTTCCGGTTCGAGATATTTCGAGATCACAGAAAAAAACACCCCCGCAGGTTATGTCCAGGGGTACGGATACGATATCGAAGATGCTGTTGTTCAGGATATTAAAATTGGGAATACCAGCGGCAAGATGATCGTATTTAAAGACAAGAGCCTAAAAATTAGGTGGATAAAGCTGGGGATAGTTTATCAACTGGAAGGAAATATTAGCAAAGAAGAAGCCTTAAAAATAGTTGAGTCTTTGCATTAAACAAATCACGGCTGGTGCTTTACTTTATATAAATTGCCGATGAATAAGACTCCGCGGGCTTGCTGGGTTCGGTTACCCCGTCATTGGTCAGGCTGTGCTCGCCTCTTACTCGATAATAATAGGCATAAAGGGGAAAAGGGACAACCGACTCCTTTTCCCCTTTACCACATATGGCTGGACAACCGGCCCCCTCTTTTACATGCGGCCGCCTCTGTCCATGGTTTTTAAGGAAAGCTTCGTAAACTAACAGGCCCTGGTTTGCGGCCTGGCCGCCAGGCCCGCCGCGGCCATCTTGCGGCGCACGTAGGCCAGCTGCATCTGCAGGGGCAGACCCATGGGGCAGTTATCTTCGCAGGCCATGAGGCCCACGCAGCCGAAGGCACCCTCTTCCGTGCCCACCACTTCAAAGTATTCCTGCGGGCTGCGCTCGTCCCGGGGGTCCAGCATAAACCGGGCCACCCGGTTTATGCCCGCCGCCCCGAGGAAGTCTTCCCGGATGTTGGCCGTGGCGCAGCCGGCAATGCAGCACCCGCATTCGATGCAGCGCTCAGCCTCGTAAATTTTCAGGGCCGTTTCGTTGTCCATACGCTCTTCCCGGGCCCGGGGATCGAACTCCCTGGTTGTGTGGATCCAGGCCTCCGTTTTCAGGGACATGTGCCTGAACCAGGTGCCCGTGTCCACCGAAAGGTCCCCTATCAGCTTGAATACCGGCAGGGGAAGGAGGGTGATCCTGGACGGCAGGTCTTTGGTCAGGGTCTTGCATGCCAGGCGGGGCTTCCCGTTGACCAGCATGGCGCAGGAGCCGCAGATGGCCGCCCGGCACACGAAGTCAAACATCAGGGAGGGGTCCTGTTCCTCCCGGATTTTATTCAAGGCCACAAACAGGGTCATGCCCGGCATTTCTTCGAGCTTGTACTCCTGCATGTAGGGCTTTATTTCCGGCGTGTTGGGGTTGTAGCGGAAGATGCTGAAAGTCAGCAGGCGTTCAGCCATGATTTTCCTCCTTATCATGTGCGTGGACTGAAATTCACCCGGGTAACGCTTGCCTTTAAAACTGGCTTGCCCTGCTTGCCGTTTGCACCCACGTTCGCTCCGGTTCGCCTCGCAGGCCAAACTGGCGCTCGGGCTTCAAGCTCCGGCGGGGTTCCCGGCCCATTCGGCATCCTGCCTCAGGGGGCCGGTCGAGCACATCCTGCGCTCGACCCCGCCTCCGCTTTTGCCCTCGCCAAGTTTGGCCTCTGCTCGCTCAAGTCGCTCACTTTGTGCAAACGGCAATCACTTTTTGTTCTCCTGGGTATGGTTGCCGGATTTTGCGGCGTTTGCCGCTGATGATTCGCCGTAACCCCGGTCCCCCGGCGGGAGTTCGGTGATCTTAACCGGTTCATATTTCAGCACCGGCAGTTCGGCACCCGGCGGCCAGTAGGCCAGGGTGCGCTTGAGCCAGTTCACATCGTCCCGGTAAGGGTAGTCTTCCCGGGCGTGGCTGCCCCGGCTCTCGGTGCGGTTTAGAGCGCCGTAGGCTATGCACAGGGCCAGGCGGATCATGCCGGGCAGCCTTAAGGCGGAGGCCAGTTCCGGGCTGGCATACTTCCCGCTGGACCGCAGCCCCAGCTTCAAGGAGCGCCGGTAGAGCTCCTGGAGCTTGTCCACGGCTTTTTGCAAATCGGGACCGTTGCGGAAAATACCCACGTATTCCATCAGGGTGTTTTCCATTTCCCTGCGGATCTCGTAAACGTTTTCCTTGCCCAGCCGGCCGGAGATGAGGTCGTTGATCCTGCTTTCCTGGCGCCTGACGTGTTCGTTCACCAGCTGGAGGGGGCAGTCCAGGGTGGCTCCCAGGGTATACTCGGCCACCTTTTTGCCCACCACCATGCCGGCCACAATGGTTTCGGCCAGGGAATTGCCCCCCAGGCGGTTGAAGCCGTGCAGGTCCCAGCAGGCGGCCTCCCCTACGGCAAAGAGGCCCTTTAACCCGTAAGCATGGCCGTCGATATTGGTTCTCACTCCCCCCATGCTGTAATGCTGGGTGGGACGTACGGGAATCAGGTCTTCGGCCGGGTCAATGCCGGCAAAGTTCTTGCATATGTTGGCAATTTCCCGCAGGTTGGTGTAGATATGTTTCCGACCCAGGTGGCGGATGTCCAGCCACAGGTGGGGCCCCCACTTGCTCTCCACACCGTAGCCCTTGCGGATATGCTGGATCATGCGCCGGGAGACCACGTCCCGGGAAGCCAGTTCCTTTTTCTTCGGCTCGTAGTCGGGCATGAAGCGGTGCAGGTTTTTGTCCAGCAGGTACCCGCCGTCACCCCGGGCGCCTTCCGTGATCAGGATTCCCACCGGCACCATTCCCGTGGGGTGGAACTGGACCGCTTCCATATTGCCCAGGGGCACGACGCCCGTTTCCAGGGCCAGGAACATGCCGCTGCCCTCGTTGATCACGGCGTTGGTGGAGACCCCGTACAGCCGGCCGTAGCCGCCCGTGGCAATGACCGTGGACCGGGCCAGGTAGGCGTGGAGCTGGCCGGTGCGCAGGCAGCGGGCCACCGCCCCGTAACATCTCTCCCCGTCGTGAATGAGGGCGATGGCTTCCATGCGGTCGTGGACGGTGATCCCCATCTTAATGACGATGCTGTCCATGGTGTACTGCAGGGTGTGCCCCGTGCCATCGGAAGTGTAGCAGGTACGCCACTTGGCCGTACCGCCGAAGTCCCGGGCCGTAATCAGCCCTTCGTATTCCTTCAAATCCTCTATTTCCCGGCCGTCGGGGAGTTTTTTCCTGCCGGCCACCACCCGGTTCCAGGGAACCCCCCAGTAGGCCATCTGCCGTACAGCAATGGGGGCGGTGTTGGCGAAGAGGCGGGCCACATCCTGGTCGCACCCCCAGTCGGAGCCCTTCACTGTATCTTCGAAGTGGATATCCGGGTTGTCACCGTAGCCCATGGCGCAGTTACCAAGGGATGCCTGCATTCCACCCTGGGCTGCGGTGCTGTGGGAGCGCCTGGGGGGAACCAGGCTCAGGATGATCACATCCAGCCCGTGAGTTGCCGCCTCAATGGCCGTGCGCTCTCCGGCCAGGCCGGCACCAATTACCAGGACGTCCGTGGTATGGGTTTGGTAGACGCTCATTGTGCACCTCCCAGCCTCATGAAAGCCCAGAGGGTGACTGCTCCCAGGGCCACAATGATTACCGTGATGGTTTTCAGCACAGCTCCGATGGTATGCCGGTTAATCCAGCCCCATTTTACAAACTGGCGGTAGAGGCCGAAGCCGGCGTGATACTCACCTGCCAGGAGCAGGATGATGTAGAACCAGAGAAAGGATTGTATCCGCCCGGCGCTGGTAACGGCCCGGATGGGCCAGCCGGTCAGGACCATCCAGACGTGAATTCCGGCCAGTACCAGGATGGCCATGCCGGTAATGGTCTGGAAGACCCATATCCAGGTGTCGGTATGCCCCAGCATTTTACTGTGGCGCAGGATAATGCGCTGTTCCTTCCATTTGTTGGGGATCCGCCGCCCGGCCACCACTATGTGCACCAGGGCTACCAGGAGAATAAAGGGGATACCGATGTAGGAAAGGTAGTATTCGTCCAGAAATGCGGACAAACGGTCAAAAGTTGTGACCCCGAGCAGTATGGCAGCCACAAACAGCATGTGGGTCCACAGGAAACCTACCAGCAGAATGCCACTGGCCAGTTCGACCAGATCCACCAGCATATCAGCCCGGGGATTGCGTGTGAGCAGTTTTTCCTGCGTATTCATGGAACCCTCCTTTCCGGTGATGACGTTTGGTGATATTTTTTGCCGCGGCACCTGCAGTATTTTCGCAATTTTCGTGCCAAGCTTTCAAAGTTTGCGGGTGAGGGTCGGGGCACCGGGAGCCAGATAAACTGGACCATTCAGGTATAATTAAGACTTATAAAATTTATAAGCCCTGCTAGCTTCTAAAAATATGAATTCTTAAAATTAGAAATGGTTATAATGTTATAAAACTTGAGGTAACTTTTGCCAGGGGGCTTTCCGTTTTTTCAGGCAGGCACTGGTAAGAATGGCAGGGTTTTTAAGCCCGCGGGCAGTATGAGGCGCATACCTTTAGCAAATAATATGTGTGCATTCCCGGACAGGCGCAGGAAAGAGGTGAAAAGATGGTTCGCACGCTGTATGTGGGAAATTTACCCTGGGCGACCAGGGCTGAGGATCTGGAGGAGGCCTTTTCCCGCTATGGAGAAATTATCAGTGCCCGGGTAATTACAGACCGTCAGACCGGGCGCTCAAGAGGATTTGGTTTTGTTGAGGTGGCTGATGAGGATGCCGAGGCCATCATAGCTGCTTTGAACGGAACGGAGTTCAATGGGCGGGTAATTACAGTTAATGAAGCCAGGCCCAGGGAAGAACGTTCCTGAAAAAGAGAACCCCCCGGATCCTCCGGACCGGGAGGTTTTCTTTTTACCGGCAAAATTATCTCTTATTTCAAGCAGGAATTTTCTCTTCCAGTTAGAATACTATATATCCTAACCAGATGAATCCTGGCGCAAATAAAATAATATATAAAAAAATTTAAGGAGGCATGCCTTTTGACCATTGATCCGCAGGCGCTGGTTAAGGTTGTCGTTGAGGCGGCGGAAGATAAAAAAGCTTACGACATCACCGTACTGGATATCAGCAGGATATCCATTATCGCCGATTACTTTGTTATCTTAAGCGGGCGCTCTACAACCCAGGTCCAGGCCATTGCAGAGGAAATTATCAGGGTGGTACAGGAGAGGGCCGGTCTTGTTCCCCGGCAGGAAGGTATGCGGGAGGGGCGCTGGGTACTGCTGGATTACGGTGACGTGGTGGTTCATGTCTTCCTGGAGTCTGAACGGCAATTTTATAACCTGGAACGTCTGTGGGGAGATGCCCGGGTAGTGGCCATGTCCGTGAACCTGTAAAAAATTTTACTTTCAGGCTGTTGACAAACGGGCGGGCATGTCGTACAATTGTAGATGTCTGCAGCAAAGTATAAAATTTAATGACGGTGATGGGGAGCAGTAAGCAGCTTGCGGTGTCCACAGAGAGCCGCCGGTGGGTGCGAGGCGGTGAACCGGGTTGCTGAACTCGCCCCGGAGTTGCCCGGGGGAAAGTAAAAGTACTTCGGGCCGGTGTGTGACCGTTAGAGCACATGAAGAGGGTAAATATGGGGCTGTGGCGCAGAGGGAGCGCGCTTCCTTGGCATGGAAGAGGCCGCGGGTTCGATTCCCGCCAGCTCCACCATTTGCCAAGTAGGGTGGTACCGCGGGAAAACCTCCCGTCCCTAAGAGGGGCGGGAGGTTTTAGTTTTACATACATCGTGGAAAGCGGGCCAGAACGGTCGTTTACTGTAACTTTATTCCTTTATTAAGTTAATATTTTAAAGTTTTAAAATATATTTAGGAGGTCGGTGGGATGGACCGCTTTGACCAGCTTACCATGGGGGAACTGCTCGACAGGACAGCTGCCCTTTACCCCGATAATGAGGCCCTGGTTTACGCGGACCGGGGGTTGCGCTATACATACAGGCAATTTCAAGAATTATGCAACCTTGTGGCCAGGGGGTTGATGGCCCTGGGTATAAAGCGGGGCGAGCACATCGCCCTGTGGGCTACCAACATACCCGAGTGGGTATTGCTGCAATTTGCCTCGGCCAAGATCGGTGCCGTGCTGGTGACGGTTAATACCAACTATAAAACCAGGGAACTGGAGTACCTGCTGCGGCAGTCCGATGCCACCACCCTCCTGCTTATAAGCGGCACGAAGGAATCCAGTTACGTAGAAATGCTTTATGAACTGTGTCCGGAACTGGGTCATTGCCTGCCCGGCCGGCTGAATGCGAAAAAGTTCCCCATGCTGCGCAATGTGGTTTTGATAGGAGATGAAGAACATCCCGGTATGTACACCTGGGAACAGGTGCTGGGGATGGCGGGGGCCATTTCCGAAAAGGAGCTGGCGGCCCGGCAGGCTTCCCTGGATCCCGATGATGTAATCAACATGCAGTATACCTCCGGGACCACCGGTTTTCCCAAGGGTGTTATGCTGACCCACAGGAATCTGGTCATGAACGCCAGGAGTGTGGCCGAGTGCCTTAATTTCAGCTCCCGGGACCGCCTGTGCATTACGGTACCCTTCTTCCACTGCTTTGGCTGTGTGCTGGGGACCCTGACCTGCGTGGTGGCGGGAGCCACCATGGTACCCCTGGAGACCTTCAATCCGGTGCGGGTCCTGGAGACGGTGGAAAAGGAAAGGTGCACCGCCCTGCACGGCGTGCCCACCATGTTCATCACCGAACTGGAAGTGCTGGACAAACAGCATTTTGACACCTCTTCCCTGCGCACGGGCATCATGGCCGGGGCTCCCTGTCCCATGGAAGTCATGAAGGCGGTGGTAAACCGCATGGGGATGCGGGAGATAGTCATCACCTACGGCCAGACCGAGGCCTCGCCGGGAATTACCATGACCAGGACCGGTGACCCCCTGGAAATCCGGGTGTCCACCGTGGGCCGGCCCCTGCCGGGGGTGGAGGTCAAGGTGGTGGATCCGGCCACCGGGGAAGAGGTGCCCCGGGGCTACCAGGGTGAGATTTGCGCCCGGGGTTACAACGTGATGAAGGGTTACTATAAAATGCCCGAGGCTACGGCCAGCACCATCGACGCGGAGGGCTGGCTGCACACCGGCGACCTGGGGATAATGGATGAACAGGGATACGTCCGTATTACGGGACGGATTAAGGATATGATCATCCGGGGCGGGGAAAACATCTATCCCCGGGAAATTGAAGAGTTCCTGCACACCCACCCCAAAATTAAGGACGTACAGGTGGTGGGAGTGCCCAGTGAAAAATACGGTGAAGAGGTTATGGCCTTTATCCAGCTCAAGGATGGCTGTACCGCCACGGCCGAGGAGATCAGGGAGTTCTGCAAGGGCAAGATTGCCCGCTATAAAATACCGCAGTATATTCAGTTTGTGTCCAGCTACCCCACCACGGCCAACGGGAAGGTGCAGAAGTTCAAGCTGCGGGAGCAGGCCATCCGGGAGCTTAACCTGTACCGGGCGGCCCGGGTAGTAACAGCCTGAAAGTAGCCTGTTGCCCCCGGGGTGGTGAAGACCACTGGTTGTCCACCACCCCGTTTTTCTCTTTTCACCGGGGTGAACTGCCCTGTTTTGGCTCCCGCTCGCTCCAGTGAGCCTCGCGGGCCAAACTGGTGCTCAGCTCAAAGCTCCGGCAGGCTTCCCGGCAAATTCGGCATCCTACCTCAGTTGCCGGCCTCGGGCATCCATGCCCTCGGGCCTGCCTTCGCTTTTCGCCTCGCCAAGTTTGGCTAACCGCTCGGCTCAAGTCGCTCGCTACCGAGCCAAAACAGGGTTCAAAACTGGGGATCTCTCAGGATAACTCATTCTTGTCCCGGGCATGACATTTGTGATAAAATGACACTTATGATGAAATGCCGTTGAAATAGAGGATTGGTGGTTCAGGCATACGCAAGGAGGATGCTCAGGTGAAGGAACGCTACGATTTCAGGGAAATTGAAGCCAAATGGCAGAAACGCTGGGCTGAGGAAAATATATACAAGACTGCGGATTTCTCGGAGCGCCCGAAATATTACTGCCTGGAGATGTTTCCCTACCCTTCCGGCAAGCTGCACATGGGCCACGTGAGAAATTACTCCATCGGTGATGTGGTGGCCCGCTTTAAAACCATGCAGGGTTATCACGTCCTGCACCCCATGGGGTGGGATGCCTTCGGCCTGCCGGCGGAGAACGCGGCCATCAAGCACGGCAACATCCACCCCGCCGACTGGACCATGGATAACATCAGGGCCATGCGTACCCAGTTGAAGCAGCTGGGCATCAGTTACGACTGGGACCGGGAGATCGCCACCTGCCACCCCGGATACTATAAATGGACCCAGTGGCTCTTCCTGCAGCTCTACCACAAAGGGCTGGCCTATAAGAAGAAGGCGGCGGTGAACTGGTGCCCCTCCTGCGCCACGGTGCTGGCCAACGAGCAGGTCAAGGAAGGCGCCTGCGAGCGCTGCAAGACGCCCGTGGAAAAACGGGAACTGGAGCAGTGGTTCTTTAAAATCACCGCTTACGCCGAGCGTCTGCTCAAGGACCTGGAGCTGCTGGAGGGCTGGCCGGAAAAGGTCAAAATCATGCAGGAAAACTGGATCGGCCGCAGCGAGGGGGCGGAAATCCGCTTTCCAGTGGACGGTATGGATGAAGAAATCGTGGTCTTTACCACCCGTCCCGACACGGTGTTTGGAGTCACGTACATGGTGCTGGCCCCGGAACATCCCCTGGTGGAAAAGCTCATTGAGGGCAGGCCCGGGGCCGGGGCGGTGCGCGATTTTGTACGGCGGGTGCGCAATTTGAGCGAAATTGCCCGGACAGCCACCGACGCGGAAAAGGAGGGGCTGTTTACAGGGGCGTACTGCATCAATCCTCTGAACGGCGAACGGGTACCCATACTGGTCGCCAATTATGTTCTGATGGAATACGGTACCGGGGCGGTTATGGGTGTGCCCGCCCACGACCAGCGGGACTTTGAATTTGCCCGCAAGTACAACCTCCCCATCCGGGTGGTCATCCAGCCGCCCGGGATGGAACTGGACCCGCAGGCCATGACCGAAGCCTATGCCGGCGACGGGGTGATGGTGAACTCGGGTCAGTTCAACGGGCTGTCCAAAGATGAGGGGATCCGGGCGGTTATTGCCTACCTGGAAGAGAAAGGCCTGGGCCGCGGCCAGGTGAACTACCGCCTGCGGGACTGGTTGATTTCCCGCCAGCGCTACTGGGGGGCGCCCATCCCCATTGTTTACTGCGAGCGGTGCGGTATTGTCCCCGTGCCGGAGGAGGACCTGCCCGTGCTCCTGCCCCGGGACGTGGAATTCAAGCCCACCGGGCAGTCGCCCCTGGCCGACTGCCCGGAGTTCGTCAACACCAGCTGCCCCCGGTGCGGCGGGCCGGCCCGGCGGGAGACGGATACCATGGACACCTTCATGTGTTCTTCCTGGTACTACTACCGCTACACCAGCCCCCGGGACGATAAACAGCCCTGGGACCGGGCCAGGGTGGACTACTGGCTGCCCGTGGATCAGTACATTGGCGGGGTAGAGCACGCCATTCTACATCTTCTGTATTCCCGTTTCTTCACCAAAGTGCTCTATGACCTGGGCCTGGTGAGCATCCAGGAGCCTTTTACCAACCTGTTAACCCAGGGCATGGTGTTGAAAGACGGGGCCAAGATGTCCAAGTCCAGGGGGAACGTGGTCAGCCCCGAGGAGATTGTGGCCAGATACGGTGCCGATACCGCCCGGCTGTTCATCCTCTTCGCCGCGCCTCCCGAGCGGGATCTGGAGTGGAGCGACCAGGGGGTGGAGGGCTGCTACCGGTTCCTCAACCGGGTCTGGCGGCTGGTCACCTCCGTGGCCGAAGGCCTGCTGGAAGCGCCGCCGAAGCCGGCGGGCAGGCTGGTGGGGGTGAACCGCCAGATGCACCGCCTGACCCACCTGACCATTAAAAAAGTCACCGAGGATGTCGGCAACCGGTTTAACTTCAACACTGCCGTCAGCGCCATCATGGAGCTGGTCAACGCCCTTTACCAGTATAAGGAAGTCCCGGAGACTGACCGGGATCCGGCGGTTTTGCGGGAGGCCGTTGAGCACCTGCTCATCCTGCTGGCCCCCTTTGCTCCCCACATAACCGAGGAGTTGTGGGAAATTACCGGCCATACGGAGAGCATCCACAGGCAGCCCTGGCCGTCTTACGACCCCGAAGCCATTGTGGAAGACGAGATTACCATTGTGGTCCAGATCAACGGCCGGGTACGGGAGCGGGTGCTGGTGCCGGCGGACATCACCCCGGAACAAATGAAAGAGGTGGTCCTGGCCCAGCCCCGGGTGCAGAAACTGGTGGAGGGCAAGCAAATAGTGAAGGTCATTCCCGTGCCGGGGAAACTGGTGAATATCGTGGTGAAGTGACAAAAGGCCGCTGGCGTTTCACCAGCGGTCTTTCATATAAGTCCGGCTTCCTTTCCGGCCCGTTGCAGACCAACGAAATCTCTGGATACGCCAAAAAACAGGAGGAAGTTTGCCTTGCTGGTAAAACAGGTAATGCTGGAAAATCCCCGGACTCTTTATCCCTGGCAAACCCTGACTGACGCTTGCGAGGTTTACCGGCGGCAGGGGGTGAACTGCGCCCCGGTTATTGATGGTGACGGTAAGGTTATTGGTATCCTGACTGTTTTTCAGGTTCTCCAGGCCCTGCAGAGGGGGGCTTCCTTTGATACCCCTGTGGAACAGGTAATGGAGCGGGATATCATGACCATAAACGAGGATATGCATTTTAACGAGGTAAGTAACCTGCCCATAGACCGCCTGGTCATTCTTAACCGGCAGGGTAGACTGGCCGGGGTCCTGACCCGCATAGACCTGATCAATAAAGTGCACAGCGCCCTGGAGGCCACCGAGTATAAGCTGGCGGTGATTCTCCAGTCGGTGCATAATGGTATCATTGCCGTGGATGCCCGGGGTGATGTTTGTCACTTCAACGCAGCCGCAGAAAAGTTAACCGGCATCCCGGCGGTCAAGGTGCTGGGACGGCCGGCCGGACCTTTGCTGGAACAGCTGGGTCTTGGCCGGGTGGATCCCGGGGTTGATGCCTATTTGGGGCGCTTTAAGGTGGGGGAAAAGGCGTTGATCATCAGACAGAGCCCCATTTTAAAGGATGATCAGGCTCAGGGCTTTGTGCTGGTTTTGCAGGACATTTCGGATCTGGAAGACATATCCAGTCAGCTGGATTCGGTGCGCAATTTGAATAAAGAGCTGGCCGGGGTTATCCAGTCCTGTTATGACGGTATAGTGGTAATCGATCGGCAGGGGAATGTAGAACGGGTTAACGCCAGCTACGGCCGGATTACCGGCATGGATTCACCGGAGGAAATCCAGGGAAAAAACGTGACCGAACTGGCTTTGGGGCGGCATAAACATCTTTTAAAAATCTACAATGAGATTATGTCCGGCAAGTCCCTATATATCATGGCGGTGCACACGGATGAAGGAGCGGAGCTCATCTTTTCCGGTAGCGCGGTGGCCGGGGAGAGGGGGGAAGTGGACCGGATTGTCATCAACCTGCGGGATATAACCGAGCTCAACCGGTTAAAGGAGGAAGCTGCCCGGGCTTCTGCGGAGCTGAAGGAATTGCGGGCCAGGCGGCTGGCCGGCGAGGAAATCATTGCCGAAAGTCCCCAGATGCGCCGGGTGGTGGAACAGGCCCTGCGGGTGGCCACCGTGGACTCTACGGTGCTCATCACCGGCCCTTCGGGGGTGGGTAAGGAGAGGCTGGCCAGGCTCATTCACCGCTACAGCCCCAGGGCGGATAAGCCTTTTATCGAAATCAACTGCGGGGCCATTCCGGAACCCCTCCTGGAGTCCGAGCTTTTCGGTTACGAAAAGGGAGCCTTCACCGGAGCCCAGAAGGAGGGAAAGCTGGGGCTGTTGGAGATTGCCAACGGTGGTACAGTGTTCCTGGACGAAATCGGGGACATGCCCTTGAATCTGCAGGTCAAGTTGCTGCGGGTGCTTCAAGAGCAGGTCATTTACCGGGTGGGAGGGCGCAGGCCCATTAAGCTGGATATTCGCATAATTGCTGCTACCAACAAGGATTTAAAACATCTCATTGCCGAGAAAAAGTTTCGGGAAGACCTGTACTACCGGCTGAATGTGGTGCCCATCAGCATCCCGCCATTGAAAGAACGCCGGGAAGATATTCTGCCCCTGGCTACCCATTTTCTCAACCGCTTTAACGCCAGGCACGGCACCAGGAAGCGCCTGGGTATGGAAACCTGCCGTTTGTTGGAGAGCTACTCCTGGCCGGGGAACGTCAGGGAGCTGATCAACCTTATTGAGCGCCTGGTGATCATGTGCGAGGAGGAGGTAATTGAGCCCCACCATCTGCCCGGCGAACTTATGGAAGCCCTGGGCAGGGAAGGGTGGCGTCCCCAGATTATGGAGATTGTGTCCCTGCAGGAGGCCAGGGAGGCTACGGAAAAAGAATTAATCAGGATGGCCCTTGAAAAATACCGTAGCCTGCGCCGGGCAGGACAGGTTTTGGGAATTTCCCACTCCACCCTTCTGCGTAAGGCCCGCCAGTATGGCCTGGTGGTACAGAACTGCACCAATGCGGTGCAAAACTAAACCGTTCTATGTGCACAATAAAGAAGATCCCCGGTTGATTTTTGCCGCTGAAACCAGCAGGGGCTTTTTCTTTTGCCTTCGCATGGAGTTTGCGTGGAAAATATGCCGTAAAAAATCTTGAAAGTTACAAACTATAAACAAGATGAGGTGAAGGGTATGCGTTACAGGATTATCGTGATCGGTGGGGGGCCCGGCGGTTATGTGGCGGCTATCCGGGCGGCCCAGCTGGGGGCCCGGGTGGCGCTGGTGGAGAAGGAGGAACTGGGAGGAACCTGTCTGAACCGTGGCTGCATTCCCACCAAGGTGCTGGCCGCGGCTGCGGATATGCTGGCCGGTATTAAGAGGGCGGGCGAATTTGGTATCTCCACCGGAGCGGTGGAGGTGGACATGGCCGCCCTGATGGAGCGCAAGCGCCAGGTGGTCGGGCGGCTTGTTTCCGGCATTCAATTTTTGCTTAAGAAGAACAGGGTGGAGCTGGTTCGCGGGACGGCTGTGCTGACCTCGCCGCGTACGGTTAAAGTAATCCTTTCCGACGGGGCTGAACAGGAGCTGGAAGCAGAGAATATTATCCTGGCCACCGGTTCCGGCCCGGCGCTCATCAAGAGCCTGGGGTATGACGGCCGGCAGGTGATTACCTCGGACGAAGCTTTAAACCTGACCTCGGTTCCGGAACGGTTGCTTATTGTCGGCGGGGGTGTGGTGGGATGCGAGTTTGCTTCCATTATGGCCGCCCTGGGCAGCAGGGTTACCCTGGTGGAAATGATGCCCTCCATCCTGCCCGGCGCGGATCTGGAAGTATCCCGGTACCTGCAGGGAATTTTTAAACGTCAGGGGATTACCGTCAGGACCGGGACCACCATCAAGGCCGTCCGCAAGGAAGCCGGCGGTGTGATGGCCGAACTGGATGGCGGGGAGGAAATTGCCGCCGATCTGGTCCTTATCTCTGTGGGCCGTGTTTTGAATACCGGTGGACTGGGGCTGGCGGAAGCGGGAGTGGCCCTGGGCCAGAAGGGTGAGGTGCTGGTGAATGAACGTATGGAAACCTCGGTGCCGGGCATTTACGCCGTCGGGGACATCACCGGTAAGATCCAGCTGGCCCACGTGGCTTCGGCCCAGGGGCTGGTGGCCGTTCACAACATCATGGGCCAGGACAGGGAAATGGACTACCGGGTGGTGCCGTCCTGCATCTTCACCCGTCCCGAGGTGGGAATGGTCGGCCTGACCACGGAGCAAGCCCGGGCTCAGGGCTATGAAGTGAAAACAGCCAAATTCCCCATGATGGCCAGCGGTAAGGCCCAGGCCATGGGAGAAACCGAAGGTTTTGTCAAGATGGTGGCTGACGCCCGTACCGGTTTCCTTCTGGGGGTACACATAGTAGGTCCCCATGCTTCCGACCTGGTAGCCGAAGCGGCCGTAGCTCTGGAAATGAATATGACGGCTGAGCAGCTGGCCCGGGTGATCCATGCCCATCCTACCCTGGCCGAAACGATTATGGAAGCGGCGGAAGGAATTCACGGTTTATCCATTCATGCCTGACCCGGGTTGCAGGATAATGCAGTTTCCGTGGTGAGGTTTGGTTTTGCACCGGAATGGTGCGACAGTGAACCGGCCTGTTCTGAACGGACAGGCCTTTATTGGTGCGAAAATGAACCAGTATTGGTGAGGCCGGAGATTGCACCTGACCTTTGTCGCCCGGCTGACATATGGCACGCTTTTTGCTGCCATAAGTAAACGTAATAGCGCCGGCGCGGGGATATGCAAAATATCATGAAAGGAACGGGGGGAAAGTATGAATTCTTATGGCTACTGGATACTGGGACTGGCCGTCTTATATACGGCGGTGCTCATAGTTCTGGGCAATATTGTCCGTCGCAGGGCTACCTCTGCCGAGGGGTTCTGGGTGGGTGGCCGGTCCTTCAGGCCCTGGATGGTATTTGCGTGCATTACCGGCCTCTTCTCTGGTTCTACCTTTATCGCTGTTATGGAACTGGCTTATCTTAAAGGAGTATCCGCCGCGTGGTATGGTGTGGCGGAAATGGTGCATGTGCTCATTATCGCAATTGTGCTCCTGGGGATGTTTCGCCGGAAATTGGTTGTTACCATTTCCGGCCTGATTGGCGACCACTTTGGCCGGTTTGCTCTGGGAGTGGCAGGGCTGATTACAGCCTTAACCTTCCCTATGTGGTCGGTGGCAACCGCCCTTTCCTTTGCCTCCGCGGTTTCCGCCTTTACCAACCTGCCCATTACGGTTTCCGTGATTATCAGCGCCCTGTTGCTGCTGATATACCTTCAGGCTGGTGGTATGTGGTCGGTGGTTATGACCCAAACCGCCAACACCATTATGTTCGCCCTCATGTTTATTATAGGCGCCGTTGCTTTCTTCATCAAACCGGGGATTGGTGGTCTGACCCAGCTGGCCGCGAGCAGACCCGAGATGTTTGACCCCGCCGGGGTAGGCCTGCAGGTAATTATTGCCTGGTTCGCCACCTTTCTCATCAACGTGCTGCTGGCCCAGGCCGCCTTACAGATGGCCCTGTCCTGCCGCACGGTGGAAGAGGGGCGCAGGGGGCTACTTATGGCTGTTGGTGCTAACATTTTCTTCATCTTCTTCGGCGTTCTCTTCGGCCTGGCTGCTGCGACGGTAGTTCCCGGCGGTGCCAGGGGAATGATCCAGGTACCCCTCTACCTGGCGCAGGTGCTTCCCGCCCCCCTGGTGGGATTGTTCTTCCTCGGTGTTTGGGCCTGCGCCCTGGGCTGGGGAGCACCCTGCCAGTTCTCCGGTTCCACCAGTCTGGGCAGGGACTTCATGGGTGCGGTTAACCCCGGATTAGCCGACGAACAAAAAGTTCGTTATACCAGGATCTCCCTGGTGATTTTAACCGGATTGATGATCCTGCTCAGCTTTCTGCGCAGCGATCAGGCCGCCTGGTGGAACGTGCTGGCCTGGACCCTGCGCAACGGGGCCACCTTTGCCCCGGTGGTGGCGGCTCTGTTCTGGCCCCTGGCTACACGGCGGGCTGCGGTTACCGCCATGCTCTGCGGGTTCCTATTCGGCCTGGCCTGGTATTACCTGGGCGGCTGGCATCCGAGTAATTTCTACCTGAACATTCACCCGGTGTTTGTGGGCATGTCGGCCAATATCCTGGGTTTGGTTGTGGTAACTCTGGTGGAACAGGCCGGGAAATGGCGTATAGGCGGACCCAACCTGGCAGCTGTACGCCGGTCCCTGGCCCTGTTTTCCGGCACCGCTACCGCAGCGGTTCTGTTCCTGATCCTCACCAGCTTCGGCTGGCTGCATAAAAAGGGATTATTGGGCCTGGCCCTCTTCCTGGTGGTAACAGGTCTCTATCTCCTGATTTTGTCCGTGGTGGTGCCCAAAGAGGAAATGGTGGCCGATATGGAAACGGACCCCGCCACGGCATGATTACCTGGGGTTGAAGTAATTTTCAATAAATTTTAGGAAGGAGACATGGGTTATGTCAGAAGTGATCGTGAAATGGGAAGGGAATATGAAATTCGTGGGCATTGATGAAGCCGGGCGGCAGGTGGCCATGGATGCCAGCCAGATATATGGAGGCATGAATCAGGGTGTAAGGCCCATGGAGTTACTGCTGATGGCTCTTGGCGGTTGTTCCGGAATTGAACTGGCTCACATTTTAAAAAAGATGCGGGTTCAATTTGACAGCCTGCTCATAGAAGTGGAAGGGAAGCGGGCGGAAGATCACCCCAAAGTTTTTGAGAATATCAATATAGTTTATAAATTAACTGGACCCAACTTGCCACCGGAAAAGATCTACCACGCTTTGAAGCTTACCGATGAAAAATATTGCTCCGTATCCAACATGGTGAATAAGGCGGCTGCTATTTCTTATGCATTCGAGTTAAACGGTACCAGGTTTGTATATCCTGCCCGGGAAGAATAAAAGGAGGTCTGACAATGGTGTATCCGCAGGAATTAAAGTATCACCGGGAGCACGCCTGGGTAAGGGTGGAAGGTGAAAAAGCCCGTATTGGTGTGACGGATTATGCTCAAAAACAGCTGGGCGACATTTTATTTGCCGATCTGCCGTCAAAAGGTGATGTGATTGTTGCCGGGGAGCCATTCGGCCGGCTGGAATCGGTAAAATCGGTTTCCGATGTCATTGCTCCGGTGAGCGGGACGGTGCTGGAGGTTAACGAGCAGGTGGTGGAGCACCCGGACCTGGTAAACCTGGATCCCTATGGTGAAGGGTGGTTGATCCTGGTTCAAATGTCCAGCACTGCGGAGATTGAACAGTTGCTAAATGCAGCGGAGTATGCAACAATAGTGCAGGAAGAATAAGAGGAGTCGGAGTGATGTCCTGTGAGCGGGGGTAGCGGTCTTCCCCTGGAGCGGCTGCTGGAAGAGGCCTGGCGGGTGCGGTGGCGGAACTTTGCCCGCCAGGTGGAGTTCGTGCGGCCCACCGCCACCCGGTCGGTTAGCGTTACCGGCACCTCCTGTGCCCTTAACTGCGCCCACTGCGGGGGCCATTTTCTCCAGGGGATGCTGCCCCTGCCCCGGCTGATGGAGCGCTGGCAAAGGGGCGAGGAACTGCCCTGGACCAGCCTGCTTGTTTCGGGCGGCTGCGACCCTGAAGGGGTGGTGCCCGTGGCGCGCCACCTGGACCAGTTGCGGGAACTGGCGGCCAGCTTTAAACTGAACCTGCACCCGGGCCTGGTGGACGAAAAAACGGCCCGGCTCATCGGTCAGGTAGCCAGCGCGGTTTCCTTTGATTTAATCCTGGATGGTGATACCATTGCCGAGGTGCTGGGGCTTTCCTGCGGCCCGCAGGACTACCTGCGGGTCTACCGCCAGCTCAGACGTTACAGCCGGGTTTTCCCCCATCTGGTGGTGGGGTTAAAGGGCGGCCGCCTCCGCGGGGAGTACCGGGTGCTGGAAGCGCTGGCCGATCTGGGGGCGGAGGCCCTGGTGGTCATTGTGTTCTTTCCGGTGCCCGGCACCGCTTACAGCGGTTGCCGCCCTCCTGATGTAGAAGAGGTGGCGCGCCTTCTGGCCACTGCCCGGCTCATGCTCCCCCGGCTGCCCATCTACCTGGGGTGCATGCGTCCGGCGGGGAGCTACCGGGCCCGGCTGGACGCCCTGGCGGTGCGGGCGGGGGTGAACCGGCTGGTGCTGCCCGCCCCGCCGGCCCGGGAACTGGCCCGGGAGCTGGGACTGGAGGTGGCCTGGCGCCGGGAATGCTGCGTGCTGTAATCACCGGGGCCTTCCGGCCCCTTCTTTGATTGGGGTGGTAAGATTTGCACTGGTATGTTTCCGAAGGGACGGCGGCGGTGCTGGGCCTTCTCCCCGTGCGGCTGGACGAGGTGCCGACCACCGCTTACCTGATGACCGGAGAACACTGCGCCCGGGACTGCGCCTTCTGTGCCCAGGCCCGCTCCAGCCGGGGGCGGGCCCACCGCCTGTCCCGGGTGATCTGGCCTCCTTTTGCTGTTGCAGAGGTCCTGCCCCGCCTTGTTGATGCCTGCCGTGCCGGGCGGATTCGCCGGGTTTGCTTTCAGGTGGTGCACTCGGCAGGCTACTTCCAGCGGGTCCGGCAGGCCGTTGCCGCGGTGCGCCGGGAGGTGGACATCCCTTTGTGCGTTTCCGTCGGGCTGCAAACGGTGGAGGAGGTAGGGGAGCTGCTGGAGGAGGGGGTGGATGTGGTGGGCCTGCCCCTGGATGCGGCCACCCCGCAGCTCTACCGGGAGCTGAAAGGCGGCAGCTGGGAGCGGCACCTTCGCCTGCTGCAGGAAGCGGCGGCGCAGTTTCCGGGCCGGGTGGGCACACACCTGATCATCGGCCTGGGCGAAAGCGAGGAAGAGGCCATCCGGTTGATGGGGGAACTGCTGTCCTGCGGGGTGGGGGTGGCCCTCTTTGCTTTCACCCCGCTGCCGGGCACCAGGCTGGAGCATCACCGGCCTCCCGACCTGAGGACCTACCGGCGGATCCAGGCAGCCCATTACCTTTTGAAGCGGGGCCTGGTGCGGCCGGGCGGGATAAAATTTGAAGGCGGCAGGCTCGTGGACTGGGGCATTCCCCGGGAGGAACTGGCCCTATACCTGGCGGACGGCGAAGCTTTCCGCACCACGGGCTGCCCGGACTGCAACCGGCCCTACTACAACGAGCGGCCCGGAAAAACCCCCTACAACTATCCCCGTCCCCTCAACCCCCGGGAAGCCGGGGAGGCGGTAAAGCTGGTGCTGGAAGGGGGAAAATAAACGCAGCGGTTACACCGCTGCTTTTTTATCTGTGGATGATGGAGAATTGTGCCAAAGCAAGTGATCTGATGGTAGATTCGTCCTGTTTCTGGCAGGAGTGTGCGCATGCATGTCGAATAACTGCTATAGACTGGTAAAGCGAACCAGGCAACTTGAGATTATGGTATAAAGTTACTATTTTTATTGGTAGGTACGGCTCTGGCTGCACCGGCCGCCGGCGGTTAAGGTAAGAGAAGGGGGCGGGTATTCCTGCAGGTAAATGCCGTCACCCCGCAGGCAGCCTGCCCTTAGCCGGGATCAGGGGTGAGTTCCCGGAATGTTCCGGCAGCCGGAGCCGGCCTGCGCGGCGAAAGGTGGTTCGGATGAGCTATTCTCCCCTCTCCCCCGACAAAGGCAGCCGCCGTAACGGTATACTGGTAGCCACCCTGGGCGTGGAACCCCAGGTGGTGACCATCACGCTGGATCACCTGCTGTCAGGTGGAGAGGCCATTGTTGAAGTGGTGGTAATCTACACGGAAACCGCCAGGGTGCGGGAAGCCCTGGAAGTTATCGGGGAAGAGTTTCGGAAAGCGTCCTATCCGGGTATACGGCTGCGGGCCGTTCCCGTTTCTTCTGCGGACGGGCCCGTGGGGGATTTCTGTACCGATGAGGACCTGCGGGCTCTCCTGCGCACCCTGTACGGGGAAATCCGCCGCGCCCGCCAGGCGGGGGTTGTCCACCTCTGCATATCCGGCGGGCGCAAGGTTATGGGCATCCTGGGCATGGTGGTGGCCCAGCTCCTTTTCGGGCCGGAGGATCGGGTCTGGCACCTGATCACGGAAGGCTGGCAGCCCGGTTCCGAGCGCCGGCTGCATCTCTCCCCCGAAGATAAGGCCTGGCTGGTATCCGTGCCGGTTCTCCGCTGGAGTGAAGCCGGGGTGCTGATGCAGACCGTGGCCGAAATGAATGACCCTGCCGAAGTGGTGGCCTGGTACGAGAAACTCAGCCGGGCCAACCGGATCAAAAGGCAGCGGGAATTCATTGAGCGCTGGCTGACCCGTGCCGAAAGGGAGGTGGTCCGCCTGGCCTGCCGGGGCCTGGACAATGCCGCCATTGCCGCCGCCCTCTTCAAGCAGGAGCAGACGGTGGCCAACCAGCTGCGGGGAGTTTACGAAAAACTGCGGGACTGGCTGGGTTACCCTGACGGTAACGTGGACCGCAGCAAACTGATCGCCGAGTTTGCGCCATATTTTGCCCTGGTGGAGGGAAGTGAGAGTAAGTGAGGATAATTAATTTTTCTCATCCTTTGACGGAGCAGAATTTGCGGGAAATTGAAAACCTGACCGGGTGTCCGGTTTCAGAGGTGATTGAAGTACCCAGCCAGGTGGACCTGCAGAGCCCTCTGGAACCGCAGATTGCTTCCCGGCTGGACGAACTGGGGTTAAGCTCCCGGGATTGGCAGACCGAACCGCTGCTGCTCAACCTGCCCTCCCTGAACTGCAGTGCAGCCGTGGTTCTGGCCATCGTGCACGGGCGGATGGGCTATTTCCCACCCGTTCTGCGCCTGCGTCCCGATAATGACGGCCTGGTGCCGCGATTTACCGTCGCGGAGATATTAAACCTCCAGGCCATCCGCGAGCGGGCCCGGGGGAAGCGGTGAAAGGAGAGATTATGATTAGCAGACGGAGGTGATAAGAATTTGTCCCTAATCCACTGGCTAGAAGATGTTGGTAATCCTTTGGGTAAACCGGCACAGAAAAAGGAGGTGCCCTCGAAGGCCATCCTCTGGAGTCACCCGGTTACGGGTACGCAGTATTACCTTGATGTCTTCCAGGCTGGCGAAATAACCCGCCAGGGATTGGCTCTGGCCATGGCCCTTTTAAAAAAGAATGGGCCTGAATATGCCGCCGAAAAACTGTCGGATTTTTTTGCCCTGCGTGACATTTTTGTTAGGAAGAAATGGCTTGAGGATAATGGTTTTCAAACTGAGAATGGGGAGGTGGATAAGAGTCATGTCCCGCTGGCAGCTTTATGGCCGGAATTACCCTTTCCCGGTCAAATCTTTACAAGAACGGCCAGGAAAAGCACGCCGTTAGGATGGTTACGTGGTGAGGGGAAACCGTGCATACGCCTGGCTGATTTTTTATTGTTAAGAACGGGATTATTTCATGCCCTGGCGTCTGACCGGATTTCCGGGGAAGAATGGTGCACTCTTCGCCTGACCAGTCTCCTGGAGGGAAGCGATGTTTTTGCGCCGGAAAAAGAGCTGACCAACTTAAGGCCGGTTCCGGACACCCTCCGGTCAATTTACGAAACAGCATCATGGCTGGCCGGTTATTCAGATGAGTTTGAGATAGGACAAGAAATGGGACAATTGAAAGCAGATGTAATTGAAGGCGGGGCCTTTAAAATTAAGGAATACTATCTGGAAACAAACCGCATCAGCGAAATCCGCGGTGCAAGTGTGCTTCTGGATGGCATCAACCGCCGCCGTTATATCCAGATGTTTCGGGAATTACCCGGACTAACCACAGAGTCAATCGTCTACGCTGGCGGAGGGCACTTGATGGCGGTGGTGCCGGCGGGAAAAGGTGAAAAGGTAGCAGAGGAAATAGAGCGCGTTCACCGGGAGGTTTGTCTTACAGCCCGCGCTGTCGGGGTATCGCAAACAGTAACAGTGTCAGAACTTGGTAATAAATTAGATGAATTGCGGGAGTGTCTGGCTGAAAAAATGGCTGATCGTCGCAGTGTACTGGTACCAGCATGGGAAAAAGCCGAAGGGGTGATCGACCTCTACGAAAAAGAATTCCATCTGTCTGTGGAGCCAAACCTGCTACCGGCGAAGACAAAAGATATTTGTGACTCGTGCGGTATTCGTCCAGCCTACAGGCAGTGGCAATATGAAGATGAAAGCCGCGATCTATGCGCCTCCTGCCTGCGGAAACATATTGTGGGGCAGGATGCCAAAAAGTCTATTTTCCTGGAAGAATACCGGCAATTCTGGCAGGCCCGGGGAACAAAGGTGTATCTTAAAGTGGCTGGTGAAATTGATGAAATTGCCGACAGCAACAACGAAATCGCTGTAATTTATGCAGATGGCAACAATTTCGGGCCCCTTTTTGGCCGGTGCAAATCCCTGCCGGAATTGCGTCTGTTAAGCCAGTTCAGTGAAAACGCGGCCTATACAGCCGTTTTTACAGCCCTCAAAGAAAAACATGTATTACTGGAAGGACGGGCAGTAGAAATCATTGCCCTGGGCGGAGATGATATCTTTCTGCTCGTTCCGGCCCGGGCGGCACTACCCCTGGCCGTTACTATAGGAGAGTATTTTGACCGATTGTTCGAGAATCTCTCGACTGGCAAGGCTGGTCCCACCCTTTCTTTAGGAGTGGTTATTGCCGGGGCCAAAACGCCGGTGCGCTACATCTTCGAGATGGCCCAGGGACTCCTTAAAGAAGCGAAAAAACGCATCTATAAGGCCGGGGGAAAAGCCCGGGAAGGCACTCTGGATGTAGCTGTACTGGCCTCCTACGCCACCTATCAGGACCATATCGTTTATTACCGCCAGAGCACTCTGGTAAAGGAAGAAGGTATATATTTCGAGCCGGGTAACCGTAAACAAGATCCAGGAGCGGGGGCGGTTAAAACCCTTTTAACGCTGCGTCCCTATACTTTCACTGAGGCACGGCGCTTTCTGGAGGCGGTTAATCTGCTTCAAACAACCCCGTCTACCCGGGCACCGGGCCGGAGCTGGTTTTACGGGTTGCGGGTGGCGGCAGAAAAGTACGGGAGACAGGTGGCGGAGCTCTTTTTCCGCTATCAATATGCCCGCCTGAGCGAAGAACAGCGCGAGACATTGAAAAAGTCCTGGGAGATCATAACGGGGGCAAATTGTGAACCCGGGATGTTTTTCTCCAGTGAGGAACGGGGAAAAGATAGGTATTACTGTCCGTGGCTGGATGTGGTGGAACTCTGGAACTATGTCGGTGCGGAAGGTGATGTCCGGTGAGCCTGGCCAAAGTATGCCTTACTTACCGGCTGGAGTTTATTACGCCGGTACATGTGGGGGCGGGAACAGGGGGGCGTGGTTTCCTGGATAAGTATTTATACCGCGAACGGGATTATAACCGGGAAAAGGATTACCCGGTCATTCCCGGATCAACCATTAAGGGACGACTCCGGGCTGCCATTACCGCTCTGGTTCAAGCCCGGGTTTACGGCCCGGAGGAGGTTTGCCGGGAAACCGGGGATTGCTCCTGTCTGGTCTGTCTGATTTTCGGTCAAAAAGGTAATCGCCGGGGACATCTCTACTTTGAGGACGCTCGTCCCGGTGATAGCGAGATCGAACGGTTGGTCAGCGTACGTTCCGGGATTGCCATTGACCGTTACCGGCGGGTAGCCCGTGACAACGCCCTTTATACCGTGGAAACAGTTGGGGGAAGAAACGTGGTTTTTCAGGGCCAAATATGGGGATGGGTTCCGGAAGAAAAACAGCAAAAAATCGTGGCGGCGCTTAAGGATGCTTTTGCTTTTAACTACGCCCTGGGATTCGGGAAGAGCAGGGGCCTGGGCTGGTTTAGGGTTCAGGTTGTGGAGGAGGAATGCGAAAAATGAGGTACGCCGTAACCCTGAATTTGATGTCGCCCGCCCTGATCGGTGACCGGCGTGAACCTTCGGCTTACTTCCTTCCTTCCCGCGACTTCATTCCCGGCGGGGTACTGCGGGCTGCCCTGGCACGGGTAATTACCGAGAGCTGTCCCTATTATTCTGAGACAAAGGGATATAACTGGGTGCACTTTGCCGCAGAGCCAGATTGTGCTACCTGCATATGGCGCGGCTTTTGTGCCTCATTCGAACGCGTACGCTTCAGCCATTTATATAAGGACGGTGCACGGGTTGCGCCGCTCACAGCTTACCGCTGCAAATTTAATTCCAACCACCCCATTTTCGACACCCTGCTTGCATCCGGGGGGCGCCGCTGTCCCGAGTGCAAGAATCGCGTTGAACGCGTTTCGGGATACCTGGATGAGGAAAACCATAATGTAGCGCTAAATCGCCGCCTGATAATGCGCCTGGCCGTCGATCCATACCGTGGTGTAGCCATGGATCGCCAGCTTTACGCTCTCCGCGTACTGGATGCAGGCCAAACTTTCCAGGGCTGGCTGGATATTCCCGCTACTATTCCAATTTCAGAAACAGTTGAACTCCGCCTGGGGGCAAAAACAACCGTAGGATTAGGGCGGGCTGTTGTCCATTTTAAGCAGTTTGAGGAGCCAGGTCCGGATGCCATGAGACAACGTATTGAAAGGTTTCAACAAATTATCAGTCAATTAGGTGAATATCAACCGGACTGTACATATTTTTCTCTCACCCTGCTCTCCGACACCCTGCCGGATACGGAGTTGATACCGGCAACCGGGTGGGTTCCCACGCCGTACCTGCGGCAGGAATTGGCCCGGGCCGTTTTTCTGCCACCGCTGGGATCGGCCGGTGCCGGGGTGGAAGTTACCAGAGCCGTCGCCGATTTTAAGGTTTACGGGGGGTACAGCACGGCGGTGAAGGGTGACGGGCGGCAAAGGGCGAGGCTTTACATCACCGCCGGAAGTGTTTTCCTTTGCCGGGTGCGCGGCAGGTTAAATGATGGGCTCCTGCAGGCCCTTTTCCATCTCGAAAAACAGGGTGTGGGATTGAAGACCGAAGACGGCTACGGTGCGCTGTGCGTCTGCGATAAATTTCACCTGGTTAATGGAGGGGTGAGCGATGAAGGCTAGTGAAACGCAAATAACGGATTTCGTGCTCGAGCGGGCCAGGAAAAAAGATCTCGATGAACTGAAGGAAGAGCTGGCGAGAAGGGCAGCAGACTTCTTGAAGGAAAGTAAGCCCAAACCCAAAGAAATCGGGGACAAGCAGATTAAAAACCTAGTCGCCATGGCCCAGATGGCCGCTACACCCCTGGAAATTAAAGCCTTTATCGAATACCAGATGGGACGTGACTCCAGCGGGCAAGGTTGGGCGGCAGAGTTCAATGGAAAGCCTTTTGGCAAAGCCCTCATCGAGGAGATTGAGGAAGTAGAGAAACTGGCCCGGGACAGGCTAAAGGATAGCAACCGCACTGCCGATAGGCGTTTTGTCCTCCTGTGCCTGGCACATTTTTTCGGCTATTTAAGCTGGCGGGTTAAGTACCTGGAGTACCTTTTAAAAGAAAAAAGCCCGGGAAAAAACCGGCGTACCGGGGGTGAACGTGATGACGGCAACCGTTAGCTTTCTTTACGACACCTTCTATAACCGGCGGCGTATTACCGGGCGTTTGATAACCTTAACCCCCTTGCGCATAGGGAGCGGGGAGGCCGTGCCCGACCCCACTGCCATCGACAACCCGGTCATCCGCGATGCTTACGGGCGTCCATTTATCCCGGGTTCCTCATTCAAAGGAGTGTGGCGGAGTTTTGCCGAACAGGTTTTGGGCCGACGTGAAGACGGCACCCGGGGGTGCTGTGATCCTCTAAGTGAACCTTGCTTGTCCAACGAAACGATCAAACAACTAAAGAAAAAGTATAAGGAACGGCGGCAGCTGGCTATAGAGATTTATACTGAGCTCTGCCCTGCATGTCGTATTTTCGGCAGCTCACACTTTGCCGGCCGCTTACGGATCAGGGATCTGATCCTTGATGGGTCCACCTGGCCGGGTTATTGCGAAGTACGTCCCGGTGTCGCCATTGACCGGGATACACGTACCGCTTACACGAAACGAAAATACGAGATCGAGGCAGTGCCGGCCGGAACAACTTTTATTTTCGAAGCAATTGTTGAAAACGCCAGCGATGAGGAGTGGCGGGATATACTTCTGTCGCTGTTGCCCTTCTCCCGGGGTGAACTTCCCCTGGGTGGTTGCACCGGCCGTGGACTGGGCCGGGTGCGCCTGGAAAATATACAGGTGGCTTCGGTTACGGCAACCAACCTGCGTGAATTCCTGACCCTTGGCTGGAACGGTATTTCGGCTGTGGATCTGCAAAATGCCTGTCGCGAAGCGGGGCTGGTCATGGGGGGTGCTATGGGTGTTTAAAAACCTTCGTAACGAGGCGCGTATCTTTTTCTGGTTACATACTGCCGGGCCGCTTTTGATTAAAGGTCCGGATCAGCCGGGACTTGATCCCCTGCTGCCGGATATGCGTTTTATCCGGGCCTGGCATAATGGTCGAGAAGTGCCCTATATTCCCGGTTCCAGCCTCAAGGGCGTTTTGCGCAGCCGGGCGGAACAGGTAATCCGGGCGCTGGCACCGGAAGGGATGACTATTCCCGACCCCTTCCAGCAAGGACGCGATAAAGAGATGAAAGACAAGCCCGGTTGTTACCGCTATTATGCTTCGGATCCCGTAACGCAGCTCTTCGGGCAGACTTACCTGGCAGGGCGCCTGCGCTGTGCCGACGCCTTTCCGGTAGAGAATAAGCCTCTAATATTGAATGAACGGAACCACGTGGCTATCAACCGGATTACCGGAGCCACGCAGGGAAAGGCGCTTTTTAATCCGGAAGTGGTCGAAGAGGGGACTTTTGCCGCTGAAATCAGCCTGACCAACTTTGCGGTCTGGCAGCTCAAGCTGCTGGGTTTATTGCTGCAGGACCTGGACGATGGTTTTCTTCTGCTCGGGGGCGGCACCACCCGGGGCTACGGCCGGGTGCGTGTTGAAAACGCCCGGGTGCTGGTACGGGATTACCGTCATGATCCACCTGCAGAAATACTGCGTGGATATGAAAGCGATGATGTTGTAACACTTTCTGGTTGTCATTATAACAGCATGGGTTATTGCTGGGAGGTTACCTTTGACGGTTTTAAGTGGCTACTGGAACTTGAAGTTGACCTGGCGGACACCTTAAAGAAGCTACACCGCAAACAAAGAGAAGTGCAGCAAAAGCGGGTGAATCATGGTGGCTAAAGGAAACGGAACCCTGCTGCGAAACAAGCCTTATACTTTTGTACCCATCCTGCCGGTGCGCCCGGAAGATCGGCGCGAAATTGTGCCCCATGACCGGATTGATCTCCACCGGCTGACCGGACGGCTGGTTCTGGAGCTTGAGGTTATTACTCCGCTGCATATTGGCAGCGGCTCTTACCGGCTTAATGAAGGGCAGATAGTAAGTGCCCTTATGCGTCGAGATCAGGTCCCGGTTATTCCGGGTTCTTCTCTGAAAGGTGTGGTCAGGAGCCTGGCCGAGGCAGCATCACGGAGTTGCCTGTTTCAAGCAGATAAGTTCAACCAGAAAATACAGGCCGCTATTCCGCAGGGAAACCGGCAGCCGTGCAGCGAAAAGGCTGCCTGCATCACCTGCCGGCTTTTCGGTTTTGTTCAAAAGAAAAAGGGTTATCGGGGACGGGTGGTTTTTGGTGAATTTACGCCCTGCGAAGAAACGAAATGGGTTGTTGCAAAGCTGCCTCCACTGGAACAACCGTTTAAAGATTACCCCCGTACGCAGGAAAACCGGGGTTGTGGTAACGAACGCCTCTACTATTGCCAGTTGTACAGGGTCATTGGTTGCGGCGGACCGGTACATTGTTTAGATTGTACCAAGGAGGAGTGGCTGCGCTGGCGGAGCGGTTTAAAAGGCCGGTCACCAGCCCCTGCTTTTCGCGGGCGCAAGTTTTATCTTCAAGGGGAGCCCCGCCAGGGAAACCAGCCCCACGAGGTTATCCCGCCCGGCAGCCGCTTCCAGGGCGAAGTAACCTTTCATAACCTCGACCGGGAAGAGCTGGCCCTTCTTTGTTTTGCCCTCGGCCTGGACGGTGATATCCGCCTGGGCATCGGCTACGGGAAACCTGCTTACTTCGGGACGGTTCGGCTCAGTTTACGACAGGTGCGCTGGTATACACGGGAATATCTCCCAACAAAAGCGGTGGAGCTGGATCTCGTAGAACTGGCGCGCAACTACGGCAGCAACGACCTGGATGTAGCCAGGAACGTCGCCCTGCTGCGGGAGATTCTCTCCGGCAAGCGCCGCGGCCCGGCGTGGGGTACGGAGGGATATTAGCAGAAGGGCAAAAGGAGGTTCGTGTCCAGATGGCCCTGGATAAAGAACGTCTTTTGGAGCTGGCTTACCAGCTTATCAGAGAGCCGGGTTGGTCCGGCGGTGGCCAGAAACCAGGCAGCAGTGCCATTGGAACGGTGGCTGAGATCTTTCGAGAATTTAGCTGCAGGCCGGCGAAGGAAGACCGCCTGCGTCAGGCGCTATCTGTTATTGAACGACTGCCGGAAAGCCCGCTGGCGCGCACCAGGAGTATGCGTGTTCAATACCGTGGGATTGTTCAAGCCCTGGGCGTACGAAATGGTCAGGTCAAGCATCCGGTACTAAAAAACCTTTCTTTTGAAGAACTGGCCTATGTAATCGGGTGGGTCGCCCGGTTGCACCGGTCATTAACCGGTTCGGTTACAGACCTGCCGGAAGGTGTGACACCGGGGCGTAAATCGTGGAAAGATCCTGCCGGCAGGCAAAGCCGGCCGGAAAACGCCAGCTTCGAGAAATCCGGTCAACCCGGCAAAACATCTCCAGGGGAAAAGAAATACAGTGATGCTGATGATATCGACCCGAGGCTGGCCGTGCTAAAAAACTGGCCCGGTTTTAAAAATGAAACCACACGGAAACCGAAATCTTAGTGTTAAGTGAATTACTTGAAAAAACGCCGCCAAGATTGCCCGTATCAAAGAAATTCTGGAGGGCGGGGAGGGATATTAACTTGCCTGAGCTGATTCTTTCCACCGTGGGGACCAGCCTGCTGACCAACTATGTAAACAAGCAAAGTGATCGGGATTTGAAGTCGCTTTTTATTACCACGGCCAACATGGTTGAAAAAGAGCTGTCCCCTTACCAGAAAGATGTGATTGACAGGGTGGTGGCAGAAGTCGCTGAGGTACTTGAAAGTGCCGGTTTTGAAGAAATGCGGCAGTTGTGTGCCGAGCTTAACGGCCTGCTGGGTTATTACGGCCGGGATATTTATTCCGGGGATTTCGGCAGGGACCATCACGTCCTGGTGGCCACTGATACTTACCAGGGTCATGCAGCAGCGCGTTTGCTTGCTGAACATTTAAAAAGGCTCGGGTTCAACTCCGTGGAGCTTATGGTTCCACCCAGGCTCAGCACCAGGGACTGCTCCAGTTTTACCCTGGGCATAAATGAGGTGGTCAGGTGGTGTGAAGAAACCCTGCCGGGTTACCGCCAGAGCCGTTACCGGATAATTTTCAACCTGGTGGGTGGGTTTAAGAGCCTGCAGGGCTATATGAACACCCTCGGGATGTTCTATGCCGACGAAATTATCTACATTTTCGAAGCACCAACAGCGGATCTCATTCGCATTCCCCGCCTGCCGGTGGTCATGGATGAAATTCCCGTGCTCCGGGAGAAGGCTGTTCTTTTTGCCCTCATGGAAAACGGTTATATCGCCGGGAAGGAAGAGATCCGGGGCATTCCGGAAATCTATCTGGAATCCGATGAGCAGGGCGGTTACACCCTCAGCACGTGGGGATTGCTGATCTGGAAGAGGAATAAACAGAAAATCCTGGGCGGTGAATTGCTGGCGTTTCCGTCCCTGGCCTACGAAAGATCCTTTGAAAAGGATTTCCAGGCCATTACAGACAGTGCCCGCAGGGCAGATATACAAACAACGCTGGCTAAAGTGTCCCTTCTTTACCGTGAAAACGGCCTGGCAGGGTTGCGCAGGGACGGGGGGCTGAAATATAAGGACTACGAGAACGTTAGAGACTCATCTGGGAAAAATATTGGCCACTTCCGGATTAACCTGCAGTGGCGTATCTCCTGTGTTGCCGATGGCGGGAACCTCCGCCTGCGTCACGTTGGCCCCCATGAGGTAAATGATAACCCGTGAAATACAGGTGGAAATAAGAGAGCGAGGAATGAATATATGCAACTCACCATCTTTTTCTCCGCCCCCGGGCCGGTGGCCTTACCCGTTCAGTACGGGCACCTGCTCCAGGGGCTGATCTACCGCCAGATGGATAACCCGGTGCTCAGGAGCTACCTGCACGAGCACGGCTTTGTCCTGGAGAAACGGCGGTTCAAGCTTTTCACCTTTTCCCGCTTGATGGGCAGGGCGGCCCGTTTTGACCGGTCCAGCGGGTCCATAGTGCTTGATCCCCCCCTGCGCCTGGTCATTTGTTCGCCCATTCCCTTCATCCTGCAGGAACTGGGTACCGGTTTCCTGCGGCAGGGCAGGGTGCACCTGGGCGGTGTCCCGCTGGAGGTGAAAGAAATGGCCACCGCCGCCCCCCGCGTTACCGGCCGGAGCATCCGCGTGCGCATGCTCTCCCCCGTGGTGGTTTACAGCACGTTTAGCGGCGAGGGGCGGAAATATACCTATTATTACTCGCCCTTTGAGCCGCGCTTCAGCGAGCTGGTGGCCGGTAACCTGGCCAAAAAGCATCTCCTGGTCCACGGCCGCCGGGCTTCCACGGATGGGTTTGCCATCCGGCCGCTGCGGGTGGAGGACCGGGATCTGAAGGTTACCTACTACAAGGAAACGGTGATCAAGGGCTGGATGGGGGAATACGAACTCTCCGGCGACCCGGACCTTTTGCAGCTGGCCCTGGATACCGGCCTGGGGTCGAAAAATTCCCAGGGCTACGGGTGCTGCTCGTTAATTATTTAGTAATACGTTACCAATAAAAATGTTAGGCGGCGCTCTCGCCGGAGTCAGGATAATGGGATAATCTTGAACAGGGAAAGACAAAAAGTGGTCAGCCCCTCATGGTATGCTGTTTTAAGAAGAAAAAACAGGAGGTGATTGTCCTGCTGGAAGCTGTTGCGCTTGTGGGCAGAACCCTGGCCCGGGACGGCGACCCCATAGAGGACCTGGTTCTGCCCCCTCCCAGACCATCCAGGGGGGATAAGCAGTATCTCGTAGGGTTGAACTTTCTGATGGCCGGGACAAAGCGGGGACTGTCGGCCGATATGGTGGAAATAGATCCCGCCGTGCTTTCCCGGTACCGGTGGGTGGGGAATAACGTTGGCAACCGGCCGCAGTTCTTCCTGACCACGGATAAACTTGAGTACCTGGCGGGTCCGGCCCTGCCCAACCTGCTGGCTGCCCTGCAGGGAATGGGCCGCCTGGAAACGGGCTTTCACCGGAAAATAGCATTTCTGGTGGAGACTTATTTCAGCACCCTTCCGGACGGGACTTATGTGCTGGATCCGGGAAAGATCGGCCTGGCTGAAAGGGACTTCCTGCAGCATGCGTGGGATGGCTCTTCCGGCAAGCCCCGGGAAAGGGCCAAAAAGGTCATCCAGGCGGCGGCCGGGGAACTGAAACGCCATCTGCTGGCGGAGCTGGAGCTGAAGACCCCGGAGGTGGTCCTGTGGTCGGTCCTCCTGGACGGTGAGATCCTGGCGGCCGACCCTTCCTATGCCGAAGTGGTATTGCAGAGCAAAGAGGGAGCGGCGGCGAAAGGAAGCAAAAAAAGCCTGCCGGGAGTTTGTTCCGTCTGCGGGCTGAAGAAAAATTCCGTGACCTTCGACCTTGCAGGGCTGGATTTCTTAAAATACTACATCACGGATAAAATTGGCTTTGCTTCCGGTGTCAGCGAACAGGGATTCACGCGCACCTTTCTCATCTGTGCCGACTGTTTGCGGGCACTCTTGCTGGCCGAAAAGTATGCCCGCCAGCACCTGAACCTGCGGGCCGGCCCGGTTAATTTTCTGGTCCTGCCTTCCTTCCTCATTGAGCAGGAAATCGGCCGGGAAGAGCTGGAAGGCTGGGCGGCAAAATTGCAGGCCCGGGTAGGTGCCCTGAGCAGCCTTAGCGGGTGGCTGGAGAGTATTGGCGGAAGGGGCGGTCTGGAAAAGGAACTGGAGGACTTCCTGCTGGAACTGCCCTACGATAACCTGGCGCTGTTAAATTTTCTTTTTTACCAGAAGAGCCAGAGCGAATTCCGGGTCCTGGCCCTGGTGAAGGATGTGGCCCCCAGCCGGATTACACATCTCTTGCGCCACAGTTACCGGGTGGCAACAAAGGGGGAAGCCCTGCTGGGTGCCGACCGGGCCTGGTGGCTGGATCTCACCCGCATCTATCAGCTCATACCCATCAGCGAGGGCAGGCGGGGAGTGGAACATAAAAAGCTGCTTTACATTTATGAAGCCCTGCTGGACCAGCGGCCGGTGAGTTACCATTTTCTAGTGGAACAGTTTGTAGCCCTGGCCGCCATTTACCACACGGGCGGCTTCACAGGCACCAATATTCATCCCCCGGCACCGGGGTATGAGGAACTGGAGATGGGGCACCGCATGCTCCAGGCCAATTTGCTCCTGATGTTCATGAGGGAGGAGCAGCTTTTGGAAGGAGGTATGTCCTTGAACGGAGCGCCGGAACTGGAAGGTTTGAGCGGGGAAATGCAGGATTACCTGCGGGAAATGAAGTACGGGGAGCCGGCCACGGCCCTGTTTCTCCTTGGTTATCTGATGAACCAGATCGGGCGGAGGCAGGCGGAGGCGGGTTACAGGCAGAAACCTGTCCTGGAAAAGATCAATTACGCCGGCATGCCCTGGGGCAAGGTAATGCAGTTGACCAATATTGTTTTCAGCCAGCTGAGGCAGTACGACATCCTGCGTTACAATGAAGGGCTTTTCGCCACCATGAAAAGATTGCTGGACGCCCACCGGAAAAAGTGGCCCCTTTCTCCCCAGGAGAATGTCTTTTTCATTCTCTCCGGTTATGCCTACGCCAGCCGGGCGGCCATCAAAGCAAGGGAAGAAAATGCCAGTGAAAATAACGCCAGTGCATGAAGGGGGAGTATATGAATGGGCGGAGTGATTAAACAAAACGGGGAAATCCTGTTCCTGTATGATGCCAAAATGTGTAATCCCAACGGGGACCCGGACGATGAAAACCGGCCGCGCTTGGACACCGACCGGGAGCGCTGCCTGGTTTCGGATGTGCGGCTGAAACGGTATATCCGGGACTACCTGCAGGAAAAGGGCCATACCATCTACGTTACCAGGGCCGAGGGCCTGGTGGATGCGACGGAGCGCTTGAAAAAGCTGCTGAACAAGGATGATCCGACCGGTGCCGATCTGCCCGTATTGTTGAAAAAATTAATTGATGTCCGTTTGTTTGGGGCGACCATGCCCATCAAGGGAGACCGGCGGGGCGGAGGTGAAGCGGTTAATCTGACCGGTCCGGTGCAGTTTACCTGGGGCTATTCCCTGAACAGGGTGCAGCTGGTGGATTCGGTGACCATTTCCTCCCAGTTTGCCACCCGTGAAGGGGCGCGGCAGGGAACATTCGGCAAGGACTACCGGCTGTATTACGCTCTCATCGGTTTCCACGGGGTGATCAGTGCCCGGCGGGCCGGGGCGGTGCTGGCCAGGGCCGGGGGTGATGAAGAGGCGGCCACCAGTGAAGCCGATCTGGCTCTCCTGGACGAAGCCATGCTCAAGGCCATTCCCCTGCTGGCCACCCGCTCCAAGATCGGCCAGTACCCCCGGCTGTACCTCCGTTTTGTTTTTACGGATGGCGAAACTTTCATGGGCGACCTGCGGGAGGATCTGCGCCTGGAGCCGGATAGCGGCCTGCGCGCCGTAAAAGACTTCGCCCTGGAAATTGGCGGCCTGGTCGGCCGCCTGGAACGGGTGCAGGAGCGCGTTGAGCGGGTGTATATCTGGCAGGATACGGACCTGCGCACCGTTCTGGATGGGGAGGAGGTTTCCCTGGCCGCATGGATGGGCGATTTACTGGGTCCCGACAGGGTAGAGATTATAGAGGGGATCTGATATCTTGAAGCGGGTACTCATTTTTGACCTCACCGGTCCGATGGCCCACTTTCGCAAGTATTATACCAACTCCTCATCCCTGACCTACGGTTTCCCGCCGCGCACCGTGTTGATGGGTGTGGTGGCAGCTATTCTGGGATACGAGCGGGACTCGTACTATGAGCTGCTTGACCGGGGGCGCTTTGCGGTAGCCCTGAAGGTGCCCGTGCGGCGGCTGATACAGACGGTTAATTACGTGCGGACCAAAAAGGAGGACCTCACCGAATTAAGGCGCCTGGGCCGGGTGCGGGGAACCCAGACGCCGGTGGAATTTCTTTTGCCCGGGGACAACCACCGCAGGTTACGCTTCCGCGTCTTCTTTTCCCACCCGGATGCCGGGCTGGTGGAGGAGGCTGCTGCCCGCCTGCGGGAAAACAGGACGTGTTATCCCCTGTACCTGGGGCTGACCGAGTGTATTGCCGCGGGGGAGTTTGTGGCCCTGGCCGGTTCGGGGGATTATGATGTTCTCCCGGCGGGAAGGGCAATTGAGCTTTCTTCGGTTCTCAATGCCGGCCTGCTGCAGGAAATCCTGCTGGCCGGAGAAGCGTCGTTCCGCCGCCTGGTCCGGGAGCGGGCGCCCCACAGTTTCGGGCCGGGGCGCGCCTTGCGCCCACCGGTATCGGTTGTCTACGAAGCCCGGGCACAATCTATAAACGTGCGCTTGACTGTACCCGCCTGCCGTTTCACTCTCCGTGACAACGTGGTGGAAACGGCGGCTTTTCTGGAGGGATAGAATGCCATACTACGCCCATAAAGATGGCCGGCGCTATCATCTTTTGAGCGTGCACCTGGCCCGGGTGGCGGCAGGAGCCGCCGCCCGGGTGCAGTCCCTGCCGGGCCGGCGGGAACTTGTACCGGCGGCGGTGCTGGCCGGTTTGACCCATGATTTCGGCAAGTACACCACTTATTTTCAGCGCTACCTGCGGCAGGGGCAGGGCGGCCCGGCCAAACAGCACGCCTTTATTTCGGGTCTCTGGGCGGCTCACCTGGCCGGCCGGCTTGATCTTCCCGCCTCACTGCGGCTGGCGGTTTTTCTGGCCGTAATCCGTCATCACCAGGAGCTGGCCGCCCCCGATGAGTTCCTGGTATCCCCGCGGGAATTATCCCTGCCCTCCTGGGATGAACTTGACCCGGCAACCGGGGGGCGATTGCGCGTGATTAAAGACCAGGTGGCCGACCTGCGCAGCCAGGCGGGTGCGATAGCCGGCTCTTTATTCTGGGCTGCCAGGCGGGCTGCGCTGTTCCTGGACGGGCAGGGCCTGGAGGTGCCTCCCTGGCTGGAGATGGACTGGTCCGGGGCATTAGAGGAATTCCTTGACCGGTGGACAGTCGCCTATGGAGAGCTTTACGGTCAATGGCGAAAGCTGAAGCGCCGGGCTGATAAGGACCTGAAGAACTACTTCGAGCTTTTAAGTCTCTTTTCCGCCCTCATTGATGCGGATAAAATTCATGCCGCGGGTGTGGAAGAAAATAAACGGGCCGTTATTCCCGCCGGAGAGGAACTGGTGGAACGTTACCGTGCGGCCAGGTTCACCACGCCCCGGACGGCCATGGAAATGTTGCGGGAAAACCTCTACCGGAATGTTTCGGCCAGGATAAAGGAAGCCCCGCCGGAGCAGAAAATTTTTACCATCACCGCTCCAACCGGCTCCGGGAAGACGCTGGCCGGAATGCAGGCCGCTTTTTACCTGCGCCACCGATTGGCCTCCGCCTCCGGCTTGCCGCCCCGCATTATATACGCCCTGCCCTTTACCAGTATCATTGACCAGACCCATGGTGTTTGTGAGGAGGTAATGCGGGCGGCTCCTGGTTTTACCGGTGCCCGCGTTCCCACCTCCTGGCTCTTAAAACACCATCACCTGGCGGAAATTGACTACCGGCAAGAAGATGACGGGGGTATAAGACCCCTGGATGAAGCGCTCATGCTTATCGAAAGCTGGCAGAGCGAGATGGTGATTACCACCTTTGTGCAGCTTTTTCATACATTAATTGGCTATGAAAACAGGATGCTGAAGAAATTTTGCCGGCTGGGAGGGGCCATCCTCATTCTGGACGAGGTGCAGAATATTCCGGTGGAATACTGGCCTCTGGTGGAAGAAACCCTGCGCCGGGCGTGCGAGCAACTGGACCTGCGGCTCATCCTTATGACGGCCACCCGCCCGGAGTGGTTCGGTGAGCATGAAATCCTGGAACTGGCCGGGGATCCGGAAACCGTCCGGCAGCAATTCCGGGTTTTAAACCGGGTAAATGTTTTCACGGACATGATTCCGCTTACGGTGGAGCAGGCGGCGGCAGAATTCCTGCGCTGCTACCGTCCCGGACTTTCCTACCTGGTAGTCTTGAATACCATCAAAAGCTCCATATCCTTTTACACGGCCCTTGAGGAAGAGTGGGGCGGGAATGGGCCTCCCCTTTATTACCTTTCCACAAATATCGTTCCGGCGGAGCGGGAGCGGCGCCTGCAGGAAATACGTACCCGGCTGGCGCGGGGCGAAAAGCCGGTGCTGGTTTCCACCCAGGTGGTGGAGGCCGGTGTGGATCTTGATTTCGATGAAGTGTGGCGGGACCTGGGGCCGGTGGATTCGGTGGTTCAGGTGGCCGGGCGCTGCAACCGCCATTTTCAGCGGCCGCAGGCAAAAGTTCGCCTGCTACACCTGGTTGATCGGGCAGGTGATGGGGGCCGCTCCCTGGCTTCATATGTCTATGGCAAGATCCATACCCTGGCCGCCCGCCGGCTCTTTGCGGCCCGGCCCCGCCTTGAGGAACCGGACTTTTTTGATGCCGTGGACGATTACTTCCGTGCCGTGCGCCAGGGCAAATCCATGGCCGAAAGCCGGAGGCTGCTGGAGGCCATGGCGGGGTGGCGTTTCACCGGGGGAGAGGATGGCCCGTCCGTTAAGGATTTCGCCTTGATCCGGGATCTACCGCGCTATGTCCAGGTTTTCGTCTGTACGGATGCCGCGGCGGAAGAGGTATGGAACCGCTACCGGGCCACCGTGGCCTGCGAGCGGGACATAAGGCGCCGGCGGGAGGCCTTCCTCGCAATCAAAAGGGATTTCCTGCGCTACCTGATTTCCGTGCCGGCAGAACTCCTGCTGCACCGGTTGGGCGCCGAATCGCAGCCGCCGGTGATACCTGCTCACCTGCTCGAAGAGTTTTACGACGCCCGGACCGGTTTTAAGCGGATTATAGATGATGGTGCCCTTATCTTTTAGCCTGAAAGTGAGAGATGGCCGGCCACAGCCGGCAGTAACGGTTTTACCTGGTGGGTGGTGAAAAGGATGTGGCAGCGGATATCCGGGTGATCGGGAGTTACGTGCAGGCCATGATGATCTGCCCGCGGCAGGTCTGGCTCATGTCGCGGCAGATCTGCCCTGATGAGGATAACGTATACCTTGAGCTGGGCCGCCTGATAGGGTCACAGGCCTACGGTCGTGAACGAAAGGAAATACACCTGGGGCACCTGTGCCTGGACTTGGTGCGCCGCGGCGGGCGTGAATTTGTGGTAGGTGAAGTCAAGAAATCGTCCCGGGCCCGGGAGGCGGCCCGTATGCAGCTGGCCTTTTATCTTTACGAACTGCGGGAAATGGGAGTGGAGGCCGAAGGAGAACTCCTTTTTCCCGAGGAACGGCGGCGGGAGAGGGTGGTGCTGGATGCGAATCTGGCGCAGCAGGTGGAGGAGCTGAAGAAGCGCATCCTTGCCGTTATTTACCGGGATAAACCTCCGCCGCCACAAAAAATACCCTTTTGCTCCAAATGCGCTTATGCTGAATTGTGCTGGGCATAGAAGCGGCTTTGGTAAACTTACCTGCCTCCAGAAATTAAGGCGAACAGGTTCCTGTGAGGTGATTCCATGCAGAAAACCCTGTATCTGTTTGCCAGCGGCCGGCTGAAACGAAAAGATAACACCATCTGCGTGGAAAGTGAAGAGGGTACGAAATATTTCCCTGTGACCAGCCTGCGGGACATTGTTGTTTTTGGCGAGGTGGATTTGAATAAAAAGCTGCTGGAGTTCCTGCAGGAAAATGAAATCGTCCTGCACTTTTTCGGCCATTACGGTAATTATGTGGGAAGCTTTTATCCCCGGGAGCATTACAATTCCGGGTATATCATCCTCCGCCAGGCGGAACATTACCTGGATCCCGGCCTCCGCCTCAATCTGGCCCGGAAGTTTGTGGAAGGAGCCCTGTCCAATATCCTGCAGGTGCTGCGCTACTACCAGAACAGGGGGAAAGAGTTATCTGCGTACATAGAAGCCATTGCCAGCCTGGCGGAGGAACGACTGCCCTTTTGCGGCAGCGTGGAAGAACTCATGGCCATTGAAGGCAATGCCCGGGGTTATTATTACGACAGCTTTAACATTATCCTGGAGGGTGCGCCGTTTGTCATCAAGGGGCGCAGCAAACGGCCCCCTGCCGACCCCCTCAATGCTCTGATCAGCTTTGGTAACTCGCTGGTCTACACCAGGGTTCTTACCGAGATTTACAAGACTCACCTGGATCCGCGCATCGGTTATCTGCACGCCACGAACTTCCGCCGTTTTACCCTGAACCTGGATGTGGCAGAAATTTTTAAACCTATTTTTGCCGACCGGGTACTTTTTACTCTGGTGGGCAAAAAGATGATCGGTCCGGGTGATTTTGAACGCCACGGTGCGGCTGTCCTGCTTAAAGAAGCGGGCCGCCGCCTTTACGTCAAAGAACTGGAGGATAAGCTGCAGACCACCTTCCATCACCGGCGGCTCAAACGCAATGTCAGCTACCAGACCCTGATACGGCTGGAATTGTACAAGCTGGAGAAACATCTTATCGGAGAGGAAACATATGAACCTTTTGTAAGCCGCTGGTAACGGGCGTTCAACCTGCTGCTGGAAAGCCGATTCCATCGAAGAAAACCCCGGGTCGGGAACTGTGGAGAGGCCGGTATAATTCACATTGTTTGGCTTTTGAGCCAGGTGAGGCAGATGTATATCATTCTCGTTTATGATGTAAATGTTGCCCGCGTGGGAAAAGTATTAAAGATCGCCAGAAAATATCTGAACTGGGTGCAAAACTCGGTTCTGGAGGGTGAGCTGACCGAAGCAACCTTTCGCGCCCTGAAGTTCGATCTGGAGCGAATTATCAATCCGGAAGAGGATTCGCTCCTCTTTTATGTCCTGGGAAATCGGAAATACGCTAAAAGAGAGCTCATCGGGGTTAAAAAAGGTGGAGAGGAATGGATCTTTTAGCAGGAATTTTTGTCGTCGATGTCCAATAATGCAAAAAACGCTGGAGATCGACGACAACCCGCCAACAGGCGGAAAGCGGCTTGCAGAGCGGCATAAAGATAAATTAGGGCCGGTAGAACTCAGGAATAAAATTTCAACCGCTTTAAAAAGAGTCCTTATTTTATGCGCCACAAATGGTTCCGAGCCTACCTATGAGGGATTGAAACGAT
>NZ_FQUW01000025.1 GCF_900129285.1 Desulfofundulus australicus DSM 11792
GCCGCCTCGCCCGTGTATCCCTGCACCGGCTGCTGCCGGTTCCTATCAAGGCCGAGCGAAGTGAGCCAGGCAAAATTTTCGTCTCATTAGGGGGCATCAATGCTGGTTATTTTTATTCTGCAGTGGGTCAATTTTATTTGCACATAGTGGGTCAATTCTATTGACAATCAACAATCGAGCTGTTCCAGTGCCCAGGTGAAAATTTGGTTGCAGACCTTCTGACAAAGTTCATGGATGCCTTTCTCAAGTTCATAGAAGTCCTTGCAACTACCAAGTAATTCAATCAGACCCTTAACGAAAAGAAGGACTGCACCCACTATTTGGCGAATATTTAGCATGAGACCTCATACTCCTTTAGCTTGATTTCTGGTGTTTTTGGGGCGCGTGAGGTCTCATTTCTTTTTCAGGGGGCTGATCCCCTTCTGGTGCCTACTGAAATTTTACACGGCCATTGAAAAGAAGAGGGAGAAAGTAGAGCATCGTGAAGGAAGAGCATTTTTTTTGTCGAATAAAGCTCGGGTAAAAATACTGCCTCCGGGAGAGCAGGCCCGGTTAAGGCCGGGGATTAAATAAGGGGTCTTTAGTTTCCTGCAGGTAATCATTATTTGCGCAAAAGAAAAAGACAGGAACGGGGATGATTTCCATGGTGCAGAGGAAAAAGAAGCTTAGCTTTAGAACGTGTGTTGGGGGGGGGGGGGGGTAAGGATACCCGGTTATACCATAATATACCTCATATGGATTGTTATGGCGCACATCCTCCCCCGCGTCTACCTGCGTTTCCTACCTTTTTCCCCCTGATTTTCATTCGTCAGGTAATTTCCCAGTATAATTTCCCTGATGCTTGAGGTATTTCCGTGTAATCTATACTTAACTGTGTCATATCAAAACCAGGCTGATACACTGTTGCCTGTGCATTCATCCAGTTGAGAGTATTAGACATACCCATGGGAGTGAAGGTTGAAGTGAACAGCGAGGAAAGGGTTGTCCCAGCTCAGAGTCAGGAGAAAAATTCCGGGACAGCCCCGGATACTAACTGGCTTAAGGCCCATATTCTGATTACCAGAGAAGTAAATCATCTCCTTCTTGAGGTTCGCGAGGAGAGCGAGCTGTTTAAGCGCATTTGCGAGCTTCTCGCCGGGCTCGAATTTATCAGGTTTGCCTGGATTGTTCTTGCCGAGAAAGAGACATTTGGCGTGACGCCCATTGCCCACAGCGGTTTTGAGAACGGCTACCTGCGTTCAGTAAAGGTTACCTGGGACGACAGCCAGGCGGATCCCGGACCGACCGGCGCAGCCATCAGAACGGGCGAGCCCGTAGTGGTGAGGGACATATGTGGCGACCCGCGGCATGCGCCCTGGCGCGAGGAAGCGGTACGCCGTGGCTATGCGTCAAGCGCGGCTGTTCCCCTGGTGCACGAGGGCGAAGTTGTGGGAATCCTTAATGTTTATTCCCACCTGCCGGACGCTTTTGACCCCGAAGAAATGGCCTTTCTCGCCGAAATTGCAGGCGACATTGCCCTTGGGATCAAGAGGCTACGCCTAGAAAGAAAGCTGGACGAAACGGTCGTCCGGCTCCGGCAGATGCTGTACGGTACGGTGGAGGCTCTCAGCAGGATGCTGGAACTGCGGGACCCGTATACAGCCGGCCACCAGATGCGGGTGGCGCGGCTGGCCTGCGCCATCGCCCGGGAGATGGGGTGGGCGGAAGACCGGGTGGAGGGCCTCCGGCTCGCCGCGTTGCTGCATGATATAGGCAAAATGGCCATTCCGGCAGAGATCCTCACCGCACCGCGCCGGTTGACGGAACCGGAGTTGCAGCTGATCAGGTTACACCCGGTGCTGGGGTTCGAGGTGCTTAAGGGGATAGAGTTTCCCTGGCCGGTATCGCAGGCAATGCTGCAGCACCACGAGAGAATGGACGGGAGCGGTTATCCGAACGGGTTGCGGGGAGAGACCATCATTCCCGAGGCCCGGATTCTGGGTGTTGCCGACGTGGTGGAATCCATGGCTTCGCACCGGCCCTACCGGGCCGCCCTGGGTATGGAGGCCGCCCTGGAAGAAATCAGCCGGAACAGCGGCATCCTTTACGACCCGCAGGTGGTGGAGGCGTGCCTGGTCGTCTGCCGGAACAACCCCGGCGTCCTGGTGCAGGATTAAACTGGCGTTTATCAGGTTGGTGACGGAGGTGTTTCTCCGGGCGGGGTACAGGAAGGCGTTAATGAACGGCGGCGTTATTCTTGACGGTAACTTCAGACAGTGGTTTAATTGAGTTAGAAGTAATCATGAAGGCCGGGTTGCAAGAGAGAAACGTAGCTGCAGGGAAGTCAGGGTTTTTCCCTGCAGTTTTTCTCATTAATGGAGGCGTTTTGAAAGGGCAGCTCCTGCGGGAGCTTCCGGCAGGAAAACAAGGAATTATGTCGAAATAGCAAAAAATGGTCTTCAGGCTACAGGCTATGGAGGGAAGTATTGATGGATGCTATTAAGGTGACGGAAATCGTCAATGGCCTCACGACAGACGGCAGGCAAAAAGACCTGTGGTGCCGGGTTATGGAGGAAGCGCTAAGCAAAAAAGCAGCAGACGGCTTATTTGAAGCCCTGCGGTCATTAATTGAAGAATTGGGTGAAGAAGAAGTAGGGGCGAAAATACTGCATATTGCAGAAGAACATGCTTCTTTCCCGGCTGTTGATATACTCCGGGCCGCATTGAAGGTTTCCGGGGAGATACGGCGCGAAAATGAGCATATTTTAATGCAGCTCCGCCAGATGCTTTCGGAGCTGGCCACCCCAATAATTCGTATATGGACTGATATTTTACTGGTGGCCATGATTGGAAACCTGGATGGCCAGCGTGCCCAGAATATCGCGGAGAGATTGCTGAACAGGGTGAGTTCCGTCAGGGCGAAAGTGGTACTGGTGGATGTTACGGGTGTCCCCATGATCGATACGGTGGTCGGGGGATTTCTTATGGAGATGTTTAACGCCATAAAATTTCTAGGTGCCGAGGTCATTCTTACCGGTATCAAGCCGGAGGTTGCCCATACCCTTGTCAAACTGGGAGTAGACTTCCAGATGGTTACAGTCGCCAGGGACCTGGAGGATGCTCTCCGCCGCGGGATAGCCATAACCATGGAAGAAAGGAAGAGGCGCAGGCAGCTTGCCCTAAGCCTGGCGGGCGGCAGGCTGGAAGAAAGCGGTGAAGATGATGAGCTTTGAGGACAGGGTTGTGCCCATTATGCAGGTGGATGGCTACCTGCTGGTGCCCATCCAGATCGACCTGGACGACAGAACGGTAGGACGGCTGCAGCAGCAGCTTTTGAAGGAAATCGAGCGGACGAGGGCCAGGGCGATTATACTGGATGTAAGGATGGTGGAAGTGATTGATAGCTATATATCATACACCCTTTCTGAAACGGCTGCTATGGCCCGCCTTATGGGGTGCCGCACTGTATTGTGCGGCATTCAACCCCCTGTAGCTTTGACTCTGGCCCAGATGGGTGTCACGCTGCAGGAGGTCGCGGTGGCGCGGAATCTGGAACATGCCCTGGTACTGGCCGGCTCTTTCCAGGAGAGGGATAAAGGTGTATGAGGAAAAAATAACCTCCATAATTGAGGACCCGGCGCAGGAATTCGATATAGTGGTCCGCATTACTCGAGAGGAAGACATTGCCGTAGCGCGGCAGATGGCCAAACAACTGGCCCAGGAGATCGGCTTTTCCCTGGCCGATGTTACTAGGATAGCCACTGCGGTTTCGGAGCTGGCCCGGAATATCTACCGGTACGCCAGGCAGGGCAGGATAATGATAAGAAAGCGGCTGGAGGACAGGGACAGTCCGGGCATTGAAGTAATTGCTGCCGACCGCGGCCCCGGTATCCCTGATGTCGAGCTGGTCTTGATGCGGGGCTATACCACCTGGGAGCGCAGTCTCGGTATAGGCCTTTCGGGAGTAAAACGTCTGATGGATTCCTTCGCCATTCACTCCGAAGTGGGTAAGGGGACGGTGGTTATTACGGAGAAGAGGAGGCGTACATTTTGACTTTCTCTAAACAGGCCACGGCGTCCGGCCACGGCTGGGAGGTCTGGTCGTGCTGGAGGCCGCGGACAGGCTATCCGGTGGGCGGGGACCTTTGTTATGCATATAAAGGAAATGATAAACTTTTTATTTCGGTAGTGGATGTGCTGGGGCACGGTGAAGAAGCTCATCGCTGTGCGGAAGGGCTGCACAGAGTTCTGGAAGAACGTAAAGAAGACCTGCCGGGTGTGTACGGTGATATCGAAAGGGTCGCTGCCAGAATCCGGGGATGTACCCTCTTCCTCGGTACCCTGGACAATGCGACTCTAAGTTATATCATGGTGGGGAACATAAGGGGCTGGGTGATTGGTGATAAAAGGTTGGAGTTTTTGCCGGGGCAGCCCGGGGTGGTGGGAGGGCGGAAGCTTGTGCCGGTTATCCGGAATGTAAGGATTGATGATTATTCTCTTGTAATAGTATGTTCTGATGGAATAAGGCGTAGCTTTGTGCCCGACCGGGGTGACGGGCACCTGTGGCGACAGGATGGTCTATACCTGGCGGTTACGATAATGGAGAAATATGGTGTTCCGGAAGACGATGCCAGCGTACTGGTGGGGAGGAGGTGCACCTGAGTTGGCTTCAGAGGCCTTTTATAATACTTATAAAAATTACCTTGAACGATATGTATGTGAGGGTGGAACCGAAGGAGTACTCGTGGAAGCCTATCAGGACCTGACACACAGCCTGGATGAGAAACATGTTCAGGCGGCAAATATTCTGGATATCCACACCAGGGCACTTCGGGAGGTAATGGGCATCCGCCGGGATAGCGATCCTGTCCAGTGGATATACATAGATCGCGCTACGGAATTCCTGGCTCAAATACTGGTTGTCATTGATAGTTTTCTTCTGCAGCTTAAAGACAGGATAGAACACGACCCGCTTACAGGATTGTATAACAGGCTCGCTTTATACCCGTTATTGAACCAGCTCCTTAGAGAAGCTCAGAGGAAGGAAAAGCCGCTGGTGGTTGCCATGCTGGATCTTGATGATTTTAAAGTGATAAACGACCGGTTCGGCCACCATGCGGGTGACCAGGTTTTATGTGCTGCGGCCGGCATTATAAAGAAGGCTTTGCGGGCTGCGGATAAGGTGGTTCGGTACGGTGGAGAGGAATTTATAATTATGCTGCCGGATACCAGCCTGAATAGATCGCAGATTGCCCTGGAGCGTATAAGATCCCAGATAGCAGGGCAGAGGTTATTGCCAGAAATGGACGTGGTTGTCACGGCCAGTATTGGGGCTACGGAATATAGCGGCAGGGGAACTGCCAGTGTAAATGACCTGATAGCTCAAGCTGACAGGGCCATGTATAAGGCAAAAAAGGAAGGGAAAAACATGGTGGCTTGTGTTGAACCTGAGTCTCCAGGAAAACAGGAGGAGTGATTAACGTGACCATAGAAGAGCTGCGCAGGCTTCCGGAAGCCATTTCCCAGAATTCCCCGGCTTCTTCTATTGTTTTAAAGTCGGGGATTTTGTTTTTCGGGGTCATTTTTTCCAGCTTTCCTCATTCCAGACAAGTTGAGATATGTACATCTGGAACAACACGGCTGGACTGGCTATTTTAAATATTGTACCATGTATTGTTAATGGAGGCAATCAGCGGTAGGCCACTTGTGCTTATAACCGGTGGTTGGAAGACCGCCGATATGGCCATCGCCACCCTGGTGTAAAGGGTAAAAAAGCCGCCTCCGGCAGGACCTATTTTTCAGGATCCCGGGACTGTTGTATTTGCTACTATAAAACTGATCCATTTTTAGCCCCTGTGATATTGTCAAACTGATCCACCCTGGAAGACGTGGTAGACAAAATGATACTGTGAAACTGATCCACTTTGGCGAAATTGCTGCTCTGAAACTGATCCACTTCCTTCAATAATCCCCTATACTGGATGTACATTCATCCGGGTCTGGGGGGAGAAGGGAAGTGATTGAAATTAATCTTTACGAACAAATCAGGTACCTTTATGCCGTGGAAAAACTTTCTAAAAGAGAAATTGCAAGAAGATTGGGCGTATCCCGCAATACCGTCAAGCGTTACTGTGAAGGTGAAAATGTACCCTGGGAAAGGAAACGCCGGCAGGGTAAATGCCCGGTTACCGACCCCATTAGAGAGACCGTTAAAGAGTGGCTGGAATCAGATAAGGAGTGGAAATGACCACCATAAAGATATTTCAGAAACTCAAGATATTCGTAAATAATTGACTATTTGTATTGGCCAGACCGGAGGAACTGGTTCCCCTGGGAAGGTGCAAACCTTCCCAGTACTTTAGGGGTCCTTGCATACAGTTCACCGGACACCCCGAGGATCAGGTGCCTCTGGCTAAAAGGGGGGATTCATCGGTACCAGCACCTATATGGGCTTACCCGGTACCCGCTAAAATGTGGAGATCAGGGAACGAGACCTGTCTGCCGGCGAAGGACCGGGGGGCCACCGGTATAACCGGCACGAAAAATTACTCAAGACCATTAGAACCAATCGTGCCGGAGGTAGATGCCAATTCACTGTTCTGAACCCGGTAAGACGGTTCCGGCTAAAGGGACTGGATAAGCTGGGGCTGCCGGCAATTGCATATCGGTTTGCTTTGAATTGGGGTAGCTTCTTCCCTGCCCGAGCTACATCAATTCGACTCTTGCCTGGCAGATCAATTAATGGGCTAATGGCTATGGCATGGCGTTCTGTTACGCTCTATAAAAAGACCATCATGTTAGATATTGGTAAAACGGTGGAAGTGGATCACTTTTACTTTATCATTGGTGGATCACTTTCACATTATCAGGTGGATCAATTTTATATTGACAAACGCAGATAGACGAAGAAAAGCAGAGGATCCAGTTGAACCTGGCCGCTTTTTACGATGAACTGCCGGAGTATGCCGAAAAGAGTTCGGACAATTCGCTTTTTACCCTTTCTCCCATGTATTCGGCCACCCTGCGAGCTTTTTTGACCAGTAATCTGAGCATTTACCCCGCAGTCCGGGGGCAATGCATCGGCCCCTTGAGTTTTGGGCTCAAGATAACTACGGAAGACTTAAAGCCAATTATCTGCAACGACGAAGTGCGGATGTTTTTGTTTGATTTTATCGCCCGGAAGGTGAACGCCCAGGTGGAACAGTTGCGCGCTGTTCACCCTGCTGCCTTTGTCTGGGTTGACGAGCCGGGATTGGAAATCCTGTTCAGTTCCTTTACGGGCTACCCCAGCGACCGGGCCAAGGTGGATTTTGCGGAGTTTCTGGCCCAGGTCAAGGGTCTAAAGGTGTCCACCTGTGCGGCAACCCGGACTGGTCCTTCCTCCTCGAGGGCCTGAATCTGGATATTTTATCGGTCGATATTTTTAGCAACGGTTATATTTTTACCCGTTACACCAGGGAAATAAAGAAATTTCTGGAGGCGGGCGGAATCTTATGCTGGGGGATAGTGCCGACCCTAACGGAAGAGCTATCGGCAGAAGATGTCCTTTCACTCACGGCCAGGCTGGAGGGTTTCTGGATGGACCTGGCGGGTAGAAATATTTCCCTGGAACTCATCCTGGACCGTGCCTGGCTCGCCCCGGCACGCTGCTGCCTGGTTAACGCGGATGGGCACGAAACGGTGGAGAGAGCTTTTACTGTCCTGCGAGAAACTTCAGGATATTGCGGGAAAAATACGGACTTAACTAGGCAAAACAAGCGGCAGCCTAAACCCGGGAAATCATTAAAAAATCAAGGTTGTTAGGATGGGGTTTTTGAATCGTACAGCTTTGGTAAGAAAAGGCCTGCGAGGACAGTTATGCAGGCCTATTTTTATAGCCTATTTTTATAAAGGTTGGGGTAACAACCCGGATTTTATAAATATAAGCGCCCCCTTAATCAGAAAAAATACCAGCCGCATATTTATCTTACATGAGATACAGTCCCTGTTAACAATTGAAGGAGGAGTAAAACCTTAAAACTTTTAATAGGGGGCTGCGATCAAATGGAAAGATATAACAATCTGCAGTGGGAAGCCAGGATTAACCGGACACCGGTACTGGTGGGAAGCGGGAGAATTATCAAAGAACAGGAAAATGTGGTAGCAGCTGCCAGGGTTCGCTTAATTGTTTTAGTACCTGAAAATAATACTTATCGTACACAAAGCACTGTAGATGTATCTGCAGAGGTATTAAGCCTGGCAGTAGGGATGGGGAATTTTATGCCGGATCAAATTGTTGTGGGCACTCCGGACAAAATCCTGACCTGGTCGGGCCGCGGAGAAGTCATTATTCCTTTCTGGAGCACTCCACCGGAACAGGGGGCCCGTTTTGTCAGTTTGGCCCTTGGAGATGTAAATGGAGACGGGCGTTCAGAAATTGTGGCTGCTGCTGAAGGAGCACGCGCTTTTTATGTTTATGAGCAACCACAAATACTAGAAGCAGGAATGAGTTTGCAGTTGCTTACCATTCACCTGGTACCCGGAGTACCACAGAAGGTAACTATAACCAGGCGAGAAAGGGCTTTACCCTTAATTGCTGTTGCCTTCCAGGAAGCAAACAACTGGGGTATGGGAACTTTCTTCTTCACCGAAAGGGGGTTTGAAGCCGGACCATACCTGGAACGTCTTCCTGCCGGGGTAACGGCCATAGTATCCGGCAGGTTAACAGGCACCCCCGGGGAGGATATTTCCTGGGGCGGTAATGACGGGAGAATCAGAATAGTAAAAGTGGCAGAAACCCTTTCTACTGTATTAACCACGGATAACCTTGGAAGTATTATTTCAGCCCTGGCTGTGGGGAGGTTCAACGGGCGAGAAGTTCTGGTGGCGGGAACACCTGAGGGATATGTTTTTATCTATCCTTTACCGGTAACTTCTCCATCCCCAGAAAGGATGATAAAATTAGAAATTCCCGTAAATACCCTGGCCATAACTACCAGCGGCCGGCTGGTAGTGGGTAGTCAGGAAGGACGAATAAAAGTAATCGGGACGAATAATGGATTGTCCTTTTTTACATACCGGGTACGCCCTGGGGATACCCTGTGGTTATTAGCCCGCCGGTATAATGTTGCGGTAGAGGAAATTATACAGTTTAACGGGTTAACCAATCCTGATCGTATTTATCCCGGGGAATTCATAAACATTCCATTACGGAAACACTGAACCCTTACATAAGCATAATTCATCATTATTGGGAGAAAGAATATAGGAGAAAGTATAGTGTCTTTAAAATCATAATGGGAGGTGATGTTCGTGCGTGTTGAAGTGGACCAGGATTTATGTATTAGCTGTGGTACCTGCGTGGACACCTGTCCCGAAGTGTTTGATTGGAATGATGAGGATAAAGCCCATGCCATTGTAGATGAAGTACCTCCCGAGTTTGAAGATCAGGCCCATGAGGCGGTAGAAAGTTGCCCCACCAATGCCATTTCAGAATATTAAGTAGAAAGAGACAGGCAGCCTGCTCAAGGAAATGATCCCGCTACGTTCCACTGGTTTCACGTAGCCCAAGTCCACTGGGAGCACGGTTTTAATACCGTGCTTTTAATTTAAGGAGGTTTAAATCATTATTTAGCGAATATTAACGGGGCAAATGTGAAACAACATTGCTTAATGGAAAAACAATAAAAACTATAAAGGAGAAATATACGTGCGGAGAAGGAAGGTACTGCATGTTATCCGCCCGGCTAAAGGGGGCATGAAAAATCATCTAATTTCCCTTTTATCCCTGGGGGATAAAAATTTTTTTGAACCCCTGGTAGCGTGTCCTCCAGGAAATATGGCCCGGGAAATTAAAGAACTGGGGATAAAAGTTTTTCCCATACCTCTGGTGGGAGAAATCTCGCCCCGTTCTGACTGGCGTGTCGTGCGACAGCTTGTGGATATCCTGACAGCTGAAAAGGTTACCATTTTACATGCCCATAGCTCCAAAGCAGGGTTGGTTGCCCGGATAGCAGCCAGGATAGCCCGTACTCCTGTTGTTTTCATGACCGTTCATAATTCTATTTTCTATGAATTTTGGCCATCCTGGAAAAAGACCATTTATGCCCTGGGAGAAAAGTTCCTGGCCCGCTATACCCATCGCATTTTAACAGTGTCTGAAGCGCTAAGAGAAGAATTATTAATAAAAGAAAAGCTACCACCGGAACAGGTGATTACCATACATAACGGTATAGATCCGGCCCTTTATAGTGATGAGGTTGATAGGGTGGCAGTATTGCGTTCTTTAAGCCTTCCACCTTCTGGCCCGCTGGTAGGAACCATTGCCCGTCTGGCACCACAAAAAGGGCTAACGAATTTCATTCAAGCTGCAGCTATTCTATGCAGTAAACATCAGGTTAATTTTATGATTGTCGGAGATGGCCCTTTGCGCAAAGCCCTGGAACAGCAGGCAAACTTCCTGGGGCTTAATGGACGGTTATTTTTCACCGGAGAACGGAAAGATATACCCCGGATATTAGCTGCCATGGATGTCTTTGTTCTACCTTCAATCACCGAAGGATTGCCTCTTACCGTCCTTGAAGCTATGGCGGCGGGAAAACCTGTAGTGGCTACCCGGGTAGGTGGCTTGCCAGAAATAGTATTAGATGGAGAAACGGGACTGCTGGTACCGCCCCAAGATCCCCGGGCACTTGCTCAGGCCATAGAACACCTGCTCTTGAAGCGTAAAGAAGCAGAAGAAATGGGCCAGCGTGGCAGAAAAAGGGTTATCCGGTTCTTTACTGTAGAAGCAATGGTACGTAAAATTGAGGAGGAGTATAAAAGTGCCCTTTTAAACCTGGGTTTATTATCTGCCCGCTAAAAGTTTAAATTAATGAGTTATAACCAGTTATTGAATCCGAGGTGACAAAAATTGCAAGCAAAAAGGCCAATTTTTGTATTTTTTATCTTTATTATTACCATTTCATTAGTAATTTCCTTCCAGCCGCCCCTGCAGGCCGGAAATATGCCGGCACTGGAACTTGCCGCTCCTGCCCATGATAAACAGGTTAAACCAATTTTACCCTCTGATCAGGGCAGGAGGGTAATCATGGTTATTGTAGATCGATTAAATCTCGACGACTTAAAAAACTTGAGTGATCTGCCCTATTTGCAAAAGCTGCTGCAACAGGGTGCCCTGGGTTTGATGAACGGCAATACGGCGGGTGTTCAAACTCCAGAAAATTGCTATGCCACCATTGGAGCAGGTGTGCATATTACTGCTAATGGGACGGCATTTTGGGGATTTAACGCCCGGGAAAAATTAGAGAAGGGTACAGCCGGTGAAGAGTTTTACCGGCGTACAGGCCTGGTTGCTGAACCAGGCTCGCTGGTTCAGCTGGGTATTGTACGGATCCATAAACAGAATCAACGATTACCCTATAAAGCTACAGCTGGCGCTTTGGGTTCTGCTTTGCATAGAGCAGGCCTGAAAACTGCTGTCCTGGGGAATGCTGATGTTCCCCAGGGGTTGCGGCGTGAAGCATTAAGTATTGCCATGGACGAACGCGGTATAGTGGACTACGGCAATGTAGGAGCAACCATGCTGGTCAGCGACCCTTCTTTCCCGGGTGGAATGCGAACAGGATATGAAAAATTGCTACAAGCTTTTGATCGCCTGCCACAGGATACTGCCCTGGTTGTTCTGGAAACAGGAGATCTTTCTCGATTGGAGGAGATGCGTACTGATACCCGTGATGATGTATTTAACATGCAGCGCCAGCTTACATTGAAAAGATTAAACGAGCTGGTGGGTAACCTTGTATCCCGTCTCGATACTCAACGGGATCTGTTACTGATTCTTTCACCTACATCGGGAAAAAGCGATACTGAAAATCCTCAATACCTTACACCTATCATAGCTTATGGAGCAGGAGTTACTCCCGGCCTGTTGTCCTCCCCTACTACCAAAAGGGCTGGCATAGTAATGAATACTGATATTGCACCGACGGTCTTACAATTCCTGAATATAGGAATACCTGGAGAAATGACCGGCCAGCCCATGCATATTACAGGCCGCGAAAAGGTGGAAGTCAATGTCCTGAACCGCATGTTAAATCAGCTTACCATTACTTACAATATCCGCCCGGGTATACAAAAAGGTTATATATTTTACCAGCTTATCCTTCTGCTGGTTTCTCTGTATTGTATTTTCTGGCGGCGTAAAAAGTTGGGGCGGGTTTTGGAGCCTTTTCTGCTCTCGGTAATGGTGGTACCCCTGGTTTATCTTTTATTACCCCTGTTGCCTCAACCAGCAGGTTGGGTTGTTGTTCTGGAGCTATTAATATTAACTGTTCTTATAACCCTGTTCACCATATTTATCCATCGCCAGGGCCTGCTGGATCCCTTTATTTTTCTTTGTTTTACCAATGCAGGGATCATATTACTGGACACTATGCTGGGGAATCCCCTGCAGAAAACATCTATTATGGGTTACGATCCCATCGTGGGTGCCCGCTTTTATGGTATCGGCAATGAATACATGGGCATACTTATAGGTTCTATAATTATAGGTTCCACGTCCCTTTTAACCCGTTTCCCCCGCTGGCGAAAGTTCCTGATAATTTTCATTGGAGGGCTTTATCTTACTACCATTTATATACTTGCAGCTCCACAGCTCGGTACCAATGTGGGGGGGACCATAGCAGCTACTGGCGCTTTTCTTACTACTCTTATCTTACTCTGCGGCCGCTCCTTATCGATTAAAAATGTTGCCCTGATTATTCTGGGTGTTGTGGTGGTACTGGTAGCGTTTATGACCTATGATCTCAACCGTCCTTCCTGGCTACAATCTCATATTGGCCGTAACACAGCCCTGGTTTTACATGGTGGCTGGCCCGTGGTGCTGGACATCATTCAACGCAAGTCGGAACTTAACATTAAACTGGTCCGCTATACTATCTGGAGCCGTATTTTCCTGGCCAGCCTGGGCAGTCTGGTGTTGCTCTTCTATCGCCCGGTGGGGGTGATGGCAGCTATCAGGAACAAATATCCTGATCTCTTCCGCGGCTTTATAGGTGTTACCACAGCCAGTATTCTGGCCCTGATTTTCAATGATTCAGGTATAGTGGCTGCTGCCACCACCATGGTTTTTGGTGCCCCACCCATGGTTTATCTGGTACTTAAAGAAATTGATGAAAAATAACCAGTTATGTAAAAGATATCCTCATGAAGACATCTAAAATTTTATTTGACAACAGCAAATCTTATGCTACAATTGAACTTGATTGGAATTGGCCAATCCTGACAAATGTCGAGTTTGTCAGGTGGTTGGATTCCAAAATATTTTTGTCAAAGGGGGAAGATAACTACGATGAAACACTTGGGCCGCCATGTCTTGGCTGAAATTTATGGCTGCGAGTTTGAACTTCTCAACGACATTGAAAAAGTTGAAGAAATTATGGTCAATGCAGCCCTGGAAGCAGGAGCAGAAGTGCGGGAATGTGTTTTTCATAAGTTCAGCCCGCAGGGAGTCAGCGGCGTGGTGGTTATCTCCGAATCTCACCTGGCCATTCACACGTGGCCGGAACTGGGCTATGCTGCGGTTGATGTTTTTACCTGTGGCGATAGGGTCAATCCCTGGGACGCTTGCAACTACCTGACCAGCCAATTTCGTGCCAAGCACATGTCGGCCAGAGAAACCAAACGTGGCATCTTTCCCGTCACGGAAGAAGAAGAGGCTGATCATCAGGTAGCTGTAAATCTTTAGGAGGGGGATTTTTATTAGTACCCGGCTAACCAAGGGCTAGTGAGCCTTGCGATCTGAAAAAGATTGCAGGGCTCACTGCATTTTCGCATACTTTTTCAGCATTTCTTAGCAGGGAGGAAATTTTTTAGCCGCAACGAATCAATACTATGGTAAGGTAATTAAGGAGGTTTATTATGTTCGACCGGGTGCTCGCCCCCATTAAAACAGAACTTCAGCAAGCTCAAAATATACTGGCCAGGTCATGCCAGATACGGAATATATACCTGAGCAGGTTTACCCGCCCGGTAGCCGATAGCATTCATAATTTTATTCGCCCTGCTCTGGTGCTTCTATCAGCCAGATTATTTGCCCCTTTAAATATGCAGGCTGTAGCTCTGGCGGCTGTAATCCAGCTTATTTACCTGGCTACATGCCTGCATCGCAACGTGCAGGAGAATACCGTTTCCGGGAGCCCCAGAGATGGTTACCAGTTTCCGGTACTCGTGGGAGATTATTTTTACAGCTGTTTTTTTACTTGCTTATGCGAACACGGTATAATTAAGTACTTAGAACCACTTTCAAAAATTATCTGTGAAATAAATGAAGGCGGCCTCCTGCGCATTAAAAATGAGGATGAGCTGCAAAATACGGATTTGCTCAAGCAAATAGTTTTTAAAGAAACAGCTATTCTTTTTGGTGGGGGCTGCCGCCTGGCCGGTGACCTGACAGGTGCCACAAAAAAGGAGCAGGATGCACTGGAAAAATTGGGAGTAAGTTTTGGCATGGCTCTTGGATTGAGTGAATACGCCCTGGAAACCGGCAATTATTATAAGGAAGCTCTAACGGCCTTAACCAGCTTGCCACCTGGGGAAAATCGTGATGTCCTGGAAAAATTGATTTGTTTTATTCTAGAGCAAAATATGGGGTTGGCTTTACAGTTTAAATAACTTTAGAAGGAGCTAGATTGATGCACATCCCACCACCTTACCGGAGTAAGGAAGAATACGTTCATGCAATTTTTTCTTCCATAGCACATCGCTACGACTGGTTAAACACTGCCCTGAGTTTTAACCGGGATAAATACTGGCGTCGTTTTGCCGCCGCTCAAACCGGATTGCAACCGGGTGGTTGCGGGCTGGATGTATGCTGCGGGACAGGAATGCTCACCATCGAGCTGGCACGCCTGGCCGGACCCGGGGGCCGGGTTATAGGGCTGGATTTCTGTGAAAAAATGCTGCTTAAGGGCAGGGAAAACGTTAGCAAAACCCCTTATTCCGGGCAGATCCAGTTTGTACAGGGAAATGCTGTTGACCTTCCCTTTCCTGATAATACTTTTGATTGTGCCACCATTGGCTTTGCCCTGCGCAATGTACCGGATATACGAAAAACTATCAGTGAAATGGCGCGGGTGGTTCGGCCGGGGGGGAAGGTGGTTTCTCTGGAATTGTCCAAGCCCAGCTTGCCTGTTTTCAAGCAACTTTATTATTTTTATTTCAACCACCTGGTGCCTTTGCTCGGCCGTCTGGGAGTAGGTTTTGATGGTCCATACAGTTACCTGCCCAATTCCTTAAAAGATTTTCCACACCAGGAAGAAATAAAGGAACTCTTCCGTGAAACAGGCCTTGCTGACGCCCGTTATTACGAACTGACAGGAGGAATAGTTGCCGTACACGTAGGCACCGTAACTTAACCTGGAGGTAACATTATGGCTTATAAAGATTTGCGAGCCTTCATTAATAAGCTGGAACAAAAAGGTTTATTAAAAAGAATTACTACAGAAGTTGATGTGGAACTGGAAATAACAGAAATCACCGACCGGGTATGTAAAGCGGGCGGGCCGGCATTATTATTTGAAAATGTTCGCGGATACAACATGCCTGTGCTAACCAATGCCTTTGGTTCGCTGGAGCGAATGTGCCTGGCCCTGGAGGTAGAAAATTTAGATCAGATCGGCGAAGAACTGGTCGATATACTGCAGCCTGACGATTTGCCTGTAACTTTCCTGGACAAGCTAAAAGCTATACCAAAACTTGCTCGTTTGTCTTCATATTTACCCAGAAAAGTTCAATCCGGTCCATGTAAAGAGGTAATTCTGCGGGAAAATCCTTCTCTCAAGGAACTCCCAATTCTCAAATGCTGGCCACTGGATGGCGGTCCATATATTACCCTGCCCCTTGTTTTTACCAGGGATCCAGTTACAGGTCAGCGCAATGTGGGTATGTACAGGATGCAGGTTTTTGATGAACGTACCACCGGTATGCACTGGCACATCCATAAGGGGGGAGCAGAACATATCAGGAAATATTCAGGACCCATGCCCGTAGCGGTGGTTATAGGTGCTGATCCGGCAGTTATTTACGCTGCTACAGCTCCCCTGCCTTCCGGTATAGACGAAATGCTCTTTGCCGGTTTCTTGCGTAAAGAACCGGTGGAGCTGGTACGCTGCGAAACTATAGATCTGGAGATCCCGGCAAATGCTGAAATAGTACTGGAAGGTTACGTGGATCCACGGGAGACCCGCCTGGAAGGTCCCTTTGGCGACCATACGGGTTACTATTCACTGCCAGATCACTATCCGGTCTTCCATTTAACCTGTATCACCAGGCGCAAAAATCCCATCTATACCGCAACCGTAGTGGGCAGGCCACCAATGGAAGACGCTTACCTTGGGAAAGCTACGGAACGTATCTTTTTGCCCCTCATCCGGTTACAGCTGCCGGAGATTGTTGATATGAATATGCCCTTCGAGGGAGTGTTTCACAACTGTGTAATTGTTTCCATCAGGAAACAATACCCCGGGCAGGCTAAAAAGGTGATGTGTGCCCTGTGGGGAATGGGCTTGATGATGCTGGCCAAGCTAATCATTGTGGTGGATGAAAACGTTGATGTCCAAAACCTTTCCGAAGTAATGTGGAGGGTATTTAACAATGTCGATCCCCGGCGGGATGTCCTGATGGTAGACGGCCCGCTCGACGCTCTGGATCATGCTTCGCCCCTGCCTCTCTATGGTAGTAAAATGGGAATTGACGCTACGCGTAAAGGTCCCGGAGAGGGACATTTGAGGGAATGGCCTCCGGATATAGAAATGGATGAAAGCATTAAGGAACTGGTAAACAGGAAGTGGGCAAGTTATGGCTTATAGGGTAGTATATAAAACACGCGTTATTCTAGAAATGATCAAGTTTGAACATACCATATTTGCCCTTCCTTTCGCTTATGTGGGCGCACTGCTGGTCCAAAAACAAATACCAGACCTGCATAACCTGCTCTGGATAACCCTGGCCATGGTGGGAGCCCGCACCGCTGCCATGTCTCTTAACCGGTTAATTGACCGTCATATAGATGCCCTGAACCCCCGTACAGCCAACCGTGCGCTGCCCCGCGGGCTGGTCAGGGTAAAGGAAGTATGGTTGCTGGTTATTTTGTCCTTTGCCCTGTTGCTTTTCTCGGCCTACCAGTTGAGTCCTCTGGCATTTAAGCTTTCTCCCGTTGCTGTGGCGGTACTTTCTTTTTATTCATATACCAAGCGTTTTTCCTGGACCTGCCATCTTTTTCTGGGCCTGGCCCTGGGGCTGGCCCCGGTAGGTGCCTGGATTGCTATCGCCAACCGTTTTGATCTGGCCCCTATCCTGCTCGGTCTGGGAGTTCTTTTTTGGGTGGCGGGTTTTGACATTATCTACGCCTGTGATGATTATGATTTCGACAGGAAATATGGGATTTACTCCATTCCAGCTCGTTTTGGTCTGGAGCGGGCCTTATTAATTTCTGCTTTCTTTCATATCATTGCTCCTTTGTTTTTTGTGGCCGTATTTTTCGTATTGCATCTGGGTTTGTTTTACCTGATAGGTGTGCTGATTGCGGTAGTTCTATTATTCAAGCAGCATAAACTGATATCCCCCCATGATCTTTCCCGTGCCGGGGTGGCGTTCTTTAATCTTAACGGAACATTAAGTATGGTAATGTTTATCTTTACCCTTATAGATGTGCTCTTTCCTTTGCACCTTTTTTAGCCGGAATTAGCCAATTTAAATCAGGGAAAGGGAGAATGAGGTTATGAATAATTTCAATGTTTCTGAGGAACTAAAAGACATCGCCGAAAAAGTACAAGCCGGGGAGCGTTTAAGCTTTGAGGATGGGGTGCGCTTATTTAAATCGAACGACCTTTTAACCATTGGTTACCTGGCAGATCTGGTTCGCCGGCGTAAAAATGGAGACCGGGCTTTTTTCGTTGTTAACAGGCATATTAATCATACCAATATTTGTATTAACCGTTGTCCGCTGTGTGCCTTTGGCAAGGACCCGGGTGATCGGGGAGCCTACACCATGACCCTCGACGAAATAGAAAGCCGGGCAAAGGAATGTCAGGGGCAGGGTGTCTCGGAAATACACATTGTAGGTGGTTTGAATGAAGCCCTGGACCTTGAATATTATCTGGAAATGATACGCCGGACACGGCGGGCTCTGCCGGGAGTATTAATTCAGGCTTTTACGGCTGTGGAGGTAGATTATCTGGCCCGCAGCAACGGTATTTCCCTTAAAAGAACCCTGGAGCTGCTCAAAGAAGCCGGGCTGGATTCTCTACCCGGTGGGGGGGCTGAAATTTTTGCCCCCCGGGTTCGGGAGCGGATTTGCCCGCGTAAAATTAGCGGGGAGCGCTGGCTGGAAGTGCATGAAACGGCTCACAACCTGGGCATACGGACCAATGCTACCATGCTTTACGGTCATATCGAGACCGTCGAAGAACGGGTAGAACACTTAATCCGTCTCCGGGAACTGCAGGACCGTACCGGTGGTTTTTTGGCGTTTATACCACTGGCGTTTCATCCCAAAAATACCGGCCTTGAATCCCTGGAACTGACCGGCACCACCGGCTATGAAGATTTAAAAGTGCTGGCCGTTTCACGACTCATACTGGATAATTTTGATCATATCAAAGCCTTCTGGATCATGATCGGTCCCAAACTGGCACAGGTAGCCCTCTCTTTCGGGGTGGACGATTTGGACGGCACGGTAGTAGAGGAAAAGATTGCTCATGATGCAGGTGCGGAAACTGAACAGCATATGCCCCGGGAAAAGCTCATTAAAATGATCCGGGCGGCGGGGCGGATTCCGGTAGAACGGGATACCCTGTACAATGTACTCTGGGAGGGGTTACAGTGACGTGGTTAAGCCTGGGGCAGATAGAATACCTGAACTGCCTGCCTGTCTATCATGCGCTGGAAGAAGGATTGATCCCGTTAAACGGTGAACTGGTTAAAGGACCTCCTACCAGGCTAAACCGCATGTTTTTAGAGGGCGTTCTCCACTGCACCCCTCTTTCTTCCATTGAATATGCGAAACACGCAGGGGATTGTTTCATTTTACCCCACCTGTCCATAGCGAGCGATGGAAGAGTGGCCAGCGTACTTTTTTTCAGCCACCTCCCGGTTACAGAACTGGAAGGAAAAAAAATATGTGTAACCACAGCTTCGGCCACTTCAGTAGTTTTGTTAAGGATTCTTTTTGAACATTATTATCATGTGGAAGTGGAGTTTCACCCTGTAAAAGCAGATCTTAAAACCATGCTGGAGATGGGAGAAGGTGTTTTACTCATAGGGGATAACGCCATGCAGGCTCACCAGCTGGTGATCAGGGAAGGCTTACCGGTATTTGTTACCGACCTGGGCCAGGCCTGGAAAGACTTTACAGGAGAAAAAATGGTTTATGCTTTATGGGTAATCAGAAGGGAGTTTGCCGAAGCCCATCCCCAGGAAGCCAACGCTATGGCCGAATTATTATATAGCTCATTAAAGATAGGGATGAATAACTTACCCGTATTGGTTAAAAAAGCCCACCGGCGAACGGGATTGCCTCCTCAGGTGCTGGAAGATTACTTCCATACCATTCGTTACAATTTTGATGACAGCTACCGCCGCGCATTGCTTACCTTTTATGATTATGCCTATAAGAGTGGTATTATTGAGGAACGGGTAAAGCTTTTTATCTGGGGTGAAGATACGTGCCAGGGGTAACATATTTGCTGGAGAAAGCTGCTGCAGGAGAAAGGCTTTCCCTGGAAGAGGGGGTAGAAATTCTTAAAAAGGCCGACCTTCTGGCTCTGGCCAGGGCAGCAGATCAGGTACGCCGCAGGTTGCACCCGGATAACCGGGTGACTTTCATTATTGACCGGAACATTAATTATACCAATATATGCCAGTGCCGGTGCCGGTTTTGTGCATTCTACCGCCGGCCACAGGATCCCGATGCTTACGTTATTACTCAGGAAGAACTTTTTCAAAAGATTGAAGAAACCATCCAGGTGGGAGGAACGGAGCTGCTCATTCAAGGAGGCCTGCATCCCGATCTGGATCTGGAATATTATCTGGACATGCTGCACTCAATTAAGGAACGCTTTGACATCCATATTCACTCTTTTTCACCGCCGGAAGTAGTGCACATGGCCAGAAAGTCCGGCCTGCCTGTGAAAGAAGTACTGGTTAGATTAAGGGATGCGGGTCTGGACTCCCTGCCCGGTGGAGGGGCAGAAATACTGGTGGACCGCGTTCGCCAGCTAATAAGCCCGAATAAAATTACCTGGGCCCAATGGATGGAAGTGATGCGCTGCGCTCATGATCTGGGCATGAAAAGCACCGCCACCATGATGTTTGGCCATGTGGAAACCCTTGAGGAACGGGTACTCCATATGGTACGCATTCGCGAGCTTCAGGATGAAACCCACGGGTTCACTGCTTTTATTCCCTGGAGTTTTCAGCCCCTGAATACAGAACTGGGAGGGGAAACAGTAACGGGGGTTGAATACCTGCGTACCCTGGCCACAGCCAGGTTAATGCTGGATAATATACCCAGTATACAAACGTCCTGGGTCACCCAGGGAGCTAAAATAGCCCAGATTTCGCTTTTCTTTGGGGCCAATGATTTCGGGAGCACCATGCTGGAAGAAAATGTTGTCCGGGCAGCGGGAGCTAATTACCGCGTACCGCTGCACGAGATAATCAGGTGCATCAAAGAAGCTGGTTTTACCCCGGCCCAGCGGACTACTTTATACGAGATTATACGGGAATACTGAGTTATAACTCCCGGCTTGCCTTAAAGGAGCCGTTTACCCTATAATTTTAGGGATAACATGAGCGGAGGAAAACAGGCCCATGGAAAATAAAGAAGTTTTGCGCAAATTGCCGGCTGTGGACGAAATACTGCGCCGGCAGGAAATTGCGGACCTGCTGGTTGAGAACCCGCGCAACCTGGTGGTGGAAATAATCAGGGACGTTCTGGATCGCTGGCGCCAGGTTCTGCTGACAGGTGAAGTAAAAGAGGAGACGGGGCGTGCAGAAATTACTTCCCTTGTCGCAAAAGAAGTAATCCGGGAAACCGCTCGCCGCTCCCGGCCAAGTTTACGCCGGGTGATCAATGCTACCGGAGTGGTATTGCATACCAACCTGGGCCGGGCTGTACTGGCCCGGGCAGCCCGGGCTGCAGTGGAAATGGTCGCTTCCGGTTATTGCAACCTTGAACTGGATCTCCAGAGCGGCCGCCGGGGCTCCCGTTATGCTCACCTGGAAGCACTGCTTATCAATCTGACCGGTGCGGAAGCGGCCATGGTGGTGAACAATAACGCTGCAGCCGTTTTACTGGCTTTGAGCACGCTGGCCAGGGGGCGGGAGGTTATTGTCTCCCGCGGTCAATTAGTGGAAATTGGCGGTTCTTTCCGTATCCCTGAGGTAATGGCTCAAAGCGGCGCCATCCTAGTGGAAGTGGGAGCAACCAATAAGACCTATCCCGATGATTATCGCCGGGCTATTAACGAACGAACTGCTCTTCTCCTGCATGTTCATACCAGCAATTATCGTCTGGTGGGATTTGTCCGGGAAATTACCGTTAAAGAATTGGTTGCGCTGGGTAAGGAATACGGGCTGCCGGTGATGAGCGACCTGGGCAGCGGCTTTTTGGTGGACCTTGGCCAGCTGGGGCTCCCCGCAGAACCAACGGTACAGGAAATTGTGAGCTCGGGTGTAGATGTAGTTACCTTTTCCGGTGATAAACTTTTAGGAGGTCCCCAGGCGGGTATTATTGTTGGCCGGCGCCAGTTTATCGAAAAAATGAAGAAAAATCCTTTAACCAGGGCCATACGTATCGATAAATTTACTGCTGCGAGTCTCGAGGCTACCCTTCGCCTGTACCTCGAACCGGCAAAAGCTCTGGAACAAATACCTACCCTGCGAATGCTTACTGCAGGGCTGGCCGAACTGGAGGATCGGGCAAGAAAGCTGGCAGAACAGATACGCCAGAAGGTGGGAAATAAAGCTACTATTGAGTTATTACCTGTAATATCCCGGGTGGGAGGAGGAGCCATGCCCACAGCTGAGTTGCCCTCCATGGCTGTGAGCATACGGCCCGGGCAAATTGATAGCGAAAATCTGGCCAGTATCTTGCGGAACGGTGAACCAGCAATTATGGGGCGTGTGCAGGACGAACGGTTACTCCTGGATATCCGCACCATTTTACCCGGGGAAGAGGAAATCTTGATTCAAGCTATTACGGCAGCATTTCAAGCCGTAGAGGAGGTCGAAAAGTGACCCATTTAATTATTGGAACCGCCGGTCATGTGGATCACGGCAAAACAATGCTGGTCAAGGCTCTTACCGGGGTGGATACGGATCGCTTGAAGGAGGAAAAGGAACGGGGAATTTCTATTGAATTGGGTTTTGCTTCACTAACCCTGCCCAGCGGCCTGCAGGCAGGTATTGTAGATGTGCCGGGTCATGAACGGTTTATCAAGAATATGCTGGCCGGTGTAGGCGGAATTGACCTGGTGCTTTTGGTAATCGCTGCAGATGAAGGGGTTATGCCCCAGACAAAAGAACATATGGATATCATCCAGCTTCTGCAAATACCACGAGGAGTGGTGGTAATAACCAAGGTAGATCTGGTGGATCGTGAATGGCTGGATCTGGTACGGGAAGAAATTAGAGATTTTCTCAAGGGTACCACCCTGGAAGATGCGCCTATGGTAGAGGTTTCCAGTATCACCGGCCGGGGGTTGGATGAACTTCTACGCGCCATTGATCTGGTCGCACAAAAAGTTAAGGAAAAGCCGGCTACAGGACACGTACGCCTGCCCGTTGACCGGGTTTTTTCGGTAACTGGCTTTGGTACTGTTGTCACCGGTACCTTATGGAGTGGCGTTTTGCATACCGGCGATGCCCTGGAAATCATGCCCCGCAGAATTGCTTCCCGGGCGCGTATGCTCCAGGTGCATGGGCAAAAGGTGGAGAAAGCCCGTGCCGGGCAACGGGTAGCAATAAATCTGACCGGTGTGGAAGTGGAAGCAGTACCCCGCGGAAGCGTTGTAGCCACTCCCGGCATCCTGACCCCATCCTACCGCATGGACGTTCGCCTGATCCTGCTGGAATCAGCCAGGCCGTTGAAGAACCGGGCACGGGTACGCATGCATCTGGGTACAGCAGAGATTATGTGCCGGGTAATTCTCCTGGATCGAGAGGAGCTGGTTCCCGGGGATACGGCTCCTGCTCAGCTGGAACTGGAAGAACCTGCGGTGGCCTTACAGGGGGACCGGTTTGTAATCCGTTCCTATTCGCCGGTACGCACCATTGGTGGCGGTAAAATTATTGATCCGGTAGCACCTAAACACCGGCGGATGCGCACGGAAGTAATTGAAAAGCTCTTAACCAGGGAAAAGGGGACACCGGAAGAAATCCTGCTTCAGCAGCTTAACAGCCAGCAGAATATTTTAACGGCTGAAGAGCTGGCCAGGGCGAGCGGGCTGGACGAGCAAGTCGTAATAGAAACCATGCAAAATCTGGCCAAGAAAAACCTTATTCGCACCATATTTCTGGAGAACCAGGTATCCTATCTTCCTGAGGAAGTTTACCAGCAGTGGGCGGAAAAAATTCGCTCTGTAGTCCAGGAATACCACCGGGAATTTCCATTGCGGGAGGGCTTCCCCAGGGAAGAGATGCGCTCCCGTTTCTTTGCCCGCATGAATAATAAGCATTTTCAAGCCCTTCTTCAGGTCATGGAAGAAGATAACCTGGTGAAGTTGCATGCCCAGGAGATAGCTCTTCCTGAATTTACCCCTCAACCAGAACGCAAACTGGAACAAAAGATAAGGTATTTACTTGAGATATACAAAGAGGCGAATTACCAGCCGCCTGCGTGGATTGAAGCAACCCGCCAGGCCGGGTTAGATGGCCCGATGGCTCAAGAAATTCTACAGTACCTGCTCAAGAAAGGCCTGCTGGTACGGGTAGCCGATGATCTTTATTTTCATGCAGAGTGTTTGGATAAAGCCCGGCAGGAGCTGATTAATTACTTGCGGGAAAAAGAGGAAATAACGGTGGGAGAAACCCGGGACTTGCTGCAAACGTCGAGAAAATATGCCTTACCCCTTCTGGAGTATTTCGACCGTGAAAAAACCACCAAACGGGTAGGCGATAAGAGGGTCCTAACCAAAATGGAAAAACAAAAAATCCGGTTATAACCAGATGGTTACAACCGGCCATTCCCCCTGGCCTCCGGAAAATATTTTACTGGTTGTCCATAGGCCACAGGTACAGCCCTGTTGCTTCATCGAAGACCCGTTCAAAATCCCGTTCCTGTTCATGAAGGAGTTCGGTAATCACATATTCACAGGCGAAGACCTCCGTACCTTCTGCCAGATGGCCCCCAATCATACTCCCATCCGCGGACATCAGTGCGATGTGAGCATGAACGAAAGGCTGCCCATCCTTTAGGGAAATATTGCCTTCCAGGCTGATTATTTCACATGGATTGTTGAACTCCAGGTATTTATAAGTTCTTTGTTCCTGATGGTAAAATCCCAGCCGGGCGCGGGTAACTGCTCCTATGGCCCGTATCACCCCCAGCCGGATATTTTCATGTACACAAAGCTCGGTTAGAGATATCAGCAAATCTGTTCCCTTACTCAGTCTTCCCATGAGCATGCGTCCACGGCCCACCGGTTGTATAAGCACAGGTACTTATCCTCCCACCTTGAATTAATTTAACTTAAAGAACATGGAGGACGCGGAAAAACCCGTGTCCTCCACCCAGTTTGCTTGCTTGTACGGCTATTGCTGGTTTTGTTGCTGCTGTTGTTGCAATACTTTATACTGTGGCTCCTGCTGTTCAATGTAATTAACCCTTCCGCGCAGGCCTTTACAAATGTCCTCCAGCTGCTGGGAATAGCTGGCAAACATTTGTTTGGCCGTCTGATCCTGGGTGTCCAGGGAGAAGGACTTTAAGTTAGCAGCTGCACTTTCCAAAGAGGCCAGGGTTTGATGCATCTTTTCGCCAACAGTCATAATTTTACCTCCTTCTTTTTAAGAAATTTTCATTACAGCTCTAGTTTGAACACACTTTTAATAAGATATCACCAATTTTTTATGGGTAAATAAGCACTATATAGGACATTTGATAAAAAAAGGTGGTTAATTTGAATCCTTTAGTGGAAAAGTTAAGGGAAATAATTAAAATAAAAGGACCCATTACCTTTAAAGATTTCATGCAAATGGCCCTTTATTATCCGGGTTTGGGGTATTATACCAGTCCGGGAGAGAAAATTGGCCCCCGGGGAGATTTTTACACCAGTTCAGATGTGCATCCCCTTTTTGGAACCATGCTGGCCAGGCAGTTTTACCAGATGTGGGAATACCTTGGGAAACCACAAAGCTGGGCACTCGTTGAATGGGGAGCGGGTAAAGGCCTTCTTGCCCTCCATATCCTGGAAGCCCTGGGCACATCTTTTCCCCTGGCCTGGACAGGTTTACATTACTACATCATTGAAGCTAGCCCGGAAATGATAAAAAAACAGAAGGAATTATTGACCTCTTTCCCGCAAGAAAAATTATCCTGGGTAAACAATCTATCTGAGGCAGGAGATAACGGCCATATAAAAGGAATCATTTTTGGCAATGAGCTTGTGGATGCTTTCCCTGTCCACAGGGTGCGCCAAACCAATTCGGGGTTAAAGGAAATTTATGTTAACTGGGATGAGGGAAGGCTTGTAGAAGTGGAGGGGGAACTTTCCACCCCTCTTTTGGAAGAGTACTTTCAGACTTTCGGTATAAAACTTGTGCCTGGCCAGACGGCTGAAGTTAATCTTGCTGCCAGGGAATGGCTAAGGGAAGTAGCAACTAAATTGGAGCAGGGTTTTGTCCTCCTCATTGACTACGGTATGGAATCCCCGGAGCTGTACCACCCTTCCCGCATGGAAGGCACCCTGCGCTGTTACCGGCAGCACCGCTTAAATAATAATCCTTTAAATAATGTGGGACAACAGGACATAACCGCCCATGTTGATTTTTCCGCTTTGACGCATTGGGGCCGGGAAGCCGGCCTGCTACCAGTTGGTTACACCACGCAAATGGACTTTTTGTTGAACCTGGGCATTCTGGAAGCCATTCCCCGTTCAAAGCCCGAATACGTTTTTGACGCAAAAGCCACGCATACCGTCATGGCTGTAAAAAAATTACTTTTACCCGAAGGAATGGGACGGGTATTTAAGGTTCTGGCATTTGCCAAGGGAGTTAGGAAGCCTGACTTACTAGGTTTTGTTAAGAGAAAAAATTGATTAAGGGGTTTAATATGACTGGAGTTAAAAATCTTTTTTTTATTGCCGGAGAGGGAAAGCACAGGGTGCAGCTCCAGGCAACCCTTACTGGCGACGGCATTATATTTACTCTCCTGGGCGGGGAAAAGCCCCATATTGGTGCAATGGTCATGAGCATTCCCCGCCCCAGCATGGTTGAACCTCGAAAATTAAGTTGTAATTCAATATCAGTACCCAGGCTGGGACATAAGGAGGACGAAATAATAAAACCCCTGGCCGAAAAACTGGCCAAAGCCAGCGGTCAGGTGGTGGTTGCAATTGCTGGACTTCATGTAGAAAATGCGCAAAAAGAAGATATAAATCTCCTAATAGATAATTCCTGGCAGGTTATGCAACAGTTACTAAACGCATTAAACTTTGAAAAAAATAATGCCAACTTTCGTTAGCTTTTTTTTGTACTCCCGGGGACAAAATATTTACCGGGAGGTGAAAAATAATGCTCCGTGATGATAAAACCAGTCGCACTAAAGAGCGTGAAAACGATAATACTATCTGCCCGGCTCTGGAAGGCTCGGCAGGCTGCCCGGCAGATAACACGATTACTTCTGGCTCCTGTACCGAATGTGTTGAAGCAGATGACGACCTTTAAAAATAATGGAACGGGGTTCAAGCCCCGTTCCTTTTTAATATACCGTTTTAATATACCGTCACCGGTAATTTTACAGGCGTGTGGATTAATAAATATCTTGACATGGTTAGTCAGTGAGATTAAACTGTATTTAGATTGAAATTCATTCTCATTAATTATGATCCCAAATTTCTAACCACTCCGGGAGGGAACCCTTTTATGACCCTTGATCGCATAAAAAGAGGCCAGCGTTGTCGTATTTTATCCTTACCCTCGGAGTCAATCCGGGCACAGGCACTGCGTTTCGGTATTGCTGAGGGGGAAATTGTAACCTGCAGTGAAGTTATACCCGGAGGACCGGTAATTATTAGCAAAAACCATCAGGAGATTGCCATCGGACGGGGGTTAGCCCGGCAGATAGAAGTAGAAGGGAGCATTTAATCGTGACTCATGGTTGCTGCACTGGTGTGAAAATTGATGTACCTGAAGGGGGAAAGCGCATAGTCCTGGCCGGTAATCCTAATACAGGAAAGTCAGTATTCTTTAATCATTTTACCGGTATATATGTAGACGTTTCCAATTACCCGGGTACTACCCTGGATATTTCCTGGGGTCGCTATGGCTCTGACGTAATAATTGATACACCGGGAGTTTATGGTATATCCTCTTTTAACGATGAGGAACGCATTGCACGGGATATTATCCTTTCAGCCGACCTGGTACTCAACGTGGTTTCGGCCGTTCATCTGGAGCGGGATCTTTTTCTTACCCAGCAGATCATTGACACCGGGGTGCCGGTGATTGTCGCCCTGAACATGATAGACGATGCCAGGAGAATGGGTATTGAAGTGGATGTGGAACGCCTGAGTCAGTTGCTGGGGGTTCCAGTTATCCCTACGGTGGCTGTAAAAAGAAAGGGATTTGAACGTCTGAAAGCGGAACTCTATACCGCCCGCCCGGGCCATGTCACACCCGGGGTGGAAAAGGAACTTAACCCCCTAATTAACCGGGTAGGTAACCGGGGAGAAGCATTATTGATCCTTGAGGGAGACCCGGTAATTGCTGCCCGCTATAACCTGGAACCGGGGACCAGGCAAGAAGAAATTTACCGCCGCCGGAGAGAAAGGGTTAATGCAATATATCAGCAGGTGGTTAGGGAAACCTCCCGGGGTGCAAGTATGGCTGTTACCCTGGGGAGGCTGATGATTAAACCGCTTACGGGAATCCCCATACTGTTGCTAACGCTATGGGCAATGTATAAAGCCATTGGTATTTTTATTGCAGGCACCGTTGTGGGCTTTACAGAGGAAACCATTATGCAGGGTATGTACGAGCCTGCCGTGCGCCATTTTGTCGAGCAATTTATACCCCAGTCATCCATCCCGGGTACTATTTTAATTGGCGAATTTGGTTTGCTCACCATGACAGTTACCTATCTTTTGGGACTATTAATGCCCCTGGTGGTAGGATTCTATTTCTTCCTTTCTTTATTCGAAGACTCCGGATATTTACCCCGTATTGCCACCCTGGTAGACCGCCTGTTAAATTCCATTGGTCTTAATGGCCGGGGAGTAATTCCCATTATCCTGGGTTTCGGTTGCGTAACCATGGCCACCATTACCACACGTCTCCTGTCCTCCGAACGGGAAAGGAAAATAGCCATTTTTCTTTTGGGGCTGACCATACCGTGTTCCGCCCAACTGGGGGTCATTGCCGGTATGCTGGCTACTCTGGGACCGCATTACCTGGCCCTGTACGCCCTGGTCATCTTCAGCGTACTGGTAATGGCTGGCACGTTGCTGGCTACCCTGCTACCCGGTAAATCGGCAGACCTGTTTATCGATTTACCTCCTCTGAGGTTACCCCGCATAGATAATGTATTGAAAAAAACATTTACCAAATCATTTCACTTTCTCAGGGAAGCCGCGCCACTTTTTGCCCTGGGAGCACTGCTTATCAGTACCTTTCAGGTAACAGGTATTCTGGAATTCTTGCAGAATTTGCTGGCACCTCTCACTGTAGGATGGCTAAACCTGCCCCGCGAGGCAGCCACGGCTTTTATTATGGGAATTGTACGCCGTGATTTTGGAGCTGCCGGTTTAACAGAGCTGGCTTTATCTCCGCTTCAAACTATAGTAGCTCTGATCACCATTACCCTGTTCGTGCCCTGCATTGCTTCCGTGCTGGTAATTTTTAAGGAGCGGACAAAAAAAGAAGCTCTGCTAATCTGGGGGAGCAGCTGGATAGCGGCATTTCTCGTAGGTGGACTGGTGGCCCAGCTGGCTCGACTCTTTAGCCCTGGCAGTGGGAAAACACAAGTCTTACCGGTAATTCTTTTCTTTATAGCATTTACTCTTATAGTAGTAGTCACCTGTAATTTGCTTCGCCGGACAAGAACAACCAGCAGCATTACGGAGCAGGGCTATAAAAGCCGCTGAACTGACGATAGGTGAGGTAGGCAAGGGAGGTCAGGGAATTGCTGGTTAAAAGAGAATATTGTCCCTGCTGTGGCTATAAAACAGCTGATATAAATGCTACCCGTTGCCCCCGGTGTAATCACTACTTATGGACCTGGGCGCATTGCCAGGGCAACTGCAAATTATGTACCCGGGAATGCTTAGTACCCGTAGAAAAAAGAAAGACGGAGGAAACATTTTGAAAAGCATCCGGAGCCGGTTTTAAAACGGCTCCGATTTTTTAACAGGGAAGTTTTCCAGGTTACGAAACATACGTTATACATAAGACTAAATTAAAAGATCAGAAGTGGAAGGCAGGCGATTAAAATGTCTCTTCTGGGTTTGATTCTGGCGTGTCTTTTCTTTGCTGCCGGCCTGGCAGGAACAATTGTACCGGCTCTACCAGGTGCGCCGCTCATCTGGCTGGGAATGTTGATTTACGGTATAATCACCGGCTTTTCTACCCTGAAATGGGGTTTTTACCTGGGCCAGACACTGGCAATGATCCTGGTACTGGTCCTGGATTACCTGGCTGGAGTGTGGGCAGTACGCCGCTATGGTGGTTCTGGTTATGCCATATGGGGAAGCATGGTGGGGTTGATTCTGGGATTAATCATTTTAGGTCCAGCCGGCATGGTTTTTGGCCCCCTGGCGGGAGCGGTAATTGGTGAACTGTTTGCTCGCAAGTCTTTAAATCAAGCTTTTCTGGCAGGATGGGGCTCCCTGGTTGGTTTTGCCGGGGGGACAGTAGCCAAGCTGGTCCTGGAAATAGGTATGATTATTTGGTTTTTCTCTGCCATCCGGTAAGGAGAAAACGATTAATCCCGCCGGAAATTTTCCTTAAACCCTTTATCCAGGGGGCCACCGAGAGAATTAAATTGAAAATTTCCAGTTTCCTGGCCTGTAACGGGTTGATTAATCCCCATCTCCTCTTCTCCGGGGTTTTCCCCTTTAAGCTGCAAATGCACCCGGCTTATCTGCCCTTTGCGTCAAACACGATGCACTGCCAAAAGCACCTCTCATGAATATATTCTTACGTTTGAAAACCGGGATCCACGGGTAGGGAAGGCTGCCGGCTGGCCTCCACTGCCAGCTGATCACAGCGATTATTAAAAGCGTTATCGGCATGGCCTTTCACCCAAACCCAGTTCACTCGATGCCTGTCAGCCAGAAGAAGTATTTGTTCCCAGAGGTCAGCATTTTTAGCCGGTTCTCCATTCTCCCGCCGCCAGCTGTTAGCCTGCCAGCGCCTGACCCATCCCCGGGTCATGGCATCTACTATATATCTGCTGTCCGTGTAGATGGTTACCCGGCAGGGGCGTTTTAACGCTTTCAACCCGGCTATTACGGCCATCAACTCCATACGATTGTTGGTGGTTAGAGCATAACCTCCGGATAGCTCCTTAATATGGCTACCGTAACGTAATATCACCCCGTAACCACCGGGGCCGGGATTGCCGCTACAGGCACCATCAGTATATATCTCCACTTCCGGCCAATCGGACATTAATATTTTCCCCCGTTTATACTGAATTACTCTTACAATTGTAGCACTTTTGGGGTTGCAGTGTCAGCCAGAATTTATTTTGCCGCCGTTCGCCCCGTCACGCTCTTCACAGGAGCATAATAAACCTGCCTGGCCGGTACCTGTACGTTCTCCCGTTCCGGATAACGAAGGGCGGTTAATTTTCCACCCATTACGCAGCCCTGGTCGATATCAATAGTATTATTGCGAAAAACAGGTTGAGGTACAGGAGTGTGCCCGTAAACCACCAGTGCCTGTCCCCGGTATTCCCGCGCCCAATCCCGTCGCACGGGCAGACCATCGGGAGTTATTTCGCCGGTAGAGTCGCCGTATAAACAAAAATCCGCTATCCGTGGTGAAAGGCGGCCAATCATTTTTTCTTTAATTCCCCCGTGCACTGCAACCAGCCGGCCTTCATCCAGAACTAGATAGGGAACAGCCCGGTGATAGAATCTTAAAAACCGCTGGATAAAAGAATTCCGGTCGACAGGATTTAACTGTTCCAGCTCGCGGGCTGTTTTTTCTAAACCGTGACGGACCTGCACCCGGCGACCGGATAGATAGCCAGCTAATTTTTTACAGTGGTTCCCCGGTACATACAGGGCATCTCCCGACTCCACCATATTAATAACTTAATAACCAGGTTAATGGTAGCCAGGTTAAAGGGCCCCCGGTCACCGATATCACCAAGAAATACTACCTTTCGTTTCCGGGGATGGGTCCAGCTTTTGCCCCGACACCGGTAACCCAAACGGGTGAGAAGTTCTTCCAGCTCCAATAAGCAGCCATGGACATCGCCAACGAGATCGAAGGGACCCCGGGCTGGTGATTCTATAGGCAATGGGACGATCTCCACCCGGACCCGCCGCCCGGCAACGATCCGAGGAAACAATCTGGGTATCCTTAAACCAGCGGGCGGCAAAGGTGGATTTCCCGCACCCGGCAGAACCACATAAAACCACCAGGGAGGTCCTGGGTATGGACAGCCTGGTGAACATACTTCTCCCCCTTTACTTGAAAAGCGGTTAACATTTCTATCTTTTCACCAGGACCGCAACGATATAATTTTCATGGGTAGCCGTGGTCTGGGGAAAATCCGGGGTTACTTAATGGGCAGCGTGAGCAACCGGGTGGTTCGTCATGTCCCCTGTCCGGTGCTTATCGTACGTTAAGAAGACTCTTGTTTTTCAAGTACAAGTATACTAAAATTTCTTTGGGAGTTATTCTCCCGGCGGCAAGCCGCCGGGAAATTTCTTTTTCCTGAACTCTCACCCAGGAGGTGGCAATAAAGGTGGCTGTTGTAGAAATTCGGGTCGCAAACCACCCCTACCTGACCGATCCGGCTGGTGAGGAGGTTTTATATGAAATAAAGCACGCCCTGGGCATTGATGCGGTTCAAAAGGTACGTACAGCCAAGGTATATCGTTTTGAAGGCATTGATGAGTCAGCAGCTCGACTGCTGGCTGAAAAGCTGCTGGCGGAAGCAGTTTTTCAGGACTATACCATCAATGCTCCCATCATCAAAGACGCTCCTGTAGTAGTGGAAGTGGCCTATAAACCAGGGGTTATGAATCCTGAGGCCGCATCATTGATGAAAGCTGCCCGGGACCTGGGAATTGAGGGGCTGGTGGCCGCCGATTCCAGCCGTGAATATGGCTTTTACGGTCAGGACATTAACTCGCAGCACATTGATGTCATCCTTGAACGACTGCTGGTCAATGCCACCGTAGAACGGGTGGTTACTGAAAAACCTGCCACTCTTCTCATTTCGGGCCGCCCGGGACAAACCGAAATCATCCCCCTGCGCGGGATGAGCGATGCCGAACTAATGGAACTGAGTCGCGACAGACTTTTCCTTAACCTGGAAGAAATGAAAACGATTCAACAGTACTTTAGAAATATTGGCAGGGATCCTACGGACTGTGAAATTGAAACTCTGGCCCAAACATGGTCCGAACATTGCGGCCACAAGACTTTCAAAGCACGTCTCCTGGTAGAAGGCAGGGTTAAAGAACCCCTTTTGAAACGCCTGCAAGAGGCAACTTTTGCAGCCAATCATCCTCTGGTACTTTCTGCTTTTGTGGATAATTCCGGAGTGATGGAATTTTATGACGGTTGGGCCATCTGCGGCAAAGTGGAAACCCATAATTCTCCGTCCGCCATCGAACCATACGGCGGTGCCATGACAGGAAGTGGTGGAGTATTCAGGGACGTCATGGGAACCGGCCAGGGAGCCCGGGTTATAGCTTCCACAGATATGTTTTGTTTTGCACCACCCGATACTCCCCGGGAAGAAATTCCGCCGGGTTGTCTCTCACCCCATTACCTGCTGCGCCGGGTGGTGGCCGGGGTACGGGACTATGGTAACCGTATGGGCATTCCAACCAATAACGGTTCTGTGCATTTTCATCGCGATTTTCGGGCCAAGCCATCGGTCATAGTTGGTGCTTACGGAATGCTGCCTGTTGAGCGCTGTCGGAAAGGCCAGCCCCGGCCCGGCGACCTGGCCGTAGTTATCGGTGGGCGAACAGGTCGGGATGGTATTCACGGCGCAACCTTTTCCAGCGGTGAAATGACCCACCGAACTACCGAAGTAAATGCCAGTGCCGTCCAGATCGGCCACCCCATTGAAGAAAAGCGTGTAGCCGACGCCATACTGGCAGCCAGCGAAGCCGGTCTCGTCAGGGCCATTACCGACTGCGGTGCAGGAGGGTTTTCCTCTGCCCTGGGTGAGATGGGCGAAAAAACAGGGGTCAGGGTATGGCTGGAAAGAGCACCTCTAAAATACCAGGGTTTGAGACCCTGGGAAATCTGGCTTTCTGAAAGCCAGGAACGCATGATTATCGCCGTATCTCCGGGAAATCTGGAGCGCTTGCTGGAGATTTGCCGGGGATTGAATGTGGAAGCTACTGTGCTGGCGGAATTCACCTCCGATCGCAGGCTGGTGGTAACATATGAAAACGAAATCGTTTGTGATCTAGACATGGAATTCCTCCATCACGGCCTGCCCAAAAGGGTTCTCCCGGCCCGCTGGCAGCAGCCGGCGTTAAAAGAACCACAGTTGCCGATTCCAGATGCTTTGGAAGATATATACTGCAGGGTAATGAGCCATTTGAATGTATGTTCCAAGGAACCAATTGTCCGTATGTACGATCACGGTGTTCAGGGTTCCTGCAGCCTTGCCCCCTACGGTGGGGTAGAACAGGACGGTCCCAATGATGCCGTAGTCCTTACTCCTCTGCTCGGCTCCCCGGCAGCGGTAATAATCAGCCATGGTTTGAACCCGGTATTAAACCAGATAGATCCTTATTATGGAAGCCTCTGGGCGGCAACGGAAGCAGTTTCCAATGCCGTAGCCGTGGGGGCTAACCCCGGGGAACTGGTTTTAATTGATAACTTTATCTGGCCTTTTCCCGATGAAGAGTCACTGGGAGCCCTTGACAGGGCGGTAGATGCGTGTGTTGATTTTGTTCGTGCCACCGGGATGCCTTTTATTTCTGGAAAGGACAGCCTTTCCAGCACTTACCGCGGCAAGGATGGAGAGGTAATTAAAATTCCGCCCGTGCTCTGTGTTTCTGTTTTTGGCCGCCTCCCAGATGTAAAACGTACCATTTCATCAGATTTTAAAGGAACTGGTAATTTGATAGTCCTGGTAGGCCAGCGTAATCTATCCGAAATGGCAGGATCGGTTTATTATGATCTATATGGTTACCTTGGCAAAAACCTTCCCCGGATAGATCTGAAAACGGTAACCCGGGTATGGAAAGGCATATTCAGGGCCATACAGGAAGGAAAAATTCTGGCCTGTCATGACATTAGTGAAGGGGGGCTGGCTGCTGCCCTGGCCGAGATGTGCTTTGGGGGCGGGGTGGGAGCAGAATTGAATGTTCCCGCCGGCGAAAGACCTGATTATTTCCTGTTCAATGAAACAAGCGGGTGTTTTTTGCTCGAGATGTCCCCCCGGGAAAATCCCGGCAAAGTCCTGGCCGGCCTTCCCCACGTGGTTCTGGGACAGACACGGGACAATCCGGTAATTGAGATCAAACAGGAAGGGCACCATCTTTGCAGGATAGCTTTGTCCACTCTGAAAAGGTCCTGGAAGGAACCCATGGAACGAATCTTCGGTACCCCTGGCGAAGCCCGGGAGGTGGGATAATGAAAAAACCGCGAGTGTGTATTTTACGTACCGATGGTACCAATTGCGATCGTGAAACTGCATATGCTTTCGAGCGGGCTGGTGGGGAACCTCACCTGGTGCATGTCAATCAACTCAGGGCAGGGGAGAAAAAGCTCACCGAGTATCAAATTCTGGTTATCCCCGGTGGTTTTTCATACGGGGATGACGTGCATTCAGGTAAAATACTGGCCGTGGAACTGACTTCCTTCCTGAAGGAACAATTACAGGAATTTGTTGACAGGGGCAAGCCGGTGCTGGGAATTTGTAATGGATTTCAAGTTCTCGTCCGCACCGGTCTCCTGCCTGCAGCCAGGATAGGAGACATCAAAACCACCCTTATGCACAATAATAGCGGGCGCTTTGAATGCCGCTGGGTTTATCTCCGGGTGGAAAATACGTCCTGTATTTTTACCCGGGGGCTGGCCGGCAGGTTACTTCATTTTCAGGCCGCCCATGGTGAAGGCAAATTTTATACCGATAGCCAGAACCTAAGTAAAATTGAAGAGGGCAGGCAGGTGGTTTTTCGTTACGCCACCAGTAACGGCGAGCCTGCCACCGTTTACCCGGACAATCCCAACGGCTCTTTGAACGCTATAGCCGGCATTTGCGATCCCAGCGGGCGGGTACTGGGATTAATGCCTCACCCGGAACGCTTCGTGGACCTTGTCCAGCACCCCAACTGGCGCCGGCAACAATTCCGTGAACCTCATGGCCTGCCCATCTTTCGCAACGCTGTGACCTTTGCTCAGGAAATGTAAGATAGAGGAGAAACACAGGATGAACATACGCAAGGCAAGAATTGCGGATATGGAATCGGTACACAGCTTAATTACCTACTACGCTGACCGGGGGCTTATGCTGGCACGCTCTCGCTCTGCCCTGTATGAAGCTGTAAGAGAGTTTACCGTAGCCGAGGAAAATGGGCAGGTTATAGGTGCCGGGTCTCTCCATATTATTTGGGAAGACCTGGCGGAAATACGAGCTCTGGCGGTAAATCCCCGTTATACGCGCCGGGGTATTGGTCGCCGCCTGGTTCAATCCTTTCTTGAGGAAGCCCGTGAACTGGGGCTTCCCCGGGTTTTTGCCCTTACCTATCAAGCAGGATTTTTTATCAAATGTGGGTTTCAACCCATAGCCAAAGAGAAGTTACCGCAAAAGGTCTGGAAAGAATGTATAAACTGCCCCAAATTCCCCAGTTGTGAAGAAGAAGCAGTGATCTTTGAATTGTAAGATCTGGACCTTACACCTGTTCCATATATTATGGCCAGGCCGGGCGCTGAGGTTGGTAAAAAACAGGAGGTGGAAAAGTTTTGTCAGGGAAAGGCCTGCCAAATGATGCAGGAGAATCAAGTAAAATGAAGGTACTTTTTCATATTAACGAGGCGGAACGCTGGCCCCGGGTTATCACCAACATTATTAATTTTTTACGTGATGTTGGAGCAGAAAGGGCCAGCATCGTGGTTCTGGCTAATGGTTCCGGTGTACTCGGTTATAACCCGGGTGAGCAGGATTTAATAAGCCAAATGGAGAACTTGCATAAAGTGGGAGTTGCATTTATTGCTTGCCGGAACGCTTTGATTGCGCATGAAATAAATGAAGAGGGATTACCTGATTTTGTAGTTGTTGTTCCCGCAGGCATTACCGAGATAGTACGCAGGCAAGTTCAAGGATATGCTTACATTAAGCCCTGATTTTCTCAGCCAGCAGGGTTCAAAAATAGACAGGTAACAAGGAGATTAATATAAAATGAACGACCTGCGCATTGCCCTGGTTCAAATGCAAGTAAGCATAGGAGAGGTAAGGAAAAATCGGGAGAAGATGGCTGCTTTTGTGGAAGAAGCGGCCGGCAAAAAGGTGGAAATGATCCTTTTCCCCGAGCTATGCATTCAGGGTTATCACCGGGAAAAAATACAGGAATTTGCCGAGCCTATCCCGGGAGAAAGCACAAATTATTTAAGCAGGCTGGCCAGTTCCTATAATATGGTCATACTGGCTGGACTGGCAGAGATGTCCGGCTGCGAGAAACCCTATATCACCCAGGTTATCGCTTACCCTGACGGCCGGCTGGATAAATACCGCAAGACCCACCTGGGCAAGAGCGAAAAACCCTATTTTACCCCTGGCAACCAGCTCCCGGTTTTTGAAACGGATAAAGCCCGGTTTGCTGTGGAGATTTGCTGGGATCTGCATTTTCCTGAGGTTACTACTGTACTTTCCTTGCAGGGGGCGGAGGTTATTTTTGCTCCCCATGCCTCGCCTACCATGGTAGGAGACCGGCGGGATATCTGGCTTAAATACCTCTCCGCCCGGGCATATGATAACAGTGTATTTATAGCTGCCTGTAACTTGGTGGGACCATCAGGGAAAAATCAGGAATTTTGTGGCGGCGCACTGGTTATTGATCCCAAGGGCAATGTAGTGGCCGAGGATTTTGAGGGAAAAGAAGGATTACTGGTCGTTGATCTTGACTCAAAGCTCATCAATACCATCCGTTACAACAATACCACCAGCATGCGCCATAGTTTTTTCCTGGAATCCAGAAGACCTGAATTGTACGGGTTACTGGTTAAACCCGGTTTGATAAATTAACCCCGGAAAATTTCCGGGGTTAATTTACTTCCCTTAACTACCCTGGACGGCCTGTTTTCTTCTGGCTTCCTGAAGAACCTCTTCCTTAATTTTTAAAGCATCGCCCATGACCATACCGAATTGCAACCATTTAAAACCAAACTGTAACAATTCCAGGTCATCATCCTTTATTCGTTCAATAACCTCCGGTTCCACCTCAAAAATATCAAGGAACCTGCTTTCAAAAATAAACTTTCTGAACCTGTCCAGATCATAGCAGGCCATATAGTACATCTGTACAATACGTGGATTGACAACCTTTTCGCTTAAAACCCGGGGGCTGTTGGAAACCAGTTTGAAAATAGCCTCTACCTCTTCATAAACCAGCAACCCCTGCTCCTTAAGATAATCTTCAACATAAAGTTCTTGAGGCTCGTCCAGACCACGGCAACGGGAGGGGTCGGTTAAAATGGTAAACTGATCATACTCAGCACACTTGTCCAGGGGAAACATACGGCAGGCCCAGGGGCGGTCTTCATAAATACTGCATCCCTGAGGAGTGACAAAGGGACACTTTTTATCCTGCTTTTCGTCCATTTTCAGGAGAACCACAGGTAATCCAGTTCCCTCACCAATAAGGGAAACAGTATAACGGTCCAAAAACTCCCCGGAGGAAAGTCCCAATCTTTTCCGCATGCGCAGTACATCAAAAGGTGAAAGGTAAATATTCACATCTCGGCAACAATGGGTAAAGCAAGAAAGTCCCGGGTGACAGGAGAAATGAAATTTACTGTCAATGCTCAGTACTTTTTCTTTGGACATGTTATTAATCCCCTCTTCCCTAAATAAAAATTACCTGCATGTATTACCATTAAACACTTACCCTTATCCCAGGTTTTTTTACGACTAACTCATTATAACCCCTGTTCACCCACCTTAGCAAGCCAATCTTTTCTGCCAAAAAAACAAAAGAAAGGCACATTGAATGTACCTGCTCCTTGCTCAAGCAGTATAAATAGCACCTTTGGGACAACGGGCCAGACAGGCTCCGCATTTCAAACACTTCTGCCGGTCAATAAAATATGGCTGCCCCTTTTTCTCTCCGATAATCGCTTCAGCAACACATTCACGGGCACATAAACCGCAGGCAATGCATTTTTCTTCATCTATCACGTAGTCTACCAGCGCCCGGCAGACTCCGGCGGGGCACCGCTTTTCTATGATATGGGCTTCATATTCTTGACGAAAATATTTTAAAGTGGAAAGGACTGGATTGGGTGCGGTCTGGCCCAGACCACAAAGGGAGGCGTCCATTACCTCTCTGGAAAGCTCCTCTAATTCATCAAGATCTTCTAATGTTCCTTTACCCTGGGTGATTCTTTCCAAAATTTCCAGCATACGCTTTGTGCCTACCCTGCAGGGAGTACACTGGCCACATGACTCATCCTGGCTGAATTGTAGATAGAACTTGGCAATATCCACAACGCAATCGGTCTCGTCCAGAACAATCATACCCCCGGAGCCCATCATAGAACCCAGCTGTTTTAGAGATTCATAATCAATGGGTGTATCCAGGTAACGCTCTGGTATACAACCTCCCGAAGGACCACCGGTTTGTACTGCTTTAAAACGCCGTCCTTCAGGAATCCCTCCTCCAATATCAAAAATCACCGTACGCAGAGTAATACCTATGGGTACTTCAATTAAACCGGTATTTAGAACCTTGCCGGCCAGGGAAAAAACCTTTGTTCCCCGGCTGTTCTCTGTACCTACTGAAGCAAACCAGTCCGGGCCTTCACGGATAATCACAGGAATATTGGCGTAGGTTTCCACGTTGTTTAACAGGGTGGGCTTCCCCCACAGGCCGCACTGGGCGGGGTAGGGGGGACGGGGACGCGGTTCCCCACGTTCCCCTGTTGCCGAACGCAGAAGAGCCGTTTCCTCGCCGCAGACAAAGGCACCGGCTCCCAGACGTATATCAATATCAAAACTGAAATCAGTGTTGAATATGCGCCGCCCCAGAAGTCCATACTGCCGGGACTGGGCAATTGCTCGTTCCAGCCGGTCTACGGCGATGGGATATTCTGCCCGGACATAAATATAACCTTCCCGGGCTCCAATAGCGTAGCCGGCTATGGTCATGGCTTCCAGTACACTATGGGGGTCCCCTTCGAGAATACTCCGGTCCATAAATGCGCCTGGATCTCCTTCATCCGCATTACAAACCACGTATTTCACCGGTCCCGGTGCGGCAGCGGCCAGCTCCCACTTGCGGCCAGTGGGAAAACCTGCTCCGCCACGCCCCCGCAAGCCCGATTTTTTAATTGTGTCTATCACCTGAGCCGGTGTCCAGTGCAATAAAACATTGGCCAGGGCAAAGTAACCATCACATGCTATGTACTCTGTAATATCTTCAGGGTTAATCAAGCCGCAATTACGCAATGCTATCCGGTATTGGGCGCGGAAAAAGCGGATATCCGAAAGCCGGGACTTTTTCTCCCCGGAAACAGGCTCCGTATACAGGAGGCGTTCCACTACCTGGCCTCCCAGTAAATGCTTTTCTACAATTTCGGCAACATCTTCTTTCTTAACCCTGCAATAAAGCGTCTGTCCGGGGTAAATGACCACCAGTGGTCCCATTTTACAAAAACCGAAACAACCTGTTTTAACAATCCGGGCCGGGGCTTTTTTTAGCTGGACCTGCCTGAACAGTTCTTCCTTTACCCGGTGGCTTGCTGAAGAGGTACAACCTGTTCCGGTACAAACCAGTACCTGCCACTCCGGGCTGGCACCAGGTTTTTCCCTGCGGGCGTTAATGTCCGGGAGCCGTTTCTCCTTGATAGCGAGCAGGTCGTTCAATCCATTGATCACCAGCAGTCACCTCCCTGCGCCGGTACTTCTGTAGTAGCCTGGCTACATCCTGGCGCCGGAATTTCCCGTACACTTTATCATCAACAGTCAAAACCGGTGCCAGTCCGCAAGCCCCCACACAACGGGTACTTTTCACTGTAAATAAACCATCTGCGGACGTGTTGCCCTCGCGCAGGTCTAGCTGTCGCCTGAATTCATCGAAAATTCCCTGTGCGCCTTGAACATAGCAGGCAGTTCCCAGGCAAATATTAATGCTATATTTCCCCTGTGGTTCTGTGTGAAAGAGGGCATAGAAGGTAACAACACCGTTAACCTCACTAACCGGCAGGTTCAGTTTACCTGCAATATAGGTTTGCACTTCCTCCGGCAGGTAACCAAATATATTTTGAGCCTCTTTTAATATGCGGATCAGCTGTCCTTCCTGCTGGCCGTAACGTTCAATAACCTCATCCAGCTGCCGGTATTTTTCCTCCCAATCTTTTTCCTCTCCCGTCAAGGCTATCACCTCCTCCTTCGAAAATCTACTCCTAAAAGGATAGTTTACCGTGGGGAGAATAATAAATTCACCTCTTTCAGGAATTAAAATTTTAAAATATGGAAACCATATTGTAATAAATAATCAATCACCGAGGGGGATTGTCCATGAAAATTAAATTTCCCCGTCAGGTTCTGTACCTGGCCTACCGGACGTGGCAAAAAAGGCGCCAGCAAGGGGAATTCCTGCGCTATTATTTGAAACCAAAAGAAGACAGCCGCAATAAAATTGCCCGCTGGCTTGATTTTTACATAACCATAATTTCCCTGGGGTTATTAAGTTTTGCCTTTTTTACTGTCCTCTGGCCTGCCCAAACAGCTCTTTTTATCTCCCTGTTTTTTATGATTGCTGCTATTCCCGGGGCGGCAAAAATACACAAAAAAAGACTTCAAAAGGAAAATCTTCACCGGAGGCTTCGCTCCATAGTCGAAGGGTACCGGGAGATGTTGAAGCAGCTTGAGGATGCTGAAGAGCTGGCTTCTTTTATATGGCCACTTTTAAATAAACTGTCCCAATTTGAACAGGCACAGCCGCCAAAAAGAAAAAAGGAAAAGTTTAAATTGCCGGGGGGAGTTATCCGGGCAATCTACCGGAACATACCTGTACTCATTAGTTTCATACCCTCCGCTGGGAAACCGGTAGATGTTTCTGCAGTACATGAGTTGCTGGGGATTATGAAAAAGCAGGGATACCGGTACGCCCTCCTTATCACCCCGGGTGAATTTGCCCCGGATACCATGCGGCTGGTTGCTTCTCTGCGTAACCAGTATCGCATTGCCCTGGTGCCGGAAAAGGAACTGCTGTACCTGCTAGCCCAGGCAGAAAAACTAACCCAACCTGCTGACCGGACTGAGACGACAGAGGTTACTCCTTTTGTGTTGTCCCTTAAAGCCCTTATAAAAGCGGTCATTGATTATAAAAAGGGGCGTTTATATCTGTTAACCGGAGCATTGTTAACAATCTTTTATTTCATCCTGGGTCCCGGTAATTCCGTAAGTAAGGTTTACCTTTTCCTGGCGGCAGCCAACCTTTTTCTCGCCCTGCTCTGCCTGGTTTTCGGTCAAAGGGAAACAGTACCTCCGGATATCCATGATCTCCTGCAGGAAACTTAATAAAAACTCCGGATAAGCTGAAAGGGCCACGTTTGATGGCCCTTTTTCATTACTGCACCGGCAGATTAAAAACTTACATAGATTTAGTGCAAGTTACTAAAAATATCTATATGTAACCTGCCGAGGTGTTACGATGCACGATCCCGGGAAGATTTCTGGGTTGCAAATGATATACCTGCTCATTAATTTGGTTGGTGCCACGGCCCTGGTTTTTTTACCCGGGCTTACCGCCTTTATAGCGGGGAGAGATGCCTGGGTGGCCCCTCTTCTATCTACCCTGCCCGGGTTATATGTAATTCTGGTGATCACTTCTCTGGGCCAGCGCCTCCCCGGCCAGACCATTGTGCAGTACACCGAAACGCTGCTGGGCCCGTGGTTGGGGAAAATTATCGCCTTATCCTATATAATTTTCTTCTTGCATGTTAACGGAATAATCGTACGTAAGCGTAAAATAAACCCCACCTTGCAATCAGGTGGGGACATAATCTGGCTTATTTATTAGCCCTGCAGACAGGGGGCAGCGAATCGGACCAGGGGAGTAACTGATCCAGGGCGTTACTGTCTTTAGGGTTCAGGTTGGGAAGTTTTTCAAAAAGATAGCTGAGGTACTGGAAAGGATTCAACCCATTCTCCTTTGCCGTTTCTATGATGCTGTAAGTAATAGCGCTGGCCCGTGCACCCCGCGGAGTATTGGCAAACAACCAGTTCTTGCGGCCAATGACAAAGGGTTTGATCGACCGCTCACTCCGGTTGTTATCCAGTTCCAGGCGCCCATCCTGCAAAAAGGCAAT
>NZ_FQUW01000028.1 GCF_900129285.1 Desulfofundulus australicus DSM 11792
TAGCCTCTTATGGGGTTCTTGTTCATCGGGCCGTGGTTTTGCCGCCGGCGCACCGATCCGATTCCACCTCGCGATGGACACCCTTGCCTTTGGCTAGCAGACTCGTGCTGCCTCGCCTGCACCGGACTTTCACCACCAAGTTAACGCCCATGCCGGGCGCACACAGAAACCCCGCCGGTAGCGGGGTTATATCCTTCTCTCCTCCAGGATGAGCCCGGGCATGTCATTTCGGGGTGAGTTAACCAGCTTTGAAACGGGATAGATATGCAGCTCCCCCTCGTAAGGGCGGAGGATTCCCTGCAGTGTGCGGGGATCCCCCGCCTGGAGCCATTCAATGTACTCCCGCTCTTCGGTAAGAATGACGGGCATCCTGCCGTGGATCTCCTTCATGGCTTCACTGGCCTCAGTGGTAATGATGGTAAAAGAAAACACACTTCCCGCCGGGGAATCCCACCTGTCCCAGAGGCCGGCCAGGGCAAACACTTCTTTCCCGGGAAGCACTATCCTGTACGGGGTGCTCCTTTTTCCTTCCCTTTTCCATTCGTAAAAACCATCGGCGGGAACCAGGCACCTCCTCCGGCAGCGGAAGGAATTCCGGAAAGAAGGTTTTGCCATCACCGTTTCCGCCCGCGCGTTGATGAGCCTGCTCCCCGGAGAGGCGTCTTTCGCCCAGCGGGGGATAAGGCCCCACCGCATAACCTTGAGAAGTCTCCTGGAGTTTTCTTCAACCACAACGGGAACTTCCTGTCCCGGGGCAATGTTGTACCGTGGAGAGTATGGGATATCAAAGGGGACATTGAACGCTTCGCTGATTTTCTCCGGAGCAGCAGTCAGGGTAAAACGCCCGCAGATGATGGACAACCCCCTTTTTCATTATTTAACTGCCCAATATCCGGGCGAAGAAATCGGCCACCTTCTCTCCTACCAGTTCTTCATATCCCCGCCAGAAATGATCGACCCCGGGTACCATCTCAACCACCTTCGGTTCGGCCATGCCGGCAGTTTCTTTCAAAATGTATGAAGGGGTTATCATATTATCCTCCTCCCCGCTGACAATCAGCTTCGGCCTGGTGCAGTGTTCAAGCACGCCGGCGGGGATGACCGGGGAGACAGCCGCAACAGCCCGGACCAGCTCACCGGTACACCCCACGGCCAGGGCCACCATTCCCCCAAAGGAATAACCCATGATGCCGATGCGGGATGAGTCGATCTCCTCCCGCCCGGCAAGGGTCGAAAGGGCTGCCCGCGCGTCTTCCTGCTCACCCACCCCGCCGGCAAAGCTGCCCTGGCTGCGGCCCACACCGCGAAAGTTAAACTGCAGGCTGGCTATCCCCCGGCCGGTTAAAGCCCGGCTGACGGCGAGAATGACGTTATTATCCATATTGCCGCCGTAAAGAGGATGGGGGTGGCAGAGCACTACCCCGGGAAAGGGGCCGGTGCCACCCGGCAGGTCCAGGCAGGCTTCCAGGACCGGGCCGGAACCGGGCAGCTCAATATGCAGCTCAATACTTGTCTTTTTCATGTGATCCTTCCCCCTGCTATCCGTGGTAATCTCCACTCCTTCATTTTTCCTTCCATTCCGGCAACAAGGCATGGTTCTTGAGAATGGTTCTCCCTTCAACGCATTTTTCTCAATTATACTCTTCCTCATCTTACTTGTATATGTTTATTTACCGCTGGTATATTTTCCATAGATGTTTGGGTGGAGGAGACAAAATGAACATTACGGGGTTAGCAGGGATAATAAAAACCATACTCCTCCTTCTTTTTATCCCGGAACTGTATTTTTACCCCGTTCCCGCCCACCGGGAGGCGGCCTTTATTCATCCGGGCTATGAAAACCGCGTGGCTGTACTCATGTACCACCACATCAGCAATACTGAGCACGGCCCTGCAGTCATTACCCCCCGGCTGTTCCGGGCACAGCTGGACATCCTAAAAAAAGAAGGTTACCATGTTATCTCTTCTGAAAGATTGGCCCGGTTCCTCTCCGGGAAGGATACAGTACCTCCCAGGGCCGTGGTTATTACTTTTGATGACGGCTATGAGTCCTTCTATACCTGCGCCTACCCGGAACTGAAAAAAAGAAATATGCAGGCTACCTGTTTTGTGATTGTAAAGTCTATAGAAAACACAAAAGCTACAGGTAATAAAAATAAGCTGGCCTCCAGACCTGCCTGGAAACAGATTCCCAAGGTGACATGGGCACAAATGCGGGAAATGCAGGCCCACGGGATGAGTTTTTATCCCCATTCCTATGATAGCCACTACCTGGCCAGGGTTTCTCCGGGCGTACCGGCCAGCCGTCACATGAAACCCGCCCTGGCCGGGCCAATCTGGCTGGATAAACAGAACCGGCGGGAAACGCAGGCCGAATACGAAGCCCGGGTAAAAGAGGATCTTCTCAAAGCAAAGGAAGTAATGGAAATAAATTTAGGACGACCTGTGGACCAGCTTTGCTGGCCCTACGGAGTAGACAGCCCTGCCGCACTCAGAATTGCCCGTTCACTGGGTTACAAATATTTCTATTACACCGGCAGGGGGATAAATGACTCCTGTATCAGGGACGGCCGCATCAGGCGCATTAATGCGGGGAACCCCCACGTTACTCCCGAGGTTCTGGTCCGCCAGATTGAAAAATTTTCCCTGCTGGACGAGGTACAGCAAAACTGCCGCCCCTTTATACCGCTGGACCCGGTAATAATGGAACCATTTTTCGTTACATTAGATTATTACTTATCACCGGGCCCTGAAATACAGCCGTTATAAAAGCCAGTTTTGAAAAAAGTGATTCAAGGTAGCTGCAAGCCAGGCAGATCCGGGTAGGGAACTTCCTGCCGCCAGGGTGCGGACTTTTTAATCAGGCCGTCCACATAGGAGATCTTATCCGGGGAAACGTTCAGCTCCCCGGCCAGAACATCGCGATCCACCCCCTGCTCCAGGCCGGCCAGCACGGCGTCGAGCAAATCGTAAGTAATACCCAAAGCCATTTCGTCGGTGATACCGGGAATCAAGTCAGGTGTCGGTGCCTTAGCAATTACTTCCTGCGGTACACCCAGGTGTTTCGCTAGCTGGCGTACGTGGGTTTTATAAAGGGGCAAAATGGGAGCCAGATCAGCAGCCCTGTCGCCGTACCGAACGAAAAAACCGGTAAGGTACTCGGTACGGTTCAAACATCCGGCTACCAGCAGCCCGTGTTTCTCCGCAAAATGATAAATGGTTACCATGCGCAGGCGGTGCTTGATTCGAAAAAAGGCTATGGCCTCCCGGATAACCTCGCTTACTTCTCCATCCTCCATGGTCAGTTGAAAGGGCCGGGTATTCCTCATGCTGGCAATTCCCTGAACAGCCATGCGGTTAAGAACCGAGTTTTGCACGGCCTGGGGAACTGTGCCCTGGTAAGTTCCCAATTCTTTTAAAGCCGGTTCAAGATCTATTTCCACCAGTTTTATGCCCGCTTTTTCGGCTACGGCGCGGGCGTGTACACGGCTGATCTCTGCGCTGTCCCGTTCCGGAAGGTAAAGCCCGGTTACTTTCTCCGGTCCCAGCGCGGCAACACTTAAAAAAACCACCGTTGCCGAGTCCAGGCCACCACTTACCCCAACGACTACTCCGGAACTTCTGGCGGCGGCTACCTGTTCCCGGATAAAATTAACGATTGCTTCCCCGGTGCTGGCAACATTCAGCTCTGGGATCCCCATCAACAGCATTCCCCTTTCACTTGAAAATTCAACTCCAGGCAAACTCCTGCTAAAACCTTATTTTGCCCTGAAAATCCACCTTTATCCGGAGATATTGCCCCAAAATAATACTCCGCCAGGCCATGAACAGCCTGGCGGAGGACTATATCCTCAAGTTATAATCATATTTTTGCGAAAGGGCGGCCAGCTTGCCGGAAAGCGTTTTCAAATAGCCGCGGGGATCGGCAAGATACCGCTCCAGGGAAGCCAGCACCCGGGGAAGCCTGCCCCGGCAGGCAGCTTTTAAACGGGAGATGGAAGCAGGGTATGGATTTAACGAATCAAGATAGACCTCCTTAACGCCGGCTTCTTTCAGCCCGGAAATGAGGCCTTCCAGCACCCCGGGAGCATCACTTACCCCCGGGATAAAGGGCGCGATAAAAGCCCAGACATAAAGGCCCTCCCCGGCAAGCCTTCTTGCAGCCCGGAGGCGCACCGCGGGCGGTGAGGCCCCGGGTTCCAGCACAGCGGCCACCCTGTCCTCCAGGGTAGTTATTGTAAAGCCGATGGAACAATATTTCAGCTTCTTGAGCACATCCAGGTCCCGCACCACCAGGCCCGATTTGGTGAGCAGATCAATCTCCACGTCCGGCTGCTCCTCCGCCAGAACCTCCAGAGAAGCCCGGGTGAGGCGGAATTTTTCTTCCGCCGGCTGGTAGGCGTCGGTAACGGTACCGAGGAGAATCCTGCCCGTAAGGCTTCTTTTCCGCTTTAACTCCCGCCTTAAAACCTCCGGGAAATTGACCTTGGCGGCCACGAATTCTCCCCACCTGCCGAAACGGCTGGCAAAACGAAGCACTGTATCGGCATAACAATAGAGGCACCCGTGGGAGCAGCCGGTATACGGGTTCAGGCAGTAACGGTAACCGGGAATACCGGTTTTATTAAGAGCCGTTTTGCAACTGGTCGGGTTGATTATAACTTTTGACATTTTGATACTCCGTTCTAAAAAACCCGGCAGAAATATAGCGCTCCCCCGGGCCGGAATCCGGGATTGAACCCGGAGGAAATTCATATGCCGGACCCTTCCACCATATATATTAACTAAATTCCGGCGAAGGGGAGGTTATTTTTTATGTGTATGTCTCCTGCTGTTTACAAATGCGCCTATCCGGCTCCCTACCCCGAAATAAGGGTAGTGAAACAAAACCCTTACTACGCCAGGCTGCTGCTGGAGGATTACGCCGGGGCAGTCAGTGAAACCAGCGCAGTAATGCAATACACCTACCATCACTTGTTGCTGGAAAAACAATATAAAGAAGCTGCCGACCTGCTGGAGTGTATATCCCTTGTGGAGATGCATCACCTGGAAATGCTGGGATCAATCATTCTCATGCTTGGAGTAGAACCCCGTTACCGCGTATTAACCGTTACCAACGAGGAAAAATACTGGGACGCATCATACATATATTACGGCAGCGATCTATGCGATCGCATATCTGCAGACATCGCCGGCGAGTGGGCAGCTATTACCAACTACCGCAAACACCAGCAAATAATAGATGATCCCTATATAAAAGAACTGCTGGAAAGAATTATTATGGACGAATTACATCATATTAACCTTTTCCACCAGCTAATGCAAAAATATTGCTGGCACCAACTGCCCCAGAGGGTAGCTTCCCTGTCGAACCAAACCTGAAATGAAGATCGAAAGTCATTTCACACACTTTTATCCTCTACTCAGCAGCTTGATACACAGGGCCAGGAGTCCCGAAGTGATCAGGGGGCCCACCGGCACCCCGCCCAGGAAGGAAGCCGCGACAACAGTGCCCAGGATCAGCGCCGGCATCACATCCGCATGGCCCTGCACCGTCAGGAACTGCAGCCCCTGGCCGCCGAGATAGGTAGTAAACATGGAAAAAGCAAAGGCCAGCAGGCCCACCCAGGAGATAAATACGCGGCCCAGCTCCTGGAAGGCTATATCCCCCCTGGCCAGGGGGATCAAAATGGAGGCGGTGAGCAGCACCAGCCCCCAGAAAACCCCCCTTTTTTCAATGAAGGGGAACAGGTATTTATCCGCCTGCAGGAGCCTGATTAACAGCAAAGAGCCGGCAGCCACGGCCACTGTATTGGCCCGGCCCACCACTGCCACCACCAGAATGGCCAGGAGAATTAACGCAGGTTCCATACTGCTCGCCTCCCCTTTACCGGATGTTTTTTCTTTCTGCCTGCTTCTTTCCACTTGTCCGTCCATATAGTTCACCTGCACCACTGGATTTTTAATTACCCGGTGAAGGGGAGGGGGAGCCGAACCTGGCCAGCTTCAACCAGAGCACGGCCGCCGTAAGGAACATGATCAGGGCACCGGATAGGTAGGGAATGTTTATATGGACATCATACAGGGCACCTCCGGCCACCGGTCCCAGAATCAGCCCCAGGCTGTTGGCGGACTGCAGAAGCCCCAGCGTCCCGTATTCGGAGTCCCGGTTGAGAAGCAGTATTTTTCTTAATACTCTTTCATTTACTGCCATTGCCTTCCTGGTATCGGCTTCGAACTTCCTGGCATAGAAACCGGCCATGGCATTCATTGTCAGGCCCGGTACCTGCTCTACAATGGCCACTGCTGCATCCCCCGCTGTTCAACGGCATTATCTGGTTCCATTACCTGATTAACTTCTTGAATAATTAGAGCACAAAACAATTATAACATAAAATTTCTCCTTTAAAGACCTGCCCAATATTTACCGGGCAAGGTAAAACCTCCGTCCGCATAACTTCACCAATTTTCCACGGATAAAACCCGGCCTTTTCGCTAATATAAGTTCAGGAGCGGGCAGGGGCGGGATGGCAATATTGTCATACCCGTTCCTTAATCCCGGCGGGGTGTTTTTCAGGAAGGAATTGCCTCACTTTTTACGAATATCATCTGAGGAGGTGAAAGCTGGATGAGCAGTGAAGCAATGGCTGCTGTAAGAAGCCTGGTCTGGCCCGTATGCCTGGTGGGAGCAATGGAAGACGGCAGGCACAACGTCATGACCGCGGCCTGGATTTCCCAGGTTTCCCACAACCCCCTGCTGGTGATGGTCTCCATTGCACCGGGCCGCTTTACCCATGATATGATTGTCCGGACGGGCGAGTTCATGATCAGCATTCTCAGCGCCGAACAGCAGGAAGTATCCAACTTCTGCGGCTCACGCTCGGGCAGGGATGTGGACAAGATCGCCCAGTTACAGCTCAAAACAGAGCCGGCCAAGGTAATCAGGGTGCCCCGCATAAGCGGCTGTGTGGCCAACCTGGAATGCCGGCTCGTGTCCCGGCATACTGCCGGCGACCACACCCTTTTCATCGGTGAAGTGGTGGCCGCGGACACGGCCGGGGCGGAAAAACAACCCCTGGTCATGTACCGGGGTAAAACGGTAAAGTTCTGCTAGGTGGCTCCACGGAGACATTGCCGTCCCGGCCCCGGGGGCAAGCGGCAGCAGCAAAAGGAGGAGGGACCCCGCTGCGACAGGGGTCCCTCCTTTTTCCTCCTAGCAGGCACCGGCCAGCTCCCGGCCCAGCCGGAAGGCTTCCTCGAGCAGGGCGGGGTTGTTTCTCACCGCGCCGGGGGCATTCATCCCGTTACCGCCGGTCACGCCCACCACCTGCATTCCCAGCATCCTGCCCACATGCCGGGCCAGCCCCTCGATCATCTCCCGGTCATTGCCGCCACCCTGGGAGTAAACCATGGCAAATTTTTTCCCCGGGGGAAGCGTGCTGCTCAGGTCGGGACCCAGGAAAGCAAAAAGGCGGTCCAGGAACAGCTTGGTCTGGGCCGTAACGTAGCTCATGTAAACCGGCGAGCCGAGAACAATCCCCCCCGCTTCATGCAGGGCCCGGTACAGGGAAGCCATATCATCATCCTGCCGGCAACGGCCGTGTTCCTTGCAGTGGTTGCACGCCTGGCAGCCGCGGATGTTCATCTCGTTCAGGTAAAACATTTGCGTCTCCGCGCCGGCTGCCGCTGCCCCGGCCAGCACCCTTTCCACCAGCGTCTCGGTATTACCACCCCGCCTGGGGCTTCCCACAATACCCACTACCTTCATGCTTCCCTCTCCTCCTTATCAGGATTTTATCGCCAACACCGCCGGACCCGGGACCGGGCGGGCGGCAGGCGTCTATTTAAAAAAAAGCTGCGGCGCGGCAAGCTGCCGGTCAGGCCGGCAGGCCCATATGCCGGTTCATCTCCCGCCTGCCGGCACTCCCTCCCGCCCGGGATATACCGGCCGCGTGCTTGAGCAGCCGGCACAGGGCCAGGTTGATTTTTTCATGATGAGCAATTAACCTCTGTTCCTCCACGGCCGGCCAGGGGCCGCGCGGGGTCAGCTCCCCGCAAACGTCCATCCCAACCACCCGGCGGTGCTCCAGGCACCAGCGCAGGAAGGCAAAGACTTCATTTACGGTCATCTCGCCCGCTCCCCAGTCGGTGGCCGGCGCGCTGAAAACATCCTTATCTATGCTCACATAGATGCCGGCCGGCCCCAGAAGCGCCTCCCAGCAGCTCTGGCGCCGGGCAAGCATGGAACGCCACCTCCCGGGCGTTATCACCTGCACCCGGGCCGGCAGCGGCGGGAGCTTCCCGGCCACACCGATGACCACCACCCGCTGAACCGCGGGGTGCTTCACCAGTTCCCTGATCCAGGAACCGCAGCTCACATACCCCTGCGCAGGGGGAAAACAATCCAGGTGCCGGTCAAAAACCAGAACCTGCACCGGACCCCCGGCAGCCCGCCGGGTAATTAAAGGCAGCGCCAGGTGATGGTAATTACCGCTGCCCAGAAAAACAAGCTCCGCCGGAAAAATTTTTAAGCGCCCGGCCAGAAGGTCCAGCGTTTCCCGCGAACTCATGTACCGGAGGCCGCGCATATCCACCCGCAGCCGGCAGTCGGCCTCACGGGCCAGAAGGGGCTGCCAGGCAAACGTTTCACCCGTCTCCAGGATTCCCACGCGCATAATTCACCCACCTCCTACCATTAAAACTGGTATGACGTCAGGTGAACCAGCCTGTACAAATCCTGCTGCCCGGCCCCTGGCCTGGGCTCACTCAGGCGGCAGCCTGTCCTTCAGTACGGGGCTTGGGCGCCCGCAAGTACCTCACCCCGGTCCAGATGAGCACGGCCGAAAATATAACCCGCAGGGCCGCTTCGGGCAGGAAATGGGCCAGCGAGCCGCCCAGGTAAGTGCCCGCCAGGGTGCCCGCGATCAGGCCGGGCAGGATATTCCCCGTGACATTGCCCAGCCGCCAGTGGGAATAAGCACCGGCTATGCCCACGGGAACCATGGCCAGCAGGGAGCAGCCCTGGGCCATGTACTGGGTATAACCGGCCAGCAGGACCATGGAAGGAACCATTATGGTCCCCCCGCCGACCCCCATCATCCCGGAAAGAAAGCCGGTAAAGATCCCCGTGGCCAGGAGGATGACTGTTTCCACCCAGCCCGTAACCGGCCGGCCCACGTGGGGCAGGTAGGGTTTCAACAGCAGCAGCAGGGAGACCACGATTAAAAACCCGCCGAAGGCCCTTTTAAGCTTCCATTCCGGAAGGGCACTGGCAAAGTGAGCTCCCGCCCTGGCGGTGAACACGGCGGTGGATGCCAGCAAAATGGAAGCCACCAGATCCACCGAACCGTTTAAGGCATAGGTTATGGCCCCCATGATCCCGGTAAAGACCAGCGCCACCAGGCTGGTACCGTGGGCCGTGTGCTGGCTCAACTTCAGGATGCTCACCATCAGGGGGATCATGATTACCCCGCCGCCCAGGCCCACAAGCCCTCCAAAAAATCCCGCCGCCAGGCCGATCAGAACGCCAATCAATCTGCCACTCCCTTCCACCGGTTATTTTTACATTTCATGTTTTCACTCTCCTTAATCATCCTATCAGTCCACTTCCACATAGCCCGAACCGGGAGGGCATATAAATAATTATACCTCCTGCAGGTAATTCTGGCCAGTCCAACGGCCCCTCAACTTGCCAAAAGCAGGGCCGCTGGTCTAAAATAGGGAAGGTAGCCAAGCTTATGCTTAAGGAGGTAAGAAAATGTACTGGTCCCAGAAAGGTCCTGTGAATACCGATGAAACCATAGCCCTGGCCGTAAAGAGGGCGCGGGAACTGGCCATCGACCACGTTGTCGTGGCCTCCTGCAGCGGGGAAACGGCCAGAAAGCTCATCGGCAAGGTGCCCAACGTGGTCTGCGTAACCCACCACGTGGGTTTTGCCGCTCCGGGAGAAGACGAAATGCCCCCCGCCGTGCGGGAAGAACTGGCGTCTAAAGGAGTGCGCCTGCTCACCACCACCCACCTCATGGGGGGGCTGGACCGGGGGGTGCGGAACAAGTTCGGCGGCGTCTACCCCGCGGAAATCATCGCCCAGACCCTGCGCATGCTGGGGCAGGGTTTGAAGGTATGCGTGGAGATTGCCGTCATGGCCCTGGACGCCGGGCTAATCCCGGCCGGCAAAGAGGTGGTGGCCATCGCCGGCACGGGAACGGGTGCCGATACCGCCGTGGTCATTCTCCCCGCCCACGCCAACCACTTCTTCGACACCAAGGTAAAGGAGATCATCTGCAAACCCCGGGAATTTTAATCCCCAATAAATAAGATAACACAATAGACCTTAAAAGTAGAATTGTGTTATAACATTTTGCTTTTTAGATTAAAAAATTTTTTGCTGCAGCAGGAAAAAGTCCAGACTTACAGAATAAATAAATGCAAGTGGATCATTTTTTTGTACGGGGAGGATTTTCATGGGCAAAAAAATTACCGTTACGGTCATCAAAGCGGATGTCGGAGGATGCGTCGGACACTCAAGCGTCCACTCCGCCCTGATCGAAAAGGCCCAGGGCATGTTGAAGGGCAGTTCCCTGCTGATTGACTCGTATGTTGCCCACGTAGGCGACGATATCAACCTGATCATGACCCACGAACTGGGCCGGAATAACGGTGAAATTCACCAGCTGGCCTGGGATACCTTTGTAGCCTGTACGGAAATAGCCAAAAAGTTAAAGCTGTACGGAGCGGGACAGGACTTGCTGGCCGATGCCTTTTCCGGCAACATCAAGGGCCTGGGCCCGGGAGTTGCGGAGATGGAGTTTGAAGAGCGCAAGAGCGAACCCATAGTGATCTTCATGGCCGACAAGACCGAACCGGGAGCCTGGAACCTGCCCCTGTACAAAATCTTTGCCGACCCCTTTAACACCGCCGGGCTGGTCATCGACCCCAGCATGCACGACGGGTTCATCTTCGAAGTCCGGGACCTGATCGAAAACACGCGGGTTAACTTCTCAGCCCCGGAAGATATATACGATATGCTGGTCTTCATCGGCGCCCCCGGCCGCTACTGCATCAAGCGCGTCTTCCACAAGAAAACGGGCGAAATCGCGGCTGTATCCAGCACCCAGCGGCTCAACCTGATGGCCGGCCGCTACGTGGGTAAGGACGACCCGGTGTGCATCGTGCGCTGCCAGAGCGGCATGCCGGCCGTGGGCGAGGTGCTGGAACCCTTCACCAAACCCCACCTGGTCAGCGGCTGGATGCGCGGCTCCCACAGCGGCCCGCTGATGCCGGTCAGCATGCAGCAGGCCACCCCATCCCGTTTTGACGGCCCGCCCCGGGTGGTCGCCCTGGGCTTCCAGCTTGCCGACGGCAAGCTCATCGGGCCGCAGGACTTCTTTGCCGACCCGGCCTTCGATCAGGCGCGGCAGATGGCCAACGAAATCGCCAGCTACATGCGCAGCCTGGGACCCTTCGAGCCACACCGGCTGCACCTGGACGAAATGGAATACACCACCATGCCCCAGGTGCTGAAAAAGCTGAAAGACCGCTTCGAAAAACTGCGCTAGATAACCGGTTGACCTGCCGCTTGCATTTCCGCCCGCCGGACAGCAGCGGGCTGTATCCCGCGGAAAATTATACGGGCCCCGGAAAAGCCCGCCGGCTTTCCAGGGCCTTTCTATTTACTTCAATATCTTCTCCCCATCCAGCGCGGTCAGGCCCGCCTCGCTGAAGCTGGCCATCTGGTTGATTATCCGGCAGGCCGCTTCCACCAGGTGCATGGCCAGGGCTGCCCCGGTCCCCTCCCCCAGCCGCATGTTCAGGTGCAGCATGGGCACCAGCCCCAGGTGCTCCAGGATGAGACGGTGGCCCCGTTCCCCCGAAAGGTGGGAAGGAATTAAGAACTCCCTGGCCCGGGGCTGCAGGGCCACCGCCACCATGGCGGCGGCTGTGGTGATAAAGCCGTCGATGACCACCGGCACCCGCCGGGCGGCCGCCCCCAGGATAACCCCGGCCAGGCCGCCGATTTCCAGCCCGCCCACTTTGGCCAGAACATCCAGGGGGTCGGCGGGATCGGGACGGTTCACCTCCAGCGCCCTGGACACCACTTCTATTTTCCGCTGCAGCACTTCATCGTTGACCAGGGTCCCCCGCCCGGTGACCTCCCCGGGGTCAAAGCCTCCCAGCGCCGCGGCAATGGCGCTGCTGGGGGTGGTGTTGCCAATGCCCATATCGCCGAGGCCGACCAGGGTGGCCCCCCGGTCGATTTCCTCCTGGACCACCTCGATGCCCACCTCCACCGCCCGCACCGCTTCCTCCCGGGTCATGGCCGGGCCGCGGGCGATGTTTCCCGTACCCGGGCGTACCTTCCTGTTCAAAACCCCGGGGTAATCCACGGGCACGGCCACCCCCACATCCACCACCACCAGGCGGGCACCAGCCAGCCGCCCCAGCACGCCTATCCCGGCCACCCCGTTGAGAAAAGCCGGGAGCTGCTGGTGGGTGATCTCCTGGGGCGCCACGCTGACTCCCTCGGCCACCACCCCGTGATCGCCGGCCATGATGATGATCACCCGGTCGCCAACCACGGGGCGGGGGTTGCCGGTAATACCCGCCAGCTGGATGGCCAGCTCCTCCAGCCGGCCCAGGCTGCCCGGCGGCTTGATCAGGCTGTCCAGCCGCTCCCGGGCCTCAGCCATGGGCCGCTCGTGCAGCATCCCCACCTCGCCTATGGTTTTTTCCAGCAGCAATTTCACCAACCTCCCTGCAAATTAATGGATCTGGCTAAAAATAAAAGTCCACAGCCCATCAAGGCCGTGGACTTTACCATCATCCAGCGGTGGCAAAACCGGCAGGCAGGTCTCCTGGCTCAGGATCCTCGCGGCCACCCGCCTTCCCGGCGGCACCCGGCAGCGGGTGCCCTGCCAGTGGCATCATCCCGGTGGCCGCTCCCCATTCACAGTGGCGGGACCGCTCAGGATTCGCACCTGATTCCCTATTCTCCCCCGCAAAAGCGGGGGCACCTGCCGGTGTTCACATATGCCCTTTGCTGTAAATATGCTTTTCGACGTACCCCCTGACTTTTCCTGCTGTCCGGGAAATTTTTTCAACTTTTTACCGGCCGGTCAAAGTAAATATTCTTGCCCGTGGCCGAAATGGGAATACCCACCACAATGGGGCCCTGAAGCAGGCCCATCTGGCGGGCCACCGTCCCCACCCGGTACATGATCCGGTTGTCGGCATTGAAGAGGCTGGCCGTTTTCACCGCCGAGCCCAGGGCAATACCCACATCCAGCAGGCGCCACGCGCACAGGGGCCCGGGAAACTCCGGCCCTTCATGGCTCTGCAGGTCCTCGCAGCGGCTGAAACCGCAGGCCCCGCAGTTCAGGCCCAGGGGCTTGTTCTCCGTCAGGGAGATGAGGACCACCGCGTCGGAGCGGCGCACATTATCGGCATCCCGGTCGAAGTTCACCTTCCCCCGCTCCTTCCCGAACCGTTCCATTTCATCGGCCAGCCGGGATAATTCTTCCCCCGATAAAATCCTGACGCCCACGTAATCCTGGCCCAGCCCCTTGGGAGCGGTACGGGCTGCCAGGGCCATCAGTTGAGCCACCATGAGCATAGCCTCGCGCATAACCATCACCCTTCCCCGAAAACTATAATTTTCCCGGAATGATATCCAGCTCCCCCTCTTTGTTGAGCACAACTTTAATGGAACCCGTTGCCTGTGCCAGGACCTGGCGGCGCTGCCCCACCTGCACCACGGACCCCGGGAAAGCCCGCTTCACCCTGATCACCCCGGACGCTCCCACCCGGACCACCGGGGGCGCCCCCAGGGCGCTGCCCAGCTCCTCCACCTCGGCGCTGCCGTCACAGAAAATCTCCCCGCCCTTGAAGGAACCCCTGATCACCACGTCCCGCCCGGCGCTGATGGTGGTATTGACGCACCCCCGCCGGGTCACAAAAACGCTTCCCGAACTCTGGATGGTGGAATTCATGGCCGAGGGGAGTACCACATCGGCCGGGTTTTCCGCGGCCTCCTGCAGCAGGGCGACGGCGGCTTCCACGTCCCTGACCACCTGATCGAAATTCTTCACCGTCAGGGGGTTCAGACCAACCAGGCAGTTCAGGGAGCGGCCGCATCTGGCCACTTCCTCCGGCACCATCGCCCTGACGGCGGCAATTTCCCGCAGGGTGTTTTTCACCAGGGGACGCAAATGCTTAAACCTGGTATCCATCAGGGCCATGAGAACCCGCCCGAAATCCAGCCGCGCCGGGCTTTTCCCCTGCCGCTGCTTCACCTGCTCCAGGGCCGCCCGCAGGAGGTCCAGGCCGGACTTTATATCCCGGAACATGAAGGATAGCTTCAGGGCCCCCGGAAAACCGGTGCCGGCCCGCAGCCTGCTGCCGATTACCCCCCGGTGAACGTGCATCTTCCGGCCGCTGACCACGGCCGCCCGGGTCACCAGGCCGGTGATCTCCACCGCACCCGTTGCCTCCACTTCCATGGCCTCACAAACATCGCCCAGTATTTTCAGGTCCCCTTTGAATCTAATATTACCACTTTTAATGTTCACATCCCCCTGATGAACCAGGAGGGGATCAACATAAAAAATATAAGTGTTCCCGGCTTTTCTGTACCAGGGCCGCCCGCTACCCGCGGCCACCACCCGGGTGCCCCCTTCCTTCAGCTCCACCCCTTTCCCCGCCTGCAGCTCCAGCAGTACCGGCGGCGGGGGTGGGAGAACCTCGCCGGTCACGGACCTGCCCGGCTGCCCCGGCTGCGGGGGATGCTTTACAGCCAGCAGGGTCCCGGGCTCCACGGAAACAATGGTGCTGGTCTCCCGGAAGTCAACGCGTTCTTCCCCTTCCCCGGCCCTCCCGGGGGGAATCTCCTCCTCGAAAAAAATCTCCAGCCGCTCGTCCACACCGGGCTGCGGCGGCTCCCCTTCCGCCACCAGCAACGGCTCCGGCCGGGGACCGGCGGCAAAGGAGGCCACCACCTCCTCTTTAATGCCCCAAACCACCCCCGCCGCCTGCAGTGCTTCGCGGACCGCCTCCTGCTCCAGGACGGCAACGCCTTCCGGGGCGGAAATATAAGCCCTCAGCCCGTCCTCGCTTATGGTTACCTTTAAATTTTCGCCGGCCACCATTTCCTCCCCCAGTACAGCTTGCTTAAAATCACCCTTATAACTTTATTCGGAAGATCCCGGCCAAAAATAAGAAAGCGGCCTTTTTTCCCTGCAGCAACATTTACGTAAATCCTTCCACATCTGCACAGGGATCTCCTGCCAGGGGTGCCGCTTAATGCCGGAAAACGGCGGCAAGCCGCGGCTACCTGCGGGCCCCGGAAGCGGCAAATTTTTGTCTGCCGGGGGAGGAATTTTTTCATTCCACGCGAATAACCATGATAAAGGCCCATTTGCTTCTTCAAGGGGAGGGGAAGGCAATGTATTACCCGGGGGAAATCAGGACGCCCGGACTGGAATTAATTCTTATTTTACTGCGCGTGGTTTATTTTGCCGGGATGCTCTTTTTAATTGCCGGGCTGGGCGTTGCCCTGCAGGCGCCCGCCGTAATTACCGGGGTGGTGGCGGGTATTGCCGCCTGGATGCTCCTTTCCAGCGGCCTCTTTGAGGTGACCACCTACCGCTGCCCCAACTGCGGACATCTCAAGCGAACCGTTAAAAATTTCGGCTCCTACCGCTGCTCCAGCTGCGGGCAGGAAAGCTACATCCAGGGCATGTAAAAAAACATGGTCCCCCCAGCGGGGACCACATTTATTTTCCGCTTCCCGGGCGGCTGCCCGGGGCTGCGCCGTCAGGCCAGCCCCGCCACATCCGGGGGGACGGTCAGGGCCTCCCCATCATCCCCGGCCTTCCCGGCAGCGGGGAAGCTTTCCTTTTCCTTATCTTCCGGCAGGGAGCTTATATTCATAAGGTCGTACCACAGGCAGTAGCCCAGTACCCCTTCCAGGGCCCAGAAAATCCCCAGCGCCCTCAACAGCGGCGGCCTGGCCAGCGCGGCCAGCGCTGTACCTCCCAGGATGCGGGCCAGCCGGTCCACCGGCCCCACGTTCTGCTTCCTCCACATTCCATTTCACCCCGCTTTTTAGCTTGCACGCCCGGAAAACAAACTATGCGAAAGCGCATTAAAAACACCCCCCGGTCAAACACTAAGGTCAGCCAGATTTAACGCAGCACAACTGCCAAGGAGGGGATACGTGTGGAAACGGCCCCGATTCCCGCCGGCCAGTGCCAGCCCGTCCCGCAGCCGGGGGAGAAAAAGGTCAAAATATGGATTAACGATCAGCCCGCGGAAGTACCTGAAGGCATGAATTTGCTGGAGATCTGCCGCTCCCGGGGCATTGAAATACCCAGCCTCTGCTACCTTCCCGGAATTCACGAGGCGGGAATCTGCCGGGTCTGCCTGGTGGAGGTGGAAGCCAACGGCCGGAGATCTCTCCAGGCGTCCTGCGTTTACCCGGCCAGTGAAGGCATCAAGGTGTACACCCACAGCCCCCGGGCCAGGCGGGCCCGGAAAAGGGTGGTCGAGCTGCTGCTCTCGGAACACGGGGGGGAATGCCCCACCTGCGTGCGCAATCTCAACTGCGAGCTGCAGCGCCTGGCCGATGAGATGGGCATACGCAGGGTAAGGGTCACCGGGGAGAGGCGCCGGTACCCCGTAGCCAATAAAAATCCCTTCATCATCAGGGACTACAACAAATGCGTGCGCTGCCGCCGCTGCGAGGCGGTCTGCCGGGAGGTGCAGGGTGTCGGCGTCCTGGGGCCGCGCAACCGGGGCTTCGACCTGGTCATCGGCCCGCCCTTCGGCAAGGACCTGGGCGAGGTGGACTGCATCAGCTGCGGGCAGTGCGTGATGGTCTGCCCGACAGGCGCCCTCACCGAAAGGGAATACATCGATGAGGTCTGGCGGGCCATTGAGGACCCGGACAAATTTGTGGTGGTGCAGGTGGCCCCGGCCATCCAGGTCACCCTGGGGGAGGCCTTCGGCCTGGGCACGGGAACAATTGTCAGGGGAAAGCTGGCCGCCGCCCTGCGGCGCCTGGGTTTTGACCGGGTTTTCACCACCGAACTGGCCGCGGACCTGACCATTGTGGAAGAAGCCCACGAGCTGCTGGAGCGGCTGAAGGGACACGGCAAGCTGCCCCTTATTTCCTCCTGCAGCCCGGGGTGGGTGAAATTCTGCGAGCATTTCTACCCCGAATTCGTGGATAACCTGAGCACCTGCAAGTCCCCCATGGAAATGTTCGGCGCCCTGGCCAAAACCTACTACGCGGAAAAAGAAGGCCTGGATCCCCAAAAGATGGTGGTTGTGGGGGTCATGCCCTGCACGGCCAAGAAATTTGAAGCCGCCAGGCCCGAACTGGTCACCCGGGGCCTGCGGGATGTGGACTACGTTTTAACCACCCGGGAACTGGCCCGGATGATCCGCCAGGCGGGGATCCGGTTTGATGAGCTGCCCGACGAGGAATTCGACCAGCCCCTGGGGCTGTCCACCGGAGCCGGCGCCATTTTTGCCGCCACCGGGGGGGTCATGGAAGCGGCCATACGCACCGCCTACGCCCTGGTGGAGGGCAGGGATCTCCCCACCCGGCTGGAGTTCAAGGAATTTCGCGGCCTGCGCGGCATCAAGGAAGCGCGGTTAAAACTAAAGAACCAGACCCTGCGCCTGGCCGTGGCCCACGGCACCAGAAACGCGCGGCGCCTGCTGGAACGGCTGAAAAGAGGAGAAAAATTCCACTTCATTGAGATCATGGCCTGCCCGGGAGGATGTGTGGGAGGGGGCGGCCAGCCCATCCTGGGGCGGCTGAACCGGCGGGAAGCGGATATGGTGGAGCGCCGCATGCAGCGGGCCCAGGCCCTCTACAAAATCGACATCAATAAAAAATTCCGCCGCGCCCATGAAAACCCGGCGGTGCAGCAGATCTACCGGGAGTTCCTGGGCCATCCCCTGAGCGAGAAAGCCAGGGAAATCCTGCACACCCACTATACCCCCCGGAAAAGGGCCATGCGCCAGCTCCTACACTAAAAAACACAAAAAAACATTTTTCGTTGCCAGAGAAGGAATAAACCGGTAAACTATTAATATATCACCGGGCACCGGTGAAAAATTTTCTGCCGGAGGTTAACCCATGCGTCGCAAGTTGCTTCCCCTTCTCCCCGGCGCCGTTATCGGCAACGGCCGCATGCTGGCCACCCTTAAAAGCAGCGGGGAACTTTACCGCCTGTTCTGGCCCCATATAGACCAGGCCCAGCATCTCGGCCAGTTCTTCACGGGTATACGGCAGGTGGCCCCCACCCCGGAAGGGGTGTGGTGGCTGCACGATGCCCCCTGGTACGGCGAGCAGCGCTACCTGAACGAAACCCCCGTGGTTCTCACCACCAGGCGCAGGGACCACCCGGGCCTCCTGGTGGAGCAGGCGGACTTTATCCTGCCGGAAGAAGACGTGCTCGCCCGGCAGTACCGGGTGACCAACCTGTCGGACCGGGCACGCTTCTTTAATCTGGTGATCTACTGCACCTTTCTCATTGACGAGTCAGCTTTATACGACACCATGTACCTGGAATTCTCCCACCGGGCACTGATCCAGTTCCGCCGCAACATCTTCCTGGCCCTGAAGCTCCCCGGCTACCCCCTGGTGGGCTACCACACCGGCCGGCGGGACACCCCCGGCGACCCCCTGGCGGCGGCCGGCCGGGGTGAGTTCTACGGCGAGTCCTATACCCTGCGGGCCGGAGCCGGGGCCCTGGCCTGGGAGCTGGGCGAAATCCAGCCCGGGGAAACCCGGGAGGCAACCCTTTACCTGGCCGCGGCCTCCACGGAAGCCGCCGTTCTCGAGCAACTGGCCAGGGCGGCCGCCAGGCCGGGGCAGGAATGGCGGGAAGAAACGGAGGATTACTGGAAACGCTGGCTGGAACAGCGGCCCGCGGCCGGGAACGGGGGAGCGGAAGAAGCCGCCTTCCGGCGCTCCCTGATGGTTTTAAAGCTCCTCACCAGCAGGGAAACGGGAGCCAGCATCGCCGCCCCCGAATTCGACCCCTTCTACACCGGCTGCGGCGGGTATGGCTACTGCTGGCCCCGGGACGGTATGTACACGGCCCTGGCCCTGGACGAGGCCGGCTACCACCGGGAAGCCAGGGATTTTTATCTTTTTGCCGCCCGGGTGCAGAACGGCGACGGGAGCTGGCAGCAGCGCTACTTTACCAACGGCTTCTGGGCCCCCACGTGGGGAAAGCAAATAGATCAGGCCGGCGCGGTTTTATGGGGCTACCACCACCACTTCCAGCTGACCGGCGACCATGAATTCCTGCGGGAAATCTGGCCTTCCGCTTCCCTGGGGGCCGGCTACCTGGTGGAACACCTTTCCCCCAACGGCCTGCCCGAGCCGGGGCTGGACCTGTGGGAAGACAACTTCCTCCAGAGTACCTATGCCGCGGCGGCAATTTACGGGGGGCTGAAGGGCGCGGCGGCCCTGGCCGGCATCATGGGGGCCACCGGAAAGGCGGAGGAATGGGACAGGGCAGCACAAAACATACGGGAATCCATCCTCAGCCGCCTCTGGAACCCCGACCGGCAGTGCTTCCTCCGGGGCATCAACCGCCGGGTCGGCTCCTCCGACTACCACTGGGCCCTGAACCGGGGCGAGAAGGCCTGGAGGGACAGGGACCCCGAGGGGCTGTACGAAATTTTCTGGCTGGAAAAGGACGCCCGCATTGACGCCGCCGTCCTGGGGTTAGTCTTTCCTTTTGGCGTGCTGGAGCCGGGCCACCCCTTAATGGACGCCGCCATAAAAACCATATCCCGGGTACTGGGCAATGAACGGGTGGGCGGGATCCACCGCTACGAGATGGACTGCTACCAGGGCGGGAACCCCTGGATACTGACCACCCTGTGGCTGGGTATTGTCCACGCCCTGCGGGGAGAGGAAGAGGCGGCCCGCGCCCTCTACCGGTGGGCCCTGGACAACGCCGCCCCCACCGGCCTGCTGCCCGAGCAGGTGGACAGGGAAAGGGGCGGCCCGGCCTGGGTGCTGCCCCTGGGGTGGTCCCACGCCATGTTCATCCTCCTGCACCTGGCCCTGGAGGGAAAATTATCGGGCCAGGAAAGGGTCTGAAAAGCCGCCGGAGACAGGCGTTCCGGAACATGAAAAATCGATGGGGTGATCTGTATTGCGGGGAGATATAGAACCCTTGAGAAACATACCCATTTTTGCCGGGCTTTCCGATGAGCAGCTGGCGGAGATAGCCCGCCTGGTACTGGACAGGAAGTACCGCCGGGGGCACATCATTTTCATGGAGGGGGAGCCGGGGGAAGCGTTCTACATACTGAAATCCGGGCGGGTGAAGATTTACAAGCAGGATGAGGAGGGCCGGGAGCACATCCTGCACTACATCAACCCGGGCGAGGTTTTCGCCGAGGTGGTCCTCTTTGACGGCGGGGAATACCCGGCCTGCGCCGCCGTGGTCGAAGACGCCCACGTGGGTCTGATCCGCAACCGGGACATGGACGCCCTCATCCTCAAGAACCCTTCCATCGCCCTGGCCCTGCTCAAGGTCATGGCCCGACGCCTGCGGGTGTCCCAGCGGCAGATCATGGAGCTGGCTTTAAAAGATACCACCCGCCGCCTGGCCAGCGTGCTCCTGGAGCTGGCCGCGGAACACGGCGAGCCGGAGGGGGACGGCATCCGCATTACCATGCCGCTGACCAACCAGGAACTGGCCAACCTGGTGGGGACCTCCAGGGAGACGGCCAACCGCATCCTCGGTGAGCTGCGCCGGGACAGGGCCGTGGCCGTCAGCCGCCAGGGCATTGTGATTTACAGGGAGCGCCTGAAAACCTGGCTGTAAAGCCATCCAGAAAAAGAAAACCACGGCCTTGTGGCTGTGGTTCTTTTTCTCCAATTACCTATCCCGTTAATGTTGCTTGAGCCTTTCCAGCTCCTCCAGCAACCTGTCATTCAACACCCGGATGTAGGTGCCCTTCATACCCAGGGACTTGGACTCAATAACCCCGGCACTTTCAAACTTGCGCAGGGCGTTCACAATTACCGATCTGGTAATGCCCACCCGGTCGGCAATCTTGCTGGCCACCAGCAGGCCCTCGTCCCCGTCCAGCTCCTCAAAAATATGCTGCACGGCGTCCAGCTCGGAATAGGACAGGGTGCCCAGGGCAATCTGCACGGCAGCCCGCTTGCGGGCCTCCTCTTCCATGCGGTCGGCCCGGGCCCTCAGGATCTCCATGCCCACTACGGTAGCCCCGTATTCGGCCAGGATTAAGTCCTCGTCGGTAAAGTTCACCCCAAACCTCGCCAGGATAAGGGTTCCCAGCCGGGAACCGGCGCCCACGATGGGAACCACCGTGGTCACCTTGTTATTGAACTTGCACCGCTGATTGTGACTGAAGACGCATGCATTCTCAGTCTGACAGAAGTTGGCCTGCGTTTCGCTAATGCGCAGGAGGTTTTCATTGTACTCCTCGGGGAAACCCTCGGGAGACTCCACCATTTCCCGCATGATATCGCAGGTAAAGTTCTTCATAAAAGCATAACCGAGGGCCTTCCCCCGCCGGTCAATAATATAGACATTACAGCCTATATTTTCACTCAAGGTGACGGCCATCTCTTTATAATCTACCGGGTAACCGGCGGACTTCTGCAGCAACTTGTTCAAAGCTCGGGTTTTTTCCAGAAGGTTGCGCATGCCTGCACTCCTTTCTTATAAAATGTAGCGACTCAGATCTTCGTTCTTTACTATGTCGCCTAGCTTCTGCTGGACGTAATCCCGGTCGATGGTAATTGTCTGCCCCTGCAAATCCGGCGCATCAAAGGAGAGATCCTCCAGCAACTTTTCCATGATGGTGTGTAACCGCCGGGCACCTATGTTCTCCGTCTGCTCATTTACAGTATAAGCTATTTTCGCGATTTCGACAAGAGAATCTTGTGAAAATTTTATGTTGACGCCCTCAGTGGCCAGTAACGCCGTATATTGCTTGATTAAGGCGTTTTCCGGCTCTGTAAGGATCTGGAGAAAATCCTCTTCCGTCAGGCTGGACAGCTCCACCCGGATGGGGAAGCGCCCCTGCAGCTCGGGGATGAGATCCGAGGGTTTGGACATGTGGAAGGCCCCGGCAGCAATGAAAAGGATGTGGTCGGTCTTCACCGGGCCGTACTTGGTCATCACCGTGGACCCCTCCACAATGGGCAGGATGTCCCGCTGCACCCCGCCCCGGGAAACATCGGGGCCGGCTCCCCCTTCCCGGCTGGCAATCTTATCGATCTCGTCCAGGAAGATGATGCCGTGTTCCTCCGCCCTTTTGATGGCGTCGGCAGTCACTTCGTCCATATCGATTAACTTCTGGGCTTCCTGCTGGGTGAGTATCTTCCGGGCTTCGGCCACCGTCACCTTGCGCCTGCGCTTCTTTTTGGGGAAGATCCCCCCCAGGATATCCTGGATGTTGATGCCCAGCTCCTCCACCCCGGAGCCGGTAAACACCTCCAGGGTGGGAATGGTATTATCCTCCACCTCAATTTCCAGGTACTCGTTCTCCAGCTCGCCCCGGGCCAGCTTCTGGCGCAGGGTCTCCCGCTCAAACTGCACCCGCTTGATGCGGCTCTCCTGCATGGGATCCGCTTCCCCGCCCTGCCGGGCGCCGCCAAAGGCGGTGCCCCAGAGGGCCTCCAGGGGATTGCGGGGCGTTTCCTGGCGGGGCATGGGGGCAAGCAGTTCAATGATCCGCTCCTCGGCCATCCTGGTGGCCCTGTCCATCACCTTTTCCATCTTTTCCTGGCGCACCATGCGGATGGACGTTTCCACCAGGTCGCGCACCATGCTTTCCACATCGCGGCCCACATAGCCCACTTCCGTGAACTTGGTGGCCTCCACCTTGATAAAGGGAGCCTTCACCAGCCTGGCCAGACGGCGGGCAATCTCCGTCTTCCCCACCCCGGTGGGGCCGATCATCAGGATGTTCTTGGGCACCACTTCGTCCCGCAGCTCCTTGGGCAGGCGGCTGCGGCGGTAGCGGTTGCGCAGGGCGATGGCCACCGCCCTCTTGGCCTCCCTCTGCCCCACCACATATTTGTCCAGCTCGGCTACAATCTGGCGCGGAGTAAGGTCTTCCATCCCGTTTCTCTCCTTAAAAAAGAATAGGATTACAGCTCCTCCACAGTAATCCTGTCGTTGGTGTAAACGCAGATCCCCGCGGCAATCATCAGGGCCTCCCGGGCAATTTCCCCGGCCGGGAGGTCCGTGTGCCTGACCAGGGCCCTGGCCGCGGCCAGGGCGTAAGGGCCTCCCGACCCGATGGCGGCAATGCCGTCATCGGGCTCGATGACCTCCCCGCCCCCGGAAAGCACCAGCAGGTGCTGCCGGTCGGCAACCACCAGCAGGGCTTCCAGGCGGCGCAGGAATTTATCCATACGCCATTCCTTGGCCAGCTCCACGGCGGCACGCTGGAGCTGCCCGGAATGGGCTTCCAGCTTGCCTTCAAATTTCTCGAACAGGGTGAAAGCATCGGCCACGGAACCGGCAAAACCGGCAATGACCCGGTCTTTATATAACCGGCGGATCTTCTTCGCCTGGTGCTTCATGATGGTGTGCTGGCCGAAGGTCACCTGGCCGTCCCCGGCCATGGCCACCCTACCGTCCCTGCGTACCGCAATAATGGTCGTACCGTGAAACATAAGCTACCTTCCTTCCCCGGGCATCAACATAATATTGTATACTTCCCGCCTGCAAAATGCAACCTTCAGGCCCTGGGATGGGCGCGGCGGTAAACTTCCTTTAAACGCTCCCTGGTAACATGGGTGTAGATCTGGGTGGTGGACAGGCTCACGTGCCCCAGCAGTTCCTGCACGGCCCGCAGGTCGGCCCCGTTGTCCAGGAGGTGGGTGGCAAAGGAATGGCGCAGCATGTGGGGGCTCACCCGCCGGTTCAGGGATACCTGGCGCACATATTTATCGATAATCTTCCTCACTCCCCGCGCCGAGAGCCTCCGGCCGCGGTAATTGAGGAAAAGGGCCTCCCCCGAACCCGCGGACACCAGGGCCGGGCGGCCCTTTTCCAGGTAATTTTCCAGGGCCTGCACGGCACAGGCGCCGATGGGCAGCAGCCGCTCCCGGGCCCCCTTGCCGGCCACCCTGATGAACGCACGCCCCAGATCCAGGTCGCCCAGGTTCAGGGCCACCAGCTCCCCCACCCGCATGCCGCTGGCATAAAGGGTCTCCAGCAGCGCCCGGTCCCGCAGGCCCAGGGGGGTGTCCACCGGCGGCGCCTCCACCAGGACCCGGCACTCATCGGCAAAGAGAAAGCGGGGCAGCCTGCGCTCGATTTTCGGGGAGGACAGGCTGGCCGCCGGGCTGGCCGGCAGCACTTCCTCACGGGTTAGATAACGGAAGAAAGAGCGCCAGGTGGCCAGCTTGCGGGCAACGGTGGCCCGGGCAAACCCGCAGGACTGCAGGTGGGCCGCAAAGGCCCGCAGGTGCTGGCGGCTGATATCGCCGGGCAGGAGCCGGTGATCGGGCTTCCCCAGGAGGCGGGAGAAGAAATCCAGCCCCTGGAAGAGGTCCCGCTGGTAGTTGTCCAGGGTATGGGGAGAAACATTCTTCTCCAGCTGCAGGTAATAAAGGAAACCATCTATGTAAGGGTACAAAACATCTCCCTCCCGCCTTTAAATACCTTTTTCCCGCTTCCACCTTTCCAGTGTCTTAAGCGCCCGCCCGGCCAGGGCCAGGTTGCGCCGCCGCCGGTCCCGGATGTGTTCCTCCAGGGGGGGAAACAGGCCGAAGTTGACATTCATGGGCTGAAAATGCTTCGGGTCCGCGCTGGTGATATAATGGGCCAGGGAACCGTGGGCCGTTTCCCGGGGGAAGACCACGGGCCGCAGGCCCCGGTAAAGCCGGGCGGCATTGACCCCGGCCATCAGACCGGAAGCGGCCGACTCCACATAACCCTCCACCCCGGTCATCTGCCCGGCCAGGAACAACCCGGCCCTTTTTTTGCACTCGAAGGTGGGCGCGAGCAAAACCGGCGCGTTGACATAGGTGTTCCGGTGCATGACCCCGAAACGCACGAACTCCGCCTCTTCCAGGCCCGGGATCATGCGGAAAACCCTTTTCTGCTCGTCCCATTTGAGGTGGGTCTGGAAACCCACCAGGTTGTACAGGGTGCCGGCGGCATTGTCCTGGCGCAGCTGGACCACCGCGTAGGGCTGCTTTCCCGTGCGGGGGTCCACCAGGCCCACAGGCTTGAGGGGCCCGTAGCGCATGGCGTCCTTCCCCCGCCGGGCCAGGACTTCGATGGGCAGGCAGCCCTCAAAATTCACTTCCTTCTCAAATTCCTTGCGGGAGGCCCTTTCGGCGGTGGCCAGGGCCTCCTGGAAACGCTCGTATTCCTCTTTGTTCATGGGGCAGTTGATGTATTCCCCCTCCCCCTTGTTGTACCGGGAGGACAGGAACACCTTGTCGAAATTGATCGATTCCCGGGTGACAATGGGCGCCACCGCATCGTAAAAGTAAAGGTAGTCCTCCCCCGTCAACTCCCGCAGGGACCTGGACATGGCCTCCGAGGTCAGGGGGCCGGTGGCCAGCACCACTATCCCCTCCCCGGGGAGGGCGGTGACCTCCTCCCGGCGGACCTCCACCAGGGGGTGGCCCTCCAGCACCTCCGTAACCGCCCGGGCGAAACCCTCCCGGTCCACGGCCAGGGCACCGCCGGCCGGCACCCTGTGCCTGTCGGCGCAGGCCATGATCAGTGAATCCAGGAGGCGCATTTCTTCCTTCAGCAGGCCCACGGCGTTTTCCAGGGCGGCCGCCCTGAGGGAATTGCTGCACACCAGTTCGGCAAAAAAGCCCGTATGGTGGGCCGGCGTGAATTTATGGGGGCGCATCTCGTAGAGAATCACGGGCACGCCCCGCCGGGCCAGCTGCCAGGCTGCTTCCGCGCCGGCCAGCCCGGCGCCTATAACCGTAACTGCTTCGACCATCAGCTTCTTCCTCCAGTTTCTCCGGTTGCCGCGGGGCCGGACTCTTTTCCCGCCATAATTGATAACGTGTCGCCGTCCCAGGGCTTAAAGGAAGGCTCCTTTTCTTCCGCCGGCTCGCTCCCGACCGCCACATCCCGGGCAGCTTCACCGTTGGAGCCCGCCTTTTCCCTGGTGACCCGGTACCGGCACTGTTCATTGATGCATTCCAGTACCTCCCGCTCACCCCGGCCCCTCTTCACCACCAGCATATCCCCGCAGCGGGGGCAGTTTTCACCGGCGGGCTCATCCCAGACCATGAAATCGCACTCCGGGTAGCGGCTGCAGCCGAAAAACCGGCGGCCTTTCTTGCTGCGCCGCACCACCAGCTCGCCCTTCTTGCACCGGGGGCAGGGTACCCCGGTGGTCTCCAAAAGGGGCCGGGTGTTCCGGCACTCGGGAAAACCGGGGCAGGCCAGGAACTTCCCGTAGCGGCCCGTCTTGATGACCATGTTCCGGCCGCACTGCTCGCACACTTCCTCGCTGACCTCGTCGGCCACGGCCACCCGGCCGATTTCCTCCTCGGCCCGGGCCAGGGTTTCCTGAAAAGGACCGTAAAAGTCCCGGACCACCTGCACCCAGTCCATCTCCCCCTCCTCTATCCGGTCCAGGCTCTCCTCCATCTGGGCGGTGAATTCCACATCGATGATGTCGGGGAAGTGCCTCTTCAAAAGGTCCACCACCACCATCCCCAGTTCGGTGGGAACCAGCTGTTTCTTCTCCCGCACCACGTACCCCCGCCTGATAATGGTCTCCAGGATGGGAGCGTAGGTGCTGGGGCGGCCAATCCCCTTTTCCTCCAGTGCCTTGACCAGGGTGGCATCGGTATAGCGGGGAGGGGGCTGGGTGAAGTGCTGTTTGGGCGTCAGGGACTCCGCCTCCAGAGCCTCCCCCTCGGAAAGGGCGGGCAGAACCCCTTCCTCTTCCCTGGCCTCATCATCCCGTGACTCCTCATATACCCGGGTGAACCCGGGGAACGTGACCACCGACCCGGAAGCCCGGAAAATATAGCGTCCCCCGCCAATATCAACGCTGGTGGTTTCAACGACGGCCGGGCTCATCTGGCTGGCCACGAAGCGGGACCAGATCAATTTATAAAGTTTGTACTGGTCCGGCGTGAGGTACTCCTTCACGGCCTCGGGCTCCCGCTCCACGAAGGTGGGCCGGATGGCCTCGTGGGCATCCTGGATCCTCCCCCGGGCCGCCACCTGGCGGGGCTTCTCCGGGACATATTCCGGGCCGAACTTCCCCCGGATGTAATTCCGGGCATCCTCCACGGCCTGCGCGGCCACCCGGGTGGAGTCGGTACGGATATAGGTCACCAGGCCCACGGGGCCCTCCGGGCCCAGCTCCAGCCCTTCATACAGCTGCTGGGCCACCATCATGGTCTTGCGGGCCGTGAAATTGAGCTTGCGGTAGGCCTCCTGCTGCAGGCTGCTGGTGGTAAAGGGCAGGGGGGGCTGGCGTTTCTTCTCCCGGCGGGTTATCCTGACCACCCGGTAGGAAACCCCCCGCAGCTCCTTTAAAATTTCCTGCACCTGGTCCTGGGTCTTAATCTCAACCTTTTTATCCCCGGCCTTGTAGAGCCTGGCCTCAAAGGGATCCTTACCCCGGCGGGTGAAGACGGCCGTCAGGGTCCAGTATTCTTCCGGGACAAAGGCGGTAATCTCCTCTTCCCGGTCGCAGATCAGCCGCACCGCCACCGACTGCACCCGCCCGGCGGAAAGGCCTTTCTTCACCTTGCGCCACAGGAGGGGGCTGAGCATGTAGCCCACCAGCCTGTCCAGTACCCGGCGGGCCTGCTGGGCATGAACCCGGTTGTAGTCGATGGGCCGGGGTTCCTTGACGGCATTCTGCACGGCCTGCCTGGTGATCTCATTAAACTCAATGCGGCAGGGAGAATTTTCGTCGATTTCCAGCACGCTGGCCAGGTGCCAGGCAATGGCCTCCCCCTCCCGGTCGGGGTCGGAGGCCAGCAGCACCCGGTCGGCCTTCTTGACCGCGGCCCTGAGCTCCTTAATGATCTCCCCCTTGCCCCTGATGGTGATGTACTTGGGCGTAAAGCCGTGCTCCACGTCCACCCCGAACTGGCTCTTGGGCAGATCCCGCACGTGCCCCATGGAAGCTTTAATGGTATATTTTTTGCCCAGTAATTTACCAATGCTTTTGGCCTTGGCAGGTGATTCCACAATAACCAGCGTTTTGGACAAAGACGTCCACCTTCTTTTTTTTCGATTTAACCATATATATTAACCGCGCGCATCTTTTTTAAAAATGTATGAATTATTACCGGCTTTAGAACCGCAAGGACCTCCCGCTCCTGGCGTAAAGCCGCCCGGGAAACTGCCTTACCAGACCCTTGACTTCCAGAAACATGAGCGCGGAAAGCACCTGCTGCACAGCCAGCCCCGTTTTTTCCACCACCACATCCACCGGCAGGGGCTCCGTGGAGAGCGTCCCGTAAACGGCTTCCTCGTCGGCGGTAAGCCGGGGAAGGGCCGGCGACTGCCGCTCTCCGGCGGGGAAAAGGCAGGTCATCCCCAGCTCCTCCAGGATATCTTCCGCGCCCTCCACCAGCCGGGCACCCTGCTTGATTAACTGGTTGGGGCCGCGGCTCTGGGGGCTGGTTACCGGGCCGGGAACGGCCATAACCTCCCGCCCCTGCTCCAGGGCCAGGTCGGCGGTAATGAGGGCACCGCTTTTTTCCGCGGCTTCCACCACCACCGTGGCCCGGGACAGGCCGCTGATGATCCGGTTGCGCACGGGAAAATGCCAGGCCTCGGGAGGGGAACCGGGAGGGAACTCGCTGACCACCGCCCCGGAGCGGATAATCTCCTCCATCAACCGCCTGTTTTCCCGGGGGTAAACCACATCCACACCGCACCCCAGCACAGCCACCGTCATCCCCCCGGCCGCCAGGGCCCCCCGGTGGGCGGCGCTATCAATTCCCCGCGCCATGCCGCTTACCACGGCCAGCCCCGCCCGGGCCAGCTCCTCACCCAGTTTTTCGGCCACGGCCAGGCCGTAAGGGGTGGGCCGGCGGGACCCCACCACGGCCACCGCCTGTTCCCCCAGCCGGGACAGGCTGCCCCGGACAAAAAGGGCGGGCGGGGGATCAAAAATATTCCGCAGCAGGCGGGGATACTCCCCATCCTCGATGGTAACGTATTTTATATCCTGTTCCTGCAGCCGGGCCAGCTCTTCCCGCAGGTTCAGTTCCGCGCGGCGGTGCACCAGGCTGCCGGCCATCCCCGGCTCGAGACCGCCCCGGGTGACCAGTTCCTCCCCGGAGGCCGCCCAGGCCGCCCCGGGGGACCCGAATTTCTTCACCAGGCTCCAGACGTACCTGGCGCCGCCCGGCAGAAGGTACTGCCAGCCCAGCCAGTATATTTTCCCTTCCAACAGTTTCACCCCTGGTTGAAAAAGGCATTCGGGAAGCGGCGGGTAAATTCCTCCTCTACCCGTGAATATATACTACCAGGATCAACCGCCGCGATAGCAACAAAATACCACGCCTGCAAGGAGATGGCAAGATGGGCAACCTCATAAATAAGCTGACCGCCCTGTTCAAAAAAAGGTTCCGGGGCCGTGATTCCCGGGATGCCCTCCTGCTCCTCCGGCAGGACGTGGAGCAGTTGAAAAAAGAGGTCCTCCTGCTCAGGGAACTGCTGGAAGGCCGCTGCTGGCATATAGATAAATTTCACGTCGACCGCATGGAAGTGGAACAGTTCAACATCAACCTGGAAAGCATCAATGTGGACCAGCTGGGAGGGGCGCTGAACGTGGGGATAACCCACAGCTGCCCGGTGGGCGGGGGAGGCCCGGCAGACCCGCCGGACCCGCCGGATCAACCCGGGGAAAAGCAGGGCTACAGCTTGACCTTCCGTCCCCGACCTTAACCCGCCGCCCCGGCCGCCACCTTTAAAACGCCGTCCAGGTCCTGCTCCAGCACCAGGAGATCCCGGAACAGGTCCCCCGTTTCCTTCAAACGCTCAAAGATGGTGTTCATGTTGAAATCCGCCGGGTCCACCTCCAGGCTGCAGACCTCATCCCAGCTCAAGGGGGTGGAAACGGGAGCCCCGGGCAGGGGGCGCAGGCTGTACGGGAAGGCCATGGTTTTGCCGCGCCCGTTCTGCAGGTAATCCAGGTAGACCCTGTCCTTTCTCCTGGGCACCGCCCGTTCCAGGGTGGTCCGGGACGGGCAGGCCTCATGGACCAGCCGGGCGATATACTCCATGGCCCGGGTGACGTGGGGGAAGGGGTAAACGGGCCGGAGGGGAATGAACAGGTGCAGGCCCCTGGCCCCGGAGGTCTTGACAAAAGCCTGCAGGCCGAACCCGGCCAGGGCCCGGTGCACCAGCAGGGCCACCTGCAGCACATCCCGGAAGGTCGCCCCTTCCGCCGGATCCAGGTCCATGACGGCAAGATCGGGGCACTCAATGTTGTCCCGGGTGGAAAGCCAGGCGTGCACTTCAATGCAGGCAACTAATGTTGGCAAAGGGGGCACATATTACTTCCGTCCCTTTTCCACAGCCACCGCTGCTGCAGCGGGTGCAAAAGCGGCATAGACAGTAACCTGGAAATCTCCACCACTCCCACTTACCGTCACCTGGCGGACCAGTGTCCTGACCAGGGCGCGTTTCTGGTCAAAGCTGAGGGTGTCTAGCATTTCCAGGCATTCCTTAGCGCGGCGGCACACGTCCTTTATCCTGGATTCGTCCGCTGCCGAACGGAGCAGTGCCGCTTCTATTTCGCGCTTGCGTGCTTCCAACCGGCGTTCCCGCTCCCTGAGCTCGTTCAGCAGTTTTGTCGAATCACTGTCAAGGTCAGCCAGGCCGGACGCCAGCGCCCGGAGGATGTTACTCCTGCCCTTCCGAACTTCAGACAGACGTTTCTCTACCCGCTCCAGGTCGGCCCGTAAATTTTCCGGTTCCATACCATTTTTAAGTTCGGCGGCCAGGGCTTCGGGGTCGTTCAGCCAGGAAATCACCAGATCCCATACGGCAGCCTCAACTCCGTCCGCACGCAGCAGCTTCCTGGGCCTGCACCCCTGCTTGTGCGGGTCGGTGTAATCCCGGCAGCAGGTATAGTAGCGGTCCTTTTTGCCCGACTTCCGCCTGTGACAGATCCCATGCATGGGGTTACCGCAATCGGTGCAGGTAATTATGCCCGACAGCAGGTAGTTTTCCTTCGACCAGCCGGAGTATTTGCGCCGGGCTTCAGCCAGCTTTTCCTGCGCCCGCTCCCATGTGACGGCATCCACCAGGGGCGGTACGGGGACAAATATCCACTCGGAAGTCTTCCTGTCCTCCACTTTCTTTCTGGTGCCGCTGCTTTTCTCCCACCTGGCGCGGTTGTAAACCATCTCCCCTTTGTAGGCTGGGTTGCTCAATAACCTTTTGACCGCAGAACGGTGCCAAAAAGAACAGCCTTTTGGGGAGGGTATACCCATGTCTGCCAGCCGCTCGGCTACGGCACCGGGACCAATGTCCTCCGTCGTGAACCACCGGTATATCTGCCGCACTACTTCGGCCTCGGCGGGGTCCTCAACCAGCTTCCCGTTTTCCTGGCGGTAGCCGTACGGTTCCTGATATATCGGCAGGCCGCCCATCCTGGCCTTCTGGAGCTTGCACCGCACCATTCTCTCCCGAATTTTCTCCCGCTCATACTCGGAAAAAGCTCCCCTGATGGAAGAAAAAAGCCTGCCTTCCGGGGTGTTTTTCCATTCGTGGTCCAGGAACTCCAGCCTGACACCGGCCTTTTCAAACTCTTCCGTAAGCAGAAGCTGGTGTGCCAACTTGCGGGAGAGACGATCCATGTCGCGCACAATCAGGACGTCAAGACGGCCCTCCCTGACCCACTCGCGCAGCCTGGTAAGCCCCGGCCTGTCCAGGGCAGCCCCCGACTGTCCGAGATCGGAGAACACATGCACTTCAGCTTGTTCCCCAGCAATTTCCAGAGCCCTTCTCCTTCCAGCTTCTTCCTGTTCGGCTATACTGTAGCCGTGCCGTGCTTGTTCGTCCGTACTCACCCGGACGTATATGCCTATCCTCAAGCCTGCTTCGCCCCACTTTCAGGTTCTTTCTCCACGGTTTCTTTCAGGAAAGAGGCTAGCAGCGCGTAGGCACTCTGCAGCACGGTCTCTCCCGCTGCAAAGTCATACACTACCTGCACTTTCAATTCCTCCTTTTTTGGCTTCTTGGCAGGTTTTTGAACCAACATTATCTCCCCCTTTTAAATTTCACCTTTTAAGTAGTCTTATCCTGCCCCACATAAAACGGAATAAGACGTAAAAAAAACCAAAAATCTCTCCTGCAGTGGACTTTCACTACCAAGTTAACGCCCATTGCGGGCGCACATAAAAAAAAGCACGGGACTGTTCCCGTGCTTTAAACCGCAACCCGCCTCGGCGGTGCTTCCGCCGCATAGATTTCCTGTTCCCATAAAACCACCCTACCAGTCCCAAGCGACTTCCTCACGTCAATGGGCCGCTGGTTCCGGCTGCCCCGGAAGGGCAGGGACAGGTCTGCCTCCGCCTGCACAAACCGTCCGTCCACCACCACGTCGGTAAGGGCAAGCAATCGCTTCACCGCCGGGTCCGGGTGAGCTAACAATTCCTCCCACGTATAACCCGTGTAAATCCAGAGGTTCAAACCCAGCGACTTGATATGCTGTGCCACCTCCACCAGGGCCGCCGCCTGGCAGAACGGTTCTCCGCCGGAGAAAGTAATCCCGGAAACGAGAGGGCTTGATGGCAGGGAAACCAGGACGTTAGCTATGTCCACTTCCGTACCGCCACCGAAATCCCACGAGCCGGGGTTCTGGCAACCGGAACAGCGGTGCGGACACCCCTGAACGAAAAGCACGTCTCGTAGGCCCGGACCGTCTACCACCGACTCATAGACCATTCCGTTCAGGCGGAGCTTGATGCCGGTTTCCTGAACAGCCTTCCCTTGCAGAGCGACAAGGTTGTGGTGGGTTACCCGGTCCCGTAATTCTGCCAGCTTGGCCGAGTTCCAGCTGTCTGTTTCGGCCAGGTAGCCGGTTATGCGCCGGATCCGGCGGATGGGAGAAACTTCCCAGGATTTGATCACGTAATCTTCTCCGTCGATGCTGATTTCTACTTTTGACAGGCGTTTCCCCGCCCGGCTGAAACGGGTTATTTCCTCCATCGCCAGCGTCCGGGCCCCTTCTTCGGAAACACCAGGACTATAAATAATCTTTACGCCGTTAACGTGGGTAACGTCGAACATGATTAACCGCCTCCTTCTGGATATCCCTGTTAAATAGGGGCGGGTCACATACCCGCCCCAAACAACAGGTCCTCCAAACTGAGCTGCCTGTACCCTTTTGGAGCTTTCGGTACGCGCTTCCTCCGGCGCTTCGGTAGGAACGCCGCCAGCTCCAGGATGGTCGGCCGCCTGACCTCTTCCGTTTCCTCGATTTCGTCCACCGACAGACCGCAGAGTTCGAGAGTCTTCCTGGCCAGCTTTTTCTGCGCTTTAGAGAGAACCTCCAGGAACTTCGATTCTTCCACCAGCTCCAGTTTCTCGTCCAGATCTCTTTCGGCCAGTTCCTTCCACTTTTCAACGACTCCCTCATCAACAAGGCAGCCGGCAATGTCCGCCGCCAGGGACGAGGTAAGGTCGCGCCCGAACTTCGCCAGTTCCGACCGGTCAAGCCTTCCCTCGGCAAGCATGGCGTGGGCACGCTTGATCATGCAGTATTCAAACTGCGCGGCCTGCTGGGTACTTTCGTAGACCAGATAGTACACCCGGCATTCCCGGGTCTGGCCAATCCTCCACGCCCTCCTGGACGCCTGGCGGACGGTGTTTATGTCGTAGTTCAGTTGATAGAAAATAATTGTCGGCCAGGGGAGCAGATCCAACCCCACTTCCACCAGGCGCATGTTGCAGATTATAACTTTGGCCCCTTCCTCTTCCTTCTGGGCCAGCCACTCCACCCGCTTTTCGGGCGAAACGTGGCTCTCCAGGACGTGCGCCTCTATCCCGTGAGTTTCCAGGACTTCTTTTAAGCGGTGGTGCACCCCGTAGGAGTCGGTGTAGTTGCAGTAAATCACCACGCCCCGGTCTTCCGCTAAGTTTTCCCGGACCAGGCAGACCAGTTCCCTCTCTTTGGCGTGGTAATAGTCGTCCGGGAAAGCCGGAGCGTACACCACACCCAGAACTTTTTTGCCCCTGTCTTTCACGGCAACCTCTGCGCCCAGGTCGGGGCGGTCGGCATAATTTATCGTTGAAGGGATAAATTTCGCGAACGCCCCGGGCGAACCGCTCATGTAGGCGCTCATGCAGAGGTCGTAGAGTTCCCGGTGGAATTCCCTGTACTTTTCCATGTGCTCGGGGTCCATCTCCACGAACACGGGGATTTCTTTCAGCTCCACCAGGGGGAGTTCCAGGTCGCCCAGTTCGAGAAACGCCGCCCGGTGGAGGAGGTGGTTCACCACCAGCTCCGGGGCTATGCCAGGTTTCTCCCTGGCCTGGTCGCCGGACTTCTTGCGCCTGGTGACTATTCCTTCGTCCTCGTCGGACGAACGGATGACTTTCTCCAGGACGCCGTACTTTTTCGCCCAGGCCACGGTGCTGGTTTTGTGGTTGAACCCCTCCCTGATGAGGGATTTCGGGTCGGTCCTCCAGAGCAGCTCTTTTATACTGGAGGACATCCCGTTGATTAAGGTTCCCGTCAGGCACAGGGTCTTCTTCGCCGACTTTAACATCTGGGCGAAGGCGTCGCCCCTGCCGGAGTCGCGGGCCTTCGTCTGGTGCACTTCGTCCATGATGAACAGGTCGAAGTGCTTCTTCAGCTTCTTCAGGATAAAACTGACGAACCAGCGGGGCCTGTTGGGAGTCTCGTTCCTGGACTTCAGGGCGGGCCTCCACAGGGGAGTTCCGCAGGAGGGACATTTCCTGTGCTTGGAGGGGAGCTTCCATTTAGGGATGAACCCTTCCGGAAGCCCGTTAGGCTGGAGATTTCTGCACTCTTTCGGAGGCTTTCCGCAGGCGAGATCTTTCCAGGTTAAAAAGGGCCGTTCCCCTTCCTTTGCCTTGACGTAGATGTTTTCCAGCGGTTCCCCGCAGTCGGGGCAATGTCAGGCGTATTCTTTTGTGCTCCTGACCCTCTTCCATATCCCCGAAAACCAGGGTTCGGGTCCCAGTTTCGCCCTGTCCAGGCCGACCAGGACGAATTCCAATCCTTTGGGCCTGTGACCTTCCCTGACCATACGGAGATACCTCGCCGCATCCTCCGTGCTCCTGATCACGAGCACTTTCGCGTCGGGAAGCGTTTCGGCAATCTCCTTCTTCTCCCACTTGGGTATCGTCACTCCAGGAGCACACAGGAGGACGGTCATGGGTCCTTTCTTTTTCTCATAGAGCACGTTGCACACGCCCAGGGCTATTATGGATTTCCCCGTGCCCATGTCACCACAGGCCACGGCCATGTTCTGCTCTTCCAGGGTGTTGACCAACCCCTGGATGACGTGGGCCTGCGCCGGGAACGGTATCCTCTCCATCCGGCCTATGGCCGGGTGGAGTTTGTCCGTCTCCGGGTCGTGCCTCGGGCGGACGATTTTAATCCGTTCCGAAAGGACCCGGGCGTTGGCCTTCAGGTATTCCCGCATCGTCCACGAAGGGTCAAATACACCTCCGGCGTCGGATTCGGGAATCTTTAAAAGACCCTCCTTCAGTCCGCGGGTTATCGCTTCTTTCAACGTTTCGTCCGTAAGTTTGTCATGGTTGGTGTAACCATTTACGGCAGTTATCTTAGCCACCTTCAAGTCCTTCCACACATCTATGAACGGGTTCCTGACCATATTGAGTTCAGCATAGGTCAGGATTTTGTAATAGTCTTCTTCCCACTCGGGCGGTACAGGGAATTTAGCCGTTAAATACCTGCCGACGGCCTTATCGATATCCCCGTCCTCCGCCACGATAAGGGGGTTCGGAGAATTTTCGCTGAACACTGCGGACTTGTGCAGCACCACGCAGTGGTACACATCGCCCGTTTTTGATTCAATCCTCCTGTACTGGCCCCCGAGGGTGTCGAGGTATATTCTCCTCCCCGATTCGTCTTCGATGACGATTTCCCTGCCTTCGATTATGTTCGCCGACAGGCCCCAGACAGCAGAGGAAGTGCCGGCGAAGCTGGCAATGTAAAGATAACCTGCAAGGTACCCCGCAAAATGAAGGACGCACTCGAAAGTGCGCCCCGCTCCGCTGGAGTATATCTTCAACTTTTTCGCCTCCCTACTCCAGTTCGTAGATTCCTTCTGGGGTGAAAACCCGGATTGTGGTCCTGGGCCGTTCCGTCTCGATGACTTTTTCCCCTTTTTCTTCCGGGATAACCTGCCTGTCCACGACCTTTTTCGTCATGCCCACCAGAAGGTGGGTCCCCATGTTGCCCCCGATCGCACCCGCGGCTATCGCTACAGCATCGTGGGCGGGTTTCAAGGGCAGAACGGGAGGTTTTAAGCTTGACACTTTTCTGGGCATCGGGAGAAGGTATTTGATTTCTTCCCATACGGGAGATCTCACAATGTCCCCGGCCACCTCCAGGGGATCCGTGACGGAACCCCGGAAGGTGATTTTTACGGCAGGAGATTCGGGTATGAGATACGTCACGCCGTCATCAGCGTCCAGCACGGGAAGTCCTTCTTCACGGGAAAGCTCCTTCAGCCATTCCCTGATTTCCCGCGCTTCACTCCCCTGCCTGGCCTTAGTGCGCCTTACCCCGAATACCACTATCTGCTTGAATACCGGAAAGTTTTCGTCGGTGAACCTGTACACTGCCAGATCGTCAAACCTGGCGGCCAGGATCGGAGCAGCCTGGGCCAGGACGTACTGCGGGATACAGTACCCCAGTACCCCGCCGTTCATGAGCTTGCCGCTCACGGGGTCGGTCAGGTCGCGCAGGAACGTGACTTCCGCGCGCTCCCCACCCCGCTCGTTGTAGGGCGGGTTCAGCCACATGAAGGAAAACGCCTTCGGCGTCACCCGGGCTTCTTCGTAGCCGCACCTCACCACACGGTCGAGCTTCGAGCGGCATTTTCCCGCCCTGGTGGCCTCTATTTCTATACCATAGCTTGTAACATTGCCACCTTCCGACTTCAGGTGGTCGGAGGCCATTTTCAGGGCATCCCCTTCCCCGGCGCAGGGATCGATTATGTTAACTTTTGTACCGGGTTCTACCCTGAGCTTTTTACAGACAAGTTCCATTTCTTTCGGCGGAGTGGGATAATACCCGCCTTTAGCTTCAGATGCCAGTCGTGCCATGTATGAGGGGCGGATCTTCCAGCCCGCCCCATTTCCTCCTTTCAGTTGGAATGGTTTGGGCCGGGAGGCCCTACTTTATACGGCGGGAGCGAAAGCGGTAACCATGCTGACGCGCCTCCCGCCGCAGCGCTTTTCGGCACTCATCACATAAGTGCAAAACATCAGAACTTCCCCATTTGTCGTATATCACTTCACAGGCGTATTCCGCCCTGCTGTTGTAACAGCTTGGCGAAAAAATTCTCCTGCCGCAAACAAAAGCGTTATCACATAACATTTCATTTGGGGCGGACCCTCCCGGCCCGTCCCATTCCTCCTTTCGTGGAAATGGTCTGCGGGCCGGTAGGCCCTGAAAATGACAAGGACGGTCTCTTTATAGGACCGTCCTTAACTTACAATTTTTATTTTGCCCGTAAGGGAGTGTTACTGCGGCAGCACACGGGCTATAATCTCGCCAGCTTCTTCCGGCGTCCCAGCGTCAAGCAGGCTGTCAAAAAGTCCATCAAGGGTTTCAATGTCCTTGATCTGCCGTATCTTATCTTCATAGTCGATCCCAAACTTCTTCTTCAGGTACCGGATAACGGCGTCCTGGGCTTTGGCAACCATACCTTCCGCTCTACCTTCTGCTTTCGCGCCCGCCACCATGGAGATTTCGTCCCGGATGGCTTTCTCCCGTAACTCATACAGGCGGCGCTCCAGCTCGCTCTTTCTGAAAACTTCTTCAACGGTCAGGGCCTTCTTGATCGCTGGGTTCTTTTCCGCGATCACCCTCAACCCCTCCCCTTCCAGGTTGTTCAGGTACATCAGCCACGCTTCCAGCGGGTCGTCCGGGCTCCATTCGCGTCTCCGCACCTTGTTCAGTTCCAAAAAATGAATTTCCAGGTGGTCGTTCATCGGTTCCCCGGTCTCGATGTCCCGGATACGGAAGACGTGGTGGTACCGCTCGTCGGCAAACCAGTCGAAGGCCAGGATGTTGATAGTGACTGTCCTGCGCAGCTCCGAAAACTGCTGGCCGGATTTCAGCTGGCCGCCGTACAGCCGCGCCCAGTATAACAGCGTCCGCTTGTCGATGTCGAACCTGTTGGCAATCTGTATCTCGACGTTGATCAGCGACCCATCAGCCGCCTTCGCCAGCACGTCCAGCCGGGCGGCCCTGTCGAGAAGGTATTCCGGGTCGATTTCCCTGTCCAGCAGATTTACATCGGTCAACTCCCTGCCGGGCGGCAACTTGAACACGGCATTGAGAAAACCCAGCAGGGCCTCCTTACCTTCTTCAGAACCGAAGATACGTTTGAAAACATAGTCGTTGGTCCGGTTAATCCCGTCCACTCGCTTAACACCCTTTCTCCCAGTATTATACCGGGACTTGAGGGTTGCTTCAAGATTTCTCATAGCTTCCGGAGCGGACCCTCCCGGCCCGCCCCATCCCTCCTTTCTGGAATGGTTTGGACCGGTTGGCCCGTTGGTTAATTTACCTTCTTCAACCTTACGATTATTAACCTCATCCCGTGGTTATCACGGGCGACGTCTTTCGCCAGTTCTCCCCACTTCAACCCGGATTCGACGTGCCGGAGCGTCCGGGCTTCGACGGCAAACCTGCCCAGGTAGGAAGGGCCGCCCCAGTCGCGCACTCAGACATCGATTTCCGTGCCGCGTGGGTATTTCTTGATAATATCCTTCACCGTTATCATGAATTGCGGGGCGGACCTTCCCGGCCCGTCCCATCCCTCCTTTCTGAAAAATTGAACCTCCCCCCACTAAAGTGGGAGGATTCCACCAGCAATAACCGGTGGGCAGCCCCGTTCAACTAGAGCCACTTGCGAAAGAGCCTTCCGTGCGACGTGGACTGGCGTCTGAAAGACATACTCACCCTGCGCGTGGCAAGGATTTCAGCCGTTCCAGCGCCTCCTTGAAAGGAGCGCCGCCTTCCAGCTCTTTGCCCAAACGGTACAGGTGGTGGGTCTTGATCCCCTTCACCTGCTTCTGGAGATAGGCCCAGTGCGCCCAGTGGTGCCGGCGCCTTATCTTCTCCGGTAAGGCCGCCGACAAGACCGGTGGGACCTTCTCCTTGAACCCCATCCCCCGCCGGGCGATAACTAATGCCGCCGCAACGTGAATGGGGATACCTCTCTGCGCCATGTATTTCAGCTTGCCCACGACCGAGGTGTAGGCCGGCTTCACCTTGAAAACGGCCACGCCCTCCCTATCAGCCCGGGCGATTATGGCGTTTGTCAATGTCCGATAAGCAAACAGGGTAATTTTCCGGTTCCTTTTCTTGTTTCCGTACTTCAATCGGAACTTCGAATCAGTGGTGTCCAGGTCCTCAATGATGATGGGCTTCTCTTTAAGCTTGGCCACCTCCACGATATCGATGGCCACCCGCTCCAAAACCTTGACCGCCTGGCCCTTCGTTAAACCGTCCAGATTGTAAGGAACAGTTAACCAGTCAACAAGGTTCCCGTGCCGGTCTGTTTCCGCCAGAGCCGCGTGGTCATAATTCATGTCCAGGCCGATCACGCCGTCGCCCTTGTAGTAGTTGATGTAAGGGTTTTTGGGCACGTCCACGGTAACTTTAAAAACATAGTACTCCCCGTGGTCCTCAATGGCCCAGGCAATCGGCTTTCTCCTTTCACTCTGGAAGACGAGGGCGGCATCCACTTCTTCCTGGCCGTACTTGAAAACAACCGGCACTTTCACTGCAGTCCCGTCCGGCAGGTCGAAGGTGAGTGTTCTTGTCCTCACGTCGTATTTAAACACGAAGTTGCCGTACTTCGCATCCAGCCGGCCGGATATGCGCAGGGAGGAGTACCGGGCTTTCCACCACTCTTCCAGCCACAGTTCGTGGTCGTTTTTGTACTTCTCCACGGTAAACTGCTTTCTGAAGAGATCCTTTGTACCGAAAACGCAGCCCTTCAAAAAGCCGCTTTTGAGCTTTTCCAGCTCTCCTTCGAGACAGGTAACCGAATATTCGATAAGTTTTACCCGGTTTTTCAAACTCTTTATTTCCGGGCGCAGGTACCGGTGTTCGAAGTCATAGGTATTGAAAAAAACAAGGGACTCCTTTTTGAAGTCCACACTGATGACGCCGGATTCGTGCTTGACGATGTTGGAGCCGCGCCAGGTCTTGAACCTGCCCTTCTTTACCGCAGAAAGCAGTCTTTCTAAACGATTGATCCGCTTGTTTAACTCTTTTACCCTATCTTTTTTAACGTCGATCTGTTCCTCTTTGCCGGCAATGTACATTTTCTGCAGCTCTTTTTGGGAGGTTATCTGTGCCCTGGCTTCTTGAACGGCAGAGTTGGCCCAGTAGTCGTTGAAACCGAAGAGCTCTTTTATCTGGAGGTGCACTGAAGGGTCGTGAGTTACCCTGCAATTGTGTTCAGCCAAAAGCATCCTGTACGCCTTATGCTTGGCCCGGTTGAAGTCAATTAAGGCGTTGGTAATGGAGAATACCTGCTTCGTAGTAAGCGTATTTTTGTAGACCCGGTTGGAAAAGTATGTCTTTTCCATGAGTATGCACCTCAGATAGATTCTACAGAATAGGCAGTGTTAGTACAAGTGTTTGGAATACATGAGTTTGCCGCCTTTCATCCCCCCATTGAAATGGGAGGTATTCTCGGCGGCATTAATAAAGCCCCACCAGCCTAAAAAAGGCACAGTGAGGCTTTTGGTCCCGTGTTTTTTTCACTTTCTCCGGCCTCTTAAAAGAAGCCGTAAAAAGAACACTTTTCCTCCGGTATCTTAAAAGTACCGGCAATCAAAATTAATATACGACGACTTAATTTTACCACACCAGTTATCAAAAAACAAGTCTGGGTTAAGGGTGGATAGCGTCAAGTCACTGTAGGAAATAAATCGAAAAGGAGTTACGAGTGCCAACCGCCACATGGGCTTTAGGCTGATTTGATTGCACGTAAAATCTGAGCAAGACTAGTGGTCGGCCCTTTCAACGCTGGAATATTGCCCAACGTCTCAAACGGTGGCCGCTCCAGCAATTTCCGCTGCTGTTGTAGACTTGTTTGGCATACTTTGAGAACAGTTACCGGTTTCCCGAGTTGTTTAAGGTATTGCTCTTTTATGTTAATGCCGTTGGCTTTCAATACTCGAATTC
>NZ_FQUW01000055.1 GCF_900129285.1 Desulfofundulus australicus DSM 11792
ACAATCATGCAGCGCGGAGAGCCAAAAATCAAACCATGAGGGTAAGTAGACCCTGTTAGGTAGCACAATGGCCTCCACCCCTGGACAGGTGGGACGAAGGAAAGTCCGGAACCGGCACGGTTATTGGTATCCCGGGAGACATGAGAGGGTATATCGCCAGGGTAAAGTGTGGAGAAAAGAGCGCGCGAAAAATTGTCACACAAGCAGCCCTGGTATTTCTGTATACACCACCTTCCAGACAAAGGCATAACTGGGCATCATTATCAGTCATAGCCCTGCTGAAAAATGAAAATGGCTGAAATTGTGAGATTAACGAAGATTATTCAACCTTATTGAGAGAGGTGTGATTATCAATTATGAGATTTTTCTTTAAAAGACTAATGGATTTTATTGGGGCAGTGGTAGGACTTGCCCTTTTGGCACCGGTAATGCTTTTAATTGCTCTCTTTATTTGTTTGAATATGGGGAGGCCCGTGTTATTCCGGCAGGTTCGCCCTGGTCTGCACGGGAGACCTTTTGTTATATATAAGTTTCGAACCATGAAGGAAGAACGGGACAGCAGGGGCGACCTATTGCCGGACGAGCAGCGTCTGACTCGTTTAGGGCGTTTTCTGCGTAGTACCAGTTTGGATGAATTGCCAGAACTTTTTAATGTTCTAAAAGGGGATATGAGCCTGGTGGGGCCGCGCCCACTTTTAATGGAATATCTTGAGCGTTACACCCCGGAGCAGGCCCGCCGGCATGAGGTAAAGCCGGGCATTACGGGGTGGGCACAGGTAAACGGGCGAAACGCGATTACATGGGAGGAAAAATTCAAGCTTGATGTATGGTATGTGGATAACTGGAGTTTGTGGCTGGATGTAAAAATCCTGTGTTTGACTTTAGTTAAGGTCTTAAAACGTGAAGGTATTAGCGCACAGGGGCATGCCACCATGCCGGAATTTATGGGGCAAAAAGGTAATCATTATCAGACTTGAGGGTGATCTTTTTGAAAAAATTGGTGATCATTGGTGCCGGGGGTTTTGCCCGGGAAGTGGCCTGGCTGGTCGAAGATATAAATGCAGTAAAAAAGGAATGGGAGTTGCTGGGGTTCATTGATGAAAACCCGGTTAATCACGGCAAGGTGCTTAACGGTTATCCTGTGCTGGGCGATTTCGGTTTTTTAGTAAACCGGCAGTTTGATGAACCGGTGTATACGGTGTGTGCCGTGGGGAGCCCTTACGCGAAAATTAATCTTGTAAAAAAGGCTGCTGAATGTGGTTTGCAATTCACGAATTTGATTCATCCCTCAGTGAAGATGTCACAGTATGTGGAATTAGGAACGGGGAATATAATTTGTGCTGGGAATCTCCTCAGCGTTGATGTTCTTATCGGGAATCATGTGAGTGTTAATCCCAATTGTGGTCTTGGGCACGATGTTATTATTAAAGATTATAGTACCCTGCTTTGGAATGTCAGTTTATCCGGGAACGTTAAAATTGGAACCGGTTGTGAAATTGGGACAAAAACTGTAGTTATTCAGGGAATAGAAATCGGTGAATGGTCAATAATCGGAGCAGGAGCTGTTGTAGTCCGGGATATCCCCCCCTATTGTACTGCCGTGGGCGTTCCGGCTAAGCCTATAAAATTTCATAAAATAGAGGCATAAAAAATGTTGCCGACTTTATATGATAATCGACTATAGAAAGGATAACGGGAGTGACTATCCTTGACTTTACTTGCCCTTGAGGGGGGAAGCCCCATTCGGAAAACACCTCTTGCCCCCTGGCCTTATTTCGAAGAGGATGAAATTAAAGCAGTTGAAAGGGTGCTGAAATCCGGCAGGGTAAATTACTGGACCGGCGAGGAGGGGCGGCTGTTCGAGCAGGAATTTGCGGCGTTTACCGGCTGCAAGTATGCTGTGGCCGTCGCCAATGGAACGGTTGCGCTGGAGTTGGCCCTTTATGCCCTGGGTATCGGTCCGGGGGACGATGTTGTTGTGACCAGCCGCACTTTTATTGCTTCGGCTAGTTGCGCCGTCATGCGGGGCGCCAGGCCCGTTATAGCCGATGTCGATCCGGTGAGCCAGAATATAACCGCTGAAACCGTTGCAGCGGCGTTAACGCCCAGGACGAAAGCCATCATTGCGGTGCACCTGGCGGGATGGCCCTGTGATATGGACCCTATCCTCGAACTGGCCAGGGAAAAGGGGCTTTTTGTTGTGGAGGATTGCGCCCAGGCCCATGGGGCCACCTATAAGGGGCGTCCGGTAGGTTCCCTGGGTGACGTTGCCGCCTTCTCCTTTTGTCAGGATAAGATTATCACCACGGGCGGGGAAGGCGGGATGCTTACTACCAACAGTAAGGAAATCTGGGAAAAGGCCTGGAGCTATAAGGATCACGGCAAGAGTTACGAGGCCGTTTATCACCGGCAGCACCCCCCCGGCTTTCGCTGGCTTCACGAATCTTTCGGCACCAACTGGCGGTTGACCGAAATGCAGGCGGCCATCGGGCGGGTGGCTTTGCGAAAGCTGCCAGGCTGGTTGCAGATTCGCCGGAGAAACGCGGCCATACTCACGGAATGCTTTGCAAATTTACCGGCCCTGCGGGTGACCCCGCCGCCGGAATCAATTGAACATGCCTATTACAAATATTATGTTTTCATCCGTCCTGAAGCCCTAAAAAGCGGGTGGGATAGAGATAGGGTGATGGCGGCCATATGTGCTGAAGGGATACCGTGCTATACCGGTTCTTGCAGCGAGATCTACCTGGAGAAGGCTTTTGAAAAAGAAGGACTGCGCCCGCCTGAACGTTTAAAAGTAGCAAAAGAACTGGGCGAGACTTCTTTAATGTTTCTTGTCCATCCCACCCTGTCGGAGAAAGATATTTACGATACATGCCGTGCCGTAGAAAAGGTTCTTCGGGTCGCTACACGGTAAGCTTTACCTTAAGAGAAGGAAATGGAATTTTATTGTCGAATAACTTGGATAGGTTTGCCATAAGAGAAGATGACAGAAGCGAAGCTTTTAAGGAGGACAGGCATTGGCCCGTTACCGGCGGATGTTTATTTTTATAGTTGTGGATGCCGTGTTGGTTAACATGGCCCTGCTTTTGGCGCTCTGGTTGCGTTTTGACGGGAACATCCCCGCGCAGTACTATGCTTCTTATCGTTCTATGGCTTTACTTTTCACGCTGGTGTGGTTGATATCTTTCTATGCCTTCGGCTTGTATGCCAGGATGTGGCAGTACGCCAGCGTGAGCGACTTACTTTCGATTGTGGGAGCCGTCACCGCAGGCGTCTTTGTAAACATTTCTCTTGCCTATTTTTATATGGAGGGCGGCAAGTTTCCCCTGCCGCGCACCGTTTTTATCATCGCCTGGTTGCTGAATGTAGTCTTGATCGGCGGTTTTCGTTTTTCGTGGCGTTTGTTTTTAAACAGGGAAATCCATTTTGGCAGGCTCCGCGCAGGTCGTCCGGTTTTGATTGTAGGTGCCGGCGAAGCGGGCGCGGCGGTAGCGCGGGAACTAAACAACCAGAACAATCATCATCACGTGCCGGTCGGCTTTGTCGATGACGATCCGGCCAAGCAAAAAATGCAGTTATTCGGCCTTCCCGTGTTAGGTATGCGCGAAGATATTCCCCGCCTGGTGGACAGGTACGCCATAGAGGAAATCATTATTGCCATGCCTTCCGTTCCGGGGAGGGTGATCCGGGAAATTGTGGAGATTTGCCGCCCTACGGGGGCCAAGCTGCGGATTTTGCCGGGAATTTACGAATTGATTGACGGGAAAGTAACGGTCAGCCAGATTCGCAACGTTGAAGTGGAAGATTTACTGGGCCGGGAGCCAGTGAAGGTGAACCTGGAGGAAATTGCCGGTTATCTGGAGGACAGGACCGTGCTGGTTACCGGGGCAGGGGGCTCTATCGGGTCTGAGCTTTGCCGCCAGATAGCCCAGTTTAATCCTCGAAAACTGATTTTATTGGGACATGGGGAGAACAGTATTTTTGAAATTCACCGGGAGTTGTCCCAAGGTTACCCGGAGCTTGAGCTTGCTCCGGCGATTGTTGATGTGCGTGATGCGGCTTCCATAAACAGGTTGTTTGTGGTTCACCGGCCCCACGTTGTTTTCCACGCAGCAGCGCACAAGCACGTTCCCCTTATGGAAGAGAATGCCTTTGAGGCTTTAAAGAACAATGTGTGGGGGACCTTTAATGTCGCGAGGGCGGCCCATGATTGTAATGTCCGGACATTTGTGTTGATCTCAACGGATAAGGCGGTCAATCCGGTCAGCATTATGGGCGCCACCAAGCGGGTTGCCGAAATGGTTGTGCAGGAGATGGCTTTAAAAAGCAAAACTTGTTTTGCGGCGGTGCGTTTCGGTAATGTGCTGGGCAGCCGGGGCAGCGTGGTGCCTATATTTAAGAAGCAGATTGCCTCCGGCGGACCGGTAACGGTGACCCACCCGGAAATGACCCGTTATTTTATGACCATCCCCGAGGCCGTGCAGCTGATTATTCAGGCGGGGGCCATGGCCCGCGGCGGGGAAATTTTTGTGCTGGATATGGGTGAGCCGGTAAAGATTGTCGAGCTGGCCGAAACCATGATCCGCCTTTCCGGCTTTGAGCCCGGGGAAGATATCGAGATCGTTTTTACGGGCGTCCGGCCCGGGGAGAAGCTTTCGGAAGAATTGCTGACGAGTGCGGAAAAAGTGAATTCCACCCGCCACGAGCGCATTTTTATAGCCCGGCCGGAACCGGTGGACTCTGCCAAGTTGAACCATTTCCTCAGCGTGTTGGGTAATGCCGGATGGTTATCCGAAGAGGAAGCGGTCGCTTTATTACAGGGATTAATTCCAAATTTCCGGAAAGAGAAGTGGAATAAAGTAGCCCAGGTAGGGTAGACTTAAAAACTGCAAACAGAATGAAATTTCCTTTTTTCTTTTTATCCCGCATATCATAGTCATAAACGGGTGCTCAGGAGTGTTGCATGAAGACATACCAGTTTACCGGGTGGTAAGGTTTACTGAAAAGCCGGGGCCGGAAAAGGCCCGGCAGTTTAGCAGGTCTCGAAGATACTTTATAAGGGAAAATAGTTTTGTGATGTAGGGAGGTTTTTTCGACATATCTCCTTTCTTAAACCCCTCAATCTTCCGGGAATACGACATCCGGGGCGTGGCGGGAAAAGACCTGAATTATGAAACCGCCCGTATTCTGGGAATGGCTTTCGGCACCTATCTGCGGGAACAGGGATTGAAAGAGGTGGTGGTGGGCCGGGACAACCGGGCCAGTTCCGGAGAACTGCGGGACGGTATTTGCGCCGGGCTGTTGTCGGCGGGATGTGATGTTCTTGACCTGGGCCTGGTGGTTACCCCCGTGGTTTACTTCGCCCGCCATTACCTGGGCGTGAAGGGTGCCGTGATGGTCACCGGCAGCCATAACCCGCCGGAGGAAAACGGATTTAAACTCGCTGCGGGCGGTGCGGAAACGATCTACGGGAAGGAAATCCAGAAGCTTAAGGAGATTTGCTTGCTCGGTTCCTTTGCCGCCGGCCTGGGGAAAATTAAAACTGCTGACGTTGTTCCCGCCTACCTGGAAATGCTGGCTGATAAAATTAAGCTTGGTCCCCGCCAGTTAAAAGTGGTCGTGGACTGCGGCAGCGGTACGGCGGGTTACTTCGCGCCGCAGCTTTTGCGCCGCTGGGGTTGTAACGTGATAGAGCTTTATTGTACTCCCGACCCGGCTTTTCCCCACCACCACCCCGACCCGGTAAAAACGGCCAACCTCCTCGATTTGCAAAAAAAAGTTCTTGAGGAGGAGGCGGATCTGGGCGTGGCCTACGACGGGGATGCCGACCGGTTGGGGGTTGTGGACGACCGGGGAAACGTGGTCTGGGGGGACAAGCTGATGATCCTCTTCTGGCGCGAAATCCTTCCCCGCTTCCCCGGTGCCCCGGTGCTGGTGGAAGTCAAGTGCTCCCAGAGCCTGGTGGAGGAGGCCACCCGCCTTGGGGGGAAGCCCATTTTTTCCCGCACCGGGCATTCCCTGATCAAGGCCAGAATGCGGGAACTTAACGCCCCCTTTACAGGGGAAATGTCCGGCCACATGTTTTTCGCCGACGAATATTACGGCTATGACGATGCGCTATATGCCACCGGGAGGCTTTTGCGTATTTTATCCAATACGGAAAAACCCCTTTCCCTGCTCCTGGCCGATGTGCCGGCATATTATTCAACGGCGGAGACCCGCATCCCCTGCCCGGACGAAGTTAAATTTGCCGTTGTAGAGCAACTTGTCAAGGAGTTTCAGCGCCAGTTCGAAGTTATTGACGTGGACGGTGCCCGGGTAGTATTTGAGGACGGGTGGGGACTTGTGCGCGCTTCCAACACGCAGCCCGTGCTGGTGGCCCGCTGCGAGGCGAAAACACCCGCAGGCTTGCAAAGGATCTGCGATCTAATGAAAAAGGCAATTACCGCCCACCCCCAGGTGGAAGATTTCCAGTGGGAGTTTTAGCCGGGGGATGCCGGCAAGCAGAATAACCGCTTCTTGAAACCCTTCTGAACCTTGAGGTAAACTGTAAACATAAAGAATATAAGGAGACGGCTCGATGACTGAAAATCAGATCGACCATGACCGCCTGTTTAAAGAATTGCTGGAAACATTTTTTGCCGAATTCATGGAGTTGTTCTTTCCGGAAGCCGCCCGATCCATAGACCTGACACAGATCAGGTTTCTCCAGCAAGAAATCTTCACCGATGTTACAGCCGGTGACAGACACAAAGTGGACATTCTGGTGGAAACCAGTCTCAAGGGCCAACCCGGTTTGATTCTGGTACACATTGAACCACAATCGTATGTGCAAAAGAATTTTAACGAGCGGATGTTTGTTTACTTCAGCCGGTTATACGAGAAGTACCGGCGCAAGATATTACCGGTGGCCGTGTTCGGCTACGACCGGGTACGGGATGAACCGGACAGCTTCGGGATTGCCTTCCCCTTCCTGGATGTCCTGAATTTCCGGTTTTACAAGCTGGAGCTGAAAAAACTTGACTGGCGGGAGTACATACTTAGCGATAATCCGGTAGCTGCGGCGTTGTTGAGCAAAATGGGCTTCAGGCCGGAAGAAAGGGTTCGCGTAAAGCTGGAATTCCTGCGCATGCTGGCACGGATGAAACTGGACCCGGCGCGGATGGAACTGCTGGCCGTTTTTTTCGAGACCTACCTGAAGCTGAACCGCGAGGAAGAAGAACAACTTTACCGTGAATTGGGTAAAATGGACAAAAAGGAGGTTGACGCCATTATGCAAATAACTACCAGCTGGCATGAAAAAGGCCGTGCGGAAGGCCGTGCCGAAGGCCGTGTGGAAGGGCGTGTGGAGAAAGCGCGGGAAATCATTTGTAAATATCTGTCCCGTAAGTTTGGGGATAAGTCGGCCGACTTGCAGCAAAAGGTCTGGCGGATGACCGATTTAGAAGCGCTGGACTATATCCTGGAGCAGCTGTTCGCCGCCAGCACTCTGGAAGAAGCTCGGGTCATCATCAATAACGGCGTTAGAGAGCGGTGAACCTCCCCCGGGACAAGCCCGGGGGCTTCGTCCCGAAGGTTTCTCATGTCATCGGAATGCTGCCTGCTAAAGCGCAGGTCTTACGCTTTCCTCGTGAGCTACATCCCGGCATTTGCCGGGAAGGCCCGGTCCATGGGCGTCTACTACTTCGCCATTTGGCTACGTAGATACGTGCTTACTTCAAAGCACCAGTCTCTTTCGGGAATCAGTTTTACGCAGCGGCCCATTGACCCGCTGCAACCCCATACTGATTGTCAAAGAGCACAGGAATATTATACCACGGAAACAGATGTTTGTGAAGTATTTATCGCCCTACCGGGCGATGCCTCTTTCATCATACGGCACAAGGCCGTAGGTTTTCAGAGGCAATTTTCTATAAAGACCGGGGTAAGGACTGCACAAAGCGGTGTATGCCCCGCCGTACGGAGGGATGTGTTTTTGTTTTATGCCGTAATTATGGCCGGTGGGGCGGGAGAGCGCTTCTGGCCCCTCTCCCGGCGGGATAGACCCAAGCAGTTCCTCTCCCTGGTGGGGGAGCGCACCATGCTGCAGCTTACCTTTGACCGGCTGGCAGGGTTGGTACCGCCGGAGAACGTGCTGGTCGTTACCGGTATCAATTATATCGAAACCGTACGCCAGCAGCTACCGGAGATTCCGCCGGAAAACATTGTGGCCGAACCGTGCGGCCGGGATACGGCGGCCGCCGTGGGTCTGGGAGCCCTCCATGTTTTGCGAAAGGATCCCCGGGGGATAATGGCGGTGCTGCCTGCTGATCACTATATTGCCCATGTGCGGCGGTTTCAATCGGTGCTGCAGGCGGGAGTATCCCTGGCGGCCGGCGGCCAGTGGCTGGTAACCATGGGCATTACCCCCACCCGGCCGGACACGGGGTACGGGTACATATGCCAGGGCGAGCTGCTCGAATACCATGAAGACATACCAGTTTACCGGGTGGAAAGGTTTACGGAAAAGCCGGGGCCGGAAAAGGCCCGGCAGTTTCTGGCCGCGGGGTGTTACCTGTGGAACAGCGGGATGTTTATCTGGCGGGCTGATTTAATTTACCGGTTGATTGAGGAACACCTGCCGGCCCTGGCGGCCGGACTGGCGGAAATAGGGCGGGCCATGGACCGCGGCTCCTGTCAGGAAGTCTTATCCCGTGTATATCCCCGCCTGCCGAAGGTTTCCATTGATTACGGGGTCATGGAAAAGGCCCCCAACGTGCTGGTCCTGCCGGGTAACTTCGGCTGGGACGACGTGGGTTCCTGGCCGGCCCTGGAGCGGTGCCGGGAAACGGAGGAAAACGGCAATGTGATCGAGGCGCGGGGGGTTTTTCTGGAAACCCGCAACAGCATCATCCACGCCCCCGGCAGGCTGGTGGCCACCCTGGGGGTGGAGAATCTGGTAGTGGTGGACGACGGGGAGTGCCTGCTGGTGTGCCGCAAGGACCGCGCCCAGGAGCTGAAGCGTCTCACCGCCGCCCTTAAGGAAGCAGGTCTCGAAGATGCTTTATAGGGAAGGCCCTGCCTTCCCTATAGTTTCCCCGCCGGCATGTTTATCCAACTACCTTTTTGGGCGACATGCCCTTTGCGGGAGGAATGCTGGCAAGCTTCTCATGATTTTTGCTTTCTTCTTCACGGATAAACTTGAAGAATTTGTCCAAATCACCTTTGAATTGCTCGAGAATAAGCTCACGTGACTTTCTGACTTCGTTGACAATATCGCCAACGTTGGTACCAAATGAAACAGGCAGCAATGACCGGGTGGATAAAGGAATGGCTGAATGAGATCGAACCCGTAGAAAGGAAAGCTTAGATGCATGCTAATAGCCGTGGAGAAGGTGGTTTGTTCTACTATAGGCAACTTTTATGAGTTTGTCCAAATCCTGAAAGGTAGTGTGGCCATGACTGGAAGAAAGAGCAAAACAAAGAAGGATAATTTGCCGCGACTAACCGAATCCCACATCCGCGACATGGCGGACCCTCAGAGTTTTGAGCGCGGCAGGAACTATTATAATGATGGAGCTATCATAGACCCCGTCCGCCAGGGGATGGAACTGCGCGGGGAATGTAGCGGTTCCCGGTACCAGCCATACAGGGTCAGGGTCAGGTTTAGCGACAAAGGCATTGTGGAAGCTTCCTGCACCTGCCCCCGGGGCGGGTTCTGCAAGCACATCGTGGCCCTGTTGCTTGCCTATGTCCATGAGCCGGAGTCATTCCGGGAACTGGCACCTCTGGAGGAAATGCTTGCCCGGCTGAGCAAGGAAGAGCTTATATCTTTAATTAGTGAGATAATTGAACGGGAACCGTCCTTGATGGCCCTGGTGGAACTGTCGGCGTCCGCAGCCCGGGGGCATGTGGATGCGGCATCGTGCCGCCGGCAGGCGTTACGTGTGCTGCGGCATGAGGATCCGCTCCTTATCGAAGCGGATTTACGGGGAATGCTTAACATGGCCGAACGTATGGCCGCAAAAGAAGACTGGCTCGGCGCGGGTACGGTTTGCCATGCCCTGTTGAGCGTGCTGTCATCCGAATATGAGGATATTCAGTTCATGGACGAGGAGGGGGACATCGCGGTTGTTGCCGGCGATTGCGCCGAACTTTTGGGCGAGTGTCTGGCCCAGGGACGGCCTGACGCCCGTACGCGGCGGGAGTGGCTGCAGACGCTGCTGGAAGCCGAACTGGCCGACATCAGGCTGGGCGGTATTGACTTTGCGTCCGGCGCCTTTGACGCCATTCTGGAGCATGCCACCGAAGAGGAATGGGCCGTACTCGAGGAACGAATACGTGAGGCCATGGGGGAAAGCAATGACTGGAAGAAGGAAATGCTGGTCAGGATGCTTGTCTCCTGGCGGGAGAAACACGGCCGGCATGAAGAAGCAGGCGATATCATCCGCGAACTGGGCACCCCGGAACAGCGCATGCTGTGGTTGGTCAGGGACGGAAAACCGGATGAGGCTGTGACCATTGCGCGGCAGCATTGCCTGGATAAACCCGGTTTGATTACCAGGCTTGCCGGTGAGCTGGTGGAAGCTGGCGCCCGGGAACAGGCCGTAACCCTGCTGACCGAACTGGCGGAGGGGGCTGACTCCCACTGGAGCTATGTGGAATGGCTGGCGGAATATTACCGGGTACACGGAGATTGGGGAGCGGCCCTGAAGTGGCAGCGCAGGGTTTTTCTCCAGAACCCACGGGTTAAATCGTTCATAGACCTGGAATACATTAGTAAAAAGCTTGGTGTTTGGGAACAGGTGCGCTCCGAAGTACTGCACACTCCGGAGATTGAGAAAAAACCGCACGTGCTGCTTGAAATCGCCCTGCATGAGGGCGACGTAGCGAGGGCGCTGGAGTTATTGCCCCGGGTTTCCGGTTGGGGATGGCGTAATTACAAGGAGAAGGTGGCCGGGGCCGCTGAAAAAGAACGGCCGGAAGACGCCATAGCGTTGTACAAAGAGCTGGTGGAAGAGGCCATCGGACGCCGTCAGCGCGGGGCCTACCGGGAAGCCGCAGGCTACCTGTGCCGGATTAAAACTCTCTGCCAGCGCACCGGCGCGCAGGAGAACTGGGAAGATTACTTCGCCGCGTTGAGGAGAAAATATGCCCGTTTTCCGGCGCTTCAGGAAGAGCTGGACGGAGCGGGGTTATAAAAACGGGGCGAAGCCGGTACAGGTGCCCATTGAGGAAGACCACCCCCTGGCTCCTACCAACCCCTATGGTGCCACCTGGTGCTGGTGGCCTCCTCCCGGCGTATCAGGGAAGAGCTGGACTGGCGCCCCCGTTACGGCGACCTGGAAACCATCGTCCGCACGGCCTGGGAGTGGCACCGGCGGCATCCGAAGGGCTATGAAGGTGGGACTTGAGGCGGGTTTTCATGATTGACCTGGCCGTGTAAAATTTAAGCAGGTACCAGAAGGAGAATGACCGTGCTTCTTGAAACCCTTCTGGACCTGATGTAAACTTTAACCATAAAGAATATAAGGAGACGGCTCGATGACTGAAAATCAGATCGACCATGACCGCCTGTTTAAAGAATTGCTGGAAACATTTTTGCCGAATTCATGGAGTTGTTCTTTCCGGAAGCCGCCCGATCCATAGACCTGACCCAGATCAGGTTTCTCCAGCAGGAAATCTTCACCGAT
>NZ_FQUW01000029.1 GCF_900129285.1 Desulfofundulus australicus DSM 11792
GGCTGGAGTCGGCCCGGTATGGACCAGATGGCACGAATTCGAGTATTGAAAGCCAACGGCATTAACATAAAAGAGCAATACCTTAAACAACTCGGGAAACCGGTAACTGTTCTCAAAGTATGCCAAACAAGTCTACAACAGCAGCGGAAATTGCTGGAGCGGCCACCGTTTGAGACGTTGGGCAATATTCCAGCGTTGAAAGGGCCGACCACTAGTCTTGCTCAGATTTTACGTGCAATCAAATCAGCCTAAAGCCCATGTGGCGGTTGGCACTCGTAACTCCTTTTCGATTTATTTCCTACAGTGACTTGACGCTATCATTAATAAAAAAAAAGCTTGACTTTTTCCTCTGTTAGTTGTTAAAATACCTATCGAGTTAAAAAATGAATATTTTAAGGTGCTCTTATCCAGAGTGGTGGAGGGACTGGCCCGATGAAACCCGGCAACCGCCCTGGGCGAAGGTAAACCGCTAGGCCGCCAGCGGTATATACCTTGGCCAAGGGAACGGTGCCAATTCCTGCAGAAGTTTATCTTCTGACAGATAAGAGGGTTCGTATTTATGAAGGCCTCTTCTGTTTAGAAGAGGCCTTCTAACGTCTGGAGCAGAGCACACAAGAAAGGGATGAGGTGGAATGAGCGAAAAAACTTATCAGGAAATCAATGCCCGCATAAAAAGTGGCAAGGCGGTGGTAGTAACAGCAGAAGAATTTATTGACATCGTTCGAGAGAAGGGGTTAACCAGAGCATCGCAGGAAGTGGATGTGGTAACCACCGGCACCTTTGCACCCATGTGCTCCTCCGGCGCTTTTCTTAATTTTGGCCACCCGGCCCCGCGTATCAAGATGTACCGGGTCTGGCTCAACAACGTACCGGCCTATACGGGCATTGCAGCAGTGGATGCTTATATTGGAGCTACTGAACTCCCTGAAGATGATCCCCTTAACAGTAATCATCCGGGAGAATTTCGCTATGGTGGCGGCCATGTGATTGAAGATCTGGTAGCAGGAAGGCCCGTACGCTTAAAAGCAATAGGTTACGGCACCGACTGTTACCCCCGGCGGGAGATCGAAACCACCATTACCATTCATGATATTAATGAAGCTATTTTATTTAATCCCCGTAATGCCTATCAAAATTATAATTGTGCAGTGAACCTGTCCAACCGTACCATATATACTTATATGGGGATTCTAAAACCCAATTTGGGCAACGCTCACTATTCCACATCCGGCCAGTTAAGCCCTTTACTCAAAGATCCTCATTTTAAAACAATTGGAATTGGTACACGTATTTTCCTGGGTGGCGGGATTGGATATGTGGCCTGGCACGGCACCCAGCACTTCCCGGCCATACAGACGGATCCCGATAGCGGCAGAGAACTGGGACCTGCCGGTGGCACCCTGGCGGTTATCGGGGATCTAAAGCAGATGAGCCCACGCTGGCTCATGGGCACCAGTTACCTGGGCTACGGGGCTACTTTAAGCGTGGGTATTGGCGTGCCCATCCCGATTTTAAACGAGGAAATTGCCCGTTATGCTGCGGCATCCGATGCTGAATTATATGCCCCCATTGTTGATTACGGCGAGGCTTATCCCAACCAGAAGCCGGGTAATCTGGGTTATGTCAGTTATGCCCAGCTCAAGTCGGGGAAGATTGTAGTGCAGGGCAAGGAAGTACCTACTGCACCGTTGTCAAGTTACCCACGGGCCAGGGAAATAGCCGGTATTTTAAAGAAATGGATTCAAAATGGAGAATTTTACCTTGCCGAACCCGTACAATTACTACCTTCTCCTGCCGATGGTTTGACGGGAAAGGTTTTGAAAGGCTAAATATTGAGGAGGATAAAAGCCATGTCGCCCAGGAAAATAGTTTTACGCTTCGGTCCCGAGATCTCCGATAAGCCCATCATATACCGGCTGGTTAAGGACTACGATCTGGTAATGAATATCTTAAAAGCCAATGTTAACCCTCAGAAGGAAGGTATTATGGTTCTGGAGTTAAGTGGGGACAATTATGAGCAGGGTCTGAATTATCTACGGGAACAAGGTGTAACTGTTCAGGCACTGACCCATGAGGTGGTGCGTAATGAACAGCGCTGCACCATGTGCGGTGCCTGTACCGCCATCTGCCCCACCGGTGCCCTGCACCTGCGAAGGCCGGAAATGGAAGTAGTTTTTGATGGAGATAGCTGTGTGGTCTGCCAGCTCTGCGTGAAAGCCTGTCCGGTCAGGGCCATGGAAGTTAAACTTTAAGGCTTAAGGAGAGTAAGTAAAGAACAGGTTATTGCGCTGCTACCTTTTTGAGGGAGGTAAAGGTGTACTTGGAACGCACCTATCGCTATCGCCACCGGCAGGAGGACCTGATCCATTTTCAGGTGGTGGTAGGAGAAACGGATCTGGATATAGGGGTGCGCAGGGAGCGCTTTTCTCCCGGGCTGGTGGAAAAGGTAACGCAAATAGTACGGCAATGCCGGGTTCCCCTGGAAGAATACATAAAAAGGGACCCGGCATTCCTTAAAGCTCACACTCCTTATGATATATTGCCCGATGCCCCTCCTATTGTAAAGGAAATGGCTGAAGCGGCCAGGATAGCCGGCGTTGGTCCTATGGCCGCTGTGGCAGGAGCCATTGCTGGAAGAGTGGGCAGAGTTCTAACTCGCTTCAGCCGCGATGTTATAGTAGAAAACGGAGGGGACATTTACCTGCGCAGTACCCGGCTCCGGCGGATTGGCATTTACGCCGGAGATTCACCTTTCTCTCACCGCCTGGCGTTAGAAGTACGCCCTCCGGATACGCCCCTGGGTATATGCACTTCCTCTGGAACGGTAGGGCACTCTTTGAGTTATGGTATTGCCGATGCGGTAGTTATCCTTTCTCCCAGCCCGGCTCTCGCTGATGCCGTAGCCACGGCATCAGGAAACCTGGTCAAAGAGCCGGGTATGGTGGAACAGGCGGTAAATTTTGCAGCCAGCATACCTGGGGTTACCGGAGCTCTGGTTATTTGCCGGGACAGAATGGCCGTATGGGGTCGCCTGAAGCTGGTACCATCCTGAATTATAGGTGCTTAAAAAGGCTGTTTTGATATTCTTTTTCCCTCAACCGGTTCTTTATAATTTTGCCAGTGGGAGTTCGAGGTAGCTCGCCAAATTCGATAACCCTGGGCAGCTTAAAATGGGCAATGCGTTCCCGGCAGAATTTTAAAATTTCCTCAGCAGTCAGGTTGCTTCCCGGTTTGGGGACGATAAAAGCCTTGGGTATCTCTCCCCATTCGGGGTCAGGAACGCCTATGACGGCTACCTCCAGTACATCCGGATGCTCATAAATACAATTCTCCACTTCCACCGTGGAAATATTTTCACCACCACTGACTATGATGTCCTTCAAGCGATCTTTTATTTCAATAAAGCCGTTGGGATGCATCACAGCCAGGTCTCCACTATGAAACCAGCCGCCGCGGAAGGCTTTCTGGGTTTCTTCCGGTTGCTTATAGTAACCCAGCATGACGTTATTGCCTCGCATAATTAACTCTCCCATCGTCTTTCCATCAGCAGGTACATCGATCATCTGTCCGGGTTCAACGACACGCACAAAACCGGAATGGATGCAGGCTACCCCCTGGTGAACATTAGCCGCTTTTTCACTTGCACCCGGTTGTTCCCAGCATGCTAACCATTGAGAAATGGAATGATGACCGTATACTTCCGCCAGCCCGTAGATAGTGGTTACCTTCGCTCCAATTTCCTCTAAACTTTTTATAGCAGATGGAGGCAAAGGAGCTCTGGCTATAATGTTGAGATCTGCCTTTTTTAATTTATAATCTTTTCCCTTGAGATAACCGGCCAGGGAGTACATCAATGCCGGGGTGGCACAAAGATGAGTGACCCCCTCCCTTTCAATAATATGGTATATGTTACCGGGATCTGCCCGGCGCAGGCATATGTGGGTCCCCCCCACTGCCGTAACACTCCAGGTAAAACACCAACCGTTACACTGGAACATGGGCAATGTCCACAGGTATACTGAATCGGAACTCATTTTGTGTTCCAAAGCTTCCCCGAGGGCAGTCAAATATGCCCCCCGGTGGTGGTACATAGCACCCCGGGGCAGGCCAGCAGGACCGCTGGTGTAGTTAATGGCAATGACCTCCATTTCATCTTCAATGGCATTGGGAAAAGGTTCCGGGGAGCCAGTGGCCAGGAATTCTTCGTACTCGGGCCCGTCCAGGGGACGATGACTGCTGGCATCGCAGATATTAACAAATAATCTGATACCGGACAGGTCTTTGAGGATAGCGGCAATTAGAGGTGCATATTCATTATCTACAAAAAGAGCCTTGCTATCGGAATGATTGATAATGTAGCCGATTTCCCGGGGAGATAGCTGCGAATTTATGTTAACCAGGGCTGCCCCCAGCATAGGGACCCCAAAATGGGCTTCCAGCATGGGTGGAATATTGGGACATAAAAAGGCTACTTTATCTCCCCTTTTAAGACCGGCCTTTTTTAACGCACTGGCCAGGCGGTTAATGCGGCGGCAAAATTCACTGTAGGTATATCGCCTTTCATTATAAATCACCGCTGTTTTATTCCGGTAAACCAGGGCATTGCGCCTCAGAAAACTTAATGGAGTAAGTGGCTCGTAAAAAACTGAACGCAGTGACATAACGCGCGCTCCCCCCTTAACGAATTAACCGGAAAAACGGGATTGATTTTGTAAGAAGTTTAAATCTTGCGTATTATTATTGAATTTTTCGAATTAACATTTTATTAATTCTCCCTTTCCTCCCTCTTCCCTGCTGTGACCCTGGGTGTTCGCCGCCTGCCAGAATAATTTTCATTAAATCATACTCTTAACAGCTTCCGGAAACGCCTCCCAGTAGTCTTGAATCACTTCTACTATTGTAAGCTGGCGTTGTTCAGCCAGCTTTATTTCGTAAGGCCTGGCCAGAGGCTGCCTGGAAGGGGAAAATAAAACCAGAACGCGGGGGTACAGGGAAAAACCCCGCTCGGTTTCCAGTACCACACCAATTTCACCGCTGGATAACCGGACCAGGCTGCCTGCCGGATAGGCAGCTACATTACTCAGAAAAGCCTGTACGATATCAAAATCAAACAGATAATTACCGGAGCCGGCAATCATTTCATAAACTTCATGTACTGGATAGGCCGGACGGTAAACCCGGTCAGCAGTCAGGGCATCATACATATCTACAAGGCCGGTAATCTGGGCAAATTCATGAATTTCCGGCCCTTTCAGCCCCCGGGGGTAACCCTGCCCCTTGTAGCGTTCGTGATGCTGTAAAGCAACGATCCTGCATAAAATATTTGCTCCTGGATCTTGCTTGAGAATCTCGGCGCCGTATATGCAGTGCTTTTTAATAAGCTCAAATTCCTCATCGGTCAGGGGGCCTGGTTTGTTTAATATTTCCAAAGGGATGCACGTTTTACCAATATCGTGGAGCAAGGCCGCCATACCGAGATGAAACAGGCCCCTGCGGCTGTAACCAAGGGTTATGCCGGTAATTATGGCCAGCACACAAACGTTAACTGAATGACCAAAGGTATATTCATCAACGCTGCGGATATCCACCAGATTAATCATCAAAGAACGCCGGCTAAGTAACTCGTCAATAATTTCATTAACAATTCCAAATATATCCTTAACCCCAATAAGTGCCCTGGCGGGAATGGTTCCCCGTGGTGATTTTGAAAGGAGAAGGGTCTTGACCCGGGCAATGGCCTGAGCCCGCGTCTCTTCGGAAATAACGTCCTCAACTTCCACACCCGGAAAATCATCTATATATACAGCCGGAATGCCCAGCATTTTTAACCTGGCAATAAATCGCTCGGTAAGTATAGTACCCGCCTGAAGCAACACCTGCCCCGACGCATTATAAACTGCCCTGCCGACCCTTGAACCCGGACGCAGTAAAGCTGTAGGGACTTTGCGCATATCTTACATCCTTCTGTACCGTATTATCATCTTTTATTATAATGTTTAGTTTAAATTTAATTTCGACGAAAATCAAGATTTTTCCTTACAGAGTTAAAATTTTAGATCCTGTGCTGCACCTTTTGTTTGATGACGATATATAGCAGGCAGACAACCAGAACTCCAGCAGCCAGCAGGGGCAATCGAGATTGGATAAGAGAAAATATGGATTCCCAGTGGTGGCCAAAAAATATTCCAATGCCCAGGTTAATCGAAACCCAGCTCAAAGCAAACAGGAAGTTATAAATTAAAAACTGCAGAAATGGTAAACGGCTGATACCGGCCAGGTAGGGAGTTAGATTGCTGATCATGGGTACAAAGCGACCGAAAATGATGAAAGCAGGCGCCGAACGATATACCCAGCTGCGCGCCTGATCAAATTTATCCGGAGTAACCAGCAAATACTTACCATAACGGAGAAAAAAGGGCTCACCAATACAACGGCCAATGGTGTAAGCCACCGTGGCACCTACGTTAAAACCCAGTACGGCCGCTGCCATTATATGAAAAAGGTCAAGCTTGCCCTGGTTTACCAGAATACCGGCCAGGAGAGTCATCAGGCCCCCGGGAAAGGGAATACCCAGTGCTTCCACAATTAACCCCAGGAACAACCCGCCTGCCCCCAGAGCGCCCAGATAATCCAGCACCCAGTCTTTCATTAAATCACCCTCCCGGGCTTTAACATTCCCGGAAAGGGTGCGTTATATAGTAGCTGACCAGCCCCAGATTTGTCCTTTGCATCATCTAGCCGGGCCTTGATAACTCATAATACCCTGGCAGTACCCCGGTATATCAGACCGCGTTGACCATCCACCGTTACCGTTTCTCCATCAGTAAGAATGGAGGTGGCCGCATCTACCCCTACAATTACCGGAATACCAAATTCCAGGCCGACAATGGCCCCATGGGAAGTCAGGCCACCTGTTTCGGTAATCAGGGCGGCTGCCTTTTCTATGGCCGGAACAAAATCCTTATCTGTAAAGGGAGTAACCAGAATATCACCCGGTTCAACCTTTTCCAGAGCTTCTTTTAAAGTGCGGCAGATGCGCACACGCCCGGTTACCGCCCGTGTGCCGATACCCTGACCCCGGGCCAGTATATCGCCAACGGTATGTACCTTTAACAGGTTGGTGGTACCGTGGACACCTGCAGGAACACCGGCGGTAATAACCACCAGGTCCCCCGGTTTAATGAGATTTGCCGCCAGGGATGCTTCAATGGCTGATGCAATCATGCTGTCGGTATCCTGGGTGCGTCCTACCAGCAGGGGTTGCACGCCCCAGACCAGAGCCAGCTTGCGCAATACCCGTGCTACCGGCGTCACGGCTATGATAGGTGAGCGGGGGCGGTATTTGCTTACCATTTTAGCCGTATAGCCCGTTTCCGTGGAAGTAATAATAGCAGCGGCTCCCAGATCCTGGGCAGTAGTGCAGGTGGCATGACTGATGGCATCGGTAACAGTGTGAGCCAGCGCCCGGCCCCGCCTTTGAAGAATATCTTCGTAGGGCAGGGATTGTTCCACCCGGCTGGCGATGCGGGCCATTGTTTTTACCGCTTCTACTGGATAATGCCCCGCAGCTGTTTCTCCCGAGAGCATAATGGCATCGGTACCATCCAGAATAGCATTGGCCACATCGCTGGCTTCGGCCCGGGTGGGACGGGGATTGTGGATCATGGATTCGAGCATCTGGGTGGCAGTAATAACCGGTTTGCCGGCCAGGTTACATTTTTCAATTATAGCTTTTTGGATTAGCGGCACTTCCTCCACGGGAAGGCCAACTCCCAGATCGCCCCGGGCTACCATAATACCATCGGCCACCCTTATAATCTCGTCCAGGTTTTCCACGCCTTCCCTGGTTTCTATCTTGGCAATAACATCCACATCCGCCCCCTGTTCCTCAAGGATACGGCGGATGGCCAGTACATCTTGAGCCCGGCGGATAAAAGAAGCGGCAATAAAGTCCACTTCCTGCTCAATGCCGAATTTGATATCGCGGATATCCTGTTCGGTAATGGCAGGCAGGTTTACCGGAACTCCAGGAAGGTTCACGCCCTTCTGGCTGGTCAGCTCACCCCCATGAACCACTTCACACTCCACTTCGTGGTCATTGACTCCAGTTACCCGTAATTCTATTAAACCATCGGCAATCAAAACGGTATTTCCCGGAACCAGATCCCGTGGTAACCCAGGGTAGTTGACAGGCAATCGCTCCGGAGTTCCTTTCACATCCTCGGTGGTAAGAATTACCCGCTGCCCGGCCTTTAGCACCACGGGTTCCTTTTCAAGGTAGCCGAGGCGAATTTCTGGCCCCTTTGTATCCAGCAAAATGGCGATATTCTTACCCACTCTGCCGGCAGCTTCCCGTATATTGGTGATGCGCCGGGCATGGTCCTCGTGGGTCCCGTGGGAAAAATTAAGCCGGGCAATATTCATACCTGCCCTCATCATTTCCATGAGGGTTTCAACCTGTTCGCAGGCCGGACCGATGGTACAAATAATTTTGGTTTTTCTCAAGGACTGTTCCTCCTTAAATGGCTAAAATGCCTGCCAGCCGGTAAACATCCAGGTCAACGGTTTTTCTCTGGCCCAGCACCCGATCCAAATCGGTTTCCACAATTTTCCCTGCGGCCATACCGACCATTTTACAGGTCGCCCCCTGCATGAGTAATTCCACAGCCCGGGCACCTAGCTGGCTGGCCAGAATCCGGTCAAAAGCAGTAGGGGTCCCCCCCCGCTGCAGATGGCCCAGAATGGTGACTTTGGTATCAAAACCGGTACGTTCTTTAATCTGTTTACCTATCTCCAGACCGCTGCCAGCTCCCTCAGCTACGACAATAATGCTGTGCAGTTTTCCCCGCCGGTAACCCTTGTACAATTTGTGACAAATTTCTTCGATACTGAAAGGATACTCGGGGATGAGAATGGACTCGGCTCCCCCGGCCAGACCGGCGGCAATGGCCAGAAAACCGGTATCACGTCCCATAACTTCCACAATAAAGGTACGTTCATGGGATGTGGCCGTATCGCGGATTTTGTTAATGGCATCAACGGCAGTATTTACGGCAGTATCAAAACCTATAGAGTAATCCGTACCGCTGATATCATTATCAATGGTTCCAGGAATGGCCACTACCGGGAGCCCGTATTCCCGGTGGAAAATACTTGCTCCTGTAAAGGATCCATCACCACCGATGACCACCAATCCCTCCAGACCAAAGCGCTCTACATTTTCCCATGCTTTGGCTCGGCCCGCGGGTGTTTTAAAATGTTCGGAACGGGCGGTATGTAAAATAGTGCCTCCCCGGTGAATAATATCGGCTACCGATCCCAGCCGCATGGGTTCCATATCGCCCTCAATAAAACCGTTAAAACCCCTTTTAATACCGATTACTTCCAGCCCGTGATAAATTGCTTTGCGGACCACCGCCCGGATGGCCGCATTCATTCCCGGCGAATCACCGCCGCTGGTCAAAATGCCTATTCTTTGCAAATAAAATTCCTCCCTGGCTTATCAGGTGAAGTATCATTATTAAGTTACGTCATTGCCAGGTAAATATTCAGGACCAATACGCCTGAATCGTTCAAAACGCCTCCTCAAAAGTTCCTCCACCGAGTATCCCACCAGCTCTTCCAGATGATGGGCAATAGCTTCACCAACCAGCCGGGCAGCCTCATTTTTATCCCGGTGAGCACCACCCAGGGGTTCTGGAATAATCCCATCTATAAGCTGGTAAGCATAAAGTTCCTGGGCGGTAATTTTCATAATTCCGGCAGCATCCTGGCAGCGGGTTGCATCTTTCCACAAAATAGATGCGTAAGCTTCCGGGGAAATAACGGAAAAAACAGCGTATTCCTGCATCAGGATCCGGTCACCTGAAGCCAGAGCCAGGGCTCCGCCACTGCCTCCTTCTCCAAGAATCACCGAGATCACCGGCACGCGCAGGGTGAGCATACCGGTAATACAACAGGATATGGCATGAGCCTGTCCCCTTTCTTCCGCTCCCATACCGGGATAAGCGCCCGGGGTATCGATAAAAGCCAGAACAGGGCGCTTGAATTTTTCTGCCTGTTGCATAAGCCGCAGGGCTTTACGGTAACCTTCGGGGTGAGCCATGCCGAAATTGCGGGCCAGGTTTTCCTTCGTATCATGACCTTTCATATGACCTATTACAGTTACCGCTCTTCCACGAAACCGGGCTATACCTCCTACTATGGCCGGATCATCGCCGAAGCACCTGTCCCCGTGAAATTCAATAAAATCGGTACACAGCAGCTTGATATAATCCAGAGTGTTAGGGCGCCCTGGATGGCGGGCAATAAGCACCTTTTGCCAGGGGGAAAGCTGACTGAAAATGGCCTCTTTTAACTCTCTAGATTTTTTTTCCAGATTCTCAATTTCTTTACTCAGGTCAATGCCTTTTTCACCGGCAAAGCGCTGAAGCTCTGCTATTTTTTCTTCCAGTTCAACTATGGGACGTTCGAAATCGTAAACCATCTTAATCGCTCCGGTGTAAATCTAAAATCTGGGCCAAAGTTTTTTTCAATAGCGGCCGGGGAACAACCGCATCAACGAAACCATGCTGCCGCAGGAATTCTGCACTTTGAAATCCCTCGGGCAATTTCTGGCGGATTGTTTGTTCAATTACCCTGGGGCCTGCAAACCCAATCAGCGCCCCCGGTTCAGCCAGTATGATATCCCCGGCAAAGGCAAAGCTGGCGCTAACCCCTCCCGTTGTCGGGTCAGTTAGTACGGATATATACAGCAATCCTGCAGAGGAAAAAAAGGATAGTGCCGCGCATGTTCTGGTCATCTGCATTAACGAGAAAATTCCCTCCTGCATGCGTGCACCACCGGATGCTGAAAAAATGATAAGGGGCAGTCGCTTTTCCCGGGCGCGTTCAATGGCCCGGGTAATCTTTTCCCCCACCACCGTACCCATACTGGCCATCATAAAGCGGGTATCCATTACAGCTACAGCCACGCGATGCCCGGCAATATCACCCTCCCCGGTTACTACTGCTTCTTTCAGCCCGCTCTCCTGTTGTGCCCTGGCCAGTTTTTCACCGTATTCAGGGTTTTGGAAAGGATTTACCGGCCCCATATCCCCGTCCCATTCAATAAAGGTACCTTCATCAATGGTAATTTTCAATCTTTCCCGGGCGGAGAGGCGAAAGTGGTAGCCACACCTGGCACAGACTTTTAATTGCTTTGCCAGCTCCCCTGAATACTGGATTTCATGACAGCGGGGACATTTAACCCACAGGCCATCGGGTATATCCCGGGTTACGGGATTAACCGTTGCATAACGCTGCCGCTGCTTTTTAAAAATATCCAGCATCTCGACTCCCCTGTTATTTTTTAAATTGAATTTATTACTTCCAGTGCTTCATCAACTTCGGCTTCCGGTACCAGGATTTCCACTGAACAATTACACCCACAATGGGATGGCGAAAGTTCCCGCAGTTTTACCAGTATACCTTCACTGGTAAGAATTTCTTTAATCCTGGTTGCTTCTTTTTTATTTGGAGCAATATACACTACCGTCCACAAGGTTCCCACCCCCGGGGCCCGGTTTTATTTTTTAAAATTAACTATAACAATAAGTATATCCAGAGTAATAACCCTGGATACTGTTTTAAGCTTTAAAGCAAATCATCATTGCGCATAACACCATACTTGGTTAGCAATTCGACCTTGCCGCGGATTTTAATCGCCGAAGTATGTTCAGTAAACTGGGCAATCATGATTTCGCCCTTATCCAGCTTCTCTGAATGGTGAAAACGGGTATCCTTGCCACGGGTAAGGCCAATAATAGTTACCCCGTTCTCCAGTGCTTTTACTGCTACATAATCGGCGTTAATTTCCCAGCTTTCAGGCATGGAGGTACCTCCTTTTCAGGCAAAATGCCGCTTTCAGCAGTTACATCATAGCATACCGCCGGAGCTTTGACAAGCTACCTGCCAGGCGTTTCCTTTACTCTCACGTTCTCCGGGCCCAACAGGGCGGCCAGTTCAGTGACCACAGGTGATGACAGGTCAGTCCAGTAGTTCTGCGATGCCCTGGCCAGCTTTTTTTCCAGGGGGAAGTACAGGTAAACCGGCGCGGAACCCGGGTAGCTGCGCAGGATCATCTGCACCCGCTTTATCAGCTGGGGTGTGGCTTCCCTGAACTGTAAATACAGGCTCGACCCGGATTTTTTCTGTAGCGGTAAAACTTCCTCGGCAATGATTTTCAGCGCCTCACCGCTAGAACTCAGTTGACCCTTAATCAACACAACCTTATCTGGGCTGATGAGTTTGGCGTACTGCTGGTAGACACGCGGGAAAAAGACCACTTCTATATTTCCGGTAAGATCCTCCAGAGTACCAAAAGCCATCGGTTCTCCCCGCCGGGTATTGATGCGTTTCAAGGTTGTAAGCATGCCGCCAACCGTAACCCCGGCAGGTTCACCTTCTTTAAGTTCTGCCACCGTGGCCGTAGTTTCTTCCACCAGCGCCTGGCGGTATTCTTCCAGCGGATGGCCACTAATATAAAGTCCCAGAGCTTCCTTTTCCAGGGCCAGCATTTCAGCACGGGAGTATTTTTGTACCCGGGGAAGGGGAAGATCTTCTTCTGTTTCCTGCCAGAACTGCTCAAAAGTTAACTGCCCGTTCTGCCGTTGCTGCTGTGATTGCTGGGCCAGAGAAAGCCCCAGCTCAATACCTGCCATCAACTGTGCCCGGTGGTGGCCCAGGGAATCTAGAGCACCGCTTTTAATAAGATTTTCCAGTACCCGCCGGTTGATAACCCGTGTATCCAGGCGCCGGCAGAAATCGGCAAAGCTTTTAAAAGGTCCCTTTTCTTCCCGGGATTTAATAATAGCCTGTACAGCTCCCTCGCCCACGTTTTTAATGGCTGCCAGCCCGAAACGGATTTTACCTTCGATAACAGTGAAGCTTTCCCGGCTTTCATTAACATCCGGGGGCAGCACCTCCAGCCCCATGCGCCGGCATTCCTCTACATAAGCCGCCACTTTATCCGTGTTATCCCGTACCGAGGTCAACAGTGCCGCCATATACTGGGCCGGATAATTAGCCTTCAGGTAAGCAGTCTGGTAGGCAACCAGGGCATAAGCAGCGCTATGGCTTTTATTAAAACCATAGCCAGCAAAATATTCCATTAGATCAAAAATTTGTCCTGCAATCTGGGGATCAACACCGTTTTTTACGGCTCCCTCAATAAACTGGTTCCTCAATCCGGCAATAATCTCCGGTTTCTTTTTACCCATAGCCCTGCGTAAAAGATCGGCTTCACCCAGGGTAAAGCCTGCCAGGTCACTGGCTATACGCATAACCTGTTCTTGATAGAGAATAACCCCGTAAGTATCTTTCAGTATGGGTTCCAGCCTGGGATCCAGGTAAGTAACTTTCTTTTCTCCATGTTTACTTTTGATGAAATCCTCTACCATACCGCTGCCCAGGGGTCCGGGCCGGTAGAGGGCTACCAGGGCCACAATATCTTCAAAGACCTCCGGGCGCAGTTCTTTTAACAGGGCCCGCATACCGCTGGATTCCAGCTGGAAAACACCGCTCCCCTCACCCCTGCACAGGAGAGCGAAAGTTTTCGGGTCATCCAGAGGTATTTCATCAATATTAATTTCCGGTCCACCGCTTTCCCGGATAAGCCTTATAGTATCGGCAATAACGGTAAGGGTTCGCAAACCCAGGAGATCCATTTTCAGCAGGCCCAATTCTTCAACCTGGTCCTTGGCAAATTGTGTGGTTAACGGGCCGTCGGCTGCTTTATAAAGGGGCAGGTAATGAATTAATGGTTCCCTGGTGATTACCACCCCGGCGGCATGGGTGGAAGCATGCCTGGGCATACCTTCAAGAAGGGCAGCAGTATCAATAAGTTTTTTTACCTGTGGATCCCGGTCGTAGAGTTCCTTCAACTCGCTGGATTCATTTAAGGCCCGCTCGATGGTTATGTGCAGCTCTGCAGGTACCAGTTTGGCTATTTTATCAACTTCTCCATAGGGCATATTCAGAGCACGACCAACGTCCCTGATGGCTGCCCGGGCGGCCATGGTACCAAAAGTGGCTATTTGAGCCACTTTATCAGCCCCATATTTCCTGATCAGGTAATTAATTACTTCTCCCCTGCGTTCAAAACACAGGTCAACATCCACGTCAGGCATGGAAACGCGTTCCGGGTTTAAAAAACGTTCAAAAAGCAGGCCATATTTTAAGGGATCGAGGTTGGTAATTCCCAGCACATAGGCTACCAGGCTGCCGGCTGCAGAACCCCGGCCCGGACCCACCGGAATACCATTCTGCCGGGCATAATGAATAAAATCCCAGACAATAAGGAAATAGGCGGAATAGCCCATCTGCCGGATAACTTTCAGTTCGTATTCCAGGCGCTGTTTTACGGGTTCGGTGACTTCCCCATATCGGCGGCGTACTCCCTCCCAGCAGAGCTGTTCCAGGTAACTGTCCACAGTATGACCCGGGGGAACTTCGTAATAGGGCAGGTGTATCTGTCCGAAACTCAGCTCTACATTGCAGCGTTCAGCAATAAAATTGGTATTTTCCATGGCCTCTTTCAGCTCTCCAAATAAAGAGGCCATTTCTTCTTCACTTTTCAAATACAGCTCCTGGGAGTCAAACTTCATCCTGCCGGGATCGTCCACACTTTTGCCAGTTTGAATACAGAGCAGGATGTCCTGCATTTCAGCGTGCTCTTTTTTCACATAATGCACGTCATTGGTTACTACCAGAGGTATATTCATTTCCCTGTGCAGGCGAAGCAGTTCCTGGTTGACCCTGCGCTGTTCAGGAAGACCGTGATCCTGCAACTCTAAAAAGAAGTTTCCGCGCCCGAAAATATCCTGGTAAGTGGCAGCGGCTTCTACAGCTTTTTCTTTTTTTCCGGCCAGGAGGTTTTCAGTAACCTCACCGGCAAGGCATCCACTTAAAGCTATTAATCCCTTGCTGTAACGGGACAGTGTATCTTTATCTATTCTTGGTTTATAATAAAACCCTTCCGTAAAAGCCAGGGACACCACTTGCAGAAGGTTGCGGTACCCGTCCTGGTTTTCGGCCAGCAACACCAGGTGGTAGAGATGGTCGTCCACCCTGGGTGTACGATCCTTCATGGTGCGGGGTGCCACATAAACTTCACAGCCCAGAATAGGCTTAACCCCATGTTTTTGGCACGCTTTATAAAAATCGATCACCCCAAACATGACACCATGATCTGTAATGGCCAGGGAACTCATACCCAGCTCCCGGGCACGCGTCACGACTTCCTTTATCCGGGCAGCACCATCCAGCAGGCTGTATTCGGTATGTACGTGCAGGTGTGTGAACATATTTTATTTTTACACCCCTGAATCCTGGCTTTATCTTTTTTCATTCGTTTAAATTTATAATAAATCCTGCCCCAAAGAGACAGAAAAAGGGGGTAGCCCGCTCAGGCCCCCCTCTGGTTGCCAGACATGATGGTTTCGGTTTATACCTCATCCGGCTGCTGTTTTTCTTTTTCAGATTTTGCCTGGCATTCACGGCAATACCCGTAAAATTCCAGCCGGTGGCGCGTAACCTGCATACCCGTGAGGTTGCTCACTTTCTCCTCCAGATTATTCATCAGTGGGAGATCGAGATCGAAAATACGCCCGCACCCGTCACAGACAAAATGGTAATGATTTTGAGGATTACCATCGAAACGGCTGAACGTACTGCCATAATTAAGTTCCATAATTTCTCCAGCCTGTTTGAGGTTATTTAAATTGCGATAAACCGTACCCAGACTGATGTCCGGGATCTGCTTGCGGGCCTGTTCATAAATCCAATCGGCTGTGGGGTGAGTGTTGGTGTTACGCAGGATTTCCAGGATCAACTTTTTTTGCTTGGTCATACGCCTGGGCTTAATCACAACAGCTCACCCCCTCTATTTAATAACAGCTACTTTTATAGCTTTAATATATATCCTTTTCTTTTTTTATGTCAAGTTTTATCTCCCTCGAGAATAATCCTGGCCGCTCGCTGTCCGGACAGGAGCATTCCACCAAACACGGGCCCCATACGGTGGCCACCACAAACCGCATTGGCTGCCATGCCTGCAACTATCAGCCCGGGGTAAACTTCACGGGTATTGGCAACGGTAGCCATTTCACCACGTGCTGCCCACATGGGCTTCTCTCCTTCCAGCGTACCGGTTGTGGTTTTTAAAACCGCTCCCATTTTTTTAACTATCATGCCGGCCACCTGAGCATCGTGCCCGGTGCAGTCAATAACGTAGGAAGATTGTACCGTCAGGGGATCCACATGCAGGCGACCCAGGTCAACAGGGGTCCAGTTAATGACCAGCCCGGCAACACGGTTATCCCTTACCATGATGTCTTCTACAGAAATTAAATTAAAGATTTTTGCACCGGCCCGTACTGCACCCAGGGTCAGGGCGGCAACTGCTTCTACGGAACTGGCCGTATAATATCCTTCTTCAAATACCCTGTAAGAGATTTTAAATTCCTCGAGCAGGGGCAGAGCTTCATCCTGAATCACAATCTGATTGAACATCATTCCTCCACCCCACATGCCGCCACCGATACTCAGCTTACGCTCAAAAAGAACTACTTTCTTGTTGGCCCGGGCCAGGTAATAAGCAGCCACCAGCCCTGAAGGACCTCCACCCACCACCGCAACATCAGACTCCAGGGCTTCCAGCAATTCCTCCTGGTATCTCGAAATTATAGCTTTGGAAATAACCACATCTTCAAGGTGCATCATAAACACAACACTCCTTAAACCTGGTCTCATCTGCCATTATATAGCCCGATTAAATAAAACAGCGCACCCACGGAAAGGATGCGCCATTACAGGAATACCAACAGGCTTTTTCCCTTCGCGGGCATTACCCCGAGCAGGTTTAGCGGGTCAGGTGCTCACTAGCCCTTTCTCAGCCCCTAACAGGAGCTCCCCGTTGTCAAATATACATTTTCATGGCAGCTGCCAGAACTATAGCCATATAATTCGACAACTTAAAGGAATTTCCTTCTCCAGTTTTTCATTTAATCCCGTACTGTTTTATCTTTTTGTATAACCAGGCCCTGGATATACCGAGATTCCTGGCTGCCTGCATTTTATTACCGCCAGCTGCAGCCAGGGCCTCCAGGAGGGCCTCTTTTTCTACTTCTTGCAATAATGTAGCCAGCGTGTGGTTGAACAGGTTTCTCTTTTTGCCCTGGCTTGCCTGCTGAAGGTAAGGCGGCAAATGTTTAAGTTCTATAGTATTTCCATCCACGAGGTTAAAGGCCCTCTCCAGTACGTTTTCCAGTTCCCGTACATTACCCGGCCAGTGGTAGTTGCAGAATACCTCCAGAACTTCCGGCGATACATCCTGCACAATAACACCAAACTCACAATTAAATTTTTGGATAAAATGATTAACCAGCAGGGGAATATCATCAATCCTTTCCCGCAGGGGTGGAATATAAATGGAAACCACGTTCAAACGGTAGTAAAGGTCTTCCCGGAAGCGTCCCTGCCTGATGAGCTCCTCCAGATCGCGGTTGGTAGCTGCCACCACCCTCACATCCACGGGGCGGGGACGGCTGTCTCCCAGGCGTTCTATCTCCTTCTCCTGCAGGACACGCAATATTTTGGCCTGCATGGGCAGGGGCATATCTCCAATCTCATCCAGGAAAATAGTTCCCCCGTTGGCCAGTTCGAACTTGCCGACCTGCCCGCCTTTCCGGGCTCCAGTAAAAGCGCCTTCCTGATAACCAAAAAGTTCCGATTCCAGAAGGTTTTCAGGTACAGCCGCACAGTTAACTTTAATAAAGGGTCCTTTATGACGGGGAGAATTGGCATGAAGGGCATGGGCCACCAGTTCTTTACCCGTGCCACTTTCTCCACGAATTAATACAGTAGAAGGTCCTTGAGCCACCCGGCTTACGGTTTCCCTGAGCCGGGTAATAACTTTACTATTACCAATCAAGCTGTCCACAGTATAGCGGGCGCTGTGGCTGTCGCCAGATGTTGTGGGATGGCAGGAGAAATTTCGTCTCTGGGAGCTGATATTTTCTGCCAGGGCCAGCAACTGCTCCACATCCTGAAAAATAACCTTGCTCACCGCACCCACCAGCCTGCCCTGGTTATAAAGGGGCATACGCATGACCACCGTTTCCCTACCCTGGATACGAACCAGTTCCCCGTACTGGAATCTACCGGTCCAGAGAATTTGGGGCAGGCGTTTATCGTGGACTATATCACGAATATGCCGTCCGACAGCTGAATCGATGCTAACGCCCAGCAGCTCAGCCATGGGCTGGTTGAGCATTAATATACGGCCCTCATTGGTGATGGCGAGATAGCCCTCCCGGGTACTGTGGAAGATACTTTCCAATAAGTCATTTATTTCTTTCACCTCTTTGAGCTCCTGGGCAAGATGTTGCAATTCCGTTATTTCCTGGGCCACGCCAATGGCACCAACTATGGTATTATTGCGAATAATAGGCGTACGGTTAACTACGTAAAGGGCATTACCGACTACAAATTTACGCCCGATGTGCGGCTTTCCCGTTTGCAGCACCTTGGGGAGCCCGGTAAAGGGAATAACCTCCCTGATGTGACGTCCCAGGGCTTTTTCGGCTGGATAATTAAAAACCCGTTCACTGGTGGGGTTGAAAATAATCACCCGCCCCTGATAATCTACAGCAACCACCAGGTTATATACGGAATTAAAAATTGATAATTCATCAGCTAAAAAACTCCTCTCCAGCTTATTAATTTTATTAAGTGCCAAAATCCTGCACCTCCCCCACCTGTAACCGGGATTATATTATAAATACAAATTTTTAACTGTTCTATAAACAAATTCAGCCTACCGGTTCTTACTTTAATAACTGCTGGTGCAGAATTGACTCCAGTTGATGCAGGGAATAACATTCAAACATACGTACATGGGGCAAAAAAACCTCTACACCCGGCAGGTTGGACCATTGCCTGGCAGGGACGGGGTTCAACCACAGGATGTCCCGTACTTTTTCCCGTAAAGCAGCCAGTTCACGGGCTGCTTCCCGGGGGGTAATGGTCTTGGTATCACTAACGATTATTACCAGGGTATCAGCAGTCAGCAGGTTACCCCACTGAACATGAAAAGTTTTTAAAGCTGTATTAAAATCCGTTGTCTTCCCCCACTGCTGGCTGGCATTTACAAGGTCCGTCATTACCGTCACAAAATCCTCATTTTTCCGGAAATGAGGGGTGATTCGTTCCATGTCTTCGGAAAAAACAAAACTTTCTATATATTGCACTGCATTGCTTAAACCGTAAATGAACTGGAGTATAAACCGGGCGTAACGGGCCATGGAAGCAGATACGTCACAAATCAGGATCAACCTGAGCTTATGCCGTCGCCGGGACCTGTAACATAATTTAAGAGGAGAACCACCGTAGGCGATATTACGACGTATCGTCCTCCGCATATCCAGCTTTTGCCTGCGGCTGCTCTGCCGGTAACGGCGGGAAAGCCGGTTGGCCAGGTGCCTGGACAAGCGTTCCAGGGTTAAAGTATACTTTTCCACCTCAGCAAGGCCTATATGTTGCATGTCCTGGTAAAGCAGCTGATCATCAGGGTCCCGGTAAAAATCGGCAGCTACTCCGGAAATGACATCATCCAATTCCGTTTCCCCGGTGAGCTCTGCCTCCAGCTGCCTCCTGGCTTCTTCCCCCTGTGTTTTCAGCAGGTAATAACGCCAGTAATTAAGTGCTGACTGCATGACCCGGGCGATCAGCTCTCCCGGGCTATTCACCGGATTCCCCCGCATCCGTCTGATAAAATCCGTTAAACGCTTTTGCTCTTGAAGGGGCATCCGTACAAAAGTTTGAATATCCTCCTGGTTAAATTTAATTTCCATGGACCAGGGAGAAAGAACCTGCTCCAGTTTTTCCCTGGCCTTTGCCAGGCGTTGCCTCTCCTTTTCTTCCTGCTGTCTTCTCAACAGGTACTGCTGCTCTTTGTCTTCCGGAGGAACAAAGAAACGCTCAAAAGCCAGGTCAAAAATCTGACGGTCAGGAGCTTTTTTAACCAGCACCGCTCGCAGCGCAGCTTTTACCTTTTCCCTGGATTTCAGGTCCACCAGTGTTAAAGCACGGTAGGCATCCAGTGTTTCGGCCATACTCACCCGCATTCCCAGGTGGCGCAAAATATGAGTAAAACGTACCAGGTTATGGTGCAGGGTATTCTCGCCCTTTTCTTCACGGCCTGCCACCCCGGTAACCGGATTGATACCCATCCTGTTCCCTCCGCTAACGGTGATGGTGAATGCACTGACAGCAGGTTCCTTCATCACCCTTTGTACCCAGGCTTTTTTCCACCAGCCCCCTTAACCCTATCTCCCTCTTTAACATCTCCTGATCATCACGATTCTTCAGGATTAGATTTAATGTCTGCCCAACAATTTCGGGAGTCAGGGCGTCAGCATGCATGGCCACCAGGGCACGGGCCCAGTCCAGGGTTTCGGCAATGGATGGTTTCTTTTTCAAATTCAACTGCGAGCGGATGAAATTCACCGCCTGGACCACCTGGTACACCAGTTCCTTGCGGGCCTGGGGTACTTTAACCTGTAAAATACGCGCTTCCTTTTCCACCGTGGGATAATCAATGTACAGGTAAATACACCGCCGCTTCAACCCGTCGGATAATTCTCTTTCACCATTGCTGGTTAAAACTACCGCCGGTATCTGCCTGGCTTTGATAGTACCCAGTTCCGGTATGGATACCTGAAAATCGGACAGGAGTTCAAATAGAAAGGCTTCAAATTCCGGGTCGGTTTTATCAATTTCGTCAATTAATAAAACAACTCGCTTGTCTGCCCGGATGGCCTTTAAAAGAGGCCTTTCCAGAAGATATTCCATATCAAAAAGATCTTTTTCCAGGGCAGAGGGTTCACAGGTACCCCGGGCAATTTCAATTTTCAGCAACTGCCGCTGGTAGTTCCACTCGTAAAGGGCACGGTTCTCGTCCAATCCTTCATAACACTGCAGCCGGATTAAGTCCGTATTCAAAGCTCCTGCAAGGGCTTTAGCCACCTCAGTTTTTCCCACGCCGGGAGCCCCCTCAACCAGCAGGGGCTTGGCCAGTTTTAAAGACAGGTAAAGGGTGAGCACCAGATCCTGATCGCATATATAACCCTGGGTTTCCAGCCTTTCTTGAAGGCTTTCTATAGTTAAATCCATAAGCTTCTCCTTTCTTCAATAAAACCAGGTGTAAACAATAGTATTCGTTCCGGGGAAAATAAAATCCTTCAGAAATTTTTTAGAAATTACATAATTTTCGCGAATGGAGGGCTGTTTACCTGAGGCCGGGAAATCCTTGCTGGCGCAAAGCCTCATACAGGACCAGGGCTACAGAATTGGCCAGATTTAAAGAACGGGTAGAACCTTCCCGCATGGGAATACGCAGGGTGAATTCCCGGTTGGCAGAAATTAAATCAGCAGGCAACCCCCTGGTTTCCTTGCCGAACACCAGAAAATCATCCGGTCCATATTCTACTTCATTATAAAAGCGTATGCCGCGGGTAGTCAAAAAATAAAAGCGATTCCGGGGGTACATGCGGCGAACTTCTTCGAAAGAATCGTGATAATGTATCTCCACCAGGTACCAGTAGTCCAGCCCGGCCCTTTTTAGATGCCTGTCATCAGTGGAAAAGCCCAGAGGACGAACCAGGTGGAGGATGGTACCGGTGGCTGCACAGGTACGGGCAATGTTACCAGTATTGGCAGGAATTTCGGGCTCAACCAGAACAACATGCACTGAAATCGGCTCCTTCAAATTTAAGTATTCAATTTAAATATACTTCTTATAGTTTACCTTTCCCCGGTGTTTCTGAAAAACTCCAGTTGTGTTTATAAAACTTGACATGTGCCGTTCCATAGCCATCATTTCCGGAAAACATTAAATCCCTCCCTGCCGCTTGTGTTTTTGTTTAAGCCATTCCCGTCAAAATATAACCACTTATCTGAAAGCTGGGAATATTGACATCATTTTTGCAATAAATCTCTGGCAGCAGTTATTTTATTGCAGAAACGCAGAAGGAGGTGAAATCAGATTTTAAGAAAAAGAAATCACAAGGTGTCTTAGACCATTATTTCTGCTGCTTTGTACCCCAACACCAAATTACCCGGAGGAGGAAGTTAAATGTCGGCAAAAGGACACGATTGGGCCAATCCTGGCCCTGCCGGGCTGGTTGCCCTGGCCATGGCCTGTTTCACTTTCTACGCGGTTTTTACCGGTAAAGTTGACCACAGCGCAACCCCCCTGCTGGGAATCTGGCTTTTGGGAGGATTTGTCATTCAACTCAGTGTGGGATTAATCGAGTTAAAGGAAGGTAATACCACCGGTGGCAACGTTTTCACCTTTTTCTCTGCCTTTTTCATGCTGGTTACCGGCCTGGAACTAATTTTTAAGTTCTTCGCTGCTGTTAACGGCTGGAAAATTGATGCCCGCATCGATGGCTGGGCCTGGCTTGCCCTGGGTATTGCCTTAATCACCTGGACACCCGCTTACTTTAAATCGCCACTTACCCTGATGGCAGTGGTAATAGCCCTCGATCCTGCCATACTTATCATTGCCCTGGCTGACATGGGTGTTATTACCCGAACCTTACTGCCCCTGGCAGGTAACTTATTGTTGCTGGCAGGTATATTTGGTCTTTATACAGCCATGGCTGTAATTTTAAATACCGCTTATGGACGCACAGTGGTTCCTTTCCCCGGGCCAATTATAAAACCCGTACAACTGCCGGCATCAAGCCAGCAACATTAAACGAGTTATGCCCTATAAGACTCCCGCTTTTTGAGCGGGAGTTTTTATCTGGCCATGCACCATGATAAAGCTTGTTCAGGTGGTAACCCTCTTTTCCTGTATACTCCTGCTGGGGCATAAATAGGCCAGGGGGCAGTTGCTGCACCGGGGGCGGCGGGCGGTGCAGATAACCCGTCCATGGGCGATAAGCTGGTGGTGAAACGCCCGGCGGGCATTTTCCGGAATAATGGCCAGCAATTCTTCTTCGGTTTTTTCGGGAGTTCTGGCCCGGGCCAGGCCCAGACGGTGACTGACCCTAAAGACGTGGGTATCCACCGGAAGGGTGGGCTGACCAAAGGCCACATTCAGCACCACATTAGCGGTTTTACGGCCTACTCCAGGAAGAAGCTCCAGCTCTGCCAGATTTTGAGGAACCTGGGAGTTATATTTTTCCACCAGTATGCGACTGGCAGCTATGATGTGCTTGCTTTTACTCCTGTATAACCCACACCCTTTAATTTCCCGGGCCAGTTCTTCAGGAGTTAATAAGGCGAAATCCCGGGGTTCACGATAACGTTTAAAAAGTTTTTCCGTAATTTTATTAACCTGCCGGTCCGTAGTTTGAGCAGAAAGCATGGCTGCCACCAGTAGTTGAAAGGGCGTTTCAAAACGAAGAGCTGTTCCCGCATCGGGGTAAGTCCGGGATAATACAGCCAGAATTTCTTCCACCCGGGCCGCCCCGTTTGTTTTTTCTTCCCGCAGGTTTTTTAAAAAAGAACCTGTCAACGGCTGTTATCCCCCAGCAGGCGACGGTGCTCCACCATCAAGCAGCGGTCCATGACCACCGTCAGTCCATGGGCACGTGCTTTCCGGGCAGCCTCCAGGTGTACTACACCCAGTTGCAGCCAGATTACCGGCTGGAAGTTAAGTTCCAGTACGGCTTCAATAACCTGCGGGACCTCTTCTGGCCGCCGGAAGACATTAACTATGTCTACGGGATATGGTATGGCCCGGAGTTCCGGGTAAGCTTTTTCACCCAGGGTTTCACTGATTCCGGGGTTAACCGGTATAATTTCGTATCCATGCTCCTTCATATAACTGGCCACCCGGTAGCTGTCTTTTTCCGGCTTGCTGGACAGGCCAACCACAGCTATTCGCCGGCTCTTTGCCAGTATCTCCCTGATAACGGTATCACCGGGGTTTTCTAACACAAAAGCCACCTCACTTTTATGCACTGATCTAATTATTAATTATATCTTAAGTTTGGCCTTCTTTTGAAATAAGTTTAAACAAGCAAAAGGAATAAAGAAAAAACTTAAGATGAAAATTTATGCAGTTCATACTCATTTTAAGTTCATAAATCCCGGCACCAGGGCAATAATAAAAAAAGCTTTTATACGCCCCTTTCTTTTTCACCCACTCCTGCACCGGTGTTATCTACGCTAAAAGGAGGTTCTTCCATGAGCGCTGTAGCTCCGCTCTTTTTCGGGATCGCCCTGGTGGTCCTGTTGCTGGTTATTTTTTTATGGATTCCCCGGCGCAAAGCGGTCCAAAAAGCGGAACCCACGGAAAAATTCATCCCCCCCCTTTTTACCGAAGAGGTTGCTGAAGAACTGGCTTTACCTGTCCCTTCAGCAGCCGAACCGTCACCACCGCCGGTCCCTGAATTACCCGCCCGCTACGGGGTGGATCGCCTGGTACTTATGGTCCGGGACCCATACTGGCTCTATGCCTACTGGGAGATAACTGCCACCCGTCAGGAAGAATTTAATGCTACTTACGGACCACGGGCATGGAATATTACCCGTCCAGTTTTAAGGGTTTATGATGTTACGGGGGTTGCTTTTAACGGATCCAATGCCAACAGTTTCGTGGATATTAACGTCCCGGAAGAAGTGGACAACTGGCACATACCCGTAGGTCAACCCAACCGTTCCTTCTGCGTGGACCTGGGCCGCATGTTTCCCGATGGGCGTTTTATAACTCTTCTGCGTTCCAATGTGGTAACCACCCCCAGGTCAACCCTTTCAGAATGCCTGGATGAAGAATGGATGTGGATCGAAGAAGTATACAGGTCCTATCGGTTCCAGTTTGGTGTCAGCTCACCCATGCTGATCCATGAAGCAGCAGGCCGGGTAGCAGTGGTTCCCCTGGGGATAAGTTCTCCCGGATTTGGACCTCCGGTGCCGGAATCAGAGGCAAAAATTAAGGTTTAAAGGAGGAACCGGCTAAAGATGGCCAAAGGATACCTGGCCCTGGTCTTGCATGCCCATTTACCCTTTGTGCGCCACCCGGAACATGAACATTTCCTGGAAGAACGGTGGCTGTATGAAGCCATTACCGAAACCTATGTACCCCTCCTGCACGTATTCGAACGTCTGGTGAGGGATGGTATACCCTTTCGCCTTACCATCTCCCTTTCGCCCACGCTGGTTTCCATGTTAACCGATCCTTTACTGCAGGAACGTTATTCACGCCATCTGGGGCAATTAATGGAACTGGCAGATAAAGAAGTAGAACGCACACGAAACACTCCCTTTCATGAAACCGCGTTAATGTACCAGAAAATGTTCCGGGAAATTGCCCATACCTATCATCATGTTTATGGCCGCAACCTGGTTCAGGGATTCCGGCGCTTTCAGGAGTTGGGCCGTCTGGAGGTTATTACCTGCGCGGCCACCCATGGTTACCTGCCCCTGCTCATGATTAATCCAGAAGCAGTAAGGGCACAAATTGCCGTAGCCGTGGACCTGCACCGTCGGCATTTTGGTGCACCTCCCCGGGGACTCTGGCTACCCGAGTGTGCCTATGGACCGGGCATTGATCGTTTTCTTAAAGAATTCGGTATCCGTTATTTCTTTACCGACACCCATGGTGTTTTATTTGCTTCCCATCGCCCCCGTTACGGTGTTTTTGCGCCCATCTACTGCCCTTCGGGAATAGCCGCCTTCGGCCGGGATGTGGAGTCTTCCAAGCAGGTCTGGAGCGCCCAGGAAGGTTACCCCGGTGATTTTGATTACCGGGAATTTTACCGTGATATTGGCTTCGACCTGGATTATGATTATATCAAGCCCTATATTCACCCTGACGGTATAAGGGTACATACCGGCATCAAATACTACCGCATTACCGGACGGACAAACCATAAAGAACCCTATGTACCGGATTGGGCACGGGAAAAAGCCGCTATTCACGCGGGAAATTTTATGTTTAACCGGGAACTGCAGATTAAATATCTTAGCCAGCATATGGACAGGCCGCCCATAATTGTAGCGCCATATGATGCGGAACTTTTTGGCCACTGGTGGTTTGAAGGTCCCCTGTGGCTTGAATTTCTCATCCGAAAAATCCATTTTGATCAGGATATGGTGGAGTTGATTACTCCCGGCGACTACCTGCAGCGTTTCCCCTGTAACCAGGTGGCCAGGCCCTGCCCATCCAGCTGGGGGAATAAGGGATACAATGAAGTCTGGCTGTGCCAGGCCAACGACTGGATTTACCGTCATTTACACATGGCCGCTTCCAGGATGGTTGAGCTGGCCAATATGTATCATAATGCACAGGGGGTCCTGCGCAGGGCTTTAAACCAGGCGGCCCGGGAACTGCTTCTGGCACAGGGAAGTGACTGGGCTTTTATAATGAGCACGGGCACGATGGTTGATTATGCGGTAAGACGAACCAAAACACACCTGTCCAATTTTCTGCGCCTGTATGAAGAAATTAAGGGACAGCGTATAGATGAGGGCTGGTTATCCTGGCTGGAATACGCCAACAATATTTTCCCCGACATCGATTACGCCTGGTACCGTACCAGAAAGGAAGACATGATGGTTGCCGGATAAAAAAATCCCCGCCAAAAGCGGGAATTTTTTTTATCCGGTAGCTTCAACGGAACCTGCAATTTTACTAATTTTATCAATATAAAAATCGCTTAAGGAGCGGGCAATTTCCATGGTCGCCCCTTCAGTGAATATCCGGCAAACCGGTTCATCGGGGTCGGGGAGCACCAGCGCCCATCCCTGGGGATGAAAGACCTTCACCCCATCCAGCAATTCCATCTGTGCCGCAGGGGGATCTTCTATGAGGCGACGGATAACCCTGCCTTTTGCCTCCCAGGGTACCGGTACTTCCTTCTGGTCCATAAAAAAGACCGGAATCTCATCAACCAGCTCGCCCAGGGTTTTTCTCTTCTTAGCAGTAAACTCCAGAATACGGGTCAGGGCTCCCAGGGCATCAAAATTAAGTAAAAATTGAAATTCGCCCTGCCCCAGGACTTTTTCTACAAAATCACAAATTGCTGTTTTGGTCCGAATGACCTGTCCCCGATACTTTTCAGCCAGCGCATCAACCGCCCGGGGTGCTGTAACCGGGACCACCACCGGCCCTCCCCGTGCCTTGAGAGTTATCAGTGCTAACAGGGCGGTGAGCAGGTTATCCTGGATCACCCGGCCCCGTTCGTCTACCAGTACCAACCGGTCGCCGTTGGCATCCAGGAATGCTCCAGCGGCAGCACCAGTTTCCGGTACCCGCCGGCCTAAAATGGACAGAATTTCCTGGTAGTTGTTTTTATGGAAAGTCATACCCCCCGGCAGGTCCAGGTTCTCCACATAAACGCCCAGTCTCCCCGTTAAATCCTTTAGATACTGGCCCAGATTATTCTGGTCGCAGGCTACTACCAGCCGGAATTGCGCCTTCTCCAGCGCAGCCCGGTCGAGATCCCGTACCAGGGCTTCAAGATAACTTTCGCCAATGGTACAGGCGAACTCGGGAGGAAGTATGGCCTGTGGTTCAGCCCGGTAAAAGTCTTCCCGCATAAGCAGGTTTTCTACCTTTCGCTCCATACTGCGGGAAATATTTCCTCCTTTGTCGTTAAGAAAAACGAGAGTTACTTGTTCAGGACGATAAGAGGAAAGTTTAACATGTACCCCTCCAGCCAGATCCAGCTGGCGCACTGCAAAGCGGTGCATGGGGGTAATTCCGGTACCCAGCTCCACCACCTGTGCACCGGCCGACTGTAAACCACAGATCAGGGCATTTTTAATCATTTGTGAAGCCGGAGAAGCATCGCTACTGACAGCCAGCCGTACCCCCCGTCTCCCCATGGCCGAGGCAAAGGCCGCCCCCACCCGGCAGGCAAATTCCGGTGTCAGTTCCACATTTACCAGCCCGCTAATGCCTTCAAGGCCGAAGATTTTCTTAGGGCAGCGCGTACCCCATACCAGACTGTTCTGAACCACGGTACCGCTTTCCACCAGTTTGCTGGGCCATAATTTTACGTCCGGCTTTATGACACTGCGTTCCTGAATTATCGAATCGCTACCTATTACTGCTCCTTCATAGACCGCAGCGCCAGCCCGTACCTGCACCCGGCTGGCCAGGATAGCCCCCCGGAGAGCAGATCCCGCTCCTATATAAACGTTATTCCATAGAACGCTGCGCTTTATAGAAGCCCTTTCCTGGATCAGGCAGCCATTTCCCAGGACACTGAAAGGCTCAATTACCGCCCCGGGTCCAACATAACAACCGTCCCCTATCAGGACAGGACCTTGAATACGGGCGCTGGTGCTGATATCAACCCCGTCGCCTGCCCAGACCCCCGGCTGCAGTTCCCTGCCCGGCATGGTAATTTTAACGCGACCCGAAAGAACATCCTGGTGAGCATGCAAATACTGCTGCAGATTGCCTATATCACACCAGTAGCCGGGAAGTACTACCCCAAATAAGGGTTTCTTTTCCCCTAACAGTAAGGGAAAAAGATCCTTGCTGAAGTCAACCATACGCCCGGCTTCTATGTACTCCAAAACCTCAGGCTCCAGGATATAAATTCCTGTATTGACTGTATCACTGAAGACCTCCCCCCAGGCAGGTTTTTCAAGGAACTGGACAATGCGCCCCTCCGGCGTGGTAATAACCACACCGTATTCCAGGGGACAGCTGACCCGGGTGAGCACAATGGTAGCCATGGCCCCCCGCTGGCGGTGAAATTCGACAGCCCGGGACAAATCCAGATCGGTGAGGGCATCCCCGCTAATTACCAGGAAGGTTTCATCCAGAAAATCCTGGGCATTCTTTACACTGCCAGCAGTACCCAGGGGTGAATCTTCAATAAAATACTGCATATTAATTCCATACCGCGCGCCACTGCCGAAGTAATCTCGGATGGCTTCCGGCATGTACTGCAGGGTCACTGCCACCTCGGTGAAACCATGGGCTTTTAGCAGGTTTACTATATGCCACATCATGGGCCGGTTGGCCAGTGGAACCATTGGTTTGGGCCGGTTACAGGTAAGAGGACGAAGGCGAGAACCTTCTCCCCCGGCCATAATGACTGCTTTCATTAAATCCCTCCTAATTCTAAAGATTTTATAAACCGCTCTTTTACCCGGTCAGGCCCGGGCAAAAAGCCTGGACATGCGAGAAAATAAACGATTACCGCGCGAATAGGGACCATACCAGGGAACGCGGCGGTATTCATTCCAGACCTGCTGGTATACCCGCCTGGTGGCCTGGGCGATATCGTGCCAGTTGAATTTTTCCAGAACCTTGCGGTAAGCTCGCTGGCGCAGATTTTGGGCCAGCTGGCGGTCCTTTAACAACCAGACGATCATATCAGCCAGGGAACGGCTGTTACCGGGATAAAATTTCAGCCCGTCCACTCCATGTTCCACTATTTCGCTCAAACCACCGGTATCTGCCACCACCACCGGGGTTTTGGCGGCCATACCCTCCAGGGCGACAATGCCAAAGGGCTCATAAAGGCTCGGGAAAACAGCCACGTCGGCCCAGCTGTAAAGAGTATTGCGCACTTCATCATCAATATATCCGGTAAAATAAACCCGCTGGGCTATTCCCAGGTTAACGGCCTGCCGGTGCAGCTCCTCTGCGTAAGGGCCTTTACCCGCGATAATGAATTTGGTTTGCGGGTGCCGGCTTAAAATTTGCGGAGCAGCATCCAGAAGGACCTGTACACCTTTTTCCCGTACCAGGCGTCCCACATAAAAAACAATGCTCTCGTCGGGAGCAGCAAATTGATCCCTGGTTACCCTTATGGTCCGGGTGCTGAAATTGGCCGGATTAACCCCATTTACGATAACCTGGATCTTATCTTCCGGCACCTGAAAAACATGGCGCACTTCATTTTTCATGTACTGGCTGCAGCAGATTACCTTCCAGGCCTCGTAAGTCAGCCACCATTCTATATCACTGATATGTCGCTGGATGTCGTTATGCAGGCCGCAATTGCGGCCATATTCGGTGGCATGAATGGTGGCCACCAGGGGCAGCCGCCAGGCATGTTTTAAAGCCCGGGCTGCATATGCCACCAGCCAGTCATGGGCATGAATGATATGCACTCCTCCCAGTTCGGAAAAAAGCGGTATGGCCCGTTCCAGCATGGCTATGTTCAGCTGAGCAACCCAGGTAACAAAATGGGGGGCAGATATCTGGTAGTTTTGAAAGCGATGCACGTGTACACCGTTAACCTGCTCGTAATCGGGAACACCCGGAGCACCACAGGTGAGCACATGCACCTCTTCCCCGATTCCCGCAAGGGCACTGGACAGGTCGTAAACATGCTGGGCCAGCCCCCCCACAGATCGGGGCGGGTATTCCCATGAAAGCATCAGGATACGCAAAAAGCTTTTCCCTCCCCGGTTTGTTATTTGCTTTTTAATTAAAATGAAATCCCTACCGGGCTCCGGCGGTAGGGATTCAGGGCATGGTTAAAATCAGCGGGAACCTTTAAGCTTTTCTCCTGGAGGTCAAATATTGCGCTGGCCGTTATGGATTTCAAAGCTCCAGTTGAGCCCGTTATTGTTATCCCAGTTATAGGCATTGTCCCGGAAACAAAAATTGAAACGGCTTTCATCGGGCATTTCCAGCGTTTTTACAAAACCCCAGCCGGTGCGGGACATACGTAAATCCTGAACGTTGTGCCAGTTACGGGGGTCCCCGAATCCTACATGCAGGTAAACCTGTTCGGTGCCGCTTTTGGCCAGCAGCCCATTGTAAAATACCGTAATCTCATCGTATGCTGTTATCGGAGTGGGATCCACCACAACCCCATCGGGAAAGTCAGCATCATGCATGGCTTTCAGTCGCCCTTCACCTTCACCGAAATTGCTCGGGTGTGCCAAGAACATCACCTCCTGGCTGTAACGGTAAACGCGGAATCAGGCCACAGGCTTATTATTATGCCGGCCGAAAATTTTTATGCATTGGCAATAAAAAAAGCCGGAAACCAGCGATAGCTGGCTTCCGGCACCTTTAATATGGTAATTTATTACTGCATCTTGCTTATAATAGCGTCGGCCATTTCACTGGTGCTGGCGCTGCCCCCCAGGTCATAAGTCAGTGTTTTCCCTTCACGCAGTACGGCCAGCACGGCCGAGTATATGCGCTCAGCGGGTTCATTTTCGCCCAGATGCTGCAGCATCATAACCCCGGATAAAATCATGGCCAGGGGATTAATGCGATTCTTGCCGGCATGCTTGGGAGCACTGCCGTGGACGGGTTCAAATACAGCTACATCCCGGCCGATATTTGCCCCCGGGGCGATACCAAGCCCGCCCACCAGGCCGGCACAGAGATCGCTGACAATATCACCATAAAGGTTAGGTAACACAAGAACATCGTAGTTTTCAGGGGACTGGACCAGTTTCATACACATGGCGTCCACGATCATATCTTCAAAAACGATATCCGGGTACTCGCCGGCCACCTTTCTGGCGCATTCCAGGAAAAGGCCGTCCGTTAACTTCATTATATTGGCCTTGTGAACAGCAGTTACTTTTTTCCGTCCCTGTTTGCGTGCCAGATCAAAGGCAAAGCGTACAATACGTTCCGATGCCCGGCGGGTAATGATTTTAATACTTTCTGCCGCATCGTCGCCCACCCGGTGTTCAATGCCCGCATAAAGATCTTCCGTGTTTTCCCTTACCACCACCAGGTCCACATTCTGGTAACGGGTATTAATCCCCGGCATGGTGCGGGCAGGGCGCACGTTGGCGTAAAGGTTTAGTTCCTGGCGCAGAGTGACATTGACACTCCGGAAACCGCCGCCCACAGGAGTGGTAATTGGACCCTTAAGAGCCACCCGGTTCCTGCGGATGGACTCCAGCACATATTCCGGTAAAGGAGTACCATACCGGGGAATTAAAGCTTCCCCGGTTTCAACCACTTCCCATTCGATATTTACCCCGCTGGCATCGATAACCCGGCGTGCGGCCCGGGCTATTTCAGGACCCACGCCATCACCGGGAATTAAGGTTACTTTATGTGCCACTGCTCGGCAACCTCCCAGGTATAGTCCCTCTACTTTTTCGTCAATCCTGCCGGATAATCCACCAGTTAAAGGATGGACCCGTTTCATAATGGGATCCATCAGTTCTTTCCAAAATAATCTTCATAAATATACATGAGCTCCTTGTCAAAAAGAGGCCGCTTTAAAGCCACACAGTAGGAGCGAACCTTGGCCAGAAGTTCCTGGGCGCGAAACTCACTTAAATGAATACCATACTCGGCAAACTTGGCCTTCAAAGCTGCCGTGCCGGAGTGTTTGCCGATAACTATCTGGCGCTCCAGACCCACCTCTTCCGGCTGGAAAGCCTCATAAGTTTTCGGGTTCTTCAAAGCGCCATCGGCGTGAATACCCGATTCATGGGCAAACATGTTGGAACCTACAATGGCCTTCCAGGCCGGCAGCTCCCGCCCGGAAGCCCGCGATACATATTCAGCAATTTCCCGGAACATTTCAGTTTTAAACCCAAGATCGATACCCATCAGGTGTTTTAGCGCCATGACCACTTCCTCGAGGGCAGCATTTCCTGCCCGCTCACCCAGGCCGATCACAGTAACCCCCACATGGGTAGCACCGGCTCTCACGCCGGCCAGGGCATTGGCGGTGGCCATACCAAAGTCATTGTGTGTATGCATCTCTATATCTATATCTACATTCTTAAGTATGGTCTGGATCCGTTCATAAGTGGTAAAGGGATCCAGGATCCCCACGGTATCACAGTAACGCAGGCGGTCGGCACCGGCCTCCTTGGCTGCCCTGGCGAACTGGATCAGGAAGTCCATATCGCTGCGGGATGCATCTTCAGCATTGACGGAAATATACATCCCTTCTTTTTTAGCAAATTCCACGGCTTTCACCATTTGCTCCAGCACCCATTCCCGGCTGGTTTGCAGTTTATATTTGATGTGGATATCCGAAGTAGAAATAGAAATGGCCACGGCGTCTACCCCGCAGGCCAGGGAGGCTTCGATATCTTTGATTACCGGGCGGTTCCAGCCCATTATGCTGGCTTTAAGGCCCGCCCTGCAAATCTCCTTAATGGCTTCCATCTCGTCGCCGCCCATTACGGGGATACCCGCTTCAATCTGGTGGACGCCAATCTCATCCAATAATTTGGCTATACGTACTTTCTCACGGTTGGCGAAGACCACTCCTGCCGTTTGCTCGCCGTCCCGCAGGGTAGTATCAACTATGATTATTTTTTTCTGTTCACTTTTCCCGGTCGCATTTTCTGCCAATTTTTCATTCATTTTCCTCACCCCTGTTCTAGCGTAGCACATTGCGACACAAAATTATACAGATTTAATCATATCATGAAATCAGCTAACTGAAAAGCATTTCTTTATAATGTTCATTAAATCTGGCGAAGCAATTCCTCCCGGCGGCAATTCTGTGACACCCAGCGGTCAAAATCCGGCCGCGGTTAGAAAGCCATAACCTGTCAAAGTCATTCTTATTTATCTGAACATAAAGAAAACCATTCAATCTATGGTTTTGTCTGTTGCCGGAAAATTTATGTTCTCTAACGGTCAAAGAAAGTAAAATAAAGAAAAAGGCGGAGGTATTGCCGCAGGGGGGATGCTATGGCCGGCAAAAGAACAAAAGGTTTAGTGAAAAGCAGTAATTGAAAATTTAGAAATTTGAAACAATGGAGGTGCATACTATGAATCAGCCCAACCAGCCCAGTGCAGCGCGGGCCTGGGCAGTCACCTTTGCCGGTATGGGCATAAACCTGGCCCTGGGTGTCCTATACACATGGAGCGTTTTTGCCGCTGCATTGATAGACCAGCTGAACTGGACCAAAACCCAGTCCCAGTTCCCTTATACCCTGGCCTGCGTCATGTTTGCCCTGTTCATGGTCCCGGCAGGCCGGATGGTGGATAAGTTCGGCCCCCGGCTGGTTGCTACAATTGGTGGCATCCTGGCGGGAGCAGGTATGATCATCTCGGGAGTTACCCAGTCCCTGGTGGGTATAACCATTGGTTTCGGGCTTATCGTCGGTGCCGCCCTGGGGTTTGGATACGGCGCTCCCACCCCGGCAGCGGTAAAATGGTTCCAGCCCCATAAAAAAGGATTGATCTCCGGGCTGGTAGTGGCCGGTTTCGGCCTGGCTTCAGTTTACACCGCCCCTCTAACAAAATATTTCCTTACCAATTATGGAATATCCAGGACCTTTATTTACGAAGGAATTATCTTCTTTGCTGTAATCATGATTCTGGCTCAGGTGCTTACTTTTCCACCCCCGGGTTATGTACCTTACGGCGGCCCGCCTCCTGCTACCAGGGCAGCTTCAGCAGCTAGCTCCAAGTACGATTTCAGCCCCCGCGAAATGCTGGCCACACCCCAGTTTTACCTGCTCTGGTTAATGTTCTGCTTTGCAGCATCGGCGGGACTGCTCATCATTGGCCACCTGGCCAAGATTGCCCAGATCCAGGGGGGAATCAACTGGGGCTTCGTGTTTGTGGCGGTGCTGGCCGTAGCCAATGCCGGCGGGCGCATACTGGCCGGATGGTTGAGCGACCGGCTGGGCCGGACCAACACCATGCTTTTGGTGTTTGCCATTCAAGCGGCCAACATGCTGCTGTTTGCCTCCTACAAGAGTGCGGCAACCCTGTTTATTGGTTCGGTTCTCACCGGGATAGCTTACGGGGCCAACCTTTCCCTCTTCCCGTCGGCTACTTACGACTACTTCGGGTTGAAAAATGCCGGTATCAACTACGGCCTGGTCTTTACCGCCTGGGGTGCCGGCGCCCTTATCGGGCCGATCATTGCTGGGCGGGCGGCGGACCTGACCGGCGGCTACAATGCCAGCTACCTGATCTCCGCCGCCCTGCTGGTGGTGGCCGCCATCCTCAGCTTCGTCACCAAGCCACCCACGAAACCGGTATCGGACGGGCAGGCAGTAAAAGTCTAGATTGGGGCGGGTTTCCACCCGCCCCTTACCATTTCAGAAAGGAATTTTCCAGCACCGTCGTTGATGATAGTTCGGGCCTCTTCTAACGTAGTGGCGGCAAAAAGCTCCTCCAGGACATAATCCAGTTCTTCCAGTCTGGTCATCTCCTGGACCTTTTGTTGCAAATCGGCCGATTTCTTAAAAGCCCATTTTGCTTGAAAGAGCGGCGGCCACCTTTAGAACTGTGATTATACTTTTTTAGTCAAAAGCTTACCCTCCGCGTGATTAAATAATCGTTATGGTCCTTCAGACAGAAAAAATCACTACCATCCCAGGTGTTCTCATCAAAGTAAAGACCTTGCTTGATTATCTCCGGCTCCCCTTCGGGCACTACGGAAGGCAAAACGGCAATGGGTGCCCGGGAAATATCTACCGAACCGGCACGCCCGGTGACGCATAGACCATGATAACCTTCAATTAACTTGCCGAATTTATCATAAAGTTCTACCGGGAAAGTCCTCCACCCCGTAAATTTATGCTCTAATAAAAGAGATCGTACACGTTCTGAAATAGGGCAGAAAAAGGGTTCAACCCAAACAAAGTCTTCAGGGGCCAGTCTTCCGCTAACATAGCGGCAACGAATTGGTACTGGTGGTCGTGTTTCCCCGCGGATAAGATCATTTACTTCCTTGAGCTCAAAGAAATCAAATATATCGTTTATAATCGTTGCTTTAAAAAATCTTCCCGAACCAGGATTGGTAAGAAAAAACACATCCTCTAGTTTTAGCTTATTACCGGTCAAAGAAGAAGTTCTTTCCGGTATTAGTTTACTTAGAGCCTCCCCAGCAACCTTCTTAACTTCCTCTCGCAGATCATTTTGAAATAATTCATTCAATGGCTTAATGGCACGCTTATCTCCTATTTTCCCTAAAATTTCGGCAACGCGCATGCGTATATCGCTATCCGTTTCTTCAAGCAACTTAACCAATGCTCCTACCGCCGCATGCCCCAGTTCTGATAAGGCTCTGGCCGACCGCCACCGGACAACCGGATCTTTATCCTTCAATGCCTGGATTAAGGGTTCAATAGCCTCTTTTGCCCCTGTTTTGCCAAGGGCTGCGGCTACCAGCCCCCGGTCATTCAACTCTTTATTCTTTATTGAAGTTGCAAGAGGCCCAACCGCCGCATTGCCGATTTTGCCCAGGGCCTCAGCCGCTAAACACCTATTGTTCCAGCTTCCATCTTTCAGCATGGTAAGAAGAAACGGAATTGCACTAGGGTCGCCAATCTCCCCTAAAGCCGTAACTTCATTGAACTTAATGAGAAAAGGAACGGCTCTTTTATCACGAATTTTTCCCAGGGCGGCTGCAGCATACGGACGGAAAAAGTCATCTTCCAACGCTTTAATCAGGGGCATTACTGCCTCTGGATCGCCGATTTCGCCTAGCATAGATATTATTCTCGTCTTGATACCCACATTCTCGCAGTTTAGCATCTTGATCAGCGGCTCTACTGCCGGCTTACCGATACCAACTAATGCTTCTTCCGCTTTTCTGCTAATCCGCCAGCTTTCACTTGTGAGGGCATTGATTAATGGTTCTACAGCCGTCCGGCCAATTTTAATCAGGGCTTCCACAGCACTTTGGCGAACAGCCCATTCCTCATCTCCCAAAGCGGAAATCAGTGGGAAAACGACTCGTGCGTCGGCCCATTGTCCCAAAGCACGAACTGCGTCCCGCCGAACTCTCCAATTGTCATGATGTAAATCTTTTATGATTTCTGCTAAATTCATCATGATTAGCAACACTTCTTTCCTTCTTAGCAACTACTCGCAAGGGCCATGGGGGATGACCCACGGGCTATGAATAGAGCCCTGGGCAGACAGTCCCGGGGCCTGATAAGCTTAACCGAACGCTATCAAAGTTTTCGTCAATCTTGGTGAACCGCCAAGATGTGGACCCGCGTGTCCGGTGACATGAGAAAACGGGGGCTAGCCGCCCCCTCCTACTCGATACTTGATTTCTAATAAATTGTTCCATACATATTAATAGACCCTTGTGATGGGTTGGCGTTGGTAAAAGCTGGAAAAACGGCATTATATGTCGAAATAACCAATATTATGATTCAAATCACACAAACCTTACGACCCAAACTTTCGATCTCACGATTTTTTCACGATTTTTTTAAAGAAATTCATTCCCGGCCGTTAAGGCTACCCCTGCGGCGCCGCCCGGAAAACCCTCAAAGGCTCACCAGGGAACATGCCTTTTTATAGCTTAACCGGCTTTAGTTGCAGTTGATTTTTCTTCAAAAGCTGGTAACATTCCGCCGGCGCCAAATAGTGCGTAGCTGAGTGAATACGAACGGTGTTATAATACCGGATAAACCTGGCCACCGTCTTGTACGCTTCTGCGTAACTGGTGAATTTGTGGAAGGACAGGCACTCTTCCTCTAGCTTGACTTTGACACCTAAAATTTAGAAAGCCTTGAGGCTGTAGGAATGAGGTCACTTCCAATTCCTGGACCCCTTAAATTGTGCCACGCGAAAAGTCGAGTAATGACAAGGGTTTCAGGGATCGCTGTCAAAGTCCAGTCTAGAATCGAATGAAAGGCCTCGATGTGGGCATTTAGATTCGGCGTTTTAAAGGGTATTCTTTCATGTTCAATATTTAGCCCCAGGCATGTCTCCTCAAAGAGATTGCTAATGAACTGTGGTCCATTATCAGACTGGATTACCGGCTTTCCTTCCACCGCAAGTAACTGCCGCTTGAAAAGTGCCCTTTTGAGGGTAATAACGGCATCCTTAGCTTCACAGGAGAGCCCAATATGGTAATCCACAATACAGCGGTCGTAAACATCAATTATGGGCATGATGAAGAAAAAACGGTCTTCCCCGGCAATATAACCGTATTTTACGTCCACCTCCCACAGTTGGTTGGAAGCAGTAACCAACCGGTTTCGGGCTAATTTTCTCGCATGTTTCCTTTTGATTTTTCTTTGGGGCCGTAAAACCTCCAATTCTTTACAGAGGCGGTAAACCTTTTTCTTATTGATTATCAGGTTGAATTTTTTCCGCAAGCAGTAGGTTAATTTTAAATACCCGTAGGTGAGACCTTCGCCGGCGATAAGCTCACAAATCCATTCCTTTACCTGTTCGTTGCTAATAATTGTGTTATCCTTCGTCAGAGTATAACGGGATTCGGGGCGTCCGCCAGTACAGGTCCGGTTTTTCGGTTGGGAATACCGGTGCAAACTGTAGTAATAGGTGGAACGGCTAATCCCAATAATTCTCAATACAATTGATACTTTATAGCCCAGAGAAATCCACTTTCTGGCAACCTCTATTTTATCGGCAAGTGTGGGTTGGTTTTTTTTAGCAGGTCACGGAGAATGGCAATTTCCAGGTCTTTTTCACCCAACAATTTTTTAAGCTTTTCATTTTCTTGCACCACTGTTTTTATATTCTCTGGAAGAATAGGAGGTTTCCCGCATGTTATTTTGTTCTTTTACCGGGTGAAATGTCCCATATCTTTTATAGTTTCTTACCCAGCGACCAACGAGGGTGGGACAAATTTCATGCCTGCGGGCTACAATAGAGGCGTTGCCCGTTTCCATGGCTTCTTTGACAACCTGCATTTTTAGTTCTGGCGAGTACTTGTTTCTAGTCATCTGAGATTAACCCCCTTATCAATAATGTTACGAATTTAGGTCGAATTGTCCAATATGGTTAGGGGGCTAAAAAGTGCCTATGTTTCCGTAGAAGATCAGATCGCGTTCTCCTTTACGAACTATTTATCAGTGAACCTTTTGGGCATCCATGGCCACTATTATAATGGACCCAGGATTTTAGACAGTGAAAATGGGTTTTTTTAGAATCAAATGTCTGTTCGCAAACAATATTCGCCGGAATTCAAAAGCAAGATCGTACTGGAAATTCTCAAAGAAGAAAAAACCCTCTCTCAGATATCATCGGAATACGTGGTCCATGCCACTCAGTTAAAGAATTGGAAAAAGAAGTACTCGAATACCTGCCCCAACTTTTTGATAAAAGAATATAGAAGCCATGAAAAAAGATTACGAAAAGCAAATCCAGAACGTGTATGCCGAGATTGGTCGTCTGACCACACAACTGTCCTGGTTGAAAAAAAATCTGGCATCCAGCATGACCCGTGAGCAACGCATGGCCCTGGTCGAGTGGGATAACCCGGAAATTCCCATTGCAACACAGGCCAGACTTTTGAGCCTTAATCGCACAAGCCTTTACTACAAGCCTGTGGGACCTTCACCAGAGGAAATCGCTGTCAAACACCGCATTGATGAGATCTACACAGAACATCCGTACTACGGTTCCAGACGGATTACAGCACAGCTTCGCCGCGAGGGCTTTGAAGTCAACCGTAAAGCAGTACAGCGACATATGCGGGAAATGGGGATCGCCGGTATCCATCCCGGGCCAAACCTGAGCAAGCGCAGTCAGCAACACAAGGTTTACCCCTACTTGCTTAGAAACCTCGAATGTAGATTTTCAAATTGATTCGGGAAAAATCTTCAAATTAAATTGGGGCAACCAACTGGTGGAACAAAGGAAATTCTCATTTTAAACCGGTAATCATAAAAATAATTTTTAAATTCCGCTGGCATTTCCATCGAAAACCCAAAAAAGAAAAACCGGCTACCCGAAAGAGGCAGCCGGTGGTAATACCGCTCAAAACCGGTTAAACGGATATTTTTTCTTAAGGGCCAGAATTTCCGCCCGTGCTTCCAGCAACTTTTCTCTGAACACGGCAGCAAACCAGGCCGGCCGGTTTCTGGTCGGCGGATACGTTCTGGCTTTATCGGCCACCTTG
>NZ_FQUW01000072.1 GCF_900129285.1 Desulfofundulus australicus DSM 11792
GGAGATACAAGAAACACTTATAACTGCTTTGGCTAAATTTATCATGAAACCGGAAGGAGGTTCAAGCTAATGGCCGGCTGGGTTGAAAAGCGGGGAGAAAATAAATGGCGCTTGAACGTTCCGGGAGGCACTGGGCCGGACGGTAAGCGGAAGGTGTTCAGAAAAAACGTTGAAGCGCAGTCCAAGCGGGAGGCTGAAAAGCTGCTGGACTTATTTGCCGCCGAAGTGCTACGGGGGCAGTATGTGGAACCGTCGAAGCTAACCTTCGGGCAGTTCGTTGAACGCTGGCTCCGGGATTACGCCGAACCCAACCTGGCACCAAAGACGGTCCACCGCTACAGGCAAATGCTTGAAACACGCATCCTGCCTGCCATGGGACACCTGAAAATTGAACAGATCAAACCCCTGCACCTGATGGAGTTTTATAAAAACCTGCAGGAGGACGGCATACGGGAGGACGGCAAACCCGGTGGATTGTCTGAAAGGACCATCCTGCACCACCACCGGCTGATTTCGGCCATCCTGCAGGACGCAGTAGAGTGGCAGGTTATTCCTTCCAACCCGGCCAGCAGGGTGAAGCCGCCCAGGGTGAAGAAGCAACAGGCCGCCAGCTATGACGAAACCCAGTTCGCTGCACTCATGGAGGCACTGGAACAGGAACCCTTGAAGTACAGGGTAATGGTGGTCCTGGCCGTAGCAAGCGGATTGAGAAGGGGGGAATTGATGGCACTGGAATGGAAGGATATAGACTTCCAGAAGGGCACCCTGGAAGTACGCCGGGCCGCGCAGTACCTGCCGGGCAGGGGGCAGTTCACGAAGGAACCAAAAACCGAAGAATCCAGGCGGGTCGTTACGCTGCCGCCTTCGGTCATGTCCCTGCTGAAGGAGTACAAGAGGCACCAGGCCCAGGAGAGGTTGAAGGTGGGGGACTTGTGGCAGGGGTCGGACAGGCTTTTCACCACCTGGGACGGCAGGCCAATGCATATTGACACCATCAGCAAATGGTTTCCCGCCTTCCTTAAGAGACACAACCTGCCGCCGCTCCCGTTCCACGGCTTGAGGCACACGCACGCCAGCCTGCTGATAGGGCAGGGGGTCCACGCGAAAACCATTTCAGCCCGCCTGGGGCACTCCAACATCAGCACCACCATGGACATATACGGCCACGCATTAAAGAGTGCCGACAGGGAGGCAGCCGAGAAATTAGACGGCATCCTTGCCGGAAAGAGAAAACAGGGGCAGGCATGACACCTGTCCCTTTCGCTTGTATTGGTTGGCCTGGAGAGTGACCTTGCACCCAGTTTGCTCCCAAATTGCTCCCAAAAGGGCCTTTCTGCATAATTCGCTATAAAGTGAAGGAGCCTCAAACCCTTGAGGCTCCTGCGTTTCTTTGGCAGGGGAGACAGGACTCGAACCCGCAACCTACGGTTTTGGAGACCGCCGCTCTACCAATTGAGCTACTCCCCTAGAGAAGAAATATCACAGCGCAGTGTTATTATAAAATATTTTCTTTACAACGTCAAGAACTGTTTTTATTACGGTCCGTGTCAAGATCCAGTAGGTATCTCCACAAAAATTTTTCCCGTTATGAGACCTCA
>NZ_FQUW01000033.1 GCF_900129285.1 Desulfofundulus australicus DSM 11792
TTGCTTCTTATCTGACTTCTGACCTCCGATGACCGACCTCCGTTACCCGCTCGACTTGCATGTGTTAGGCACGCCGCCAGCGTTCGTCCTGAGCCAGGATCAAACTCTCCATCCAATCCTTTGTCCCAGAATCACTCCCGCACACGCTCTTCCTCGCCAGATGCTCAGCCCTTTAAGCTGCACACCCGGCTTCCTCCCTGTTCAGTTTTCAAGGACCACTTTCCCCTCGCTGTCGCGCAAGCGTTATTGTATCATGATTTTTTTACTGCTGTCAACTTGTAACTTTTACCTTTTTTACTTCCTGCCGGTTACCCTTGAGGGTAACCGGTCAGGCACTGCATGCTTTCAGTCGCCAAGTGCAGGATTTAATATACCACAGGGATACGACGCTGTCAATAAGAAAAGTTATGTTTTTATTAAGTTTATGTTAAAAGAGATTAATCTTATTCTTCCACGCTGACCAGTGCGGCATCCACCAGCCTGTCTCCCGGTCCGAGGCGCATGAGCATTACCCCCTGCGCAGCCCGTCCCATGGAGGAAATTTCGCTGGCTTTTAACCTGATGATGATCCCCTCGGCACTGATGACCATTATTTCTTCTTCAGGCTTAACCACCAGCATAGCCGATACAGGACCATTGCGTTCGGTTACCCGGGCACTGATAATTCCTTTACCACCACGCGCCTGCAGGCGGTACTCGGATACAGGCGTACGTTTTCCGTAACCGTTATCTGTAACCACCAGCACATCTCCATCCGGCCGAACAATATCCATGGCCACGACCATGTCTCCCGGTTGCAGGCTAATTCCTTTCACCCCCCGGGCCGTACGCCCGTAGGGAAGCACTTCTTTTTCTGAAAAGCGAATGGCCAGTCCCTGACGCGTGCCCAGGATAATCTCCTCCGTACCGGTGGTAAGCTTCACGTCCACCAGCTCGTCCCGCTCATCGAGCTTGATGGCAATTATGCCATCCCTGCGGGATGTGTCAAATTGCTCCAGTTCTGTCTTCTTTACCACCCCGGCACGCGTGGCCATAAAGAGATAGAGACCCTTGCTGAATTCCCGCACCGGTATTACTGCTGTAATACGCTCCTGCTGTCCTATATAAAGCAGGTTAACCAGAGCCGTCCCCTTGGACTGCCTGCTCGCTTCGGGAATTTCGTGCACCTTCAGGCGGTATACTTTCCCCTGGTTAGAAAAGAACAGAAAGTAGTGATGGGTGCTGGTGATGAATAGATGCCGCACAAAATCCTCTTCTTTGGTGCCCATGGCAGTAACGCCCCGGCCGCCGCGCCTCTGGCTCCTGTATGCGTCCAGGGGCATGCGTTTAATGTAGCCCTGGTTGGTAATGGTGATGACCACTTCCTCGTCTGGAATCAGGTCCTCAACCTCCAGCGATGAATCTTCATCGCTGATTACCGTGCGGCGCGGGTCGGCAAATTTCTGCCGCATTTCTAAAAGCTCTTCTTTAATTACCTGCAGGACTTTTCGCTCATCGGCCAGGATGCCCCGCAGGTAGGCGATTTTCTCCAGGAGTTCTTTGTATTCTTCCTCCAGTTTATCCCGCTCCAGGCCGGTCAACCTTTGCAGGCGCATATCCAGAATGGCCTGCGCCTGTTTTTCCGAGAAGGAAAACTTTTCCATAAGGGCATTTTTTGCTATTTCCACCGTCCTGGATGACCGGATAGTGTTGATGACCTCATCTATATGGTCCAGGGCCACGCGCAGGCCCTCTACAATATGTGCCCGTGCTTCAGCTTTTTCCAGATCGAAGCGGGTACGCCGGATAACCACCTCTTTCTGGTGGTCCAGGTAGTGATACAGCATTTGCCGCAGATTTAATACCTGAGGCTGGCCATTGACCAGGGCCAGCATGATGACCCCGAATGTCTCCTGCATCTGGGTATGCTTGTACAGCTGGTTCAGGACCACCCGGGGTTTGGCGTCACGCCGCAACTCTATAACAATACGCATCCCCTGCCGGTCCGATTCATCCCGCAGGTCGGTAATTCCTTCGATTTTCTTTTCCCGGACCAGTTCGGCAATCTTCTCAATAAGCCGGGCCTTGTTGACCATAAACGGTATTTCATGGACAACAATGGCGTTTTTCCCACCGCTGATTTTTTCTATGCTGGCCTGGGCCCGGACCTTAATGGTGCCCCGGCCCGTCTGGTAGGCTTCCCGGATACCCTGGCGGCCCATTATTTTTCCGCCGGTGGGGAAATCGGGCCCTTTGATAACCTGCATCAATTCGGGAATGGTGACTTCCGGGTTATCGATTAACTTGATCACGCCGTCGATTATTTCGCCCAAATTGTGAGGTGGGATATTGGTGGCCATACCCACTGCGATACCCGAGGAGCCGTTCACGAGCAGGTTGGGAATGCGGGACGGTAACACCGCCGGTTCTTCGGTACTGCCGTCATAATTGGGTATGAAGTCAACGGTATTTTTATCGATGTCCGCCAGCATGGCCATGGTTATACGGGCCATGCGGGCTTCCGTATAGCGCATGGCTGCCGGTGCGTCACCATCAACGGACCCAAAATTACCGTGCCCGTCAACCAGAGGGTAGCGGCTGGCAAAATCCTGGGCCATACGCACCAGGGCGTCATAGATAGCCATATCACCATGGGGATGGAATTTGGACATCACTTCACCCACAATGTGGGCGCTTTTACGGTGCGGCCGGTCAGGTGTAAGGCCAAGCTGGTGCATGGCGTAGAGAATTCGCCGGTGTACCGGTTTCAACCCATCCCGCACATCGGGTAAAGCCCGGCCCACGATTACGCTCATCGCGTAATCCAGGTAAGAATGTTTCATTTCTTCGTTAATATCGATGGGTATTACCTTGCCTATATTTACGGACAACAAAGGTCACCTCAAAACATTATTTTGCTTATACGTCCAGGTTACGTACAGCCCCGGCGTTTTGCTGGATAAATTCCCGGCGGGGTTCCACCCGGTCGCCCATGAGCATGGAGAAAATGGCGTCAGCTTCAATGGCATCTTCAATATTTACTTTCAAGATGGTCCGCTTCTCGGGATTCATGGTGGTTTCCCACAGTTGCTGCGGGTTCATTTCACCAAGGCCCTTGTAACGCTGGATGGTTACCCCGTCCCGGCCTATTTCCTTGAGTATTTCCTCCAGCTCCGCATCGCTATAAGCATAGCGATCGATCTTGCCCTTGCGAATGCGGTACAGGGGTGGTTGAGCAATATAAACATAACCGGCCTCAATAAGGGGGCGCATATAACGGTAAAAGAAAGTTAAAAGCAGGGTGCGGATGTGGGCCCCGTCCACATCGGCGTCGCTCATAAGCAGGATCCTGTGGTACCTGGCCTTGCTCAGATCGAAATCTTCGCCGATGCCTGTGCCCAGTGCTGTAATCAGAGCCCGGATCTCCTCATTATTAAGGATCTTGTCCAGGCGCGCCTTTTCTACGTTTAAAATTTTCCCGCGCAGGGGCAGGATGGCCTGGAAGCGGCGGTCCCGGCCCTGCTTGGCCGAGCCCCCGGCCGAGTCCCCTTCTACCAGGTATAGTTCGGTCCTGCTGGGATCCCGGTCGGAACAATCGGCCAGCTTTCCGGGCAGGGAAGCGCTCTCCAGGGCGCTCTTGCGCCTGGTTAATTCCCGCGCCTTGCGGGCAGCTTCCCGGGCCCTGGCAGCGGTAATGGCCTTTTCCAGTATCCTGCGGGCGATACCCGGATTTTCCTCCAGGAAGGTGGCCAGTCCCTCGGATACCACTCCATCCACAACGCCCCGGACTTCGCTGTTTCCCAGCTTGGTCTTGGTCTGACCCTCAAATTGGGGTTCCGGCACCTTTACACTGATTACCGCCGTCAGGCCTTCCCGGATGTCCTCCCCCGATAGGGCAGTGGTACCATTTTTTAGGAGATTATATTTTTTCCCGTAGTCATTAACCACCCGGGTCAGGGCGCTTTTGAAGCCGGCCTCATGGGTTCCCCCATCCACGGTGTGAATATTATTAACATAGGAAAACAGGCTTTCCACGTAGCCCTCGGTGTACTGCAGGGCTACTTCTACCTGGATTCCGTCCCGCTCGCCAAAAATGTAAATGGGCTTGTTGTGCAGAACTTCTTTATTCTTGTTCAGGTAGCGTACGAAATCCCTGATACCGCCCTCGTGCTGGTAGACTGTTTTCTGCCCTGTTCTTTCATCCTGAAAGATGATTTTTATACCCCGGTTTAAAAAAGATAGCTCCCGGAGGCGCTGGTTTAAAGTTTCCTGGTTAAATACCAGATCTTCAAAAATTTCCGCGTCCGGCTTGAAGGAAACCTTAGTACCCGTCGTGGTGGATGTCCCGATAACTTTCAGCGGGGTAACGGCCTTTCCCCTTTCGTAGCGCTGGTGGTAGACATGACCGTCCCGGCGAATTTCTACCTCCAGCCACTCGGAGAGGGCATTCACCACCGATACCCCTACGCCGTGGAGCCCGCCGGAAACCTTATATACGTTACCACCAAATTTTCCCCCCGCGTGAAGCATGGTGAGTACCGTTTCCACCGCCGGGAGGCCTGTCTTGGGGTGTATTTCTACGGGTATGCCCCGCCCGTTGTCAATCACTGTTACGCTGTTATCCCGGTGCACGATGACTTCTATCCGGTCGCAAAAGCCGGCCATGGCCTCGTCTATGCTGTTGTCAACCACCTCGTAAACCAGGTGGTGCAGGCCCCGGGGGCCGGTGCTGCCAATATACATTCCCGGGCGGCGGCGAACAGCTTCCAGTCCTTCAAGAACCTGTATTTCCTCTGCGCCATAGCGGTTGTTCATTTCCTGTTCCAGCATAGCCGGGAACCTCCATTCTTTAATGACATAACATAACACTATATTACAATTATAACCTTTAAATGGAAACTTCTAAGCTATTCCCCATTAAAAACAAGCATCCCCGCTCTTTTCTTTAAAGTCGAACAGGAAATTGGCGAGACATATATACGGTTACTGGTAAGGACAATTGATTTTTCCTTGCCCTTATCGGCAATCACCTGTACTATTTTTTCGCTCCGGGCCAGTTCCATGAACTCCCTGTTCACAGGGGAATTTTCCACCCGGACATTCAGGATGGCCACGATATCCCTTTTGGGAATAACCACATCGTTACCGAGATGTAGAAACAATAAATTTAACCTCCTTTGTAAAGCTTGTGCTCCCTGACAGTTACTGCTGGTCCGGGGAGATCATTCTTGTCCTCTGTACTGGTGGTTATAAAGACCTGCGTTTTTCCTCGCATGTATTCGACCAGCTTTAATCTCCGTTTCTGATCCAGTTCGGAAAAAACGTCATCCAGGAGAACAATGGGATAGTCTCCCGCCAGCTGCCTGCTCAGTTCCAGTTGGGCCAGCTTTAGTGCCAGGACCAGTGTTCGCTGCTGCCCCTGTGAGCCGAAGCGCCTGGCATCCTGTCCGTTGATGGAAACGAATAAGTCGTCCCGGTGCGGCCCGATCAGCGTTTGTCCCCTGACCAGTTCTGAGGTGTAACATCTGGATAAACCCTCCAGAAATCGCTGGTAGATTTCCTTTTCCCCGGTGGTTCTTTCCAGCTGGACGGTAGAAAGGTACACAAGACCAGCTTTTTCGTCACTTCCCCCAATCTGACTGTATATGCTCCTTACGGCGGTGGAAAGCCCGGCCAGCAGGCGGCAGCGCCAGGCGATAATTCTGGCGCCTATGGCAGCCAGTTGCTGGTTCCAGGGTTCCAGCTCCTCCTGTTTCAGTTGCTCAGTTTTTATTTTTTGCAGCAATTTATTTCTATTTAGTAAAACCCTTTGATAGCGATGCCACCAGAAGGTGTAACCGGGCTCCAGCGGTCCTATCTCCAGGTCCAGCCATCGCCGGCGTAAAACAGGGCTTCCTTTGATCATTAACAGGTGATCGGGTGTAAAAATCAAAGGCAGCATAAAGGGGCTTTTTTCATCCGGTTGTCCCCCGGATTTAACCTGTTTCTTGCCCGTGGCGGTCAGAAGGATAATTTTATTTTCTTCCTGCTGGTTTGATTCAAATTTTACTTCCACCCGACAGTAATTGCTGCCCCAGCGAATCAGGTCTTTATCACGGTGCGTTCGAAATGAGCGCCCGGTAAAGCCAAAAAAAATAGCCTCCAGGAGGTTGGTTTTACCCTGGGCGTTACCTCCTGCGATTATATTGATCCGGGGGTGGGGCTGCCAGAACAGCCGGTCGTACCCCCGGAAGTTTTCAAGACTGATATGCACTATGCGCACTTACTTCCTCCCGGAACTGGACGGCCCTTAATCCTTCGGCGGTTTGGCCGGCAGCAGCAGGGACAGGTAGCTATCGTCCCCTGCCGGCCTGAGCACTGCTGCACTCAGGGGGCCGGTTAATTCCAAGCACAGTTCATCACTGTTCAGGGCCCGCAGGCTTTCACTCATGTACCGGGCGTTGAACCATATCTCCAGAGGTTCGCCTTCCACCAGCCCGCTAATTTCTTCCCGGATCCAGCCTGCCTGGGTTTGTACGGAAACCACGCAGCTGTTTTCCTGTAGCGTAAATTTTACCACCGGGTATCCATCACGCGCCAGCAGGGATGCTCTTTCCGTAGCATCCATTATTTCCCTGGTAGTCACTCTGGTACGGGTGACAAATTCCCTTGGTATTACCTGTTCGTAGGGGGGGTATTGTCCGGCTATCAGACGTGAAGCTATTTTTAAATCTGCGGTGGAAAAAAATGCATGATTTTCCTCCAGAATTATGGATATTTTTTCTTCGGTATTACCCGTTAACCTGGCCACTTCGCCCAGGGTTTTCCCGGGTATAATTGCCCTTACCGGCTGTTCAATTTCTTCTTCCAGCTGGTAATTTTTCATGGCCAGGCGATAGGTATCGGTGGCCACCAGTCTGAACTGTTTTCCGTCTACCTGCATGAGGACTCCGGTAAACACGGGTCGTGTTTCATCGTTGGACACGGCGAAGAGTACCTGGCGTAACATCTCCTTTAACTCGTCCTGTGGTACCTGGATGCCGGTTCCCCTGTTTATCGATGGGAGGCGCGGGTATTGCTCAGGTTCATAGCCGTGGATGCTGACCTGTGATGTTCCATAAGTTATGATGACGCTTGTGCTGCCCGGTATGCTGTTAAATTGAATGGGTATATCGGGTAGACTGCGCACCAGGTCGGAAATGTATCGGATCGGGAGAACTATGGCTCCTTCCGTTTCAGTTTCCACTTCTATGTTACACTGTATGGTTAGCTCGGTGTCCGAACCTGTTAGGTAGAGCCTGTTTCCGGTGACTTCAAAGAGAATGCCCGTTAATACCGGTAAGGGTGAGCGTGGGGAAACAGCCTTTTGAACGGCATTTATCGCGTGCATCAGCGCCGGTTTGCTCGCATTGAACTTCATGGTTTTCACTCCGTTGTTTTGATTATGATCCAGATCATTATATTTCATTACTTTAATAGTCGTACATTATAGTAGTGCTCTTTTTTTTGTGGATAACTTGTTTATCCCGTGAGGGCTTGTCATTTTCGTCCTGGGGAAAGGTTTTACCCTTCCTGTGGATAAGTTACCTGCTTTCTTCTTTTATTTTTTGTTTTATTTCGTTGATGGTTTGTTCCAGCAGGGCGTCGCTGGCCAGCTGATTGCTTATTTTTTCACATGCATGAAGCACTGTTGTGTGGTCTCTTCCTCCGAAGGCATCGCCTATTTGTGGCAGGGAGAGATCTGTCAGTTCCCGGACCAGGTACATGGCGATCTGCCGTGGGAAAGCAATATTGCGACTGCGCTTTTTGGATTTGAACTCTTCGGGTTTTAAACCGTAGTAAGCGGCCACTTTTTCCTGGATGAGCTGGGCCGTAATCTGTCTTTGTTGTTTACCGGGCAGTATATCTTTGAGTATGTCCCGCGCCAGCTGGGTGGTTATTGGCTGTTTGTTCAGCGATGCATAGGCAACCACCCGGATAAGGGCTCCTTCCAGTTCCCGGATGTTGGAGGTTATTTGTTCGGCAATATATTCCAGCGTTTCATCGGGTACCGAGACGTTGTCCAGCTGGGCTTTTTTTCTTAAGATAGCTATCCTTGTTTCCAGATCGGGAGGCTGGATATCTGTGATCAGGCCCCATTCAAAACGGGATCGCAGGCGATCTTCCAGGGTTGGAATCTCCTTGGGCGGTCTGTCGCTGGAGATAACTATTTGCTTGTTGGCCTCGTATAAGGTATTGAAGGTATGGAAAAATTCTTCCTGGGTGCGTTCTTTTCCGGCGACAAATTGAATATCGTCTATTAAAAGTACGTCCATTCCCCGGTATTTATCTCTAAATTCTGCCGTTCGTTTATTTGCTATGGCGTTAATTAATTCGTTGGTAAATTTTTCAGAGGTAACGTAGACTATCCGGTTTAATTTGCCCCGCTTCAGGATGTAATGGCTGATGGCATGCATCAGGTGCGTCTTTCCCAGCCCTACTCCCCCATAGATAAAAAGGGGGTTATATGTTTCCGCGGGTGACTCTGCTACGGCCAGGCAGGCTGCATGAGCAAACCGGTTGCTGTTGCCCACCACAAAGGTTTCAAAAGTGTAACGGGGATTTAACGAGCATGTTTCCACAGCTGACGGCGCGGTCTTGCGTATCCTGTTTAATAATTTCTCGTTGACTTCTTCTGCTGGTAGGAACTGTATTTCGATTTCGTCGTTGGTGATTTCCTGGAGGTAGTTTTTAATAAGTGAAGCGTATCTTGTCGCCAGCCAGTCTCTGTAGAAATGGTTGGGAACCTGGATAAAAAAAGTGCTCCGGTGAAACCCCAGGGGGAGTACCGATTCCTGCCAGATTTCGTAAGTTTCTGTATCCAGCCGGGGCTGGATATGGGCCAGCAGTTCATCCCAGATCGCGGTCACATGCGTTTTATTCATTGGTGGTAACCCCCTGCTGACAGATGTTTGTTAAACTTAAAAAAGCCACCGCAAGCGATTTAACGGGGCCTGTAGGTTTGTACAGCATTAAGTATCGACAAATTTATGCACATCTTTATTCTGGCCTGTGGATATCTTTTTCTCCTGGTGCCAGCGATTCAATGATATCAAATTTGCCAGGCCTTATCAACCGATAAAATGTCTTCCTGTGGATAGTTGAGCAGGCTGTGGACAATTATTTTCGGCCGGGTGTTTTTTCTTGACTTGAGAAGGGTATATCTTATATAATAACTTGTGATGTGTCTGGTTTTTCCAGCCGGCCGGTGGTGAGGAGGTGTAAGATTTTGAAGCGCACGTTTCAGCCCAAAAAAAGGAAACGGAAAAAAGTTCATGGTTTTTTAAAGCGTATGTCCACCAGGGCAGGCCGTAACGTTATAAAAAGGAGAAGGCTGAAAGGAAGAAAAAGACTTACTGCATAAGGCCGCTTGCTTCAACAAGTTGGCCTTTTCGTACATTTGGCCGATTGATTTTAAGCAGGATTGATTTGGAGCATGGAGATTTTGAAAAATAAAAGGGACTTTCAACGGGTGTACCGGCGGGGTCAATCCGTGGCCAGTAACGCCCTGGTTTTATATTTGTACCGTAACCGGGGACAGGGCCGCCGATTTGGTTTTTCCGTCAGTAAAAAAACGGGTAAGGCTGTAGTCCGCAATCGTGTACGCCGGTTGCTGCGTGAAATTTGCCGCCTGAATGAAAGCTGGTTTCCGGAAAATTATGACGTGGTTATTATTGCCCGCAAAGATGCGGTGGGGAAGAATTATCACGATCTGGCCGGCCAGGTCCATCATCTTATCGGTCGTGCTACCCGTAAGCTTGTGCCGAAGGGTTGAGTTGAGGATGCGCTCACTGGTTATTGCCTGTTTTCGCTTTTACCAGCGATTTGTTTCACCTTTTAAACCACCCACCTGTCGTTTTTACCCTACCTGCTCCGAGTATGCCGTACAGGCTGTGGCCAAGTACGGTGTTGTCCGTGGTTTACTTCTGGCATGCTGGCGTCTACTGCGCTGTCATCCCTTTTGCCGGGGTGGCTATGATCCGGTTTAATGGCAAGGAGGAGATGGTTTGTTTCAAGCTCTGGTTGATGGCATGACTTCCCTTTTAAACTGGTTATATCACCTTACCGAGATGGCTCATATTGCCAATTACGGCCTGGCCATCATCCTGCTGACTGTTCTTATCAAGATTATCCTTTATCCTTTGACGGTCAAGCAGATGCGTTCCATGGTTGTTATGCAACAGCTGGCGCCGAAGATTAAAGAGATACAGGAGCGCTACCGGAATAAGGACCCGCAGAAAATGCAGCAAAAAATTATGGAGCTGTACCGGGAGCACAACGTTAATCCCATGGCCGGTTGTCTTCCTTTATTGATTCAGATGCCCATTTTAATTGCCCTTTATCGTGCTTTACTGCATTTTAATTATGCCGATCCCGCCCATGCCCGGTTTCTCTGGATTAATAACCTAAGCCAGGTGGGGGACCCTTATTACATTCTCCCTCTTCTTGCCGGATTGACCACTTATGTTCAGTCGCGCATGACCACCAATATGTCCGACCCCACCCAGCGGACCATGCTCATCATTATGCCCGTTTTCATTGCCTGGATCAGCGCAACGGTTCCTGCCGGTCTGGCATTGTACTGGGTAATTTTTAATGCCATGGGAATTATTCAGCAGTTTTTTGTTAACAGGCATACCCAAGGGTTGAAGGAGGCGCTAAACACTGGTGGTGGAGGAAATCGAGAAAACCGCTAAAACTGTTGATGAGGCGGTTTCCCTGGCGCTGGCCCAGTTGGGAATTTCCCGGGAGGAAGCAGAAATTGAAGTATTGGAGGAACCGTCCAGGGGGTTTTTAGGTATTCTGGGCACCCGGCCGGCCCGGGTTAGGGTACGGGTTAAGGATACACCATCGCGCCGGGCTAAGGAATTGCTTGATCGCCTGCTGGAGGCCATGAATCTTCCTGTGGAAATGTCTATTGAAGAAAAACAAAATAGTTTGTACATTGCAATAGCAGGAAAAGATGTGGGCATACTGATCGGTAGAAGGGGCGAAACCCTTGATGCATTGCAGTATCTTGTAAACCTGTATGTGAACAAGAATCAGACCCAGCGTTACAGGGTTATTCTGGATGTGGAAGGATACCGGCGCCGGCGGGAGGAAACTCTGCAGCGCCTGGCTTTGAAGCTGGCGGAGAAAGCCAAGCAACGGGGAAGGAATGTGGTTCTGGAGCCCATGTCGTCCCATGAACGCAGGATTATTCATACGGCACTCCAGGGAAGAGATGATATCTATACTTACAGTGAAGGTGAAGAACCATATCGTAAAATCATCATCTCTCCCAGAAAATAGCTTGTGTTACGATTTTCAACCCAGCCGGTGCAAACCGGGCTGGGTTTTTTCAAATGGTGGTGTTGTCAGTGCTGGATGATACGATTGCTGCCATTGCTACTCCATTGGGCGAGGGTGCCATAGGTATTGTCAGGGTATCCGGCCCTGAGGCCATTGCTATCGCGGAAAAAATTTTTGTCAGCCGGACTGGTGTTGATTGGCGCCGGCAGGGGAGTCATCGTTTATTCTATGGCCTGGTGGTGGATCCGGATACCGGCCAGCCAGTGGATGAGGTGTTGCTGGGTGTTATGTATGCGCCCCGTACTTTTACCCGTGAGGATGTGGTGGAGTTTAATTGTCACGGTGGTATAGTTCCCCTGCGCCGTACTCTGGAGCTTGTCCTGCAGCACGGTGCAAGGCTGGCTGAACCCGGTGAGTTTACCCGGCGGGCCTTTTTAAACGGCCGCCTGGATCTTGCCCAGGCCGAATCGATTCTGGATATTATCCGCGCCAAGACGGATGCCGGGCTGGCAGTGGCCATGTCTTTGCTTTCCGGAGAGTTATCTTCCAGGGTCAGGCGTTTTCAAGATCAGTTGCTGGGAATTCTGGCTCAGGTGGAGGCCGATATTGATTTTCCCGAAGAGGATATTGAGGTGGCCAGCCGGGAGGATTTGAAGATTTCTGTTCTTGCCCTTATGGGCGATCTGGAGGAACTTATTCACCAGGCCCGTTTTGGTAAAGTGTTCCGTGAAGGTTTGCGCACGGTCATTGTTGGTCGTCCCAATGTTGGCAAGTCCTCGCTCTTAAATGCTCTCTTGCGGGAGAAAAGGGCCATCGTTACTGAGATTCCCGGTACCACCAGGGATGTTATCGAAGAAGTGGTAAATATAAGGGGTATACCTGTTCGGTTGGCCGACACGGCTGGCCTGCGTGATACCGATGATATAGTTGAAAAAATTGGCGTGGAACGTTCAAGGGAGCTGGTGAAAGCGGCCGACCTGGTACTGGTGGTGCTGGATGCCAGTACCGGTTTAACTTCTGAAGATCGCGCTGTGCTGGAATTGGTAGATGAGCAGAAAGGAATTATTCTCATTAATAAGAGTGACATTGGCGATGGCGAGGGACTGGCACGCCAGGTTGCAGATCTTTACCCGGACAAGCCGGTGGAAGTTATTTCCGTAAAAACTGGATACGGCCTGTCTAAAGTGGAAGAGGCCATTGAGCGGTTGGTGCTCGGTGGCCAGGCTACGGCATCTCAAATGCCCCTGGTCAGTCATGTTCGTCATAAGCAGGCGCTGGTGCGCTGTCATGAGCATTTGCAGGAGGTTTTGCGCGCTTTATCGGCCGGTGAAAATATTGATCTGGTGGCTATAGATTTAAGGGCGGCCTGGGAAGCACTGGGTGAAATTACCGGTGATACGGTTGCCGAAGATATTGTTGACCGTATTTTTCAAGACTTTTGTATTGGAAAGTGAGGTTTGTTCCCTTGGAGTACCTGGCTGGAAAATATGATGTCATCGTGGTCGGCGCCGGTCATGCCGGTTGCGAGGCGGCTTTAGCTGCCGCTCGCCTTGGTTGTCGTACCCTGGTTCTGACTTTGAACCTGGATAATGTGGCCCTGATGCCCTGTAATCCTGCTGTGGGCGGTCCGGCCAAGGCGCAGCTGGTTCGTGAGGTAGATGCACTGGGTGGGGAGATTGGCCTGAATACGGATCGTACCGCCATACAGATGCGTTTGCTGAATACTGCCAAGGGTCCTGCTGTCCGTGCGCTGCGGGCGCAGGCCGATAAAAGGCGGTATCAGTGGAGCATGAGAAAGGTACTGGAAAGCCAGGAGCGCCTGGATTTAAAGCAGGTTCTCGTGGAGCGCCTGCTGGTACAGGGAGATCGTGTTCACGGAGTTGTTGGCAGCACTGGCGCCAAATTTCTGGCTCCGGTGGTTGTTCTTACTACCGGTACATATTTAAACGGCCGTATTATTATCGGTGATCTGGCTTATACCGGTGGTCCCAATGGTCAATTTGCCGCGGTGGGATTGTCAGCTTCGCTAAGGGAGCTGGGTCTGGAGTTGGGTCGTTTTAAAACCGGTACTCCTGCCCGGGTGGACAGGCGTTCTATTGATTTCAGTAAGTTGTCCGTGCAGCCGGGTGATGAGCGCCTGTTGAATTTTTCTTATATCTCCCCGGTAACCCGGCGGGAGCAGGTTCCGTGCTGGTTAACCTATACCACTCCTGAAACCCACCGGATTATCCGGGATAACCTGCATCGTTCACCTCTCTTCAGCGGTTTCATAAAGGGAACGGGACCGCGATATTGTCCATCCATTGAGGATAAGGTGGTACGTTTTGCTGATCGCGAGAGCCACCAGGTTTTCATAGAGCCTGAAGGTCTGGATACGGTGGAAATGTATGTGCAGGGTATGAGCACAAGCCTTCCCGAGGATGTACAGCTGGCCATGCTGCGTACTTTGCCTGGCCTGGAAAAGGTTGAAATTATCCGCCCCGGTTATGCCATTGAATATGATTATCTTGTTCCTACCCAGTTGAAACCGTCTTTAGAGTGCAAGACCATCAGCGGCTTGTTCAGTGCCGGTCAAATTAATGGCACTTCAGGTTATGAAGAAGCTGCTGCCCAGGGCATAATTGCGGGTATAAATGCGGCCCGTTTTATTCAGGGCAAGGACCCCCTTATTTTGTCCCGTTCAGAAGCCTATATTGGTGTGCTTATTGATGATCTGGTTACCAAAGGCACCAATGAACCTTACCGCATGCTTACTTCCCGTGCCGAGTACCGGTTGCTCTTGCGCCAGGATAATGCTGACCTGCGTCTTACGGAAAAGGGTTACGAAGTTGGTCTGGTTACCCCGGAAAGGTACCGTATTTTCGAAAGAAGGAGACGTTTAATCAAGGAAGGCGTTGAATTATTACGGCGTACGGTAGTACCGGTTGATGAAAAGTTACGTAAGGTGTTGGAAGCGGCACAAAGTTCGCCAGTACAACAGCCCACTTCCCTGGCCGCTTTACTGCGCCGTCCGGAGATTACTTTTCAGCATATAAAGGAAATTTTCCCCGGTGCTTCCGGTTGGCCCGCTGATGTGGAGGAAGAAGTGGAAGTAGAAATAAAATATGAAGGTTATATTAAGAAACAACTGGCGCAGGTGGAGCGATTTATCAAGCTCGAAAATCGCCGTATTCCCGATGATCTGGATTATGGTTCCATAAAGGGTTTATCAACGGAAGCCAGGCAGAAGCTGGAACAAATTCGCCCGCGTTCTATTGGCCAGGCCAGCCGTATATCCGGTGTTAGCCCGGCAGATATTGCCCTGCTCCTGGTTTACCTTGAAGGTCGCCGCCGGTCGTTGGATAAAAATTAACATTTCCTGGGAGGGTATTTTTTGTCCGGTATCTATTTTTCTGATTTTAAATCTTTATTTTTGCAGGCGCTGGGAGATTTGGGTTTAAATTTGCCCGCTGATGCCTTTGTTTCATTTTATCGTTATTATCATCTTCTGCTGCAGTGGAATAAAAAGATTAATTTAACCTCCCTGGTACAATGGCAGGACGTGGTAATAAAGCATTTTATTGATTCATTATCCTGTTTTCTTATTTATTCTCCTCCTTCCGGTTCATGTTTTATTGATATTGGTAGCGGAGCCGGCTTTCCCGGCCTGCCGCTGAAACTGGCCCGCAGGGATTTACAATGTACGTTGCTGGAATCGGTTGCGAAAAAGGTGTCTTTTTTACAGCAGGTGACTTCTTCCCTGGACCTGTCCGGTGTGCAGGTGGTTTGTGGTCGGGCCGAGGAAGTAGCTCGCCTGGAACAATATCGTGGGTTTTATGATCTTGCTGTGGCCAGGGCGGTTGCCCCGCTGGCTGTTTTACTGGAATATGCCCTTCCCTTCCTTAAAACCGGCGGGTTTTTTATTGCTTTTAAAGGTCCTCAGGTCGATCAGGAGCTCGCTTCCTGTGATAGGGCTTTAAATATACTGGGTGGTCGTTTTGTAACCAGATATTGCCTAAAATTACCTGTAACTGGTGATGAAAGGCAACTTATCTTATTTGAAAAATATAGAGAAACCCCTGTTCAATTTCCGCGCCGCCCGGGCATTCCCCGCCGCCGTCCCTTATAATTTTATTTTTCTTGAATAAAAATTTTTTTTCCGGGAACTTTAATTCTGGAGGTGATGGTTTTATGCCTGATATCAAGTGTTCGGTTTCAGAATGCAAGTTTAACAGCGAGATGTCCTGTGGTGCTCCGATGATTCAGGTGGATCGTAATGGAGTGAGCAAGGCCAGCCAGTCCTTGCAGACCAAGTGTGAAACCTTTAAGCCGAGAAGTTAAAGTAAATGATCCTTTGGAAAATGGCCGCTGCCCTGCCAGCGGTCATTTTCTTTGCAGGAACACTTGCTCCCTTTGTTGAATATTTGCCCACATGAGCCATTTAAAGGAGTGATTGCCATTGGGAAAGACCATTGCCATTGCCAATCAAAAAGGGGGTGTTGGTAAAACCACTACTGCTGTTAATCTAGCGGCATGGCTTTCCCTGATGGGAAATCAGGTGTTGCTGGTGGATGTTGATCCCCAGGGGAATGCAACCAGCGGTCTGGGTGTTAATAAGGAGGATCTTGAATTCTGTATATATGACGTTATTATCGGGGGTAAGGATCTTTCAGCGGTGATTGTGGATTCTTCTGTGCCCGGTTTAAAGGTGGTTCCCGCCACTATTGAGCTGGCCGGTGCTGAAATAGAGCTGGTATCTGTGGCTGATCGTGAGCGTATTCTTCGCCGGGCGCTGGAACCTTTTCGGGATCAGTTTGATTATATTTTTCTGGATTGTCCTCCTTCCCTGGGTTTGCTTACCCTTAATGCTTTAACGGCTGCCGATTCTGTTTTGATCCCCATCCAGTGTGAATATTATGCCCTTGAGGGTGTTGGTCAATTGATGAACACTATTCATTTAGTTCAAAAACGTTTGAATCCCCACCTGGTTCTGGAGGGTATTCTTTTAACCATGTTTGACGGTAGAACCAATTTGAGCATACAGGTGGTGGAAGAAGTTAAAAAATATTTTCCCGGCCAGGTTTATAAAACCATTATCCCCCGTAATGTTCGTTTAAGCGAGGCGCCCAGCCACGGGCAGCCAATTATGTTTTATGATCGCCGTTCCCGGGGTGCGGAGGTTTATCATGAGCTGGCTAAGGAAGTGATGGGTATTGAGTAAGAAGCGCGGACTTGGAAAGGGTCTGGGTGCTTTAATTCCTGTGGACAGTAATGATGTGAATGGCTCTTTGCAGGAAATCCGGGTAGAAGATGTTCAACCCAATCCTCGCCAGCCCCGGCAGGCTCTGGATCAGGATAAGATTCAGGAGCTGGCCCTCTCTATTAAGGAGCATGGTGTTGTCCAGCCCATTGTTGTTCGCCCCATTGCCGGTGGCAGATATGAAATTATTGCTGGTGAGCGCAGGTGGCGGGCCTGCCGGATATTGGGTCTTAAGTTCATACCGGCGATTATTAAGGATTATGGCGATCTGGAGGCCTCTGCCGTTTCCCTTATTGAGAACGTGCAGCGGGAAGATTTGAACCCGCTGGAGGAAGCATCTGCTTATCGACGGTTGATTGATGAGTTTGGTCTTTCTCAGGAGGAAATTGCCAGGCTGGTGGCCAAGAGCCGGCCTTTTATTACTAATACCTTGCGTTTATTGTCTTTGCCGCCAGAGGTTCAGGATATGCTTAGTTCCGGCGTAATTACTGCCGGTCATGCCCGGGCTATTCTTTCCCTGGATGATGCAGCCAAGCAGATAGCTGCTGCCCGGGAGGTGGTTGCACATGGTTTAAACGTCCGGGAAACAGAGGAACTTGTTCGTCGTTTTATAAATGAAAGCAGTGATGTAAGCGCTCCTGTGAAAGAAAAAAGTTCTCCGGCTGCCAGTGATGGTGAGCTGGTTTCCCTGGAAGATATGCTCGGCGATGTTCTGGGTACTAAAGTGCGTATTCGTGCCAGGCGCGGTGGTCGCGGTGTTATTGAAATTGCCTTTGATAACCGTGATCAGCTTGATGAACTGGTCAATCTGCTTCTTAAGTAAGCTGCCGGATAAAAGATAAGATGTTTCACGTGTTACATGACGGTGAAACAACAAAGGGAGGAAAAAATGGACTCCTTTAAACTTGGATTCTTACTCGGCTTGCTGGTGGGAGAAGGCCACTTTGGTGGCGACGGCAGGCAGCCGCATATCACCCTGCGCATGCATGCACGCCACAAGCAGCTTTTTGAGTGGCTAACCAGGAATGTGCCCGGTTCACGCCTTTACGGGCCATATAACCACGGGGGGAGGAATTATTACCAGTGGATGCTCAGGGGGGAAGGACTTAAGAAAATGATCACCCTTTTAGATAACCTGCCCCTGGCGGAAATATCACCGGTTACCTATGAAAGGTACAAAAAGATGAAAGAAAATTATGGCCTGGATAAGGGAGATAAATGAGCTGAAAAATTTACCGGACTGACTTACAGTGATTTGAAATATACTACTGAAGTAAAAGGATACCGGAAGGCGGTGATCTACCAGTGGTTTTTGCCGACCGGGCTGATGCTGGAAGACAACTGGCCGGAAAGCTGACCGGTGCCTGCAAGCAAAAGGGGATAATCCTGGCCATACCCCGGGGAGGGGTTGTGGTGGGAGCAGAAATATCCCGGCAGCTGGATTTACCCCTTGACCTGGTTATACCGAGAAAAATTGGGGCGCCCCATAACCCGGAGGTAGCCATTGGGGCCCTAACTCAGGACGGAACGACAGTTTTTAATCATCAACTGCTGGCTGTGCTGGGGTTAAAAGAAAAAGATGTGGCCGGCCTGGTGGAGGAACAGAGAAAGGAAATAGAAAGACGCCTGGTGCTGTACCGCGGGGATAAGGAATACCCGGATTACAGCGGTAGATGCATAATAGTAGTGGACGACGGTATAGCCACAGGTTACACGGTAATCGCCGCCCTGCGCTGGATCCGGCAGAAATTCAGGCCAGAGAAGCTAATTCTGGCTGTTCCAGTGGCACCGGTAGATAGCCTGGACAGGCTGGAAAAAGAAGTTGATCAACTGGTGGTCCTGATGGCACCGGAAGATTTTTATGCCGTGGGCCAGTTTTATCAGGACTTCCGGCAGGTGACTGACCGGGAAGTAATACAATTGCTGAAAGAAAGAAGGGCTGTGAGTTAAGAAGGCACCTTCAGGTCATACTAACAGTGACAGGAGGTGCGATAAGATGAATAAAAAGGTAGCGGTAGAGGAAAGCTTGACCGGACTGAAAGAACTGCTGGAAGAAGAGGGCTATACCGTGGTTAGCCCCGGCAGCCAGGAGGAAGTTCTGGCCATGGTAGTTACCGGCCTGGATAACAACACCATGAACATGCAGGATATAAATACCAGGGCACCGGTAATAGAAATGGCCGGGAAAACACCGGAGCAGGTGCTGGCGCGGATTAAAGAGCTGGCATAAACAGTGAAACCCGGGTTTATATTTCCCGGGTTTCATTTTTGGTACACAGGGCCACTGTATACAGGAGGCCCTGGGCGATAACATCAGCCATGCGCATGACCAGATTTAACCTGGTATTCTGCAGAACCAGGTATTCCATAAAGCCGCCTACATTAACAATGCCGGTAATATGGATCTCACCAACGGGAGGCAGCTTTTTATTTACACCGGCCCCCGGCCGCAGGGCACCGTCGCCAATGGTTACAAAACCAACACTATCAACGCTTCCAAGGGACGCATCCACCGCTATAACCAGGGGATTCCTGTAGGTGCGGTATATCTCCTCAATTACCCCGTGCAGGTTGCTGGCGTGCACGGGATTATCCAGGGTGCCATAAACGGTGAACAGATCCTGCTGGCTTGAAACCAGCCTTGAACCCACCAGCGGACCCAGACAATCACCCGTGGAACGGTCGGTACCAATGCAGAGCAGAATTAATGGCTGCCCGGATAAACCACCGCAACGCTCCAGGCGGGCAAAAAGATCATAGCCGAACTTTTTAGCCGCCGTAGGATCATCTATATGAACCCTGGTTTTACCGCCAGGCAGGAAATTGGGCAATTCTTGAGCTTTATCAATCATCGTGTATTCCCCCTGATTTACCAATAACTAGTATATTTATTTCCACCGGATGACCCGATTATTCCTTAAAACATGAAATTTGGTCAACCATTTGCTCCCAGTGCATAGGATTGAAAAAGGGGGTGATGGACTTGCCGGGCATCGGGCTGAAACAATGGTTTCAGGTAAGCGCCCTTTATGCCGGTACGGTAATTGGAGCCGGATTTGCATCCGGTCAGGAAATAATGCAATTCTTTATTATCTACGGGGAAAAAGGCCTCTGGGGGGTAACTCTATCCACAATACTATTTGGGCTGCTGGGTTTGTTAATAATGTTGTATACGACGGCGGCCGGATGCAACAGTTATGCTGAACTCCTCCCGGTTATGATGGGAAAAAAACTGGCCCGGGCGGTGGACTGGCTGAGTCTGGCCATGCTACCCGGAGGGCTGGTGGTTATGCTGGCAGGAAGCGGCGCCCTGCTCAACGAGCAGTTCGGACTACCAACCGGGGCGGGAACGCTGGCGGTGGCGGTAATAACGATTCTGGTGATCATGGGCGGGCTGGAGGGAGTGTTATTGACAAATATGATCCTGGTCCCGCTGAAAATATTAACCATTGCCTTTGTCTGCCTGATGGCGATTATAAATTGTGGGGGATGGCCCGAGCTGGCTCAACAGGGCCAGCAGATAAATCACGGGAGAAACTGGGTGTGGTCCAGCGTACTCTACGTATCCTATAACATGGTTGTTCCGCTGGCGGTGCTGTCGTCCCTGGGGCGGAGCGTGGAACAAAAACCGGGGATCCTGGGCGGGGTTACCGGAGGAATAATTCTGGGTGGAACAGCAGGGCTGGTAACACTGGCAGGTCTGCTTTTTTATCCCGGGATAACCAGCTATCAAATACCGCTTCTATGCATTGCGGGAGATCTGGGCGAGATATGGAAACATATTCTGGGCCTGCTGATCTGGCTGGCCATTTTAACAACGGCCATTGCCGATGCCCATGGTTTTGCCAGTCGTGTGGCACCGAAAGGAGGAACGCTATACCGCCTGGCAGGTACAGGTGTGGTACTGCTGGCCATACCACTGGCCGGGGTGGGCTTTACCAGGCTGGTGCAGGTACTGTATCCATTATTTGGGTATGCGGGGCTGGCGGTAATCGCCGGCCTGTTAACAACCATGTTTCGCCTGAAAATAACCCGGGGAAAGGAGTAAGAAGGAATTGACCACCGGAGACGAGAAATGTGATCTGCAGAAACTGCGAAAAAAAAAGGCGCAAATTTGTCAGGGCAACCAGAAAAAGAAAGGCGGTCTAAAAAGTGAACTGGCTTGACCTGCTGCTACTGTGGCTGATCATCTGGCCTGCCTGGAGGGGCGTTCAAACCGGGCTGATTGCCAGCCTGGCCAGGGTATGCGGGCTATTGATAGGGTTGGTCCTGGCCAGGGAATATCACGCACCACTGGCAGAATATATCGGGCGACACTGGCCGATCAATCAATGGCTCGGCAGCTGGAATGCCCCTCCGGCATCAATTTTTATCAATGAATCATTATCGGAATGGTATCAGCATCTCTCCCGGGGAACCCTGGAGCTGGTTTCATTTATAGTAATCCTGCTGCTTACAGCCTGGCTGATCAGCTGGCTGGGACAAATCGTGACCACAGCAGCTGGAATAGGCCTGCTCGGTCCTGTAAACCGGGTCGGCGGGTTGATCCTGGGAATTTCCAGGGGAATACTGGCGGCGGTCATATTTCTGGCTGTGCTTATGGAGGTTAAAGATATTCTTACCAGCTGGCTTCCCGGTATTGACGTACCCTGGCTCGACCGGGCCTTGAGCAGTTCCCGCCTGTACCAGGCTTTGAACCCGGCAACGGAAATACTGCAGAAAAGTATCCCCCTGTTAAACCAGTATCCCATAAAAGACATTTAACCTGCGAAAAATAAACAAGAGGATATTTGACTAGGATATAATTTGAAACAAAAAATTTCAAGTATAATAAGCCAGGGAGTGGATGAAATGACCGGTTTAAAAGAACAGCCGGATAGTGTGCCGGCCTGGACGAAACTAAACGCGCAGGAAAAACAGGCGGCAATGGACCTGGCGGAAGATTACCGCCAGTTTCTAAGTAAGGCCAAGACCGAACGGGAAACCATAGAGCTGGCGGCAGCAGCTGCCAGGGACGGGGGCTTTAGTGAGCTGGAGCAAAAGGAAAACATTAAGGCCGGGGATCGGGTATTCAGCATCTGGCGGGGAAAGTGCATGGCCATGGCGGTGGCAGGCAGCGAGCCCCTGGAGGAAGGATTAAACATCGTTGGTGCGCATGCTGATAGCCCCCGGCTGGATTTAAAACCCCGGCCGCTGTACGAGGAAGAAAACCTGGCGTTGCTTAAAACTCATTATTATGGTGGTATTAAAAAATACCAGTGGGTGAGTATACCCCTGGCCCTGCACGGGGTGGTGGTAAAAGAGGACGGACGGGTAATAAAAATAGTCATCGGCGAAAAAGAAACAGAACCTGTCTTTACCATAACTGATCTCCTTCCCCACCTGGCCAGGGAACAAATGGAAAAGAAAATGACCGAGGGAATTAAGGGCGAGGGGTTGAACTTGCTGGTAGGCGGAATACCGGTGGGTGAAGCAGAGATTAAAGAAAAAATCAAGCAGCATGTGCTCAACTACCTGGAGCAGAAATATGGCATAAGGGATGACGATTTTATCAGCGCAGAGATTGAGGCCGTTCCGGCCTGGCCAGCCCGGGATGTTGGACTGGACAGGAGTATGATTGGAGGATATGGTCAGGATGATCGGGTGTGCGTGTTTGCTGCACTGAAGGCCATAATGGAACTGACGGTGCCATCACAGACAGCAGTGGCGCTCTTTGTGGATAAGGAGGAAATAGGCAGCACAGGCAACACGGGAATGTACTCCACATTTTTAACAAATTTTGTGGCCGAACTGGCCGCACGGTCCGTTCCCGGTTACAATGAGCTGATTCTGCGCAGGATTATGGCCAGATCCCGGGCCCTATCAGCCGACGTTAATGCCGGGTTTGATCCTAACTATCCGGACGTAATGGATAAATTGAATACCGCCCGCCTGGGGCACGGTGTGGTTGTAACCAAGTATACCGGCGCCGGTGGAAAAAAGGGAGCCAATGATGCTCACGCCGAATTTTTGGGTCAGGTGCGGCGGGTATTCAACCGGCACGGAGTGATCTGGCAGAGCGGCCTGCTGGGTAAAGTGGATCAAGGAGGAGGCGGGACCATTGCCTACTTGCTGGCCATGCACGGCATGGATGTCGTGGACTGCGGGGTTGCCCTTTTAGGCATGCATTCACCCTTTGAGGTGGCCCATAAAGCAGACATCTATATGGCCTATCGAGCTTATAAAGCTTTCTATGAAGGGTAAACCTGGAGGTTTGATCATGGAAGAGATCTGGAAAACAGTTCTGGGGCAATCAACAGTTAACCAGCTGCTGGCAATAGACTGGGGAAAAGTTATTGCCAGCAGCATCAGGGTCCTATTAATCATCGCCCTGACCTTTCTGGTAATGCGCGCCGGCAGCGCGGCGGTGGATCGATTTTTTAACAAGTGGGATAAAATCGAAGCGGTTGAAAGCAGGCGGGTGCATACCCTGCGTACCCTGATGAAAAGCGGCCTGCGCTATACCCTGTACTTTGTGGCCCTGGTCACCATTCTCAATATGTTCGGCGTACGGGTGGAGGCTATCCTGGCCGGTGCCGGAGTGGTAGGGCTGGCCGTGGGCTTTGGGGCTCAGAATCTTGTCCGGGACGTGATCACAGGTTTTTTCCTGCTGCTGGAAGATCAATTCGCCGTGGGAGATTATATAACAGTAGCTGGAGTAAGCGGGACAGTTGAGGAAATGGGCCTGAGAGTAACCCGCCTGCGGGATTTTGGTGGTGAACTGCATATTATCCCCAACGGGCAGATAATTCAGGTTACCAATCACAGCCGGGGCAATATGCGGGCGCTGGTAGAAGTGGGTGTGGCCTACGAGGAAAACCTGGACCGGGTTATTGACGTTCTGCAACAGGTCTGTGAGCAGGCCGCACGGGACATGGCTGATATCATTGCCGAAGGACCCCACGTTCTGGGGGTGGTAAACTTCGGACAATCAGATGTGGTGATCAGGATCATTGCCTACACCAAACCCATGCAGCAGTGGTATGTGGAGCGGGAGCTGCGGCGCCTGATCAAAGAAGCCTTTGACCGGGAAGGCATCGAAATACCTTATCCCAGGCGGGTGGTGTTGAGCATGAGTGGAGGTGCGAAGCATGGTCAGATATCAGGCTGGTGATGTGGTGAGGACCCGCAAGCCACATCCCTGTGGCGGTGACCGGTGGGAAATAATGCGTACGGGAATTGATATACGCATCAAGTGTTTAACCTGTGGACGTGTGGTCATGCTCCCCCGGGCTAAATTTGATAAAAGCATCAGGGCCGTTATGGGACCGGGCGAAAACAACAAAAAGGGCCTGACGGATGGAAGTTAAGCAGGTACAAAAAGGCGGTGGACAGGAAAACCGCCTTTTTATTATTGCTGATTGATTAGTAGCAAATTTGCACATTTGGTAATAACCGCCGCATATACTATGATCAGAAAATTACCAAATCCTGTGAAAAGGGGGTAGTCAAATGGGCTGGGAGAAAAATGATCCCAAAGGCGGGGGCCAGGATGAGCAGAGGGAGTGCAGCTGCTGCTTGAACATTGAGAACTCGATCGTGATTATTGTTTGCGGCGAAGTGGATCCTGGCCGGATATGCGACCATATCAAGCAGATAGCGGAGATAAAAATGAGCGAAACAACCATAAAGTAATTACTTGAAAGAAACGAACCTCCTCCGGGCAAGCCGGGGGAGGTTTGATATTTTAAGTAATAGAATTTCTAATAACTAGAAAAACAAGCAGTTGCCATCGAGCTAAATTTATGCTATAATCATCAAGTCATAAATGTAGCATTTTCCACCCTGCTCTACCACTTAATGGTAGGGCCTTCAGTCCACAGGGAGGAGGTGTTTGAGGTGCGCAGTTATGAATGTGTTTATATCCTGCGCCCGGAACTGGACGATGAAAAAGCCGGTGAGGTGGCGGAGAAATTCAAATCCCTCGTGGAAAACCACGGAGGGGAAGTCACCAAACTGGAAAAATGGGGTAAGCGACGCCTGGCATACGAAATTGCCCATGTCAGGGAAGGCATTTATATGATCATGCAGTTTAATGCTGCCCCAGAAGTGGCCCAGGAACTGGACCGGGTTTTAAAGATTACAGAAGAAGTGCTGCGCCACATTATTGTTCGTCAGGCAGCGTAGAGAAAAAATTATTTAAAATTCCGGCTTAGCCTGCTCTGCCGGGTAGAGATTGAACCCAAGGCGGTGGAAAGATGTTCAATAAAATCATATTGATCGGGCGCCTGGTCAGGGAGCCCGAACTGCGTTACACACCCAGCGGCACAGCAGTGGCCAGATTTACACTGGCGGTGGATCGCCCTTTTACCAACCGGCAGGGGGAACGTGAGGCCGATTTTATTGACATCGTGGTCTGGCAGAAGCAGGCGGAGGTATGTTCGCAGTACCTGGGTAAAGGCCGGCTGGTTGCAGTAGAGGGCAGGTTGCAAATCCGCTCCTATGATGACAGCCAGGGTGTGCGTCGTAAGACAGCCGAGGTAGTGGCCGAGCAGGTACGATTCCTGGATCGGCCTCGTGAGGCGCAGTCGCCGGCTGGGTCCGCAGGTCATGGACATGATCTGGACGAGAGCGGGTACAGTGAGGTTAGTTTCAACGAGGACGATATACCGTTCTAGCAGCTTACGGGAAATTGATAATAAATAATTCTGCCAGAAATAAGGGGTGAATTGCTTGGCTAAAAGGGAAAGGGGACGCCGGGGGAAAAAAAGAATCTGCAATTTCTGTGTGGATAAAATTGATATTATTGATTACAAGGACGTATCCCGGCTGAAAAAATACATCACCGAACGGGGTAAAATCTTACCCCGGCGCATATCCGGGAACTGCGCCCGGCATCAGCGGATGCTGACCGTAGCTATTAAAAGGGCTCGGAACATAGCCCTCCTGCCATTTACAGCCGAGTAAAACCAAGGGGAACTTGCCGGTTCCCCTTATATATTTGGTTTGGCCACCAGTAACCCTGTGAGATCAATATCCCACTCCTGAAAATATACTGCACCAGGTCCATCAAATAACAGGTGCCGATTGCACATGAGGGGCAGGAAAAGCGGGGTTGCCTCGCGAAGTAAGTTCAGGATAAGAAAAGGGGGGCGATCCATGTTCGGACCCCGGGGCCATCAGGATACGGGTATTGCGAAAAATATAAGGGTAATTGAGTGGCTGAAGGCGGACCTGCTGGCATCCCTTGCCGCCCTGTATAAAGCCATGCTGCGGGGTAGTGAAGAAAGACTGCTGGATGCGTTCAGCAGCATTATTATTACCTGTTACGTGCTGGGACGCCGGCTGGGGATCAGTTTTACCCGGATGGATCTCAAGCTGGAGAATAAGCTGCGCCAGGGTATTGAAGAAGGACATGAAATGGAAAGATGGTACGGGGACTTATCTGCCCTGCTGGCCCACCTGGTAGAAAAAAAGAGGTGATTCCTTGGTTTCCCAATGGCGGCACAATAACCTGGTGGAAGGGGCAATTTTTGCCAGCCTGACGGCAGTGATAGCTCACCTTGGCCTGCTTGTTCCACCGCTGTTCCCACTGATCAGCGTCGTTATACCCCTACCCCTGGCTGTGCTGGTGAAAAAGCGAGATCTTGTAACAGGTGCCCTGGCCCTGGTGGTGGCAGCGGTGCTTTTATTAGTGTTTTATGGCCGTCCGGTCACCGTAATGATGCTGGTCATTCAGCTTGGCCCGCTGGGCCTGCTGCTGGGATTGCTCTTTAAAAACCGGGTACGGGCTGGCCTGGCAGTGGCCATGGCCACCGGCATAGCGGTTATTTTAAACGTAATAACCCTTTTGTCAGGCTTCTGGTTCCTGGGAATTAATCCCCTGGCGGCGGGTTCAGGAATATATGGAGATATTGAACAACTTCTTGCTTTTTATCAGCACCAGGGCCTGATCGAACCGGGGATGGAAGATGAGATACGGCACCTGCTCCAGGAAATGGTGCAACTGATGATACTTTTGTTCCCTGCTAACCTGGTCCTCTGGTCCCTGGTTTCCACCACCATCACTTATTACCTGGGCCAGGTGGTACTCCAGCGGCTGGGATACGGGGTTGAAACGCTGCCCCCTTTCCGGCAGTGGCAAATACCCTGGTATTTTGTGTGGATTGTGATCACGGGCCTGCTATTGTTCCTGACCGGCGACGCACTGAACAAACAGTCCGTGGCCGCGGCCGGGAAGAACCTTGTCTACCTGGGCGCGTTTCTTTATCTGGTTGCGGGCCTTTCGGTGCTGGGCTTTTATTTTGACCGTTTTCAACTGTCCAGGGCAGTCAGGTTAATCCTCATGGTGGTTCTTATTTTATACTGGCCGTTTACTGTTGTAGCGTTAACCATACTGGGTCTGGTGGATTCGCTGTTAAATATAAGGCAAGCTGCGCAGCATCGCAAAAAAGGAGGCGACGACAGGTGAAGGTTATATTACTGGAAGATGTGAAAAACCTGGGCACCAGGGGTTCTGTGGTAAATGTAAGCGACGGTTATGCCAGGAATTATCTTCTTCCCCGCCGCCTGGCCGTAGAAGCAACCCCCGCCAGGATGAAGGAACTGGCCCAGAAGAAGGCCATTGAGAATAGAAAACGGGAAGAAGCGGAGGTGCAGGCCAGGGAACTGGCGGCCAGGCTGAACGGCCTTACCGTACAGGTGAAAGTAAAAGTCGGCGAAGGTGGCCGTCTTTTTGGTGCCATAAATACCAGGGACATTGCCGAGAACCTGGAGCGGCAGCACAACATTACCGTGGACAAGAAAAAGATCATGCTCAAAGAACCGATCAAACAACTGGGAGAACAGGTGCTGGTGGTAAAGCTTCATCCCAACGTGCAGGCACAAATAAGGGTAGCAGTGGTTCCCGAGGATTAACATAGCCGAAGACGTGAAAGGAGTAGCCGTGGCAATGAAAGCATTCCTGCACAAGTTTAAAGAAAGCCAGGAGGAAACATGTACCAGGTTGAAAGGCGTGGAACAGCTTCGCCGCCAGGTTAACGCCCTTTATAACATGGCAGCAAGCATATTCGGGTCGGATAAGCTGGTCCTGCGAGCCGGCAAGCTGAATGTCCTGCACTTGATGCGCTCGGAACGCCTGGAAGAAAGGGTCCTCGCTCTCCAGAAACTGGTGTTTGAAGATCCCACCCTGGAGGAAGCGCCCGGCCTGGAGGAAATTCCGTCCATCCTGGAGCAGGTGGAAGAAGAAATTGCCGACATACTGGCCAGGCGCACGGTGGAAGACGAGCTGGAAAAAAAGATTAATGAAAAATTGCAGCAGCGGCACGAAGAATATGTCAAAGAGATAAAAATGCAGGTGCTCAAGGAAAACACCGGGCCGGAAAATGCTCAGACGCTAAAAAAACTGGCTATTCTGGAAAAACTGGAGCAAAAGAAACTTTCCCGTTCGGCCATGGAAGTGCTCCGGCCGGGAGATTTTTCCGAATTGGTGGGCCAGGAAAAGGCCGTCAAAGCACTCCTGGCCAAGCTGGCTTCGCCTTTTCCCCAGCACATAATACTCTACGGGCCGCCGGGAGTGGGAAAAACCACTGCAGCCCGTCTGGCCCTGGAGGCTGCCAAGAATATCAACGGTTCTCCCTTTGCCAAAGATGCACCCTTTGTAGAGGTAAACGGCTCTACTCTGCGCTGGGATCCCAGGGATATAACCAATCCTCTCCTGGGTTCGGTTCACGATCCCATTTACCAGGGGGCGCGGCGGGATTTAGCCGACAGCGGCGTGCCCGAGCCCAAGCTGGGCCTGGTTACCGAGGCCCATGGAGGCGTTCTTTTTATTGATGAAATAGGTGAAATGGATCCCGTGCTCCAGACCAAGCTGCTGAAGGTTCTCGAAGATAAGAGGGTCTTTTTTGACTCACCCTATTATGATCCCCATGATCCTGCAGTGCCCCAGTATGTGCGCAAGCTGTTTGAAGAGGGGGCACCGGCTGACTTTGTATTAATTGGTGCTACCACCCGGGAGCCAGAAGATATTAACCCGGCCATCCGCTCCCGCTGCGCGGAGGTCTATTTTGAGCCGCTAACACCGCAGGATATTGAACTTATTATCAGGCAGGCGGCAGAAAAACTGGGGGTTCACCTGGAGGAAAAGGTTCCCGAACTTATCAGTCAATATACCATTGAAGGGCGCAAGGCCATCGGTATACTGGCTGACGCTTACGGGCTGGCCTGTTACCGGAGCGGGGGAAGGGTGGGGAAAGAAGGTATTACCCTGCAGGATGTTTACGAAGTGATCCAGACCAGCCGCCTGAGCCCCCATGTAATGCGCAAAGGTTGCGCGGAAAAAGAAGTGGGCAAGGTTTTCGGCCTGGGGGTAATGGGTTTTGTGGGTTCTGTTTTGGAAATCGAAGCGGTGGCTTTTCCAGCCCGCAACCAGGGCCAGGGTACCATCCGCTTTAATGATACGGCGGGAAGTATGGCCCGGGATTCCGTTTTTAATGCTGCCTCGGTAATTCGCAAGATAACCGGGGAGGACCTGGCCAGCTACGATGTGCACGTTAATATTGTTGGAGGAGGGCGCGTGGACGGCCCTTCTGCCGGGGCAGCCATCTTCCTGGCCATTTTGAGCGCCATTCAGGAAAGACCCGTACCCCAGGATGTAGCCATAACCGGAGAACTGTCCATCCAGGGCCGCATCCGGGGCGTGGGGGGTATCGTGGAAAAGATCTACGGTGCCCGCCAGGCAGGCATGCGGCGGGTAATTGTTCCTGCGGAAAACAAAAGCGAAGTTCCGGCTGGCCTGCAGGGCGTGGAAATCATTCCTGTGGCTACGGTGGAGGAAATGCTGCAGCATATATTCGGCAGTTAAACTGTTCCGGGAAATGCACAGCAGCAACAGGGGCGGCAGTCGCAACGTCGGGCTGCCGCCCGAATAATCTTACCGGCAGGTTGGTGAAGCATCATGAGCGATAAGAGGCCACCTCAAAATATAGATGCAGAACAATCGGTGCTGGGGGCAATGATGCTGGACCGGGAAGCCATATCCCGGGTGGCCCGCCTGCTTAAACCCGAGGATTTTTACCTGGAAGCTCACCGCAAGATATACGAGGCCATCCTGGCGCTGGAGGAGGCGGGCCAGCCCGTTGATCTGCTAACCGTGACCAATTACCTGCAGGAGAAAAAACTGCTGGAACTGGCCGGTGGAGTTACATATGTGGCTTCTCTGGCCAGCATCGTGCCCACCACGGCAAACGTGGAATACTACGCCCGCATTATTGAAGAAAAGGCCATCCTGCGCCAGCTCATAGGGGTGGCCGAGAGGATTGCGGGCCTGGGTTATGAAGGCAGCGAAGATGTGGAGCGGCTGATCGATGAAGCTGAAAGGATGATCCTGGAGCTGGGCGCCCGGCGCAATACCGGCCTGTTTCTATCCATCAAGGAAATACTGCAGCAGATTTTTGAGTACATTGAAGAACGTTACCGTAACAGGGGCACGGTCAGCGGCATAGCCAGCGGTTTTACCGATCTGGACCGGTTGCTCTGCGGCTTTCAGCCCGGGGATCTGATAATCATTGCCGGGCGGCCGGCTATGGGTAAAACCAGCCTGGGGCTGACCATTGCCCAGCAGGTGGCCCTGCAGAGCCAGATACCGGTGGCCGTGTTCAGCCTGGAGATGTCCCGGGCCCAGCTGGTCCAGCGGATGCTCTGTGCCGAGGCCATGGTCGACCAGCAAAAAGTACGCAGCGGTTATTTAACCCCGGAGGACTGGGCGCGTCTTACCAGGGCAGCGGCCCGCCTGGCTAAAGCTCCCCTGTACATAGACGACACGGCCATCCTTTCACCCCGCCAGCTAAGGGCCAAAGCCCGCCGCCTGCAGGTGGAAAAGGGCCTGGGGCTGATCCTGGTTGATTACCTGCAATTGATGCAGGGTAACCGCCGGGCGGAAAACCGGCAGCAGGAAATTGCGGAAATTTCCCGCTCCTTAAAAGGGGTGGCCAAGGATCTGAATGTACCCCTGGTGGCCCTGGCCCAGTTGAGCCGGTCGGTGGAACAGCGCCAGGATAAAAGGCCGATCATGTCCGATTTGCGGGAAAGTGGCTGCCTGGCCGGTGAAACACTGGTGCAATTAGCCAGTGGACACCGGGTTCCAATCAAGGATTTAGTTCGGGAAAAGCAGCCTGTAAAGGTTATGGCACTTAATGAAATAACATGGAAACTAGAGCCTGCCGCGGTTAGCAAGGTGTGGTGTACAGGGGTAAAACCTGTATTTCGACTTTGTACCCAGCTGGGTCGTGAAGTGCGTGCTACGGCAAACCACAAATTCCGCACTTTAGAAGGGTGGAAATGCTTAGGTGAGCTACAGCCTGGAGAGTTCATTGCATTACCCAGGTCGCTGGAAGGCTTGTCAATAGCCGGTCCCTCCATGAGCGCTTCCGAAGCCGCGCTCCTCGGCCACTTGCTTGGGGACGGGTGTACACTGCCTCGCCATGCAATACAATATACAACTAAGGAACGCCAATTAGCAGAAATTGTTATGGACTTAATTAATGATTTATTTAAAGAAAAGGTATTTCCGCGTGTAGAGCGGCAGCGTGATTGGTGGCAGGTTTTTTTAGCTTCTACTACTCAACTAACCCATGGAACGCGGAGCCCGGTGGCACAATGGATGGATAGCCTGGGAGTTTGGGGTTACCGATCCTATGAAAAACGGGTTCCGAAGAAATTATTCACGCAGCCACCAGAGATCATCGGCCACTTCCTTCGACATTTATGGGTTACTGATGGCACGCTTGGGGTATTTGGTCGTAAGAAACCACGCGCTATTATTTCTTATGCTACTAGCAGCAAGCAAATGGCGCTAGATATTCAGCACCTGCTTATGCGCTTTGGGATAGTGGCAAAAGTAAACCGAGTACCCCAGCCGGGCAAAGGACGTGACCAATGGCATGTAGTAATCAGTGGAAAACCTGATATTATGTGTTTTATACAACAAATAGGATGTTTAGAAGCCAAGAAATCACGCCTTCAAGAGATTTTGGATTTCTATTCCAAGCGAGACCACATTACGAATAAGGACGTTATTCCGGCAACAGTATGGTACTCCATAGTCGAGCCCGCGCGACAGTTAATTGGACTTAGTCAAAGAGCAATGCAGGCCGCGCTGGGGGTTCAGTACTGCGGTTCAACTCTTTACAAGAGTAATCTCAGCCGAACCCGTGCCTTCCGAGTGGGCCAGATTGTTCAGAGCGAGCTTCTAATACGTCTTAGCCAAAGCGATGTTTTCTGGGATCGAGTGGTAAGCATTGAGCCCGATGGTATTGAAGAGGTATATGACCTTGAGGTCCCAGGACACCACAATTTTGTTGCGGCCGATATCATAGTTCATAATTCTCTCGAGCAGGATGCGGATGTGGTCATGTTTATTTACCGGGATGAGTACTACCGGCCCGATACGGAAAAGCGGGGCATAGCGGAAATTATTGTGGCTAAACAGAGAAACGGCCCCACGGGGCTGGTGGAGCTGGCTTTCTTGAAGGAATTCACCAGGTTCATGAACCTGGCCAAAGAGGAAGTACCGGGAGGGCCCCAGTAGGAAGGTATTCTAGTTGTAAAAGGGTTTTTAGCGGTTCCCTTTACCCAGGTCCCTGTATCTTCGCTGGTGATAACCGGGGGACTGTCGTTGCGCGGGAATACACACAACTGCATCACTTCCGTGAACCGGGTGCGGTCCAGTGCCGGGAGATGCGTGTATCCCGGGCTTAGTGTAAAGTTACTGTAGGAAATTGAAGAAGGAAAAAGGCGGTAGGAAATAGAAAGGAGAGTGCACCGCCTAGGAAGGGCGAGTAACCGAAGGATCGGAAACTCGGAGGTGCACTCTCATGAAGATAATTCAGCACGTATATAACAGTTTCCTGCAAGTAGCCACTTTAATTTTTGAGAAACTTGAGAAGGGGATTGATTATCCAAGGTTTCAGCTTGAGCTGCAAGACGTGCTCAATGAATTGGGCCGTAATATATGCAAGGAAGTATTGGAAGCTGCTGATGACTATGTAAGGCAGC
>NZ_FQUW01000031.1 GCF_900129285.1 Desulfofundulus australicus DSM 11792
CTGGCTGGATGCCAAGGCTTCCTATGAAATCAACCCCCACGGGCCGAACCAGCCCATCAAGCTGGAGGGGCTGATCGATCCGGTCAAGGGGCAGTGGAAGTCGGTCAACGAATTTGTCTACAACAACTCCCAGCGTACCATCGAGGCAGTCAACTTCTACACCATCATGGAATATCCCATGACTTCCTGCGGCTGCTTCGAGTGCATCCTGGCCATGGTGCCGGAATGCAACGGCTTCATGGTGGTCAACCGGGAACACAGCGGTATGACCCCCTCGGGGATGACCTTCTCCACCATGGCCGGCACCATTGGCGGCGGTGCCCAGATGCCCGGCTTCATGGGTATCAGTAAATCCTACCTGGCTTCCCGCAAGTTCGTCCCGGCCGACGGCGGCCTGGCCCGGCTGGTGTGGATGCCCAAGGCCCTGAAAGAACAGCTGCGGCCGCAGCTGGAGGAAGCCGCCGAGGCAGCCGGCCTGGGCAGGGACTTCGTCGACAAGATTGCCGATGAAACCGTGGGCACCAGCGGCGAGGAGATCCTGCCCTTCCTGGAGGAAAAGGGACACCCGGCCCTGAGCATGCCTCCGCTGCTGTAAAAATTGGCTTATCCGGAGCTAGAAATAAACATATCCCAGGAGGACACCTGTATAATATAGGTGTCCTCCGGGTATGTGTTATTAAATTGAAAATGAAAAAGAAAGGGGAATAGGAGAATGGGTTTAACAGGTTTGGAAATTTTTAAGCAACTACCCAAGACCAACTGCAAGGACTGTGGTCATCCGACCTGCCTGGCATTCGCCATGGCCATGGCAGCTGGGAAAGCTGGCCTCGATCAATGCCCCCACGTAAGCGAAGCAGCAAAGGAAGCACTGGGTGCTGCATCGGCTCCTCCCGTTGCCCTGGTAAAAATCGGAACAGGCGAGAAAGAACTCACCCTGGGTAATGAAACCGTACTTTTCCGTCACGACAAGCGCTTTGAGCATCCTGCAGGAATTGCCATTACGTTAAGCGATACCGCCAGCGAAGATGAAATTACCGCCAGGGTAAGCCAGATCAATAAACTTATCTTTGATCGGGTGGGGCAGCTTCATAATGTCAACCTGGTAGCAATCACCAACGATTCCGGTGATGCAGGTAAATTCGCCGCAGCAGCAAAACTAGCATCAGAAAACACTGATTATCCTCTCATTTTAATAACTGAAGACACGGCTGCCATGGAAAAGGCTCTTGAAGCCGTAGGGGGCAAAAAGCCGCTGCTTTGTGGAGCTACTGCATCCAACTACGAAGGTATGACTGCACTGGCCAAAAAGTATGAAGCACCCCTGGTGGTCAAAGGTGCCGACCTCAATGAGCTGGCTGAGTTAGTGGAAAAAGTAACGGCCCTGGGTCACAAACAATTGATTTTAGATTCAGGGGCCCGGGAAGTTCATAAAGTGCTGGCCGATCAAACCCAGATTCGCCGCCAGGCTTTAAAACGCTTCCGTCCCTTCGGTTATCCAACCATTACCTTTGTCACCAACGATGATCCGGTTCAGGCTGTGGCCGATGCTGCTGTGTATATTTGTAAATATGCGGGTATTGTGGTACTTCAAACGGCCGATCCGGCAGACATTCTACCTCTGATCACTCTGCGGCTGAACATCTACACAGATCCACAAAAGCCAATTGCGGTAGAATCCAAGATCTACGAAATTGGCAACCCCGGACCCGATGCCCCGGTATACGTTACGACAAACTTCTCCCTTACCTATTTCTGCGTGGCCGGAGATGTGGAAGCCAGCCGGGTACCCGGTTATATTCTCGCAGTAGACACCGACGGCATTTCCGTTCTTACCGGATGGGCTGCCGGGAAATTTACCGCAGAGAAAATTGCCGAGATGCTCAAAGAATCCGGGATTGCCGAAAAGGTATCCCATCGCAAGGTTATTATCCCCGGAGGCGTTGCCGTGTTAAGCGGCAAGCTGCAAGAGCTTTCCGGTTGGGAAGTGCTGGTAGGGCCGCGGGAATCAGCAGCTATTCCTTCTTTCCTGAAACTGCGCTGGAATGTCTAATCAAGCGGCGTTCCTGCCATATATTACAGGTCGGGCAAATTCAAACCCCATCATCACTGCCTGGCATATAACCAACATTTCCGCTACCGGAACCAAACAAAACGGAACAATATTCACGAAGGGAAGTGGTACGGATGGCCTTTACCATTGCCATTGCCGGTAAAGGTGGTACGGGTAAAACCACACTAGCGGCACTCTTAATCAGGCAACTTATCCAGGCAGGAAAAGGGCCCGTCCTGGCTGTAGATGCTGATGCTAACGCCAACCTGAACGAAGCTTTAGGCATTGATGTGGAAGATACCATTGCAGATATTATGGCCCGGATTAACAATAACCTGGAACCTCTTCCAGCAGGCATGACCAAAGATCAGTATCTGGCGTTTCGTATACATCAATCTTTAGCTGAAGGAGATGATGTAGATCTCCTGGTAATGGGTGGCCCGGAGGGTCCAGGTTGCTATTGCTTCGTCAATAATCTGGTGCGGGGCTTCATGCAGGAGCTAAGCAACAATTATGCCTATGTGGTAATGGATAATGAAGCCGGGCTGGAACATTTGAGCCGCCGCACCACAGAAAATGTAGATATACTTTTTGTAACCAGCGACGCCAGCGTCCGGGGCATCCGCTCGGCTGGTCGGGTAAAGGAACTGGTCGAGAACCTGGCGCTGCAAATCAAGAAAATGTACCTGGTTGTAAGTAAAGTTAACAATGGTACAATGGAAACCCTGGAGAGCGAAATCAAGAAAACAGGTCTTGAGCTGATCGGTACTATTCCACAGGATGAACAGGTCTTCCAGTATGATCTGCAGGGGAAACCGCTGGCTGAACTACCCGACGATTCACCGGTGGTAACTGCTGTAACAAAAATTATGCAGAAAGCCGCTATCCTGTAAAAGAGTGCTCTTCTTACCCCAATTTAATGTGAAAGGAGCGTCTGCCATGGCCGTTACTATAGTTAAAGAAAGATGGACCAATAAAGTTGGAGAAGTAGTCCTAGGAACAGAGCCAAACGTTGTTAAAATAGGTGGCGAAAGTACTCTCCCTTTCCTGCATTTCGAAGGTGAAATGCCCAACCGGCCGGCTATAGCCCTGGAAGTATGGGATATGGAGCCTACCAACTGGCCGGAAATTCTGACCAGCGCTTATGCTGGTGTATTAAATGATCCCGTAGCCTGGGCAAAAAAATGCGTTGAATACGGAGCAGATCTGGTCTGCTTAAGCCTTGTCAGTGCACATCCTGATAATAAGAACAGCACACCGGAGGAGTGCGCCCAGCTGGCCAAAGCGGTGGCCGACGCAGTTAATGTTCCGCTAATTATTCTGGGGTGTGGCGTAGAAGAAAAGGATGCCCAGGTACTGGAAAAGGTTGCCGAGGTCCTTGCCGGTCGCAATTTCCTCCTGGGCTGTGCCACCCAGGAAAATTACAAGACCATTACCGCTGCCTGTATAGTACATGGTCATAATATCATTGCATCCACCCCACTGGACATTAACCTGGAAAAGCAGCTTAACATTTTAATCACAGAAATGAACCTGCCTGCCAATCGCATTGTTATAGACCCTTCGGTAGGTGCGCTGGGTTACGGAATTGAATACGCTTATTCCATTATGGAACGGACTCGCATTGGTGCCCTTACCGGTGATAAGATGATGGCCATGCCGGTTATTTGTCTGCTAGGGCAGGAAGTTTGGAAAACTAAAGAAGCCAAGAGTACAACAGAAGAAGCACCTGAATGGGGGGAACAGGAGCGCCGGGCCATTCTGTGGGAATTAATTACTGCCGTCGCTTTCGCCCAGGCGGGTGGCTCCCTGTTTGTTATGCGTCACCCGGAATCTTTAAAGCAATTCCGGGCCCATATTGATAAGTTAATGCAATCCAATGCCTACTAAGGTGGTTTATAAATTTTAATAAAATAAAAGGAAGGTGTAAAAGGTATGATCCTCATTGGTGAGCGGATCAACGGTATGTTTAAAGATATCCGGGAAGCCATATTAAACAAGGACCCGGAACCCATCCGCTACTGGGCCAGACGCCAGTATGAAAATTGTGCCGCTTACCTGGATATTAACACCGGCCCGACCGTAGACCCCAAGGACCAGCCGGCGGTAATGGAGTGGCTGGTTAAGATTGCTCAGGAAACCGTACCCCTGCCCTGCTGCATTGACTCTACAAATCCAGAAGCTATTGAGGCCGGGCTGGCTGTTCATAAAGGTAAGGCTATGATTAACTCCACCACTGCCGATCAGTGGAAAATGGATATATATTTCCCTATGGCCAAAAAATATAATGCCGCCATTATAGGCCTGGCCATGAATGAAAAAGGTGTACCTAAAAGTGCAGCTGACCGGGTAGCCCTGGCCATGGAAATTGTGGTTAATGCTGACGCCCACGGTATCCCCATGGAAGATCTGTATATCGATCCCCTGATGCTGCCCTGTAACGTGGCTCAAGATCATGGTCCGGAAGTGCTGGAAGCCATACGTCAGGTAAAAACCCTGGCCGACCCGCCTCCCCGGACCACCCTGGGACTGAGCAACGCTTCTCAGCGTTGCACCAACCGTCACCTGATCAACAGGACATTTTTGATCATGTGTATGGCTGCGGGATTAGACTCAGCTATTGCTGACCTGGAAGATCAGGAGCTGCTGGACGCCGTGGCTGCTGCCAACATACTTTTAAACAAAGACATTTATTGCGATTCTTTCCTGAAGACTTTCAGACAAAGGTAAAAAACACAAACCTGGGAAGGGGAAAGCGGTCTTTTACGGCCGTTTTCCCCTTGGTTCATTTCGAAAAATTTTAAGGAAACTTGCAGGATTTGCAAGTTATGTGGACGAATTATATTACCTGATGTTCATTTAAGGTATCCTCTGCAAGGGGAGCTGGCAGGACTTCTTTTTATTTCGCTCTGTAGGGGAGGGGATATAGTGCCCAGAATTGGCGTCTACATCTGCCATTGTGGCGAGAATATCGCTGGTGCCGTAAATGTAGAAGAGGTGAGAAAATACGCCGAACAACTTCCCGGTGTTGTGCTGGCACGTAATTACCTGTTTATGTGCTCAGATCCGGGCCAGGAATTGATCAAGCAGGATATTAGAAACGGACTCATTGACCGGGTAGTGGTAGCAGCCTGTACTCCCCGCACGCATGAACCGATATTCCGTAAAGCAGTGGAGGACGGCGGGCTTAATAAGTATCTACTGGAAATGGCTAATATCCGCGATCAGGACAGCTGGCCTCACTGGCAGGATAAAGAGGGAGCAACAGAAAAAGCCAAAAAACTGGTAGCCAGTGCGGTAGCAAAGGCGGCTTACCTGGAACCGCTGGAGGACAGATTCGTAGAGGTAACCCGTGCCTCGCTGGTCGTTGGCGGCGGAGTATCCGGTATGTTCGCAGCACTGGATCTGGCCAATATGGGTTATAAAGTTTATCTGGTAGAAAAGAACCCCTCCGTGGGAGGTAACATGGCTAAACTCGATAAAACTTTCCCCACCAACGACTGTTCAGCCTGTATCTTAACCCCTATTATGGTCCAGGTGGGAACCCATCCTAATATCGAATTATTAACATATTCCGAAGTTGAATCTGTAGAAGGATCTGTAGGTAATTTTAAAGTGAAGGTAAGAAAGAAACAGACTTATATTGATTGGGATAAGTGTACGGGGTGCGGTGACTGTGTAAATGCCTGCCCGGCCAAAGTTCCCAATGAATTCAATGAGGGGATGAATAACCGCAAAGCTATTTACATTGAATTCCCACAGGCTGTACCTAAACGGGCCGTTGTGGATATAGAGCACTGTTTGAACTGTGCAAAGCGGGTCATGGGTACCCAGCCAAGAATTCATTCCAAAACAGGCGAACCCATTCTTGCTCCCTGTGAAAAAGCCTGTAAAACCGGGGCGTGTGACCGTTCAAGGGCTTATAATCCTGAAGGCGAGCTCATTGAGCTTAATGTAGGCACCATTATTATAGCCACAGGCTATAAAGTAATGGACAAAGAGCCTTTTAAAGAATATTCTCCGCAATCACCCAATGTTATTACTGCTATGCAACTTGAGCGCATCCTCTCGGCAACCGGTCCAACGGATGGTCAATTGAAGCGTCCTTCGGATGGTGAAAAACCCAAAACCATTGCTTTTATCTCGTGTGTGGGAAGTCGTGATAAAAGGTTCCATACCTATTGTTCCAAGGTCTGCTGCATGTACATGTTAAAAGAAGCCAGGTTAATCAAAGAAAAATATCCTAACATAAATATTTACATCTTCTTCATCGATGTGCGAACGGGTGGTAAAGACTTCGAGGAGTATTATAACTACTGCCGCAATCTTGGTATCAGGATGCTTCGCGGTCGTGTCGGTGCTGTGGATGAACTGCCAGGTGATCGTTTGAGAGTGCGGGCCTTTGATGTCGACCTTGGTGCACCTGTGGAACTGGAGGCAGATCTGGTGGTTTTAGCCACGGCCATCGAACCTGCCCCTGCTCTGGAGGAACTGGGTCGTAAAATGGGTATCACCTGTGGCAGTGAAGGCTTCCTGAAGGAGTTGCACACCAAACTCTATCCCGTAGAAACATCAGTGAAGGGTATTTATATTGCTGGTTGTGCCCAGGGTCCCAAAGATATACCCGAATCTGTTTCCCAGGCACGCGCTGCTTCCTCAGCAGCCGCAGTACCACTCACACTGGGCAAGGTAATAGTTGAGCCGTTAATTTCAGAAGTTAACCAGCGGAAGTGCTCTGGCTGCGGAACCTGCGTACAGCTGTGTCCATACTCAGCAATTAGCCTGGTGGAAGATAAAGGTAAGTTGCACTCCAAAATTGATGAAGCTTTATGTGCCGGCTGTGGTATTTGCGCGGCAGCATGCCCATCGGGAGTTATTACACTGCACGGCTTTACCAATACCCAGATTTTTGCGCAGATTAAGGCTCTGGCCAGCTGAGTTGGGGGTGATCAGGGGTGACTAATGAGCAAGCAGTGGCCGATATAATTAATCTCTCGGAAGGCGATTCCAGTCTGGCCAATGAAATCAGGGAATTAGGCGGCGAGGAGCTACTGGAATGTATCCAGTGCGCCAAGTGTGCCGCCGCCTGTCCTCTGGCGCTGGCTGGTTTTTCCTTCTTTAACAAACGGGTTATTCAGGCAGTTCTTATGGGATTGCGGGATGCTCTGTTAGACGATTCATCCATCTGGGCTTGCCAGTCATGCAATCGCTGCACGGAAATTTGCCCGCGGGAAGTTAATCCCTTTGAAATTATTCAAGCCATGAGGCGGGTGGCAATAAGGGAGTTTGCTCTGCCAACATTATCCATCGAGGGTCTTAAATCTTTATACGATACCGGACATGCTGTTTATCTGGCAGGTGCCGGTAATACACGAAATAAAGTGGGTCTACCAGAAAAGCCCCCTTCCACAGTTGCCAACCCGGAAGCTTTAAAGGAACTGCAGGCAATTTTAAGAAAAACAGCCCTGGCCGAGCTGGGAATTATCCCCATGGAAGAGCCCGGCGTATAAGGAAACTTGCGAGGTGTAGCCAATGAAAGTAGGTTTCTTTGTCGGCTGCAACACTGCCTTCAACAGGCCGGATTTGGAACAGGCAGTTCGTTACGCGTTCCCCGCACTTGGTATAGAGCTGGACAACCTGGAAGGGCAGTCATGCTGCCCCAGCTGGGGAACGATGCCATCTGTAGATGTGGTAGGCTGGTGTGTCGTTGGAGCCAGGAACCATACCATTGCCGAAGAAAAAGGCCTGGACATAGTAACAGTTTGCGGTAGCTGTTATGGAAGCCTGGCTGAATCAAAATATAAGATGGATACACATCCAGAAATTAAGGAACAGGTCAATAATATTCTTAAGGATTTTGGCAGGGAATATAAGGGAACCAGCAATGTAAGGTTAACATTCTATTATCTTTATCATGAACTGGGCCCTGACAAAATTAAAGAAGCTATTAAATATAAGCTCGATGGCCTTAAAGTAGCTCTGCAGCCGGGATGCCATACCCTGTGGCCAAGCAAGGTCTATTATGACAAAGAAGAAGATCCCTTCCATCCCAGGGTATTGAAGGAAATGTGCGAAGCCCTGGGAGCAACAGTCGGTCATTATACCCGTCTAATCGACTGTTGCGGTATGGGTGCCATGCGGAGTACTGATATGGAAAAATCTTTAAAACTTGTTGAAAGAAAACTTCTCTCCATGAAGAGTGAAGTTAATCCAGACCTTATTGTAACTGGTTGCAGTTCCTGTTTAATCCAGCTTGATACGGCCCAGGAATTTCTACGCAACAGTAAGAAAATTAATTTTGAAATTCCTGTTCTCCATTACATGCAGGTCCTGGCATTATGTCTGGGAGCTGATCCGGAGAAGGTTACCGGCCTGGCAAAGACAAACGTTAAACCCATCATTGAAAGAATCGTGGGGTAACAAAACAGTCTATTCGCCACCAATAATTAACACCTGCAAAGAAAGGATTATTCATGCTTCGCTTTGAAAGGAGTGAAAAAGATAATGGAGAAACAATTTGCACCAAAAATCATTGCTTTTCTCTGTAACTGGTGTAGTTACGCAGGAGCGGACCTCGCCGGTTCATTGAGATTCCAGTATCCTCCCAACGTAACAATAATAAGGGTGCCCTGCTCAGGAAGGGTTTCCCCTATGTTCATACTGAAAGCCCTCTTTACCGGTGTTGATGGTGTTCTGGTGGGTGGGTGACACCCCGGAGACTGCCACTATGGTAGTGGCAATTATAACGCTGAAAGACGCGCCAAGGTTACCCAGCGACTCCTGGGTGCTCTGGGAATCGAGCAGGACAGGTTCCGGCTAGCCTGGATTTCCGCATCGGAAGGAGCGAAATTTGCAGAGACAATTAATGAATTTACTGCTCAACTGCAGGAACTGGGACCCAATCCGCTGCGTTTATCTTCGGGTAGAGAAAGCGGGGTGTTATAAGCATGGATGATATTACCAGAGCGATTCAAGAGACGGCAAAAAATCTCCTGCTAAATAAAGAAGTTGATGTGGTAGTGGGTTTTGCCAGGGGGAGCCTTCCCTTACGCAATACCCCGTGTTTTGTTCGCCAACCAGATGATGTACAAAAGCTGATATGGGGTTATGGATGTGAAAATAACCTGGCCAACTACCTCCGCAAGCGACCAGAAAAAATAGCTGTAATAGCCAAAGGATGCGATACTCGTTCCATAGTAGAACTTATTAAAGAAAATCAAATCGACCGCAATAAACTGGTAATTATTGGCGTACCATGCCAGGGTATGATTGACCGTAAAAAAATAACCCGATTGTTAGCAGGAAGAGAGCTGCTGGAGGGAGAAGTAAAAGACGGTCAAGTTATATTAAAAGGGAGAGAGTTTAGGGAAATTATTCCCCTGAATCAACTGCTTTATGATACCTGCTTGAATTGCCAGCATCCCAATCCGGTGCTGTCCGATATCCTGATAGGTGAACCGGTCCCGGTTAAAGAAAACGCATGTTTTACTGATGTGGAAGAATTTGAAGCAAAAACGCCAGCAGAAAAATGGGCTTATTTCCAAGAAGAACTATCCAGGTGTATTCGCTGCTACGCCTGCCGTCAGGCCTGTCCCATGTGCTATTGTGAAGAATGCTTTGCTGATTGCTCAATGCCCCAGTGGCTGAGCAAGTCATCTTTAAATACACAGGACAACATATTTTTCCAGGCTGTAAGGGTACTTCACCTGGCGGGGCGTTGCGTGGATTGTGGAGCATGTGATCGTGCCTGTCCCATGGGAATTAACCTGCGCACTTTAACCCGTAAAATGGTTAAAGATGTTCAAGAATTATTTGGTTATACCGCGGGGATCAGGCTGGATCAAAAACCTCCGCTGGCTGCTCCGATTAGTACCATAAATTAAGGCGGGAGGTGAGAAGAGTGTTGATTTTAAATCAAGACCAGCTCGCCAACTGGTTAAATCAGCTAATAGATACCTATAAGGTTTTTGCCCCGGTAAAAGATGGCGATCATTACACTTTCAAAGAAATTAGTTCCGGTAATCAGGTTACTTTAAATTATACCAATACCAAAGTTCCGCCTAAGGAAGTACTTTTCCCACGTTCTGAAAAACTCTTTTGCTATCGTCATGAAAATGAGGGCATCCAGCTTGAGGAGAAAATAGATGAAAGCAAGAAGGTAATATTCGGGTTAAGACCTTGTGACGCCAAAGGTTTTCTATTGCTCGATAACGTCTTCAATAATGATAAATACCAGGATCCGTATTACTTAAACAGAAGAAAAAATACCGTACTGGTGGGTCTCGGGTGTAATCAACCGGCAACCACATGCTTCTGTACATCCCTGGGGGGTGGGCCCTTCGCTTCTGAAGGGTTAGATATTTTACTTGTTGATATTGGTAACCGGTATGTGGTTGAAGTTGTCACAGAGAAAGGCCAGGAATTGCTATCCGGGCTGAATTTGCCTGCCGCCGAACCCGAGGCCCAGGAAGCCGCTCGAAGGGTGAAGGAAGGGGCAGCACTTTCAACCTGTATTAACCTGGACGGCTTAAAGGCTAAACTGGATGTTATCTTCTATGATCCCATCTGGGATCTAATTCATGAAAAATGCCTGGGTTGTGCCGCCTGTACTTATTCGTGTCCAACATGTCACTGTTTTGATATTGTCGACGAAGCTGAAGGAAAAGAAGGTTGCCGCATACGCAACTGGGATGCATGCATGTTCCCGCTGTTTACCCTCCACGGTTCCGGTCATAACCCGCGGCCGACGGGCAAAGAGCGGTTCCGTCAACGGGTAATGCATAAATTTAAATATTTTGTGGATAACTTCAATGCTGTGGCGTGTGTTGGCTGTGGCAGGTGTATTATAAATTGCCCTGTTAATCTGGATATCCGGGAAGTGCTGGCGGAGATCCAGGGATTGGAAGTGAGGTCTGATAAACAATGAAAAACCCCTATCTTCCACTTCCCATGCGGCTGGTAAAAAACTTTATTGAAACTGAGGACAATCTTATTCATACCTTTACCCTGGAATTCCTGAGAGAAGAAGATGAAAAATCGTTCCAATATCTGCCTGGCCAGTTTGCCGAGGTTTCTGTATTTGGTACAGGTGAGGCACCTTTCGGTATTGCCTCCTCGCCTACAGAACCCGGCCACCTGAAATTTTCAGTGGCTAAAGTAGGCGTGGTAACCACAACTCTGCACCAGCTTCCAGAAGGCACTATTCTGGGCGTACGGGGACCGCTGGGTAACAATTACCCTCTGGAAGAGTTTAAAGGTAAAAACCTGGTAGTAATAGGTGGTGGCTTTGCTTTCACCACATTAAGATCGCTGATAACTTACATTCTTCATCCCGAACACAGGGGGGATTACGGAGATTTAACAGTTATATATGGTGCCCGTAACCCCGGTCTACTGCTTTACAAGGAAGAGCTGGCGGAATGGGAAAAGCGTTCGGATATTAATCTTGTCTGTACCATAGACCGTCCGGTTGAAGGATGGAATGGTCGGGTAGGTTTTGTGCCGGCAGTAACTAAAGAAGTAGCTCCCAGTGCGAATAACGCTTATGCTGTTATTTGTGGTCCACCGGTGATGATCAAATTTACCATGCCAGTACTTGAAGAACTGGGCTTCCCACCGGAACGGATTATTATGTCCCTGGAAAACCGGATGAAATGTGGTATTGGCATGTGCGGTAGATGTAATGTGGGAAATAAATATGTTTGCAAAGATGGCCCGGTCTTTACACGAGCACAACTTAATCAATTGCCGAACGAATATTAAATAGAGATTAAAATTATTTGATAGATAAATATAGAGAAAAATATTAACTCCGGTCTGTGCCGGCCTGATAAGGTCCGGCGCAGAACCGGAGGGCTTATTGTGTGTGGGATGGTCAAAAAGCCTTTAGGGGAGGGTTCCATGGTGAAAGCTATTTTGGCTGCTGACTTAGATCCCGCTTTCCGGGATGAGTTAGCGGAAAAGATGAAAAGTTTGGACTTTGCCAATTGCTTAACGTGCGGTGCCTGTACAGCCGGCTGTGTTTTTTCTGACCTTCATCCCAGCAACGATCCCCGTAAAATGTTGCGCAGGGTAATCCTGGGGATGCGGGAAGAAATTTTAAAGGATCCCTTTATCTGGTATTGTACAATGTGTGAGCGGTGTACGGTAGAATGCCCCATGGGTGTAAATATCGCTGCTGTAACCAGAACCATTCGCGGTTATTTTCGTACCGATTCACCCGGTTTTCTGCAGAAAGTAGTTGACGATACTCTTAAGTCCGGAAACCAGATGGATGTACAACCCGATGAATATTTAGAAACCCTGGAATGGCTTCAGGAAGAACTGCAGGCTGAATTAAATGATCCCAATTATCGTATTCCCATCGATGTGAAAGAAGCTGATTTCCTTTTTGGTTTCAATGCCCGGGAGGTTAAATATTATCCAAACGAGTTACAAAAAATCTTAAAAATTTTCTACGCTGCCGGAGTTAATTATACCTTGAGTTCTCAAAAGTGGGATGCCACAAACCTGGCTCTTTTTAGTGGTAAGGACGAAGATTTCTGGAAAATTACCGAACCAATGCTTCAAGAAGTAGTACGGTTAAAAGCCAGGGAGCTGGTTATCACCGAATGCGGGCACGCCTTCCGTTCAGTGCGCTGGGGTTACCGTACTTTCTGGAAAGGTCCCCAATTTCCCATCCGAAGCATTCTAGAGGTACTGGATGAATGGATACAGCAGGGCCGGATTAAGCTTGACCCTTCCAGAAATCCCGAACCAGTTACCCTTCATGACCCCTGCAACCTGGTGCGCAAGGAAGGAATAATCGAACCACAACGCAGGGTATTAAAAGCAGCAGTAACGGACTTCAGAGAGATGTTTCCCAACGGTCGCTGGAATTATTGCTGCGGTGCTGGCGGCGGTGCCCTGGCTATGCCTGAATATACAGAGCAGCGTTTAATAAAAGGTAAACGTAAGGCGGACCAGCTTCGAGCCACGGGAGCTAAGGTTGTAGCCATACCCTGCCACAACTGCATGGACCAGTTCAACGATCTTAATAAGCATTACCAGCTGGGGATGAAGATGGAGCACATATGTAGCCTTGTAGAAAGGGCATTGATTATTTCCGAAGAAAAATCACAATCTTAGTTATACTTGAAAAAAATATACATGAAATTCATTTCAACCAGTGGATTGTACTTCAATGAAAACTAAAAAATAACTATTATTCAAACAATATCCAAATAATTATTATTCAGGAAAGGACGGATGTGATGTTTAATGAGCAATAGCAAAGTAGGGTCGGTACTGGTGGTGGGAGGGGGCATTGCGGGAATCCAGGCCTCTCTGGATCTTGCTGAATCAGGCTATCTTGTATACCTGGTGGAAAGCTCGCCAGCCATTGGCGGTACCATGCCTATGCTGGATAAAACCTTTCCCACTAATGACTGCTCTATGTGCATCCTTTCCCCGAAGTTGGTGGAATGTGGTCGTCATTTAAACATTAAAACGTACACCTGTGCCGATGTGGTGGATATTCAGGGAGAGGCGGGAAATTTTACAGTAACTATCCGCCAGCGCCCCCGTTATGTTCACGTGGACAAGTGTAAAGGATGTGGTGAATGCGCAGAAGCCTGTCCAATTGACGTTCCCTCGGAATTTGACCAGGGAATTGGAGAACACAAGGCCATATATAAACCTTACGCCCAGGCTTTTCCCAATGCCTACGTTATTAACAAGGAACATTGTATCGAATGCGGTGCCTGCGAGGAAGCCTGTCAGGCCGGTGCCATTGACCACTCCATGGAGGAAGAAATCATCGAGCTCAATGTAGGAGCTGTTGTTCTTTGCCCGGGATTTCAAAAATTTGACCCCAGCCAGTTAACTTACTATGGATATGGTAAATTTCCTAACGTATTAACCAGCCTTGAGTTCGAACGTATTCTCAGCGCTTCCGGCCCGTTCCAGGGTCACCTGGTTAGACCTTACGATAATAAAGAACCCCGGCGAATTGCCTGGATTCAATGCGTTGGTTCCCGTAACTGCCGGATAGATCACGGTTATTGTTCTTCAGTATGCTGCATGTATGCTATTAAGGAAGCAGTTATTGCAAAGGAACACAGCAAGGAACCATTAGAAACAACCATCTTTTACATGGACATGCGTACCTATGGTAAAGGATTTGAAAAATATTATAACCGGGCAAAGGATGAGCTAGGGGTTAGATTTATTCGGTCGAGAGTTTATGATATTACAGAAGTAGGCGATGAAAGCAAAAATCTGCGTATTCGCTATGCCGAAGAAGACGGTACCATTCGGGAAGAAGAATTTGATCTGGTGGTTCTGTCCGTTGGCCTTGAACCATCTCCTGAAATAGCAGAATTATGCCAAAAAGTAGGACTCGAGGTAAACAAATACGGGTTTGCAGAACCTGCACCTCTCACTGGCGTAGGAACAAATAAGCCGGGTATTTTCATTGCCGGCGCATTCAGCGCTCCCAAAGATATTCCGGAAACAGTAATGCAAGCCAGTGCAGCAGCAGGTGCTTCAGCCAGCCTCCTGGCAGAAGCACGGAACACGCTGGTAAAAGAAAAAGAATTTCCTCCAGAGAAGGACTTCAGCGGGGAGCCACCGCGCATTGGTGTTTTTGTCTGTCACTGCGGTGTGAACATTGGCAGTGTGGTTAATGTTCCCGAAGTAGTAGAAATGGCCAGAAACTTGCCCAATGTAGTTTATGCCGGCGAGTATCTCTATGCATGCTCCCAGGACAGCCAGGCATCAATGAAGCAGATTATAGAAGAATACGGATTAAACCGGGTAGTGGTTGCCTCGTGCAGTCCGCGAACCCATAAGCCCCTTTTCCAGGAAACTGTTCGGGAAGCAGGGCTTAACCGGGCGCTTTTTGAAATGGCCAACATCCGCGACCAGTGTTCGTGGGTGCATATGCACGAGCCGGACAGGGCCACAGAAAAAGCCAAAGACCTGGTTAAAATGGTGGTAGCCAAGGCTGCCCTTCTGGAGCCAGTTTCTCAAATCGTTGCCGGCGTAACCAAAGCCGCCCTGGTGATCGGTGGCGGTGTAACGGGTATGACCAGTGCCCTCTCGCTGGCCGATTTAGGCTATAGGGTGCACCTGGTAGAAAAGGAACAGCAACTGGGCGGAGTGGCCAGACGAATCAGGCAGGGGTTAAAAGGAGAAGAAGTACAGCCATTCTTAAATGATCTTGTAAATAAAGTGCTATCCCACTCTAATATTGAGGTTCACCTGGGAGCAGAAGTTCAGACAACTGCTGGTTACGTAGGCAATTTTGTCACCACCCTGACAAACGGAAAAGAATTGCAACATGGTGTAACTATAATTGCCACCGGCGGTGAAGAGTATAAACCTGCAGAATATCTTTACGGTGAAAGCGAGCGTGTATTTACCCAGCTTGAGCTGGAAGAGGCACTGGATAAAGGCGACCCGCGCATTGAAAACGGCAAAACATTTGTACTCATCCAGTGCGTTGGCTCCCGGGAACCGGAGCGACCATACTGCAGCCGGGTATGTTGTGGTAAATCCGTAAAGCTGGCATTAAAACTCAAAGAAAAGAATCCATCAGCCAGCGTATTCGTACTTTACAGGGATATCCGTACCTATGGTTTCCTGGAGGACTATTACCAGGAAGCCCGTCGTAAAGGAGTAATATTTATCCGTTACACCCCCGAAAACAAGCCGCGGGTTGAAAATGAAAACGGCGCCCTTAAAGTTACCGTAACCGATCATGTTCTTGGAGTACCGGTAGTAATTTCTGCCGATGTCATTGGCCTTGCAGCAGCTATTGTACCTTCTTCCAGCAACCGTAAGCTCAGTCAGCTCTTCAAAGTTCCTTTAAATGAAGATGGTTTCTTCCTCGAAGCTCATATGAAATTGCGGCCTGTAGATTTCACTTCAGAAGGCATTTTTATGGCCGGGCTGGCTCATGGACCGAAAAATCTGGAAGAAAACATTGCTCAGGCCAAAGCGGCAGCCGGCAGAGCATCTACTGTTCTCGGAAAAGATCATCTGGAATCCCATGGGATGGTAGCAGTAGTTCAGCAGGATAAGTGTGCCGCCTGTCTCACATGTGTCAGGTTATGTCCTTACAATGCACCGAGAATTAGAAATTACGCTGCTGAAATTGAACCGCTGCTTTGCCAGGGCTGTGGCACTTGTGCCGGGGAATGTCCGAACAAGGCCATTACCCTACAGGGTTATAAAGACCATATGCAAATGTCAATGAGCAAAGCTTTATTTGAGGAGGTATAAACTGTGGCGGAATTTGAACCTAAAATCATCGCATTTTGTTGTCATTATTGAGCTTACTCCGCAGCGGACCTGGCAGGTTCGATGCGACTGCAATATTCATCCAATATCCGCATTATTGAAATGCCATGTTCGGGTACCATTGACCACAGGGTACTGCTACAAGCTTTTGAAGATGGTGCCGACGGTGTGTTTGTCGCAGGCTGCATGGAAGGTGATTGCCACTTCCAAAAAGGAAACTATCGTGCTAAAAAGCGGGTTAACGCCGTGAAAAAACTACTGGATGAAATTGGCCTTGGTGGCGATCGCCTGGAAATGTATAATCTCTCGGCGGCCATGGGCCCCCGTTTTGCAGAGATTGCCAATGAAATGACCGAGCGTATTCGCCAGCTGGGTCCAAGTCCATTAAGAAAGAATAAAGCGGGAACGTCAAGGAAAGAAGGTGATGTGGCATGATCATAGCACAACAAAAGCCAATTAAAGATATTGCCGCCATGATTGAGGACTGCAAAAAAGTTCTTCTTGTTGGTTGTGCCGGTTGCGTTACCGTTTGCCTCTCGGGAGGCGAAAAAGAAACTGAAGTTCTGGCCTCCTCGCTGCGCATCATGCGCCGTTTACAGGGTAACCCTCTAGAAACAGTGACAATAACTGCCACAAGGCAATGCGACCCGGAATATATTGAACCTCTGGAAAATCTGGTCAAGGACGTTGATGCCATAATTTCCCTTGCCTGTGGTGTAGGTGTACAGTATCTGGCGGAACGATTCCATGATAAGTGGGTGGTACCTGCCCAGAATACCATGTTTGTGGGCGGTTCCAGAACTCATGGGGTATGGGAAGAAAGGTGCGGCCTTTGCGGGGATTGCATTCTTCACCGTACCGGCGGTATATGCCCCATCATCCGCTGCTCCAAGAGCATTTTAAATGGTCCCTGTGGTGGCTCCCAGTACGGCAAGTGCGAAATCAGTAAAGATGTGGACTGTGCCTGGCAGTTGATTTACGACCGGATGAAAGCTCTGGGTAAGCTGGATAAGTTAATGGAAATCCAGCCGCCCAAAGACTGGTCCAAATCCCGCGACGGAGGACCGCGCAAAGCCATCAGGGAGGATGTGATGATCGGGTGAAAACAGAAAGCAAACTGCAAAAGCTTCTCGATAGCGGACATTTTGCGGTAACTGCAGAAATCGGACCTCCCAAGCATGCGTCCGCCCATGGTATTCGCCATCACGCCCAAATGCTAAAAGACTATGTGGATGCTACCAACATAACTGATTGCCAGACAGCCATCGTAAGGCTTTCCAGTATAGCATCCGCTGTGCACATCCTGGACTGTGGTCTGGAACCCATCGTACAGATGACCTGCCGTGACAGGAATCGTATTGCCATCCAGAGTGATCTTCTGGGTGCTTATAGCCTGGGAGTCAGGAATTTGCTCTGCCTGTCCGGCGATCATCAAAAATTTGGTAATGAGCCGTCGGCTAAAAACGTCTACGATATTGATTCCATACAATTAATTTATTTAATGCGTCGCATGCGTGATGAAAAATTATTCTTCTCCGGTGAGCCCATTAAAGAACATGAACCACGCTTCTTTATCGGGGCTGTTGCCAACCCCTTTGCGGACCCATTTGAGTTCCGTGTAGCCCGCCTGGAGAAAAAAGTAGAGGCCGGGGCAGAGTTCATACAGACGCAATGTATCTTTGACATGGAGCGTTTCGAACGCTTTATGGAAATGGTGAGGGAAAGGGGTATTCACGAGCGGGTACACATTCTGGCAGGAGTCACCCCCCTTAAGAGCTGGCGGGCAGCTAAATACCTGCAAACCAGTGTCTCAGGAATGATTGTACCCGACGATATTGTGGAAAGGCTTAAAAAAGCCGATGATCCCAAGCGGGAAGGCATTGAAATCTGTATTGAACAAATCAAGCATATCCGCACCATTCCAGGTGTACACGGTGTCCATATTATGGCCATTGCCTGGGAAGAAGTGGTGCCGGAAATTGTGGAACGGTCTGGACTTTATCCGCGGCCCAAAGTGGAATAAAGCAAAAATCGAACCCCCGCGTAAAGCGGGGGTTTTACATAAAATTTTTATAAAAGATCCTTAAAGCCCTCGGCGGGATAAATACAGAGCAGTATCAACTACCCGGTTTGAGTAGCCCCACTCATTGTCATACCAGGCCACTACTTTAACCAGAATACCATCAATGACCATGGTGGAAAGAGCGTCAATAATTGAGGAATGGGGATTACCGTTAAAATCTCTGGAAACCAGGGGAACTTCACAGTAATCCATAATTCCTTTGAGTTCGCCCTGAGCCGCTTCCTTTAATGCACTGTTAATTTCTTCTTTTGTCGCAGGCCGGGAAAGCTCGGCTACCAGGTCGACTACAGAAACATTGGGAGTAGGTACTCGCATGGCCATCCCATTGAGCTTGCCCTTTAATTCAGGCAAAACAAGAGCTACAGCCTTAGCGGCACCAGTGGTGGTAGGAATGATGGACAGGGCTGCTGCACGGGCACGTCTTAGATCTTTATGGGGCAGGTCTAAAATCTGCTGATCGTTAGTGTATGAATGAACGGTAGTCATTAGGCCCCGCACAATACCAAAGCGGTTATGCAACACTTTGACAACCGGTGCCAGGCAGTTCGTGGTGCAGGAAGCACAGGATATAACTTTGTGCCGGGCAGGATCGTATTTATCTTCGTTTACACCCATGACTATGGTTATATCTTCGTTTTTGGCAGGGGCGCTGATTAACACTTTTTTCGCCCCACTTTCCAGGTGTTTGGCGGCATCTTCCCGGGCGGTAAAACGACCGGTAGATTCCACCACTATTTCAACCCCCAGCTCGCCCCAGGGCAATTTACCGGGATCTTTCTCCGAGAACACCTTGACTTTTCTGCCGTTAACAATGAAACCGTCGTCAACTGCTTCCACCTCGCCACGACAGATCCCGTGAACAGAATCATACTTAAGTAAATGAGCCAGTGTAGCAGCATCAGTCAGGTCATTAACTGCCACAACTTCTATTTCCGGATGATTTAAAGCAGCTCGAAACACATTGCGGCCTATACGACCAAAGCCGTTAATTCCAAGTCTTACCGTCATACAGTTCACCCCTCTTCAGGATAGCTACACGTTCTATTTTTTCCAAATGTTAAAGTTTAATGCTTATCCGGTATATTTACCTTGTGTAAAATAAAAAATATCATAGACTATCCTTTAAATGCAATAGTTAGTTCAGAATCCAGAATTACCCGTCAATTTTTTTATAAAATAATATATAATAACACTTATGGTTAATAAAATATGGACTTTATACTGTAAATAGTGAAATTATCGTACGCAAATAATCCCTTAAAGAAACCCGGCTCCTATTAATATATCCTGTAGTGAGGAGGTCTGTTATATGATTTTAACAACCACTCCCAATGTAGAGGGGAAAAAAATTTTGGCTTATTTGGGCATCGTGACCGGTGAAGCAATAATGGGTGCTAATATAGTACGGGATTTATTTGCCACCATTACCGACATTGTAGGAGGTCGATCTGGAGCTTATGAAACAAAACTATCCCAGGCCCGCCAGATTGCCCTGGAAGAAATGACCACCCAGGCCCGGCGGTTGGGAGCCAATGCGGTAATCGGTATTGATCTTGATTATGAAGTAATTCGGGAAGGTATGCTCATGGTTACAGCCAGTGGTACAGCAGTGAAGGTTGAATAAAAATATTACCAGAGTGCCAGGATTAGGTTATAAAGGATTTTAACGTGTTATATTTTGCCAGGGGCACTGGGTTTTTCTACTGTACCTACCAGTATTGAAAAAGATATGTTAAAATACTAATGGTTTTAGTATTAACAGATTTAGTAATAGCAACAAGTTTAATATAAGGAGGGATATTTATGCCTCGCCATGTTTTAATGGTAATAGATATGCTAAAGGACTTTATTGATAGTAACGGAACATTAAATTGCGGTAAAAACGGCAGAAAGATTGTCCCGTTTGTGGTGGAAAAAGTGAAAGAGTTCATGAACCAGCAGGAACCGATAATTTTTATTATGGATGCTCATTCACCAGAAGATCCGGAATTCTCCCGTTTTCCCATCCATTGCGTTTACGGTACTCCGGGAGCAAGCCTTATTGATGAACTGGCATCGCTGATTGAAGAATACCCCTTTGCCATTAAAGTTCCCAAAACACGTTATAGTGGTTTTTACCGGACCAATTTGAGTAAAATTTTGGAAGACCTTAATCCAGTCGCAGTCCACATTGTAGGCGTTTGCACCAATATCTGCGTTTTATACACTGTAGAGGAATTGCGGAATAGGGATTACCGAACCATAGTATATTCTAAAGGTGTAGCCAGTTTTGATGAAGAAGCTCATCTTTGGGCATTAAAACAAATGGAAACAGTTTTAGGAGCGGAGATTGTTGAATGATATATCTCCTGGACTACCATATACATCCGGGTTATTCCATTGATGCCGAAGACCAAAGCATTCTGGAATATTGTCAGAGGGCATTAAAACTTGAATTGAAAGAAATCTGTTTTACCCCCCATCTGGAAGTGGACCCGGTGCGCAGGCAAAAAGATTGGTTTGTGCGGGTAGAAGGAAAATTTCATCCCATGGAAGACCTGAGCTGGCTTGACAATTACTTCTTTGAAATTGAAAATGCTCGAAACCAATTACGAAGTACACATTTAAAAATTAAAGCCGGCGTGGAAATTGGGTATATACGGGGTTGTGAGGAAAGAATAGAAAAAATTATTACCAGTTATCCATTCGATTATGTACTGGGTTCAATACATTGCCTTGCTCACCAGTCCATATCTTCCTGGAAAGAAAGCCAGCAGTACTTTTCCTCTCATACTGTAGATGAGGCATTAAACGAATATTTCCAGATATTACAGGATGCAGTAAATTGTAACCTTTTTGATTGTATAGCTCACCTGGATCTTTATCGCCGTCATGGTGAACGCTTCTGGGGTAAAACTTTAATAGATGCCCATCAGGGAAAGATCGAGCCTATACTGAAGGATATGGCACGAAAAAAAATTGGCCTGGAAGTAAACACCTCCAGCATAAAACGGGGGCTAAGCGAGTTTCATCCCAGCAGGGAAATTCTTTTCCTGGCCCGTGAGTATGGTGTGAAAGTATTTACCGTTGGCTCTGACGCGCACCGGCTTTCAGAACTGGGAGCATATATAAAGCAGGCGATAATTATGCTAAAAGAAATGGGGTTAGCAGTATATACATTTACTGCTCGTCAACCCTGCCCCTTATAAGGTTTTTTTTATCTGGACAAACTTCCTCCCTTACCATAAAATATTCACTAACAGGGAGGAAAGTCATGATGAGCGGTAGAACGGTAAAAAGATACCGTGAGGGAAATATTACCGCTGCCTTTGGAACAGATCTTTTACTCCAGGGCATTACAGCTGTTCCCAACCTTTTGCTTCGCTTATATCGCCACCTTGATATAACCGATGAAGAAATGATCCTTCTCATTCAACTTTTAAGGTTACAGATAGAGGAAAAAAATTTACTTCCTTCCGCTTCTGCGCTGGCTGAGTGTACGTCCCAGGATGTAACCCGGATACAGCAAAATCTAAACAGGTTGTTAGAAAAAGAGGTCCTGGCTGTAACTCAGTATTACGATGAAAATAAGGATCAAATCCTGAGTGGGTACGATTTTGAACCGTTGCTGGAAAAGCTTTCAGAGATCTGGGCCAGTATCAGGGTCAGGGAAATAGAGCGTACCCGCTGCTTGCTGGAAAAAAGAACCCGGATGGAAGCCAATTCTCCGGAATTTGCATTAATTATAAAGGCATTTGAACAGGAGTTCGGGCGTCCTGTTTCCCCTATGGAGGTAGAACAAATACAGCAATGGATTGAGGAATTAAACCCTACGCTGGTTTTAGAAGCCCTGCGCCGGGCTGTCTTGAGGGGAAAGCATAATTTTAAATATATTGATAGTATTATTCTGGAGTGGAAAAAGAATAATCTCCAAACTCTGGAAGAAATAAACGCCTATGATGCACAGTTTAAGAAACGACGTTCTAAAAATACCACACCAAAGGTAGACGAGCGTAAAAAAGCGCTTTTAAAAACCCTATATCTTAGCTGAGGGAGAAAGGATGCTGGCCAATGAAGGCCTGCCCTGTATGTAATGACCGGGGTATAGTGATAAAAAATAACGTGGCTTTTCCCTGCTCCTGTAGCAAGCAAAAAGCTATCCTCAACCGTTTTAAAGAAGCTGGATTGCCAGAAGGGTTACGTAATCATACTTTTGATAAATTTGACTTCAAGTATTATTCCAAATTCAGAATAGATCCGGAACGAAAAATAACTTATTACGAGTTAGCCAGGCGTACCTTTCAAGCAGCAGTGGAATTCGTCCAAAACTTTAAAAAAAACCGGCATATCGACGGCCTTTTAATTACAGGTCCCGTTGGAAGTGGGAAAACATACCTGGCGGCATGTATAGCAAACGCTTTACTGGAAGCAGAAACAGTATTATTGTTTGTCGTCGTACCTGATTTACTCGATCGCCTGCGCTCTACTTATGATCAAAACCGCCAGATAATAGAACATTATTCGGAAAAAGACCTGCTGGATACGGCAAGGGAAGTGCCTCTCTTATTTTTGGATGATTTGGGAGCCCATAATTATACTGAATGGGCTAAAAATAAACTTTACTCTATATTAAATTACCGCGTTAATCACCGTCTTCCCGTAATCATCACCACCAATATCAGCCTGGAAAACCTGGGTGAATATCTGGGGGAAAGAACTGCGTCCCGCATTTGCCAAATGTGCTGGCCCTGTCGATTATCGGTAGAAGATGATATACGAATGATCAAACGCAGGGAAAAACTCCAGGACAGCTAGTCTGAAAAGGAAAAACTAAATATTAGGGGCGGGTCCCCTCGGGGGATAATAGGGAAGACCGGGGAGCAGCTAACCTGCTTGAGCCGGCGCGGTCCCGCCACTGTAACCGGGGAGGAGCCGCAAATTGCCACTGGTTATATACTCACTGGAAAGCTAAAAAGATATTTTTCAACAATTTGTTGTGATTTTACAATATTTATTGTGAGTATTGACCGGGAAGGCGCGGTTATCTGATGATCCGCGAGCCAGGAGACCTGCCTGCCCCTTAAAACTGAACTTTTCAAGTTCAGTAAAGGCCTATCTATCTTCGCGCGAAAGATAGCAGGCGTAATGAAACCTAACACGCCCTTCTTTTGCCGGGCGTGTTTTTTTCAGGAGGAAAAATGAAGTGACTAAATCTTTACGTAACGGAATTACCACCGGAGCATGTGCTGCTGCAGCAGCCCGTGCGGCTACAGAATTACTTTATCATGATACCAAGCCTGGTGAAGTTACCCTGGTAAATCCAACTGGCCAGTTAATCAGGGTACCAATCCATAAGCTGGAAAAAATACCCGGTGGCACAAGGGCAGTAGTAATTAAAGACGGGGGGGATGATCCCGACGTTACCCACGGCCTCCCAGTTGTAGTAGAAGCTCGCCCCACTAAAAAAGGGATCCAGCTCCGCGGGGGACCCGGTGTAGGACGGGTTACCAAACGGGGTCTGGCAGTGGCAGTAGGAGAGCCAGCCATTAACCCTGTTCCAAGGCAAATGATCAGGGAAGCGGTAAACAGCATCCTTCCTCCCAATCGGGGAGTGGAACTTACGGTCAGCGTACCCGGAGGAGAGCTGGTGGCCAGGCGCACCCTGAACCCCCGCCTGGGGATTGTAGGAGGTATATCCATATTGGGAACAACGGGGATAGTTCGGCCCATGTCCGAAGAAGCTTTTAAAGATTCTCTATTACCACTGCTGGACGTAGCCAGGGCAGCGGGTTTTAACCAGGTTGTTCTTACTCCCGGACAAATGGGGGTTCGGACGGCAGTTAATAAATACGGGTTTCCAGCCGATGCCGTGGTGGAAATGAGTAATTTCGTGGGGTTCATGCTGGAAAACTGTGTAGAAAAAGGCTTTTCCGGCGTTCTCCTCTGGGGACATCATGGCAAATTGTTAAAAGTTGCAGCTGGAATATTTCACACCCACAGCCGCATAGCCGATGCCCGGCGAGAAACGCTGGCCAGTTATGCTGCCCTGATGGGAGCAGACAGAACCCTGATTGCTCATATTATGGAAGCCGGCACTATTGAAAGTGTAGTAGATCTCCTGGCTGAACATAATTTATTGGGCATATACCATCAGCTGGCTAGCCGGGCCAGCCAGCGAGCCATGGAGTACGTCCACCACCGCTTGCTGGTGGGAACGGTATTCTTGACCTTAGATGGCAAAATCCTGGGATGGGACCATCATGCCCGGGAAATAGGGAGGGCACTGGGATGCCGCGAATTAAAATAATTGGGGTGGGCCCGGGCCACCAGGATTACCTTACTCCCGCAGCCCAAAAGGCTCTGGCCGAAGCCGGGGTGCTGGTAGGCGGCATTCGCCACCTTTCTCTTTTAGCCAATGGTAGACAAAAAACGTTTATCATTAAAAATAACCTTAAGGCCATGGTTGATTTTATCAATCGACACCGGGAAGAAGGAGTAGCCGTTATAGCCTCCGGCGACCCCGGTTTATATGGTATTCTGCAGTACCTGCGTCAATACTTTTCTGTAGAGGAACTGGAAGTAATTCCTGGTGTCAGTTCTGTGCAACTGGCCTTCGCCCGCCTGGCCCTGCCCTGGCACGATGCCCTGATTACAAGTGCTCACGGAAGACCAGTTGAAGACTTGATTCAGCTGGTGCACGACCATAAAAAAGTAGCCCTTTTTACCGACCCGAGAAGTTCACCCAGCCGCATAGCCAGCATGCTCTTAGAAGCAGGTATAATCAACCGAAAAATTTTTGTTTGTTGTAATTTGAGTTATCCGGAAGAAAAAATCCTGGAAACCACAGCCGGTGAACTAGCCTGTATGGATCTATCCGGGCAAAAAAATTGTGTTATGGTGATTATAGATGAGAAAGTCCTGGCCTTACACGACTCCGGGAATTCCTGATGAATTTTTTATTCGCGGCGATATTCCCATGACCAAGGAAGAAGTTCGTACCGTCACCCTGGCCAAAGCACGATTAGGGCCAGGCCAGGTTGTGTGGGATATTGGCAGCGGTACCGGCTCCCTTGCCATAGAAGCGGCAAGGCTAATAGGCAACGGCACTGTTTATGCCATCGAGCAGAACCCTGTTGCAAGAGAGCTAATCCGTAAAAACATATACCAGTTCGACCTGAAAAATATAAAGGTAATTGAAGGTCGCGCTCCAGAAGCGTTGCTCCCCCTTCCCGTTCCCCAAAGGGTCTTCATCGGTGGCTCGGGCGGAAAGCTGGAAGAGATAATAAACCTGCTGCAAATAAGACTTAATCCTGGAGCAAGAGTGGTCATTAACGCCTTAACCCTGGAAACACTCACCCGCATCCTGGTTTTGCTCGACCAACTGCCATGGAAAAAGGAAGTGGTACAGGTATCTGTTACCCGTGCGGTTTCCCGCGGCAATTATCATCTGCTGCATGCTTTAAACCCGGTGTGGATCATTGCTGTCCAAAAGGAGGGAGATGAGGGTGGCGGGTAAGTTTTATGGTATCGGAGTTGGCCCCGGGGATCCAGAGCTACTTACCCTAAAAGCTTATCGCATATTACAAAATGTAGATGTAGTATGTGTTCCTAAATCATCAGCTGACCGGGAAAGCCTGGCTTTGTCAGTGGTCAATAAGATAATCAAGCATCAAATCCTAACTATCGAATTAACTTTTCCCATGTCCAGAAACAAGCAAATATTAGAAGAACATTGGGCCATAGCCGGGGAAAAAGTAGCACAACTGGTACAACAGGGAAACAAGGTAGCTTTTATTACCATTGGTGACTCCATGTTTTATAGCACTTATGGCTATATACAGGCTTACCTGCAAAAAAATTATCCCTGGCTACCGGTAGAAACCATTCCGGGGGTCACTGCCATGAGCGCATGTGCAGCCGCACTGGGAGAACCACTGGCTACAGGAGATGAAGACCTGGCAGTAATACCGGCAGTTAATAATCTTAAGCGACTGGAAGAGACCCTGGATACCTTTGATAACGTGGTACTGATGAAAATAAACCGCCATTTCGATAAGATTTTGGAAATTTTACACAAAAAAAATTTAATAAATCATGCCGTCCTGGTAAGCCGTTGTGGTTACCCCGATCAATTGATAAGCCGGGAAATAACCGAATTTGCTGGAAAAAATCTTGACTATATGTCAATACTCATCCTCCGGAACTTAAAAGGCCGTTAATTTAAGGGGGGCAATAAATGATTTATTTTGTTGGTGCCGGACCGGGAGATCCTGAACTGATAACTATTAAGGGAGCAAAGTTACTGCAGGAAGCTGATGTTGTTATTTACACCGGCTCCCTGGTTAATCCCAAAATATTAAATTATTGCAAACCAGGTGCAGATATTTATAATAGTGCCACCATGACCCGAGAGGAAATACTGGCCGTAATGCGCAGGGCACACCTGAAGCAATTAACCGTGGTTCGACTGCATACCGGTGACCCTGCTTTATATGGAGCCATACAGGAACAGATGGATGCTCTGATGTCCCAGAACATACCTTTTAAGGTTGTACCAGGAGTAAGCTCCTTTCTGGCTGCTGCAGCCGCCATTCCCCATGAGCTGACTTTACCAGGCGTAACCCAAACAATAATCCTTACCCGGATGGAAGGACGCACCCCGGTTCCAGAACAAGAAAAGCTTAAGGAACTGGCCCGTCATCAGTGTACCATGTGTATCTTTCTTTCCGTTCACCAGATAGAACGGTTGGTGGAAGAATTACTTGCTGGAGGTTATTCTCCCCAAACCCCGGTACTGGTGATAGAAAAGGTTTCGTGGCCTGAAGAACGCTTGCTGCGGGGAACGCTGGCAGATATTGCTGAACAGGTTAAGAATGCAGGTATTACCCGCACCGCCCTGGTTCTGGTAGGAGATGTTTTTAATTCTTCCTACCAGTTGTCGCGGCTCTATGACCCCCATTTTGACCACAGCTACCGGAACAGCAGGAAATGAACATCGCTATATTTGCCATTACTAAAAATGGTACAGAGCTGGCGGCAAAGGTATCCCGGCATTTAATAAACGAGGGACACCAGGTGCGCTTGTTCAGGCCCGGCCGTTTTCCGGGAGAAGGTGAACCTTTCAACGGTCCTGTATCCCGGATAGTGGCAGAAGAATTTTACCGGTGCCAGGGTTTGATCTTTATCATGGCCCTGGGTATTGTGGTCAGGTTACTTGCTCCTTTAATTAAGGACAAGCGTTCTGATCCTGCAGTGGTGGTTATGGATGAAAAAGGCCAGTTCGTGATCAGCACTTTAAGCGGCCACCTGGGGGGAGCCAATGAGCTGGCCCAGGATCTGGCTGGAGCTTTCCAGGCCATACCGGTAATCACCACTGCTACGGACGTAAACGGCCTGCCTTCAGTAGATGTCTTGGCCCGTAAATATACCCTGGTTATGGAACCATTTAACGCTGTAAAACAGGTAAATGCGGCACTGGTAAATGGTGAGATGGTTGCGTTTTGCAGCGAATTTCCACTGCCTTTTCCTCCAATGCAGGGCTTTAAGCTGATTCCATGGGACAAATTGCCCATTACCAGACCGCCGGGTTGGCTGGTAGTTATAACTAACCGCGAGATTTCGTTGCCCCATGAAAAAACCCTTTTTCTAAGACCACGAAACCTTATAGCCGGTATTGGTTGCCGGAAGGAAATTGATCCGGAAAAGATTAAAGAAGCCCTATTACATGCCCTGAAACTCGCCCGGCGCAGCCCTACCAGCCTGCGTCTACTGGCAACAATAGACCTGCGGGTACAGGAACGTGGTTTGCAGCAGGTTGCCCGGGAAATGGGAATCCCCCTGGTGAGTTTTTCAAGGGAACAAATCCAATCCATATTTTCCCGTGTGAAAAATCTTCAACATTCTTCTTTTGTTCAGAAAAGGATAGGAGTTGGTGGTGTATGCGAACCGGTTGCTCTGCTGGCTGCTGCTCACCACGCCAGACTGATCCTCCCCAAAACAAGCCGGGAGGGCGTGACGGTAGCGTTAGCCGAGGAAAGTTATGGGTGGTGGGAACAGGACCGGGAAGTACCGATTATTTAAGTCCCAAAGCACTTAGAGTTCTGCAGGAAGCAGATATTATCGTTGGATACAAAACCTACGTTCAACTCATTGCTCCCCTGGTGGAAGGAAAAGAAATTATCAGTACGGGTATGACCCGTGAAGTTGAACGTTGCCGCGCAGCCATTGCACAGGCTCAAAAGGGACGAAAAGTTGCCCTGGTTTCAAGCGGGGATCCCGGGGTTTATGGCATGGCCGGGCTGGCCCTGGAAATTCTATATCAGGAAAAATTGCATGACCTGGTTGAAGTAGAGATCATCCCCGGCATTACCGCTGCTACCGCGGCAGCAGCATTACTGGGTGCACCTTTAATGCATGATTTCGTGGTAATTAGCTTAAGTGATCTTTTAACCCCATGGGAACTTATAGAAAAGAGGCTGGCCCTGGCTGCTCAGGGAGATTTCGTAATAGTACTGTATAACCCGGCCAGCCATAGGAGAAAATTTCAAATCCAGAGGGCCAGGGAAATCTTGCTTCAATACAAAAACGCCAGCACACCGGTAGGGATAGTTCGCCAGGCTTATCGCGAAGAGGAAGAAGTGATTATAACAGATCTGGAAAACCTGCTTTCTCATTCCCTGGATATGTTCAGTATTTTAATCGTTGGTAACAACCAAACTAAAAAACTGGATAACTACCTGGTTACACCCAGGGGATATGTGCTATGATTCTGGTTTTAAGCGGAACTGCCGACGGGCGCTTGATTGTTCAGGACCTTATAAATCATGGCTACAATGTTCTGGCTTCTGCAACCACGCCTTATGGGGGAGAACTGTTGACCCGGCACGGTGCCGAAGTCATTATCGGCAGGCTGTCCATAAATGATATGGTAGCCCTGATTAAGAATCGCCATATTAAGCTTCTGATTGATGCCACCCACCCCTACGCCCAGCAGGTATCAGAAAATGCCCGTCAGGCCTGTGCCAGGACGCAAATTCCCTATTTACGTTACCAGCGTGAGGAAAGCAGCCTGCCCCAGCACCCGCTAATTCATTGCACCAACAGTTACGAGGAAGCAGCCCAACAGGCCGTAAGACATGGTAAAGTAATTTTCCTGACCACGGGTAGCAAAACTCTAAACATCTTTTTAAACACCGCCCGCCAGCATGGAGCACGACTGGTAGTACGGGTGCTCCCTGAACCAGAAGTGATCCAGTACTGCCGGCAGCTGGGGCTGAGCCCTGCCGATATTGTAGCCATGCAGGGTCCCTTTAGCCTGGAATTGAATCGTGCCCTGTTTAAACAATATGAGGCAGAGGTAGTGGTTACCAAGAACAGTGGTACCATAGGGGGAACGGATACCAAGGTTGCCGCAGCATTGGAACTTGGTTTGCCGGTAGTGATAATCAGCAGACCCCGGGTACCGGATAATTCTGTAACCAGCCGACAGGAATTGTTGAAAAAAATTAATAACGAAAGGATGTTGCATAGGCTATGAAGACAGGAATCATTCTTCTGGCCCATGGTAGCCGCCTTCCAGAGGCCCAGGCCACCCTGCAGGATTTAAAGGAACTGGTAGCCAGGGATGGTTCTTACGATCTGGTGGAGGGAGCATCTTTACAATTTAACCAGCCGGATTTACCGGCAGCCCTGGCTACGATGTCAGCTATGGGAATGAAAAAAGTTGTGGTAGTCCCCCTTTTTCTCTCTCAGGGGGTACATATGAAAAAAGACATACCCGAAATTTTAGCCAGGGAAAGAACTCGCTATCCCCATATGGATATTGTCATGACCGGTCATATCGGTGCCCACCAAAAATTGGCCGAAATAATAATAGAACGAATCCAGGAGGTTAACGAAGGGCATGGAATTATTTAATCCTGCAGCCATTGAAAGGGAGAGCATGCGCATAATTGAAGAAAACCTGCCCGACCTGGCTACGCTACCAGCAGGGGAAAGATCTATCATCAAGCGTGTTGTGCATACCACCGGTGATCTGTCCTGTGCCCGGTTAATACGCATTCACCCCCGGGCCGTGGAAAGTGGTTTGCGTGCTCTTAAAGCAGGAAAACCCATTCTCACCGACGTAAACATGGTCCGCAGTGGCCTTATCAAAAACCGCCTAGCATCTCTGGGAGTGGAAGTAATCTGCCTGATCAACCATCCCGAAGTAATTAAAAATGCCCAAATGAGGGGAACCACCCGGGCCATGGTAGCCATGGAACTGGGAGTTCCCAAAATAGAAGGAGGTATTATAGCTATAGGCAATGCCCCTACAGCTCTTTTTACTCTGTGTCGACTGGTATCTGCAGGACAGGTCAGGCCTGCCCTGGTAGTCGGAACACCCGTAGGTTTTGTTGGTGCAGCTGAATCCAAAGAAGAATTAATATCCCTTGGGATACCATACATTACCATGATCGGCACCCGGGGTGGCAGTACTATAGCCGCAGCAATAATTAATGCTCTCCTGCTAATGGCTTAAGTCTCACTTTACCTGAGTACCTGTGTATAATTCCTCCCCGGCTTGTCTAAAATAGTTAATAGCCGGAAAGGAGGACACAATGGGCAGTAGACTAACCAGATATGCTGGCGCGGTAACTATAATTGTTGCACTGACCTGGCTTTTAGCAGCAAAACAGGTGGAAGCCAGCACATCATGGGGAAATGATAATAACCTGACCAGCTACAAGTGTATGCTTTGCTACACCGTCAGGCCAGGAGATACGCTGTACAAAATTGCCAGGGTTCATAATGTTTCCCTGGCCAAATTAATGGAAACTAACAAACTCAGGGATTCTTTAATTAGACCTGGTGATGTGCTTTTGGTACCGGATCGGTTTAGCGAGCTTCCAGCGGTAATTTCCCGCGGAGGTATATCCAGGGAGGATTTACTGCTCCTGGCCAGGTTGATTCATGCCGAAGCCAGGGGAGAAAGTTTTACCGGTCAGGTAGCCGTGGGGGCTGTAATCCTTAACCGGCTGGCCAGCCCGGGTTTTCCCAAAACCATCCGGGAAGTAATTTTTCAGAAAGACAACAATGTCTTTCAGTTTTCACCGGTTCAGGACGGCTCCATATATCTGGAACCTGACGAAACGGCCATTAATGCTGCTCTAGAAGCCCTGGCTGGAAGAGATCCCACCAACGGCGCCTTATTTTTCTACAACCCGCATACAGCCACAGACTGCTGGATTCGTACCCTGCCTGTGGTGACCCGTATAGGCAACCATGTATTTGCCACAAAGATTTAGAAGAGCCGGTAACTAAGCCGGCTCTTTCCCTTTTGGAAAATGCAATTCCCTCACCAGAATGTTTACCGATTTAACTACCAGGCCAGTCATCTCTTCCACCCGCTCCTTTACAGCCAGCTGGATTTCCCTGCCTACTTTGTTCAACACATACCCATAGTATAAAACCGGATGCAATTCAATGAATACCCCATCTGTCTCCCTTTTAATATACACCCGGCCAGAACTTTTGACTCCCGGAACTTCTTCAGCCACCCTGGATATAATGGCCACCAGAGCTCCGGTGGTAATTGTTAATTTGCCGTAACAGGTAAAGGCAGGGCGTACCACTGATTGTTCCAGCCAGCTCCGCTTAACCTGCGGGCTCTGGCGCCCCAAAAAGATCTTTATAGAATCGGCAAATATTTCCGGAAACCTCTTTTTAACCTCTACCGTAGGAGCTGGAATGACATGTTTACTGTAACGGGCGCGCATGTCGAGGGCCTGACGAATTTCCCGAGGAGAAGCTATCTCTTCAATGTTGATGACCCTGGAAACTGGCGGCAAACCCAACCTGAAAGCAATTTTCTCCACCATCTCCAATGAAGTACCAAGTATTAGAACCCGGGAAGGTTTTGCTTCTTCCAGAACTGCTCTGGCCTGCCGGGCATGCTCTTCATCCATAAAAAGGGCAGTTTTTATAGCACCAATACGGGTAGGCTGTCGCTTTGCCGATATTCCCCCTAAAATGCGGTTGCCTTTAATTAAAAGTCCGTCGTCAATGATTAATTCCGCACCACATTCGTGAGCAGTTGTAATAGCCCGATGACTTTTTCCGGTACCGCTTGGACCGACAAGGGCATAAACTTCCACGTTATTCCCTCCAATTTAATTTCATAAAAATTCTTCTACATAACTAACCCTCTTTCCTTTTCTCTGATATGTTAGCAGGTCACCACTCCCTTCATATGCGCAAGATTGATGCGAAGAGGGAGTGGTTATTAACGAAATAAAAATACGAAAGAATTATTGTAATAATTTACATCATTAAAGGATCTTCCCGGGGAGATGGAGAAAAAAATTTATGGAAAACCAGAAGGGTGGGACATCCTTGTCATATAAATTTGCTTTATTATTGGGTCAACAGTTTAACCTTCAAGAACAAGAAGTTACCCTCTTAGGTAAAAATATCCGGCAATTTTCCCGCCTGGAAAGGCGTATTTATTTTAAACAATTAAAACCCAGGGAAAAAGAGTTTAAACTTTTCTTAAAAGAAAAATTTGCTCTCCTGGATGAAGAAGAACGACAAACGTGGTTGGATACTACGGTACAAAGCCTCCTGGAAAAAGGAGGGGATCCCGACCTGGCTGATAGCCTGGTCATGGATGTAATCGGTCGGCTGGAAGTTTACAAGAATCTGCGCGAAAAGGCTGAGATCGAAGGTATTCGTTTAAAAGCACTGACTAATTTTGGCGGGCTATCCATGGTTCTTTTCCTGGTAGTAATCATTACAGCCATTATTCTGTATTTAAAAGGACACTAGGGTGCTAATAAAATTAAGGGACGGGGTAGAGGGAGAAATGATCAAGCAGCTTAATGCTTTAAACGAAGCAAGACTTAAGTTTAAATCACTAATCGTTGAACCTGAACTAATTACCTTACGTACCGGAGCCACTTTTGATAGCAACAAAAAAATATTTTCGTTGACTTACTTCGGGCAGGATTATTTAATCGATTTTGCCGGTAATGTTTATAAACAAGGAAACCGTAAAGAGGTATCTTATAATGATCATACCTTGATTCTCCAGTATCTCTGTTCGGCTAGCGGTTTGCCACCCCGCGGTAAGTGGTTATCCTTTTTAGAATTGCCGTATGGAGCTCTCCATAATGCCCCCTTTTATACCGACGCTCTAAAACCCCTGGCAGAAGCTTTTGACACCAGAATGGATGATTTTTATCGCGCCACAAAATACCTGGGGGGGACACCTGTTAATATGGGAGATGCTGGTGCCATAATTCCGGCTTTACCCAAGCTTCCTTTAGCCGTGGCCATCTGGTCCGGTGATGATGAATTTCCACCCCGGGCAAATATCCTTTTTGACTCCGTCGCGCCAACTCATCTAACCACTGCTGCCCTCTGGGTACTGGGTGTAGAACTGGCCCATAAACTTATTACGTATATCAAACCGGAAAGGCAAGGCCTAAACTGGTTGGGAAAAACCCTTGACTTTTCTTAAACCCTATAGGATAATATACTGTGCGGACGGGATGTAGCTCAGTTTGGCTAGAGCGCACGGTTCGGGACCGTGAGGTCGCAGGTTCAAATCCTGTCATCCCGACCAGAAAAACCCGTAAGCCTATTATACCTTGAGGGCTTACGGGTTTATCTTTACCGGGATAGAAACGTTAATATTAAAATAATAAGACCTCAAATAATAAGACCTCACCTTAAATGCCCTTAAATGATACTCGATCACTTAATACCTCTCTTTAAACGGGCGCTAAAGGTGAGGTCAAATTTCTTGATAAACTAATTTTAATGAATCTCCGTGGATATTTCCCTTTTCTCTGTCGTTAACTTTCCTCCTAACCTGTTTGCCACTGAAGCCAAACTTTTTTCCAGAAAGCGGAACAAGAAATTAATTACAAAACCCGCAACAATGGCAATTAATACTGCACAAACGCCGTAAAGCAAAGCATTATTCCGGGCAGTATTTCTTTCCCAACGAACCATTCCCACCGGACGGATATTCAAAGTTACGGAGGAGCTACCCAAAATCCGGCCGTTTTTAACTGCATAAGCAGTAATTAGAGAATTCCCCGGTACCGATGAACCTGGTAACATAATAACCAGATTAAATTTTTCTCCTTCTTGCTGAATGACATTTTCTTTAATTCCATATAATCCATTTTTCTCGTACATCCTGAACAGCGCATCCAGATAATCCTTACCCTGTAAACCCTTCAGCACATGGGTTTGATTACCGGTAGCCTCCAGGATAATGGCCCTGTCTCCAACCATCCGAAACTCTGGAGCTATACCCATTTTTTCCTGTAATGCCGGGCTCAAACGCTCCAAAGGTGCAGAAGAGTAAACCAGGTACATGGCAGGTATATTTTGAACCGTAGCGGTAGTGGTATTCATCCACAGGAATCCAATTTTACCTTTTTTGTTCAATTTTACATCTGTTGTTGGTGAAACTAACTTAACATAGATGTCACTGCCGGCAGGTGCTGTTCCTGAAATGGATATCTGCTGACCGCTGAAATTTATTCCCATATCAATTCGGTCAGGGTTGGCAGTTACATTGACAATTCCAGCCCAGGCAGGGATATTTAACACCAGCAGTAAGACTAAAACAAGCAGACCTGTTATTAATTTTGTTCGCATTAATGACCACCTCCGAGGACAATCATGCTGGAGGGAGTAGCCAGCAAATCATGAGCCATTTTTACCATTACTCCCAGCACTACCAGGGAAAAAACGATGCGCAATTGCTCTCCCTTTAGCCTGCGGCCAATACGTGCTCCCAACTGAGCACCAACGGCTGACCCTAGAAGCAGCAGGAGGGCCAGCAAAACGTCTACAGTTTTGTTTACCATTGCTTGAACCAGTGTAACATTGGCAGCAGTAAATAACACCGTAAATAAACTCGTACCTACGGCTTTCAATGTTGGAATACCCAAAATATAAATCATCACGGGGAGCATAACTCAACTTTGACAGTAAAAGCGGGTTTTAGGCTTCATCAACTCTTGAAAACCCAGTAAAATCAAGGATGTATATTGGGAATATCAAAAAATGTTGTGCCACGTATACCATTTACTGTCTTTGAATATCCAATATTGCCATGTTATAATGATTATGCTATGTTTGTCAGGACAAAAACCTTCGCCAATAAAGATGGCACCAAAAGGACGTACTTACAAATAGTTGAAGGTGTTCGTGAAAACGGTAAAGTACGCCAGAAAGTTGTTGCTAACCTGGGCCGCATTGAAGATGCCCAGTCGGGTAGCCTCGACCGTTTAATTGAAAGCCTGGCTAAATTCTCCAAAAAGAGGTGGGTTCAAGCTGAAGCCGCCAGGCTCATGGTTTTAGAGGCAAAAGAATGGGGTACTGAGCTGATCTTCCGACACCTGTGGGAAAAGCTGGGACTGGCTGCCATTATCAAAAACCTTCTTGATAAAACAGAAATAACCAGTCCTCTTGATGAAGCCATATACGCCATGGTCCTAAACCGTATCAGTGATCCATTGTCCAAGCGGGCGGTCAACGAATGGGTCAACGAGATCTACCGGCCCGCCTTTAAGGAACTGGAGTTACACCATTTTTACCGGGCATTGGATTTTCTCATCCTACATAAGGAAACCATTGAACTGGAGTTATTTGAGCAAACGAAAAATCTATTTAACCTGGAACTGGATCTGGCTTTCTGGGACACCACCTCCACCTACTTCACTGGAAATGGTCCCGAAGGTCTGGCGGAATACGGGTATTCCAAA